>CP099650.1:1246878-1870318 GCA_024123915.1 Oxalobacteraceae bacterium OTU3CAMAD1 | reverse complement strand
GCGGCCCAGGGCGTCCGCCCGCGCCCCGTGATGATGATACCGCTGCGCCGCTGCGGCAGCCACGCGCTGCGCCTGCGGCTGAACATGTCGCCGCAGTTCTATTCGCCCTACCCGCTGCACATCGTCGACCTGATGCCGCTGGTGCCGCTGTACGGCGACCTGCGCGACGACCGCAGCTACTTCCGCATGGTGACCGACGTGGTCGGGCTGCAGGCGGTCAGCATGGTCAAGTGGCCGGGCGCGGTGTTCGATCCAGTCGAGATCTTCGAAACCATCCGCAACCAGCCGCGCAGCATCCACCGCGTGGTGTGGGAGCTGCTGCTGCGCGCCGGCGAGCGCCAGCACGCCAGCGTGGTGATGGACAAGTCGCTCGACAGCGTGCACTACGCCGACCAGCAGATGGAGCTGTATCCGGATATGTTGTTCGTCAACGTGGTGCGCGATCCGCGCGCGCAGGTGGCGTCGATGAACCGCGCCATCATCCACGACTTCGATAGCCTGCTCAACGCGCAGACCTGGCTGGCCGCGCACCGCGCAGCCGACCATGTGCGGCTGCGCTGGCCGGACCGGGTGCTGACGATACGCTACGAGGATTTCCTGTCGCAGCAGGAAACCACGCTGCGGCAGGTGTGCGTCTTCCTCGGCATCGACTTTTTGCCGCAGATGCTGGACGTGGCGGGCTCGCAGGAGGCCAAGCAGCTCTCGCAATTGTCGGCGTTGTGGTCGTCGAATTGCTATCCGCCGATCGCCGCCAATATCGACAAGTTCAAGCAGCAGCTGACGACGCCGGAGATCAATGCCATCGAGACGGTGACGGGCGAATTCATGGACCGCTACGGCTACACGCGCTTGACGGCCGGGGATGCCGAGATCACGCCCGAATTACGCGCGCAGGCACGCGTGCGCTCGGACGAGGGCCGCGAGCGCGCTTGGCGCGATCTGGAACTGGATAATTTCAGGGATTATGTGCTGCGCCGCTGCCGCGCCGATTATCTGGCGCAGTTGGCGGCAAGGTTGACGCAGCAGGCCGCGCATCCGGGACGCAATACCATCGTCACGTTGGACGAGTTGGACCCCGCGGCGTTCGAGGTGACGGATTGAGTGGGCGCCACACACCGCGTACCATGACAAACGATAAACCACGTAGGGCGGATTAGCGCAGCGTAATCGGCCATGCATGCGTCTCGGCGGCGCATGCATGGCCGATTACGGCGTTCCGCCTAATCCGCCCTACGTGTTTCCACGGTTTGTCGTTGTTACCGGCCTCGCTTAACGCTTCAACTGCGACAAATCGCGCACGGCGCCACGGTCGGCGGAGGTGGTCAACGCAGCATACGCCTGCAACGCCTGCGACACATAACGCTCGCGGTTGACCGGCTGCCAGGCGTCGCCGCCCTTCGCTTCCATCACCTGGCGGCGCGCCGCCAAATCGGCGTCGCTGATGCGCAGGTTGATGGTGCGGTTCGGGATGTCGATGTCGATCATGTCGCCCTCTTCCACCAAACCGATTGCGCCACCCTCGGCCGCCTCCGGCGAAGCGTGGCCAATCACCAGCCCCGACGAACCGCCGGAGAAGCGGCCATCGGTGAACAGCGCGCACGCCTTGCCCAAGCCCTTGGACTTGATGTACGAAGTCGGATACAGCATCTCCTGCATGCCCGGACCGCCTTTAGGGCCTTCGTAGCGGATGACGACGACGTCGCCCTCGTGCACCGTATCGCCCAGGATCGCCTCGACCGCCGCATCCTGGCTTTCGAACACGCGCGCCTTGCCGCTGAATTTCAGAATGCTCTCGTCGACGCCGGCCGTCTTGACGATGCAACCCTTCTCGGCCAGGTTACCGTACAACACGGCCAGGCCGCCGTCCTGCGAATAGGCGTGCGCCTTGTCGCGGATGCAGCCGGTGCTGCGGTCCAGGTCCAGCGTCGCGAAACGCTCCGACTGCGAGAACGCCGTCTGCGTCGGCACGCCACCCGGCGCGGCCCGGAACAGCTGGTGCACCGCCGGATCGTCGCTGCGTTTGACGTCATTGCGTTCGATCGCCTCGGCCATGGTCGCCGCGTGGATGGTCGGCAGCGAGGTGTCGAGCAGACCGCCGCGCGCCAGTTCGCCCAGGATGCCGATAATGCCGCCGGCGCGGTGCACGTCCTCGATGTGGTACTTGTCGGTCATCGGAGCGACCTTGCACAGGCATGGCACCTTGCGCGAGATGCGGTCGATGTCGGCCATGTTGAAGTCGACGCCCGCCTCGTGCGCGGCCGCCAGCAGGTGCAGCACGGTGTTGGTGGAGCCGCCCATCGAGACGTCGAGCGCCATGGCGTTTTCAAACGCGGCCTTGGTGGCGATGGAGCGCGGCAGCACCGAGTAGTCGTCCTGCTCGTAGTGGCGCTTGGCCAGTTCGACCACCAGGCGGCCGGCGCGCAGGAACAGCTGTTCGCGGTCCGAGTGCGTGGCCAGGATGGTGCCGTTGCCCGGCAGGGCCAGGCCCAGCGCCTCGGTCAGACAGTTCATCGAGTTCGCGGTGAACATGCCCGAGCACGAACCGCAGGTCGGACAGGCGGAACGCTCGATCTCGGCGACGTCGGCGTCGCTGACGGTTTGGTCGCCGGCCTTGATCATGGCGTCGACCAGATCGAGCTTGATGATCTTCTGCGTGCCGTTGACGACCTTGACCACCTTGCCGGCTTCCATCGGGCCGCCGGAGATGAACACCACCGGAATGTTAATGCGCATGGCGGCCATCAGCATGCCCGGCGTGATCTTGTCGCAGTTGGAGATGCAGACCATGGCGTCGGCGCAGTGGGCGTTGACCATGTACTCGACCGAGTCGGCGATCAGGTCGCGCGACGGCAGCGAATACAGCATGCCGCCGTGGCCCATGGCGATGCCGTCATCGACGGCGATGGTGTTGAATTCCTTGGCGACGCCGCCGGCCTTCTCGATCTCGCGCGCCACCAGTTGTCCCAGGTCCTTCAGGTGCACGTGGCCGGGCACGAACTGCGTGAAGGAGTTAACCACGGCGACGATAGGCTTGTCGAAATCGCCATCCTTCATGCCGGTGGCGCGCCACAGGGCGCGGGCGCCGGCCATGTTGCGGCCGTGGGTGGTGGTGCGGGAACGATATACAGGCATGATGTTTCTCCAGTGATAAGGCGGCTCTAAGGCTTTGAGCGTAGCCTGACAGATTGCCTTGCCCCTGCCCCGGTGTCAAATATATGATTTTCGACTCTGTGAGTCGTATAAAATATCACCAGAGTAAATATCAATACAAACACATATGAATCTGGAACTGAGGCAACTGCGTTATTTCGTCACCGTGGCCGAGGAACTCCACTTCGGCAAGGCCGCGCTGCGCCTGCACATGACGCAGCCGCCGCTGTCGCAGACGATCCAGGCGCTGGAGCAGTTGTTGGGCGCGGCGCTGTTCGAGCGTAGCCGCCGTGGCGTGGCGCTGACGCCGGCCGGCATCGCGCTGCTGCCGGAGGCCAGGCGGCTGCTGGCGCAGGCCCAGGAGCTGCCGCAGCTGGTCCAGCGGGCCGCCGCCGGCGAGGTGGGGCGCCTGACCCTGGCCTTTGTCTCCTCGGCCGACTACAGCGTGCTGCCGCCCTTCCTGCGCGCCTACCGCGCCGCCTATCCGCAGGTGCAGATCACGCTGCAGGAAGCCACCTCCGACCTGCAGCTCGACGACCTGCTGCACAACCGCATCGACGCCGGCCTGCTGATCCCACCGCTGCCCGACAAGGCCAAACTGGAACTGGACTACCTGCCGGTGCTGAACGAGCCGCTGGTGCTGGCCGTGCCGGCCGGGCTGCTGGCGAAAAAGGGCAAGGTGGCGCTGGCCGCCATGCCACGGCTGCCGCTGATCGTGTTCCCGCGCGCGATTTCGCCGGCGCTGTACGACGCCATCCTCTCGGTGTTCCGCGACGCCGGCATCACGCCGGAGATCGGCCAGCAGGCGATTCAGATGCAGACCATCGTCAGCCTGGTCTCGGCCGGCATGGGCATGGCGCTGGTGCCGCAGTCGGTCTCCAACCTGATGCGGCCCGGGGTAGAATACCGGGCCTTGGCCGACACCGGCCCGCTGGTCGAAACCGGCCTGGCCTGGCGCCGCGACAATACGTCGCCGGTGCTGCGCGGCTTTTTGGAATTACTGAATAAGAACCTGGGAAAGAACGCTCTATGCTGATACATCCGATGCCCGATCCGGTCGCCATTCATCTGGGGCCGGTCGCGATCCACTGGTATGGCCTGATGTACGTGCTGGCCTTCGCCCTGTTCATCACCCTGGGCCGGGTGCGCATCAAGCAGCCGCATATCGCCGCGCAGGGCTGGCGCAAGGAGGACCTCGACGACATGCTGTTCTACGGGATGCTCGGTGTCGTCATCGGCGGCCGCCTCGGCGAGGTGCTGTTTTATGAGCCGGTCAAATACTTCTCCAACCCGATCGAGATTTTCAAGATCTGGCACGGCGGGATGTCCTTCCACGGCGGCTTCATTGGCGTGTTGATCGCGATGGCGGTGTGGGCGCGCCGCGCGGGACGCAACCTGCTCGACGTCTACGACTTCATCGCCCCGCTGGTGCCGCTGGGGTACGCAGCGGGACGCCTCGGTAACTTCATCAACTCCGAACTGCCGGGCCGCGTGGTGTCCGATCCGTCGCTGCCATGGGCGATGATGTGGCCGGACATTTCGTATCCGCTGTTCCCCAATCCAGTGTTCCTGCAAGGGCTGCGCCATCCATCGCCGCTGTATCAAATGCTGATCGACGGCCTGCTGGTGTTCGTCATCCTGTGGCTGTACGCGCGCAAGGAGCGTCCGCGCCTGGCGGTTGGCGCCTTCTATACGCTGCTGTACGGGTGCGCGCGCTTCTTCACCGAGTACTTCCGCACGCCCGACTGGGAGACCGCCGTCCTGGGCATGCCGATCACCTCCGGCCAGGTGTTGTCGCTGCCGATGATCGTCGGCGCCATCGCCATGCTGGTGTGGGCCTACAAGGTCAAACAGAAAGGCCGCGCGCCTATCCTTCCCCGAGCCAGCTAACCCGCACGGCCATGCGGGGTCGGACCCCAATGGGTCCGACCCCTAAGTTGGGATGCGGGCGTATCGCTAAACGCTTGCCGGGTTTGACCTACTTTATTAGCTTGACGATCGCCTTCCATTGCGCCGCCGTGACGGGCGTGATGGACAGGCGGCTGCCCTTCTGCAGCACCACCATATCCTCCAGCGCAGGGATGGTCCGCATCTCGGCCAGCGACAGCAAACGGGTTTTCTCCGTGCCCTTCACATCGACCGAAATCCAGCGCGGCTGCTCCGGCGTCGCCTTGGCGTCGTAGTACTTGCTCTTCTTGTCGAATTGCGTGGCGTCGGGATACGGCCCGCCCACTACCACCGCCAAGCCGGCGATGCCGGGCTCCGGGCAGCTGGAGTGATAGAACAGCACGCCGTCGCCGTCCTGCATCTGGTCGCGCATGAAATTGCGCGCCTGGTAGTTACGCACGCCGAACCATGGCGTGGTCTGATCCTTCGACGCCATCACGTCGTCGATACTGACTTCATCGGGCTCGGACTTCATCAACCAGTATTGCATCGCTTTTCTCCAGACGAAAAAAAGCGGCTGCGCATTCACATGCTAACAACCGCTTTCTAGATATAAGGCCCCGCCTGTGCCGTCTTTGCCGGCATCCCGAACCAAACGGTTCAAGGTGGTCACAGTTAGTTCAATTTCGGGTTCATCGGTCTAGCGACGCTCACGCCCATCGAACAAAATTCCGCAACCGGTGCACATAAATGGTTCAAGGAATATATGGCAATCGCGAACACCGCAGGGTACGAAGAAGTTTACTCTCTTGTCCGCCGCAAAGGAAGGAGTTTAGCGAATTAAAACAGGGTTTCTTGTGGAGTCAGTGCGCTATCGAGCACTTTGTGCATGGCGCCGATCTTGGTCTGCACTTCCAGAATCGACATGTCAGACAACGGACCTTGCGGCGATTTCACCGACAGGAATTCCGCCGCCATGCCCAGCGCGGCCATCACGGCGATGCGGTCATTGCCCTTGATTTTGCCGCCGTCGCGGATGCTGGTCATCTTCTTGTCCAGCAAAGCGGCCGCTTCGCGCAGCGCGCGCTCTTCCTCGGGTTTGCACACCAGACGGTATGGCTGGCCCATGATGGACACATCCAGCTGAATCATCGTACATCCTCTTTTTCAGGCAGATGGTCGGTTGCGGGTTGCTCATCTTCGTCCTGATCGGACTCGGCGTTGGACTCGGACTTGGACTCGTCCTCCAGCGACGGCACTTTTTCCAGCAGCGCCACGATCCTGCCGGACGCTTCGCTGAGGCGGCGCTGATAGCCCATGTTCTCGACCACGAGTGCGGCATTGGCTTGGCGCAACTGGGCATTCTCGCGGCGCAAGGCGTTGGTCATCTCGGCCAACTGGTCGATCTTGTCGGATAGTTCTTCGAATTCGGAAATCATCCCGCCACTATAGGCAGCGCGCGGGGCGCCGTCAACCGAATCAGGCGCCCGCAACCCCATTTTGGGGCTGCGGCACGCGAATTACGCTCGATTTAATTAATGGCTAAGAATACAAGACACAATCTTATTACTTTACCAGCCTCATTACTTTACCTGCGGCTCGATCGTGACGTGCCCTTCGATACCGCTGCCCTGACCTGGCTCGGCTTCGACGATCACATTAATCTCACGTTTGCCAGTGCCAGCGGGCAACGGCAGGTCCAGCGGCGCGGGCGCGTAGCTGTCCTTCTTGCCGACCAGCTTGCCGTTGACCCACACCTCGGCCTTGCCACGGATGCCGCCGAAGCGGATCAAGCCGTTGCCGTTGGCGAGGTTCTTGCGCGGCGTGAAGCTGGAGCGGTACAGATGATACTTGGCGCCAGCGTCCGCCCACAGCGGCGGCGAACCCCAGCCCCAGGTGTTCATGTCGAAGCCTGCCAGTTTCTGGTTCGGGTCCGGACGCTGGTCGCTGACCGGCGCCACGCGCCAGCTGCGCACAAAAGTCGTCGGCGCGTCGGCGCTGGTGACGAACGGCTCCGCCGCCACCGCCTTGACGGGAATCGAGATCTTCGCCGCGCTCAGGCCCGGCGCCGTGGCGACCACGTTGACGGCCTCCTTGCTGTCCCAGTTGGTCTGCACGATCAGCTGCGCCAGGCCGTTGAACAGGCGGCGCGTGGCGCCCTTCTCATCCTCGTGCGAGGTCGGATCGCCGTTGCCGTGCCCGATGGAGCGGCCGCCGCCCGTCACCGCGAAGGTGACGTTGGCATCGGCCAGCGGCACCGCGCGGCCCTGCGCATCGAGTGCGCGCACGGTGATCGGCATGGCGTCGCGGCCATCGCCGGCCAGCTGCGCGCGGTCCGGCACCAGTTCCAGCGCGACGGCGGCGCCGGTGGTCTCCACCGACGTGCGCGCGACTTCCTTGCCGCCGCGATAACCGACCGCCTCCAGCTTGCCCGGCGCGTAGGCGACGTTGAAGAAGTTCATGCGGAACGGATCGACCTGCTGCTCGCCCAGCGCTTTGCCGTTCAACAGCAGCTGCACCTTCTCGACGTTGGCCATCACCATCACGCGGATGTCCTTGCCCTCGCTGCCGCTCCAGTTCCAGTGCGGCGCGATGTGGATCAGCGGACGGTCCTTGATCCACTGGACCTGGTGGATGTAGTAGGCGTTCTTCGGGAAGCCGTTCAAGTCCATGATGCCGAACACCGAGCTGACGGCCGGCCAATCGTTCGGCGTCGGTTCGCCGCGATAATCGAAGCCGGTCCAGACGAAGCCGCCGGCCACGTAGGGACGGGTGGCGATCGCCTCCCACGCGTCGCGGTGGGTATTGCCCCACTGGGCCGCGTCGCTCAGGTCATCGTAGCTGGCGATGATGCCCTTTTCCTTGACGGTCTTGAACTCGCCGCGCGTCATGAAGGCCGAGGTGTCCTCCGAGCTGGTGAAAGGCTTGTTCGGATAGGCCTTGTGATAGCGGTCGTAGTCCGGCACCTGGTAGTTGGCGCCGACCACGTCCACCGCGTGCGAGACATTGAGGTCGCTGAAGAAGCCACCGTTCATCGCCGCCGTCACCGGACGGGTGTCGTCCAGCGATTTGACCACGGCCGCCATGCGGCGCACCATCTCGTAGCCCACTTCGGAACCCTGCACCGGCTCCTCGTTAAACACCGACCACAGGATGATGCCCGGATGGTGGCGGTCGCGCTTGACCATCCACTCCAGCTGCTTCATGTAGTCCGGCGACGGATTGAAGTTGCGGTTCTCGTCCATGACGACAAAGCCCATGCGGTCGACCATGTCCAGCACTTCGGCCGCCGGCGCGTTGTGCGAGAAGCGGATCGCGTTCACGCCCAGTTCCTTCAAACGGCGCAGGCGGTATTCCCACACCGAATCCGGAATCGCCACGCCGACGCCGGCATGGTCCTGGTGGATGCACACGCCTTGCAGCTTGAGGTGTTGGCCGTTCAGGAAGAAGCCTTGCTGGGCGTCGAAGCGAATGGTGCGGAAGCCGGTGTGCAGCGAGACTTCATCCTGCGCCTTGCCGTCCTGGATGACCCGAGTGGTGACGCGGTACAGATTGGTTTTCTCGATCGACCACAGGGCCGGATCGTTGATGGAGAACGGCAGCTTGACGACGGCGTCCTTCAACACGCCGACGGATGCCTTGGCGGTCTGGCGGCCGACCTGCTTGCCGGCCGGGTCGAACAGCGTGACTTCGACGGTGACGTCGGAGACCTTCTTGCCGCTGTTGTTGACGGTGACTTCCACCGGCAAGCTCCACAGCTTGCCCTTGCCCGCGCGCGGCACCGCGTACACGCCGTCGGTCGCCACGTGCACCGGCGCGCGCTTGACCAGCCACGCGTGGCGGTACATGCCGGCGCCTTCATACCACCAGCCCTCCATCGCCTCGGCGTCGGCGCGGATCGAGATGGTGTTGAGCGAGTCGCCGTAGTTCAGATATGGCGTGATGTCGATGTTGCTGGCGTTGTAGCCGGACCAGTTGCGGTTGACCACATTGCCGTTCACCCAAACCGTGGCGTGGGTGGCGATGGCGTCGAATTGCAGCTCGAAATGGCGGCCGCGATCGGCCGGATCGACCTTCAGGTAACGGCGATACCAGCCGATGCCGCGCGGACGGTAGCCCTGCGAGATATTGGCCTTGGGATCGAACGGACCTTCGACGGCCCAATCGTGCGGCAGGTCGAGGCGGCGCCAGTCGGAGTCGTCGAATTCGGTGCCGGCCGCGCCGGGCGCGTTGCCGGCCTTGGCGTTGCTATACGATTCCTCGTGGCCGACGATGGGCGGCTGGACGACGTCGCCCAGATGGAACAGCCAGCCGCGATCGAGCGAGAGGCGCTCGCGCCCCGCTTTGACGTCGGGCTTGGTGGAAGTGTTGGAAGTGGTGACCGCATCGGCGGAAACGCAGGCCGCGAGCAGCATAACGGCGGCGCCAAAGCGCCGCCAATTGAAGATGTTGGAATTCAAATTGGACTCCCGGTAGGCTAAACCCGCAAACCTGGGGTCGTACCCGATGGGTACGACCCCGCCTGGCCGTGCGGGTTAAAAAAAAACGGAGCAGCGCTCTCACGCACCGCTCCGTAAAACCACGATAAAAAAGTTACAAGAGACTAGGACATTACAGCTTGAACGACAGACCCAGGTTGAAGCGGCGACCGAACTCGGTCACTTCCTGCTGCACAGGGATGTTCGCGCTGGTGTAGACGGCCTTCTGGTTGGTCAGGTTGTCGATACCGAAGCGCAGCTGGATGTTAGGCGTCAATTGCTTGGCCAGGTTCAGGGTCAGGTAGGTCTCGGCTTCGTTCTCGATCAACTGACCCGCGTTCCAGGTCGGGTTGCGCACGAAGGCGCTCTTGTAGTTGGCCGACAGGCGCGCTTCGTAACCGGCTTTTTCGTACCACAGGGTCACGCCGCCGTTGTGCTTCATCAGGCCTTCGATCGGGTAAGGATTGACCGATGGCGTGGCTTCGCGGATGTTACTGGTCGTGTAAGCGTAGTTGCTGGCGACGCCCAGGCCGTCGAACGGTGCAGGCAGACCGGTGAACGCTTGCTGGTACACCAGCTCCAGACCGCGAATATCGCCGCCGTCGCCGTTGATCGAACGCGTCACGGTCGCCGGGCGGCCGTTGATGACGGTGGTGTCGCTGGTCAGGGCGATGTAGCGCTGGACCTTCTTGTAGAACGCGCCGGCCGACAGCAGCGAACCTTTCGAGAAGTACCACTGGTAAGCCAGATCGACCTGGTTGGCCATCATCGGCTTCAGCTCGGGGTTACCAGCGCTGCCGGTGGTCGGCTGCGACGAATCGGCAACCACGTTCAGGTTACGCGAGGCGCGCATTTCATCCATCGGCGCGCGCGACATGGCGCGGGCCAGGCTGAAACGGATCTGGTGTTCCTGCTTCTCGTCCAGGTTGAAGATGGCGTTCATGCTAGGCAGGATCTCGGTGTACGAGGTGCCGCCTTCGACATCGGTTGGCGCCGCGCCGTTGACCGACTGCATGCCGTAGCCGGTTTGCTTGGTGTGCACCACGCGCACGCCGACGTTGCCGCGATAGGTCTTGCCGAAGGCTTCGCCATCGAGGTCGCCCTGGATGAAGGCCGAGGTGCTGCGCTCCTTGACCTTCCAGCCCGACAGCAGATCGTTCTGGGTCTGCGGACGGCCGTCCGGATTGAAAGCGTTCGGACCGAAGGCGGCCGAGGTGCTGGCGCCGAAGTCCTTCAGCACGATGTACGAAGGGAAGCCGGCAACGGTGACGGTCTCGTAATCCGAAGCCGGGATCGCCGAAGTCTGCGACAGCTGCCAGGTGGTCTGGCGATAGCTCTTCTCGCGATCGGTGGCGCGCACGCCGACCTTGAGACGGCTGAAGATGCTGTTTTCGATCGGACGCGCGGCCGTGACCGACGCGGCGTTCAGCAAATCCTTGATATGGCCGTCGGTGTCGACATACAGGGTCGGTGCTTCGAAGTTGGCAGGATTGCCGGTGTCGATGCCGCCGAAGTTGTAGCTTTGGCGTTCGTCGCCGGTGAACGACCAGTTGATCTGCACTGGAATGCTGCCCAGCGAATTCTGACGCAGGTCGCGCCACTGGCTGCTGCGCAGCGCGTGGGAGGTCGACAGATCGGTTTCGACTTTCCAGTCGCCGAGATTGACCTTGGCGTTCAAGCCGCTGGCCGACACGCTGCTGTCCTGGATCCAGTGCGCGTCGTTGTTGATCACACGCGACCAGTTCAAGGTGCCGCCGGCGACGTAGCCGTTGCGGACATCCAGGTTGCTGAAGTTACCCGAGTTGCCGCCGTCCCAGTTGCCCATGTCGCCGGTCCAGTGCTGCATCTGGGCTTCGTCGATGGCGGTCTTGGCGTAGTAGGTGTCGGCGGTGATCAGGACGTCGTTGTTCGGTTTCCATTCGACTTTACCCAGCACGCTGCTGCGCTTGTTGCTGCCACGGCGCACGTCGTCCTGGAAGCCCCATGGGGTCTTGTCGATCTTGCCGTCGCCGTTGATGTCGGCCGAGTTGTTCTCGTTGAAGCCCCAGTGGCGCACGTTCTTCTGCACCGATGGCTGGTCCTGGTAGCTGAACGCGATGGCCGCGCCCAGGGTCTTGTTCAGGAACTGGTCGACATAGATGCCGCCCACGCGTGGCGCGACCTTGTCGGCGCCGGCGATGTCCTTGGCCAGCGCGTAGTACAGCGCATCGGCTTTGAGCGACAGCTGGCGGCCGCTGTACTTCAGCGGCGAGACGGTTTGCAGATCGATGGTGGTGGCGATGCCGCCTTCGGTGACTTCCGCCATCTGCGTTTTGTAGACGGTGGCGCCGCTCACGGACTCCGACGGGAACTGCTCGAAACGCACGGCGCGGTTAGGCTCCGACGACGCCAGTTCGCGGCCGTTCAGGGTGGCGCCAATGAAGCGTGGACCCATGCCGCGCGCGACGATCTGCGACGCGTTGCCGCGATCGAGGCCGGACGACAGGCCTGGCAGGCGCGCCAGCGATTCGGCGATGGTGGTGTCAGGCAGCTTGCCGATGTCTTCCGACGATACGACTTCCACCATGCTGTTGCTGGCTTCCTTGGCCGCCAGCGCGTTGCGCACGGAGGCGCGGATGCCGGTCACGTTCACTTGCTGGATCTCGCCGGCGGCCGGTGCGGCCGGGGCTGCGGCGGCCGGTGCGGCTTCTTGTGCGAGGGCTTGCTGCGCCATCAACGGGGTCGTGAAAAGCGCGGCGATGAGCAAGCTCATTTTCTTGTGTTTCATGTGCATCTCCAGTGTTTGTATGAGTTCCGTCTCTGATACAGAGCGGACGGATAGACTGGATGCTAAGCGAAACACTAGTTCATAAGCCAATAGCTAATTGCATTCTGTCCATATCAAGTTCGTATATCAGACATACACAATGACGAAAAGAGCAATAGCTCCGCTATGACAACAGGAATAGAAAGAAGATTAAGACGGAGGATGATAATGTGGGTACATGCTGGCGGCGGCGTCGCGCAAAGCCAACAACATTGCATCCGCGCCAGGCGAGAGCTGGTGCCGTTTGCGCGTGACGATGCCGAACGAATCCATGCTCACGCCCAGATCGAACGGCAGCACGGTCATCAGGCCGGCTTGCAGATACGCTTGCACGGCGTCCGCCGGAAGCGCTACCACCATGTCGCTGCTCATCAACAGACTGGCGACCACCGGCAGGTCCTGCGTCTCCACCGTCTCGCCGGGTTGCTCCAGGCCGTGCGATAAAAACAGCGCGGTCAGGCGGTCGCGCAGGATGCTGCCGGCCGGCGGCAGCACCCAGCATTGATGCATCAGCTCTTCCAGCTGCAGGTCGGTGCGGCTGGCCAGCGGATGGCCGCTGCGCGCGATCAGCAGGTGCGGCTCGTCGGTCAGCGGTTCGAAATTGAGTTCGTCGGCGGCGGCCGTATCGAGGATGCGGCCGACCACCAGATCGAGCTCGCCGCTGCGCAGGCGCTCCACCAGCACTTTGCTGGTCGACATCTTGACGGCGACATGCACGCGCGCATGGCGCGACTTGAGCAGGTTGATTGCCTTCGGCACCAGGCTCGTGGCGGGCGCCAGCACGGTGCCGATGCCCACGCGGCCGCGCAGGCCGGACAACAGTTCCATCACCTCCTGGTGGGCCGCGTCCATTTCCGCCAATGCCGCGCCGGCGCGCCGGATAAGTACTTTCCCGTACCAGGTCGGCGACACGCCGCGCGAGAGCCGCTCGAACAGCTGAACGCCGAGCGCGTGTTCAAGCTCGCCCAGCAATTTGGACGCACCAGGTTGAGTCAGGTTGGCGGCTTGCGCCGCGTGTGCGATGGAGCCGTGACGGCCCAGTTCTACCAGCAAGACCAGATGGCGGGTTTTCAGGTGGGAACGAACAAAGCGATCTGAGCGGGTATCGGTCATATGGGTGATTATTTTGATCGCCCATCATATATGGCGGGCTGGTCCAGCGTCAATCACCGATGGAGGGTGCGGGCGGCGTGGCGGAACGGCCGGGACCGCCATCGGCGAACGGGACATCCGGCACGCCCTTCGGCGGCTGGCGCGCCAGGTCCGCCGGCAAATCGGGCGCCAGGTCGGGCGGCAGGCCGTACAGGCCGCCGTTCGCGCCCAGCACCAGTAGCTGGCGCAAGCCCTCGCCGCCGAAGGCCACGCCGGCGGCCGCCTCGCGCGCCATGCCGATGCGCCGCAGGGCGCCGCCGTGTGGCGCGTATTGCACCAAGGCACCGCCCTGCACGCTCCACAAGCGGTCGGCGCTGTCGACCACGGCCGCGCCGGCCCCGGGCGCCAGTACCGTTGCAAACGTTTTCACGTTGGACACCTTGGCGCGCTCCGAATCATATTCGCATTGCATGATGTCGCCCTGGGCCGTGTCGGCGAAGTACATGCGGCGGCCGTCGGTGCTGAAGGCGATGCCGCCGGCCTTGACCACGACCGGCAGCGCCAGCCGGCGCAAACCGTGGCGCTGCGAATACTGGTAAAAGCTGCCGATGGGACGCTGGTCGGTGGCCGTGTTGGCGGTGCCGAAAACGAAATTGCCGCCCCGGTCGGTGCAGCCGTCGCTGATGCTGGTGCGCGGCTCGGCCGCGTCGACGGTCAGCAGAACCTGGCTTTGCAGCGGACGGCTGGCCTGGCCCGGCGGCGGCAAATCGACCATGCCCAGGCGCTTGCCCTGCCCCAGCAGCACGCGGCCGGAGCTGCAGCAGGCCATTACGCAAGCGTTTTCCTGCAGGCGCAGGCCGCTGGGCATGCCGGCCGGGGCCGGCCAGGCGTATAACTGGCCCCCTTGCGGGTCCGGCCAGCGCCAGCAGCGCCCGGCGGGGTCCCAGCGCAGGGCGCTGCCGGCCTGGCCGACGCGCAGCAGCATGATGCCGGGGGTCGACGCGACATGCGTACTGGTATCGATCATGCTGGCCGCGCTCCCGGAATATTGAGTGCTGCCAGTCTAAAGGGCGAAGGAATACAATTGATATGAATTTACCACTATCAGCTATGCTGATATCAGATAGCAACGGGGCCTATTTCTGCTATTCGATAATGATATGGCTTGTGTTGAATTAATCATATTTCCCGTCTAGGCGGGAAGCTTAGACTGAAGGCTGTTCCCTGAACTTATTCTTCTTCTCCTATGAAAATCACCAAACTGACGACCTACCGTGTTCCACCGCGCTGGATGCTGCTGAAAATCGAGACCGATGAAGGCGTCGTCGGCTGGGGCGAACCGGTCATCGAAGGCCGCGCGCGCACCGTGGAGACCGCCGTCCAGGAACTGGAATCGTATCTGATCGGCGCCGACCCGGCCCGCATCAACGACCTGTGGCAGACCATGTACCGCGCCGGCTTCTATCGCGGCGGCGCCATCCTGATGAGCGCCATCGCCGGTATCGACCAGGCGCTGTGGGACATCAAGGGCAAAGTGATGGGCAAGCCGGTCTATGAACTGCTGGGCGGCCTGGTGCGCGACCGCATGAAAATGTACAGCTGGGTGGGCGGCGACCGTCCGGCCGACATCATCGAACAGATCACCAAACTCAAGGCCGGCGGCTTCGATACGTTCAAGATGAACGGCACCGAGGAACTGGGCCTGCTGGACACCTCGGCCGCCGTCGACAAGGCCGTGCAGCGCGTGGCGGAAATCCGCGAAGCGTTCGGCAACACCATCGAATTCGGCCTGGACTTCCACGGCCGCGTGGCCGCGCCGATGGCCAAGACCCTGTTGCGCGAACTGGAGCAGTTCCGTCCATTGTTCGTCGAAGAGCCGGTGCTGGCCGAGCAGGCCGAGTACTATCCACGCCTGGCCGAAATGACGTCGATCCCGCTGGCGGCCGGCGAGCGCATGTACTCGCGCTTCGAATTCAAGAACGTGTTCGCGGCCGGCGGCTTGGCTATCGTGCAGCCGGATCTGTCGCACGCCGGCGGCATCACCGAGTGCCTGAAGATTGCCTCGATGGCCGAAGCCTACGACGTCACCCTGGCGCCGCACTGCCCTCTGGGTCCGGTGGCGCTGGCCTCGTGCCTGGCGGTCGACTTCGTGTCGTACAACGCCGTGCTGCAGGAACAAAGCATGGGCATCCACTACAACAAGGGCGGCGAGCTGCTCGACTACGTGATCAACAAGGAAGACTTCACGATCACCGACGGCTACTGCAAGCCGTTGCCTAAACCAGGTTTGGGCGTGGAAGTGGACGAGGAGCGCGTGATCGCGGCGAGCAAAAACGCACCCGACTGGCGCAACCCTGTATGGCGCCATGCGGATGGCAGCGTCGCCGAATGGTGATGCGGTAGTGAACGAGCCGGCGCTTCGACGCCGGCTTTTTTCTGCCCGTCGGGAAGAGGCGCTTAGACCAAACCCGGCACGCTTTTAGCGATACGCTTGCGCTACCACGTAGGGGTCGTACCCCAAGGGGTACGACCCCGCATGGAATTGCGGGTTAAAAATTTAAAACAAAACGGAGACTTACCATGAAACGTACCTTGCTCGCCGCAGCATCGCTGTGCCTGATGGCCGCGACCCAATTCACCAGCGTCGCCCACGCGGCCGATCCGGTCAAGATCGGCTTCCTCGTCAAACAGGCCGAGGAGCCGTGGTTCCAGGACGAATGGCGCTACGCCGAGCAGGCGGCCAAGGACAAGGGCTTCACCCTGGTCAAGATCGGCATCCCCAACGGCGAAAAAATGATCGCCGCGATCGACAACCTGGCCGCGCAAAAAGCGCAGGGCTTCGTCATCTGCGCGCCGGACGTCAAGCTGGGCAAGGCCATCGAGCGTTCCGCCAAGCGTAACAACCTCAAAGTGATCTCGGTCGACGACCGCCTGGTCGACGGCACCGGCAAGCCGATCGCCTCGATCCCGCACATGGGCATCTCCGGTTACGCCATCGGCAAGCAGGTCGGCGAAGGCATCGCCGCCGAAGTCAAAAACCGCAAATGGAACATCGCCGAAGTGGGCGTGATCCGCGTCGCCTACGACCAGCTGCCGACCGCCAAGGAACGCACCACCGGCGCCATAGACGCGCTCAAAGCCGCCGGTTTCCCGGCCGCGAACATCGTCGACGCGCCGCAGGCGAAGACCGACACCGAAAGCGCCTTCAACGCCGCCAACATCGCGCTGACCAAGAACGCGCGCTTCAAGCATTGGGTGGCCGTGGGCCTGAACGATGAAGCGGTGCTGGGCGCCGTGCGCGCCGCCGAAGGACGCGGCATCAAGGCCGATTCGATGGTGGGCGTCGGCATCGGCGGCGCCAAGGCCGCCGAAAATGAATTGAACAAACCTGCGCCGACCGGCTTCTATGGCTCGGTGATGATCAGCGCCAAGCAGCACGGCTACGAGACCTCGGTCAATATGTACAACTGGATCACCGGAAAAGGAACCCCGCCGGCCGAAGTGCTGACCAAGGGAATGCTGATGACGCGCGCCAACCAGGCCGACGTCCGCAAGCAAATGGGCATGTAAGCCATGGCGGCTTACCTCCAATTCGACGAGGTCTGCAAATTCTTCCCCGGCGTGAAAGCCCTGAACGGCGTGAGCTTCGATGCGCACGCCGGCCAGGTGCATGGCCTGCTGGGCGAGAACGGCGCGGGCAAGTCGACCTTGCTCAAAATACTGGGCGGCCAATATAAACCCGACGGCGGCCGCCTGATGGTCAACGGCGCCGAGTGCCGCTTCACCAGCGCCAAGGATGCCATCGGCGCCGGCATCGCCGTGATCCACCAGGAGCTGCAATACGTCCCGGAGCTGACGGTGGCCGAGAACGTGCTGCTGGGCCGCATGCCGACCCGTTTTGGCCTGCTGGACAAGCCGAAGGCTTACCGCATGGTGTCCGAGAAGCTGGCCGCCATCGGCGTCGACCTGGCGCCGGACGCCAAGCTGGCCGACCTGTCGATCGCGCAGCGCCAGATGGTGGAGATCTGCAAGGCCATCATGCAGGACGCACAGGTCATCGCCTTCGACGAACCGACCAGCAGCCTGTCGCACCGCGAGACCGAAATCCTGTTCCGCCTCGTGCGCGAGCTGCGCGCCGACGGCCGCACCCTGATCTACATCTCGCACCGGCTGGAGGAGTTGTACGCGCTGTGCGACGCCTGCACCATCTTCCGCGATGGCCGCAAGATCGTCACGCACAACATCATGGCCGAGGTGCCGCGCGACCGCCTGATCAGCGACATGGTGGGACGTGAGCTGAGCGACATCTACGACTACCGTCCGCGCGCGCTCGGCGAGGAGCGCCTGAAGATACAGGGCCTCGACGGCCACCACATGAAAGGTCCGCAAAGCTTTTCCGTGCGCGGCGGCGAGGTGCTGGGCTTTTTCGGCTTGGTGGGCGCCGGCCGCAGCGAGTTGATGCGCTTGCTGTACAACGCCGATCCGCGCAGCGCCGGCCAGGTGCTGCTCGATGGCGCGACCGTGCCGACGGGCGCGCCGACCGACGCCATCGCCGCCGGCATCGTGCTGTGCCCCGAGGACCGCAAGGAGCAAGGCATCCTGGCCACGGCCTCGGTGGCGGAGAACATCAACATCAGCGTGCGGCGCATCGACCTGCGCGCCGGCCTGTTCCTGCGCCATAAAAAAGAGGCGGCGCTGGCCGACGAATTCATCGCCCGGCTGCGCATCAAGACGCCCAACCGCCAGCAGGAGATCCGCCTGCTCTCCGGCGGCAACCAGCAAAAGGTGATCCTGGCGCGCTGGCTGGCCGAACCCGGGCTGAAGGTGCTGATCCTGGACGAGCCGACGCGCGGCATCGACGTCGGCGCCAAGAACGACATCTACCGCATCATCCACGAAGTTGCCGAACGCGGTTGCTGCGTGATCGTCGTCTCGAGCGAACTGCCGGAGGTGTTGGGCATCTCGGACCGCGTGATCGTCATGCGCGAAGGCGCCATCTGCGGCGAATTGTCGCGCGCCGACGCCAGCGAAACCGAGGTGCTGCGCCTGGCGCTGCCCGATTCCACCGTGCCCGCCGCCCCCGCCCATATTGAAACTCCCGCACTTCATACCCGGAGCATCGCATGAACGTCTCATCCATCAATCCCGCCGCCAAGCCGGCGGCGCCCCTGGTCTCGCGTCAATGGCTGATCGAATACAGCATGCCGCTGGCATATGTCGTGCTGTTCGCGGTGCTGGCCGTCACCGTCGAAAACTTCTTCTCGGTGACCAACGTCGTCGGCCTGATGCTGTCGGTGGCGCAGATCGGCATGGTCGCCTGCACCATGATGCTGTGCCTCGCCTCGCGCGACTTCGATCTGTCGGTCGGCTCGACCATCGCCTTCGCCGGCGTGCTGGGCGCGATCGTGTTGGAACATAGCGGCAGCGTCACGTTGGCCGTCGGTGCTGGCCTCGCGGCGGGCGCCCTGATCGGCGCGCTCAATGGCGTGTTGATCGCCTACCTGCGCGTGAACGCCTTGATCGCCACCCTGGCGACGATGCTGATGGTGCGCGGGCTGGCCTTCATCGTCTCGCAGGGCCAGGCGGTCGGCATCAACAGCGACGCCTTCATCGACTTCGGCGACACCCGCATCTTCGGCATGCCGCTGCCGGTGCTGATCTGCGCCTGCTGCTTCGTGGTGTTCGGCATTTTGCTGAACCAGACGGTCTTCGGTCGCAACACCCTGGCCATCGGCGGCAACCCGGAAGCGGCGCGGCTGGCCGGTGTGCGCGTCGAACGGCTGCGCGTGTGGATCTTCCTGCTGCAAGGCCTGGTCACCGCGATGGCGGGCCTGATCCTGGCCTCGCGCATCACCAGCGGCCAGCCCAATGCGGCGCAAGGTTTCGAGCTGGATGTGATCTCGGCGTGTGTGCTCGGTGGCGTCTCGCTCCAGGGTGGCAAGGCGCGCATCTTCGGCGTGCTGATCGGCGTGCTGATCATGGGCACGGTGGAAAACGTCATGAACCTGATGGACGTCGACGCGTTTTACCAGTATCTGATGCGCGGCGTGATCCTGCTGGTGGCGGTGCTGCTGGACCAGTTGAAAACGCGCGGCGACCGGCACTAAACACGTGGTGCCATGCAGGCGCCGCTGGCATGCATGCATGGCGGATTACGCTGCGCTAATCCGCCCTACGTGTCTCCGCATGACCATCCAAGCCCCGGGCCCCTTGCAAACCGTTCAAGCACCGGGACCTTTGCAAACGGTCCAAGCACCGGGACCTTTGCAAACCGTTCAACCACGTAGGGCGGATTAGGCGGAACGCCGTAATCCGCCATCGTCGAGCCGCCGACAACGCATCCTTCCGGAGCAAAAAAATGGCCAACCGTTTATCGAACAAAGTCGCCATCGTCACCGGCTCGACGCAAGGCATCGGCGCGGCCATCGCCCGCCGTTTTGTCGCCGAAGGCGCGATGGTCACCCTCAACAGCCACCGCGACGACGACGACGCCCGCGCCATCGCCGAAGAACTCGGCCCTGAACGCGCCATCTTCATCGAAGCCGACGTTTCCGACCGCGCCGCGATGGAAACACTGGTCGCGCGCACCGTGCAGCGCTTCGGCAAAGTCGACATCCTGATCAACAACGCCGGCATGAACGTCTTCGGCGATCCGCTGGCCCTGAGCGACGAGGACTGGAAGCGCTGCTTCGCCGTCGATCTGGAGGGCGCCTGGAACGCCGCGCGCGCCGTGCTGCCGGCCATGCTGGCGCAAGGCGGCGGCAGCATCGTCAACATCGCCTCGGTCCACGGCCACAAGATCATCCCCGGCTGCTTCCCCTACCCGATCGCCAAGCACGCGCTGATCGGCCTCACGCGCGCGCTCGGCCTGGAATACGCCGCGCGCGGCATCCGCGTCAACTCGATCTCGCCGGGACTGATCGTCACCGACATGGTCGAACGCCACTTCGCCGGCTTCCCGGACCCGGAGGCCGAACGCACCCGCCAGGCCGCGCTGCTCCCTTGCAGGCGCCTGGGCACACCCGAGGAAGTCGCCGCCACCGCGCTGTTCCTCGCCAGCGACGAAGCGCCTTTCATCAACGCCACCGACATCCTGATCGACGGCGGCCGTTCGCAGCTGTACCACGAATAAATGCCCGACACCGCCGTCATCACGTGACTGGCGGCCCGGTGTCGCCTGGTTGGCGGCAAACTGTCGTAGCGTTTAGGGCATAATTGGCCCATCCTCCAGTTTCATTCCTGACAACTGGAGCCTACAATGGACGATGATATGAAGTTAAGCGCGAAAACCATCAAACGCCTGCGCACCGAACGCGCATGGTCGCAAGAGCAACTGGCGGAGATCGCCGACGTCAGCCTGCGCACGATCCAGCGGGCCGAGGCCGACGGCAGCGCCTCGCGGGAAACCAGGATGGCGCTCGCCGCCGCCTTCGACATCGATCTCCGCGATCTGGCCGAACCGGAAAGCGCCACGCCCGAACCGCCATCGCCATCGCCGGTGCCTTCGACTATCCACGCGACGCCCAAGCAGTATCGGGTGGTCGGCATGATCGCCTTGCTGGCGGCAGTCCTGTCGGTGGGCGCATCGTATTTTTCGTCGGAGGCGATGCCATGGATTTTCACCACCCTGGCGCCCATGACCGCCATCGCCGGCGGCTTGTATGCCGGCTTCGGCTGGTACTTCTCTGGACGAACGCAGCCTTCCACCCCGGCGCGCAGGACGGTGCAATTCGGCTTCATCACCTGCGCGCTGGTGCTGCTGTTTTCCAGCTTGAGCGCCTCGCCAAGGGCCACGGCCACCGCCTACCTGCAAATGATGCTGTTCGCGTGCGCCATCCGCCATGCCTTCGACTGGTATTTTTCGCGCGGCCGTTAGGCGCGCCGCCGGCTTTCAGAATGACCCGTCGCTGGCCGCCAAGCGCTTTGCCGACGGCGAGGCGCCCTTCATCATCTTCAGCGGCGCCACCATGCACCCGAAGGGCACGCGCTGCGTGGAGGCGGTGGAGATGCAGGCGGCAGGCAGTTCAAGATGCCCGGCAAGCGCCGCCGAACCAGTGTGCGGCGGCTTGCCGGATGTCGCCGTCGTTCGCGTCGTCGCCCGACTTCCAGGCGACGACGCCGTCCGGGCGTATCAGCAACGCGCTGAAGCCGAGGCGCTCTTTCGCGCTGCGGGAAACGTACTTGATGCCAGCCTCGTTCGCCCAAGCTTCCAGCGCGGCGCTGGCGTCGAAATCCAGCAGCATTCCCCGGCCGTCGTGCATCAGATCGCCCAGCGTCGTGCCGTCTTCAAACGCGAAGTTCGGCGCGCTGTTGGTGGAAATCCCCCATACTCTTCCG
Organism: Oxalobacteraceae bacterium OTU3CAMAD1; assembly: GCA_024123915.1. Lineage (NCBI taxonomy): Bacteria > Pseudomonadati > Pseudomonadota > Betaproteobacteria > Burkholderiales > Oxalobacteraceae > Oxalobacteraceae bacterium OTU3CAMAD1. The sequence goes on along the minus strand of CP099650.1, from coordinate 1,848,568 downwards.
GCGACATAGGTGGCGCCGTCGCGCGTCTTCACCAGATCGCTGAAAATCGCATGCAGCGCTCGCGCCTCCGGGTTGGGCCGCATGATGGCGACCTGCGCGCGCGACCAGTCCAGCACCTTTTCCCCAACCGGATGCCGCTCGGCGTGATAGCTGTCCAGCAGACGATCCGGCGCCTGGCCGTGTATCGTCGCAGCCAGCTTCCAGCCAAGGTTCATGGCGTCGCCCAGTCCAAGGTTCAACCCCTGCCCGCCCAGCGGCGAGTGAATGTGCGCGGCATCGCCAGCTAGCAGAAGGCGTCCCTGCCGATAGCTGGTGGCCTGCCGCGCACGGTCGGTCCACGTCGTGCCGACATGCAGCTTGCTGATCGTCACGTCGGTGTCCGAGATGCGGCGCAAGACATGCTGCACGCGTTCGGGCGTGACCGGTTCACCGGTTTGATGGAACGCTCCGCCATCAAAATCCTGCATGGCCAGATAACCGGGCTGGGACTGGAAGTACATGCCTTCCGGAGTAACGTTGCGGCCCGCCTTGAGCTTGCGGGGATCGGCGATATCGACCTTCACCGTGTAGCCGGTAAATTCCGGCTCGGTGCCGGCGAATTCGAAACCGCCGGCCTTGCGCACCACGCTGCGGCTACCATCGCACCCCACCAGCCACAGCCCATGGAACGCCTGATTGCCGGCGCTCGCCGTTACGCCATGATCTGTCTGATCGACGCCGGTGACCGCATGTCCGCGCCTGATTTCCACACCGAGCATTTCGGCACGCCGCGTCAGCACCGTTTCGGTCTCCGCCATTTCGGACAGCAGGCTGGGCGGGGGCGAGCTTGGCAAGCGGTTCCGCCACTGCGACATATCGATGTTGTGGTAGAAAAATGGAATGCCGGCGAAGTGCCCGGCCTGGACCGCAGCGACATGGCCAAACGGATTCTTGACGCGCTTGGGCACCTCAAGCTGATCGAGCAAGCCCCGGCGGTGCAGCGCTTCGACACTGGGCGCCGACAGGCCGCGTATGCCGAAAGGCATCTGCTTCAACGGCGAATTCGGACTCTCCGCCTTCTCCAGCATGAGGACGGAACATTTGGCCAAGGCCAGTTCAGACGCGAGGAACAGGCCTACCGGACCGGCGCCTGAAATAATGACATCGTAAGTTTTCATGACCGGCAGTGTAGATTTCGCGGCGCCGGCCCGGCTTGTATAAACGCGACAAAAACTGGCGATTCCTAGCGCTTGCGCTTGCGCGCGAAAGCCGATGGCGTCACGCCGCAGTAACGCTTGAATTCGCGGCTCAGGTGGGACTGGTCGGTGTAGCCTAGCGCCTGCGCCAGCGCGGCGAGGCTGACGTCCGGCTCGGTCCACAGACGGTTGCGCGCTTGCTCGAAACGCATCAGGCCGGATACATCCTTTACCGTGTGACCGGACGAATGCTTGAACTTGCGTTCGAGCGTGCGCACCGTCGCGTGGGCAGCTGCGGCGACCTCGCTGACCGGCATCGCCCCGTTGGCCTCCAGCATGGCGGCGCCCGCCTTGAACAGCGTCGCGTCGACGGGCTTGGGCGGCCGGGCGGCCAGAAAATAGGCGGCCAGCGCAGCCACCGCACGGTCGACGCGACCGGCCGTCATGAATACATCGAGCGTGGACTGAAGCTGGGCGACAGGATGCTCGAAGACGCGCAAGCCGTCCTTGCCGGGCGGCAGGCCGAGCAAGTCGAACACGGTCCATGGATAGCATCTGACGCCGATCACTTGCAGCCGGCTTTGCGTGCTGAACACCACCGGCTGATTGAGCAGCCCCATCAGGAAGGGCGAAGGCAAGGCACGCACGAGGCCGTTACAAGAAACGCCACAATCACCGCCGAAGGTGAAAATAATCTCCGCGTAGCCGTCGGGGACGACCTCGAAGCTGGGGCCGTCGAATTCCCGCACGTTGTGCCAAAAGCACTTGATGGTGGTGCGCAGCGCTTCCGGCGGTTCAAATTCCTGATGCATGGCCTTCATTGTAGTCATATTTACAGCTTTTCTTACCTTTTTGATGATTCGCAAGCTTCCACGCCTTGAAAAGCGACATGGTCGTCCCTATAATTGGCACTCGTTCCGAGAGAGTGCTAACAGCGCCCTCGACAACTTTCCGTTGTGGCAATCTAGTTATTTAGGCAAGTTTGGCACAACAACAAACTGTACCAATGCTAATTAAGGAGTTTTGTATGAACCTTCGCCCTTTGAACGATCGCGTAATCGTCAAACGCCTCGACCAGGAAACCAAAACTGCGTCCGGCCTGATCATCCCTGATGCGGCCGCTGAAAAACCGGATCAAGGCGAAGTGCTCGCCGTCGGCAATGGCAAGATTCTCGAAGACGGTAAAGTCCGTCCGCTGGATGTCAAAGTAGGCGACCGCGTTCTGTTCGGCAAATACGCCGGCCAAACCGTCAAAGTTGACGGTCAAGAACTGATGGTCATGCGCGAAGAAGACATCATGGCAATCGTCGTCAAGTAAATTCACTTGGCAAACGGTTCCACTCATCACCTAATTCTGGAGAAACAACATGGCAGCTAAAGAAGTAATCTTCGGCGACGCAGCGCGCGCCAAAATGGTCGAAGGCGTCAACATCCTGGCCAACGCCGTTAAAGTCACCCTGGGCCCTAAAGGCCGCAACGTCGTGCTCGAACGTTCGTTCGGCGCCCCTACCGTCACCAAGGACGGCGTGTCGGTCGCGAAAGAAATCGAACTGAAAGACAAGCTGCAGAACATGGGCGCGCAAATGGTCAAGGAAGTTGCTTCCCGCACCAGCGACAACGCCGGTGACGGCACCACCACCGCCACCGTGCTGGCCCAGGCCATCGTGCGCGAAGGCATGAAGTTCGTTGCCGCCGGCATGAACCCAATGGACCTGAAGCGCGGCATCGACAAGGCCGTCGCCGCCACCGTCGAGCAGATCGCCGCGATCGCCCGTCCATGCACCACCACCAAGGAAATCGCCCAAGTCGGTTCGATTTCGGCCAACTCGGATGCATCGATCGGCGAGCGCATCGCTGAAGCGATGGAAAAAGTCGGCAAGGAAGGCGTCATCACCGTCGAAGACGGCAAGTCGCTGAACGACGAGCTGGACATCGTTGAAGGTATGCAGTTCGACCGCGGCTACCTGTCGCCATACTTCATCAACAACCCAGAGAAGCAAGTCGCGATCCTGGACAATCCGTTCGTCCTGCTGTGCGACAAGAAAATCTCGAACATCCGCGATCTGCTGCCGGTACTGGAACAAGTCGCTAAAGCCGGTCGTCCACTGCTGATCATCGCCGAAGACATCGAAGGCGAAGCACTGGCGACCCTGGTTGTCAACAACATCCGCGGCATCCTGAAAACCTGCGCCGTCAAGGCCCCGGGCTTCGGCGACCGTCGCAAGGCGATGCTGGAAGACATCGCGATCCTGACCGGCGGTCAAGTGGTTGCGGAAGAAGTCGGCCTGACCCTGGAAAAAATCACGCTGGAAGAGCTGGGCCAAGCCAAGCGTATCGAAGTCGGCAAGGAAAACACCATCGTCATCGACGGTGCTGGCCAGGCTGAAGGCATCGAAGGCCGCGTCAAGCAAATCCGCGTGCAGATCGAAGAAGCGACCTCGGACTACGACCGTGAAAAACTGCAAGAGCGCGTGGCCAAGCTGGCCGGCGGCGTTGCAGTGATCAAAGTCGGTGCCGCCACCGAAGTTGAAATGAAAGAAAAGAAAGCCCGCGTTGAAGATGCACTGCACGCCACCCGCGCCGCAGTGGAAGAAGGCATCGTGCCAGGCGGCGGCGTAGCCCTGCTGCGCGCCCGCGCTTCGATCACCGTCAAAGGCGACAACCCGGACCAGGACGCAGGTATCAAGATCGTTCTGCGCGCCATGGAAGAGCCACTGCGCATGATCGTGCAAAACGCCGGCGAAGAAGCTTCGGTCGTCGTTGCTGCGGTTCTGGCCGGCACGGGTAACTACGGTTACAACGCCGCCAACGGCACCTATGGCGACATGGTTGAAATGGGCGTGCTGGATCCAGCCAAGGTCACCCGTTCGGCACTGCAAAACGCAGCGTCGATCGCCGGCCTGATGCTGACCACCGATTGCATGGTCGCCGAAGTCTCCGACGACAAGGCAGCCGGCGGCGGCATGGGCGGTATGGGCGGCATGGGCGGCATGGGCGGTATGGACGGCATGATGTAATTGCCGGCCGGCTCGGCCACGGCCGAGCCGCCTCACTGCATGGAAAAGCCAGCTTCTTCGGAAGCTGGCTTTTTTTATGCCTTGGTTTTGTTGCTGTGATAGAGTTGGCAATTCCGCAACAGCAGGCAGAACCCATGCAGACGATACGCGCCCGGATGACTTACTTGCGCAATGGCGAGGCGTTCGCCGCCATCGCCTTGCCCGTCGTCTTTTCGATGGTATGGGAAACATCGGACGATCCGGTGGCATGGGGAATGCGGAGCGCGGCCATGGCGACGGTCGTCTATATCCTGTTGCAGGGGATGCTGTACTGGCAGCTGAAGTTGCAGTCGACAGTCACGCGCCAGGCCTTGCCCGCGTATTTCCAGCCGCTGTACCGCTTCTTTAAATATTCGAACGTCGTGGCGATCGCCAGTGTGGCGGTGTTTATCGGCCTTGCCGGTGGCGGGTCTGCGGACCTGTGGTGGTCGTGCGGCTTGCTGGCATTCGCGGTGCTGGAGCACATCAACTACTACCACTATCAGCTGATGTACGACACTCGCGGCGCTTTCGACTACGTGCGCCGCAACGGCCGCCTGCGCAAGGCTGCGCTGGGGTTGGACTTACAGCGGCGTATTGCGGTGTGACCGCCGACTGTACTATTGTTCGCTATGGAACAGCTGCCGCACCAGCTCGGCCCCGCGCTCCCGATTGAAGCCTTCCATGCGCAGGATCAGTTCATCGCCGGCGGCGCCGAGCTCGCACGTGTATCTATCGGCCTTGTTCTGATCAAGATGATCGAGGTCCGTCCCTTCGACTTCTTCGATTTTCCCGAGTATCGTCTTAGCGAGCTCAACGGCTTCCGGGGTCGGTTTGCTCATGAGCGTATCGCGAAAATGATCATGCTTTAGCAGCATCGGCACACTGACCTGTTCCAGCGCACGCATGCAATAATAAATTGCTTCAGTCGCCACCATGCGCGGGACCGATTCAAGAAGGGGAAGCCAGTTCATCATTCTCTCCCGCTACAGTTCAATGGCATCAAAAAGCTTTCGGGGCAGGCTTTCGATGATAAATTCCTCGGACAGAACACTTGCACGGTCCCTGATACTGACCGGTTTTAGCAACCGGGAGACTGGTAAGCCAGGGATCACCAGCAACAGCGGCTTGAACTCATGTAGCTGCGCTAGCATGACGATCTCCAGAATCTCCGTATGCGCTTGCACACCAATGACTCTGGCGGCGAGCTTGGCGTCGGCACCGTGCTGTATTTTCATTCTGTTCCGAGCTATCTTCAAAGAATGCAAATCGCCGCCATCAACCTCTTTTTTAAGATTCCAGTAGATATCCCTCGGGTTAGACGTCGTTGGCACGCAATTGTTCTGGCTCAGACGCGAAGATGCATCGAAATATGGCGTGCACCAGACGTAATGGTGCTTGCCGTAATAACGCTCACAGATGAAGTAGGCGAGCGTCGTGCAGCAAGAATAGTAGATGCGCTTGTGATTCATGGTGCCAGCCTCCGACCCGTTGCAGCGGGAACGCGGGCTTTGATGATAAGCCTGCGCTCCTCCATCCTTTTGCCGGGCACGGTCAGCGTTTGATCGTCATCATGAAGGAGTCGAAGACTCAGGCGTCGCGGAACTCCGCTTCGATCGCTTCGCGGCGGGGCTCGTCGGCGATATGCAGGATCAACGTCTCGGGCAGTTCCAGCGCCGGATGCGAGGCGCGGTGTTTGGCGAACCAGAAGACTTCGCTCAAGTCCTCGTCCTCGTGCGCGGTGGCCAGCAATTGCTGGTCTTCCGGCACGTCCTCGTAGTCCGTCGCTTCAAGGCTGGCGTCGTCGATCGATTCGCGCCATGCCTCGCATTGATCGCCCCACGCGAGCGCGTACCTGCAGCCGGACTCGACGAGCCAGCGGCTGACGTCCCAGCGCGTCATCTCGGGCACTTCCGCCTCGACCATGACGATGGCTTTAAAGGCGGTCAAGCCTTCCAGTACCGGCAAGTCGTTTTCCGGAGCGAGGTGTAAATATCTGATCGATGGTTTTTGCATGATGGCGCCGCTGTAATGTTCAAGCGACGCATTCTCACCCGATTTCGCCGATACCGCAACGGCGGCACAAGACAAGGACTCCTGACAGAAACTGACGGGGGCGCTGGCTAGAATGAACTTCCTTTTTCAACCGGAGTTCAACATGAAACCAGCAACCGTCAGCGCCGTTATCCACTTAAACTTTCGCGGCCAGGCGCGCGATGCACTCGCCTTCTACCAATCCGTGTTCGGTGGACAGGTCAACGCCATCACGTACAAGGACTTCAACCAGGTGACCAACGAAGCGGAAGCGGACCAGCTGATGTGGGGCCAGGTGGCGGCCGATAGCGGTTTCCGCGTGATGGCCTACGACGCGCCGTCGCACACGCCATGGAACCCGGGCGAGAACGCCTTCCTGGTCGCGGTGGAAATGACAACGCAGGACGAGGTCCGCGCATATTGGGACAAACTGTCCGCCGGCGCCACGGTCACGGCGGAGCTGCAGTCGGCGCAATGGACGCCGCTGTTCGGCATGCTGAAGGACCGCTTCGGCATCAACTGGACGTTGAGCGTCGCGGCTCAACAAGCCGCGACGTAACTCCCGGGAGGGCGTGACTTAGAACGGGTCCAGCGCGATGGTGAACTTGCCGCTGGCGTCGATCGCGCCCATGGTGTAGCCCTGCCAGCCAGGATAACCCTGCGGCTCCCAGTAGAACACGCCCAGGCCGTTGGAACCGAGCGCCTTGGTTTTGTTCAACAGGTCGGCGATCATGGCCTTGGAGGTCGCCGCCTGGGTCCAGTCCATGCCCACCTCGGTCACCATCACCGGCTTGGTGTAACGCGACACCATGTCCCACATATTGGTGGAGATGCGGTTGTTGTAGTTGGCCCAGTCGGAAGCCGGCGGATAGTGCGACATGCCGATCACGTCCCACTTGGCGCCGGCGCCCTTGACGCCGTCGAAGAACCAGCGGAACACGGCGTTGTCGTGGCCGTTGGCCAGGTGCAGGATCACTTTGGCGTTCGGGTAGACGGCCTTGGTGGCGTTGTAGCCGCTGTTGATCAGACCGGCCAGGTTGCCGAAGTTGGTGGTGCGTCCTTCCGGCCACAGCATGCCGCTGTTGATCTCGTTGCCGACCTGTACCCACTCGACATTGATGCCGTTGGTCTTCAAATAGTTCAGGATGCCCTGGGTGTGGCTGTAGACGTCGTTATTGAGCTGGGCCAGGGTGTGGTTGGCCCAAGCGGCCGGCTTGGTCTGCTGCCCCGGATCGGCCCAGCTGTCGCTATAGTGGAAGTCGATCATGATGCGCTGGCCTTGCGCGGCGGCGCGCTTGGCTTTGTAGAGCACGTCGGCGCCGTCGTTCCAGCCACCGTTGGGATTGACCCACACGCGCAGGCGGATCGAGTTGATCTGCAGATTCTTCAGCAGCACGAAGGGGTCGGTCTTGACGCCGCTGCTGTTATAGAACGAGTAGCCGCTGGCTTCCTGCTGGCTGACCCAGCCGACGTCGGCGCCGTTGGCGAACGTTTGTGCGAAACCGACGGACGCTGCAAGGCCCATCGCCACGCCGCAGATCGCGGCGAGCAAATTCTTGAATTTCATTGTGTCTCCAGTGTCTTATTGATTTTTATAGTGTGTACTACGCTGTGTTGCCTGCCACCTGTGCGCACCTCCCCCTGCCGCGTCGCGCAGCACATTTTTACATTCGGGATACCGCGCCGGCGTTCAGCCGGCGCTGTCGTCGAAACCGCTGATTAACCGAAGCGCGCGGCGGGAACGCCGGCCACTTCCACCCGCACCGAGAACAACGAACCCGTCAACGGGAACTTTGCCAGCTCCTCCGGCGTGTTGTCCTCACTGGCGGTGGTGATGAACAAGGTTTTCAGGTCCGGGCCGCCGAAGGTGCACGAGGCCGGGTTGCGCACCGGCACGCTGATAGTTTCCAGCAGCTCGCCTTGCGGCGAGTAGCGGCAGACGCGCGAACCACCCCATTGCGCGACCCAGACGCAGTTTTCGCTGTCGACCGTCATGCCGTCCGGCGCGCCTTCTTTGTCGAATTCGAACTGGCGCCACACGCGCGGCTCGCCCAAGGTGCCGTCGGCGGCCAACGGATAGGCGTAGGTGCGGCCCTCGAAGCTGTCGGTGTGGTACATCGTGGCGCCGTCGTTGCTGAACGCCGGGCCGTTGCAGATGTGATATTCGTTGTCGGCCACGGTCAAGCTCAAGTCCTTGTCGAGGCGGAACAACATGCCGATCGCCTGCGCGTAATCGGTGTTGTGCATCGAACCGGCCCAGATGCGGCCGGCACCGTCGACCTTGGCGTCGTTCATGCGCAGGCCGCTGCCTTCGGGGAACGGACGCGCCAGGTATTCGATGCGCAGCTCGGGTTCGAGCCAGACGCGGGCGATGCCGTCACGCAGGCCGGCCATGAAGCCGTCGCCGTCGCGGCGGGCGATCAGCCAGCAGATGTAGTCCGGCATGGTCCAGCTGTGGCGCTCACCGCTGACGGTGTCCAGCGCGTGCAGTTTTTGATTCTTCAGGTCAACGAAATACAGGCGGTTTTGCTCCGCCACCCACAACGGGCCCTCGCCCAGTTGCGCGCCCAGTTCCCACAGACATTGCACGTCATGCTTGCTCATTCGTTTTTATCCCCAGGATGGAAAGAATCAGGCGGCCAGGCCGCGCCAGGTGTTGACGAAGGCCGCCGCGCGTTCGCCGAGCTGCTCGATGGTCACGCCGGGCGTGTAGAGCGCGCCGCCGATGCCGAAGCCGGTGGCGCCGGCTTTGACCCAGCCCGGCATCGTCTCGGGCGTGACGCCGCCCACCGGCCACATCGGGGTGCCGGCCGGCACCACGCTGAGCATGGCCTTCAGGCCGCCGTGGCCGATCATCTCGGCCGGGAACAGTTTGAGCGCGTGGGCGCCGGCGTCGAGCGCGGCGAACGCCTCGGTCGGCGTGGCCACGCCAGGGGCGCAGTACATGCCCAGGTCGGCGGCGCGGCGGATCGCGGCCGGATTGCAATTCGGGGACACCAGCAGGCGGCCGCCCGCCTCGTACACGGCTTCGACGTGCTCGACGCTGAGCATGGTGCCGCCGCCGACCATGGTGCCAGGCAGATTCAGCGCGACCATCGAGGCGATGCACTCAAGCGCGCCCGGACGGTTCAGCGGCACTTCCAGCGCGCGGAAGCCGGCGTCGTACAGCGTCTGGGCGACGGCGACGGCCTCGCTCGGTTGCAGGCCGCGCAAAATGGCGACCAACGGAGTTGTTGGGTGGGAAATAGTCATGATCAGCCCTGCTTGATGAATTGAGAGATCGCCGTGCAATACACGTGATGGGGATCGAGCACTTCGCACTTCAGGCCGAAGTGGGCGGCGGCGGCGGCGTAGCGGGCGGCCAGCGCCGGCGAGCCGATAACGGTGATGCCGGCGCCGTTGCCGTCGGCCGGCACTTCGCGGGCAGCGGCGGCGAACTCGGCGCCGATCAGCAAACCGCTGACGACGGCGGCGGCCTGCTGCTGCGGCCAGGTGCGCGAGACGACGCCGGCGCGCACGCGGAACAAGGTGTTCGACAGCGGCTCGTTGCGCGCGGCCTGGTTCAGGCCGACAGCGAAGCCTTCGGCGTCGGTGGTGTCGCCGGCCATCATCGACGACAGGGTGCCGCCGGCAGACAACATGGCGAACAGCTCGCCGGTCATGTAGGTGGCGAAGGACTGGATCACGCCGTCGCGCAGCAGCACCCATTTGCTATGGGTGCCGGGCAACACCAGCCAGCCATCGCGCTTGCCCAGCGCCACGGCGCCCAGCAGTTGGGTTTCTTCGCCGCGCATCACATCGACGGCGGCGCCGTTGCGGTAGCAATAGCCGGGAACGATATGGCAGCGGCCGGCCCAGGCCGGATCGGTGACGGGCGCCAGGTGTTGCGGCAGCTCGGTCAGCGGCACGGAGGCGTCCAGATAGTTGACTTCCTGCCAGCCGGAGGCGCTGCCGACCATGCCGGACATGATCACCGGCACGTCGCCATCGAGGTGCATGGCATCGAGCAAGCCGTCCAGCGAGGCGCTGAAACGTTCGCGTCCGCCGACCGCCAGCATGCCCTGGCCGTCCTCATGTTCCGCCAGGCACTTGCCTTGTTGGTCGATCAGATAGGCGCGCCGGTTGCTGGTGCCCCAGTCGACGCCCAGAATTGTCTTATCCACTAGTCAGAGTCCTTTTCTTATACTGCGAAGATGGTACAAAAATGGCTATAGTGCCGCCAATGAATTATCTCGCGCAACTGATACCAAAATAATATAGACACCCCAACGAAAGTTTAAACCTTCTCCGGAAATACGTAAGGTGGATTAGCGCAGCGTAATCCGCCATGCATGCGCTTCGGCGGCGTCTGCATGGAAACCGGCCCGTTTGCGCTACGACAAGCAGCCCCGGCAACGAGCCTCCTATAGTTGAGACGCATTCACCTTCGGGAGGTTCCATGAGCACAGTCGACGTCCATCAACATACCAAACAGCAAGATTTCGACACGCTGGCGCGCCAGCTCGGGCTCAAGCCGCGCGATCCCTGGATCGGCGGCCGGGTCGATTATGAATGGGATCAGTTGCGCATGGTATTGGACGTGATGCCATTGCGCCTGCCGGACATGCACATCCTCGAGTTCGGCTGCAACATCGGCGCCTCGGCCATCCTGTTTTCCTATCTGGGCGCCAAGGTCTGCGCCACCGACGATTCGGCCGACTGGGTAGCGCTGGCGCGCCTGAACGCCGAGCGCTACGGCATCGACAACATCGACTTCGCCCACGTGGCCGACTCGCGCCGCCTGCCCTTCGCCGACGGCCAGTTCAGCCTGATCGCCTGCAACAGCGTGCTCGAATACGTATCGCCGGCCGAGTTGCCGGCCGTGCAGCGCGAGCTCGACCGCGTGCTCGCGCCGGGCGGGCTGATCTTGCTGACCGGCTCCAGCAACCGGCTCTGGCCGCGCGAGGCCCACAGCGGGCGCTGGCTAGTGAATTACTTGCCGCGCTGGATAGACCGCCTGCTCGGCAAGCCCTTGCCGCGCGGCGTCTGGCCGTGGGCGATGCGGCGCGGCTTCGGCCCCCACTACGACAATCTGGACACCGCGCACCCCGACAATTTCCTGCTGCGCTCGCGTTTGCGCGGCGGCGCCGACATCCGCAGCCTGCAGCCGGTGCTGTGGCTGGCGCGCCGGCTGGGCATCGGCCCGGGCATGCTCACGCCCAATATCTGCTGTTTCCTGCAAAAACACGCGCTTTCATAGGCGAACTGGAGGGTTGAAGTTGCCCGATGGATGCCTTTGGTTTAGTATGGCCGTCAACAAAATAGTCCAGGCTATCCCCTTATGGCATCTCGCTCTCCGTCCCCCCGCACCTTGGCCATCGCCGGCGCAGCCGCCGTCGCGTTGGCCATCGGCGTGGGTGTTTATATTAACAACACCACGCCGGTGGCGACGCCGCCGGCGCCGGTCAAGCCAGCCGAGCCGGTCGTCGCCAGCAAGGCGCCGCCGGCCAGCGCGCCGCCGCGCGCTTCCGCGCCGCGTCCGGCGGCCAGCGAACCGTCCGCGCCGGCTGAGCCCAAGGCCACCCGCACCAAGGAACAAGCGTCCGCCGCGCTGATGGCGCTGCCGGAACTGCAACAGTGGTCGTCGATGCTGGAGAAAAGCTCCGGCGGCAAAGTGCGCGGCGCCCTGATCGAATACGATCCGACCCCGCGCAAGCTCAACGGCAAAAGCTACTGGCAGTTCAGCTTTGTCGAAAACAGCGCCGAATCGGCCCAGCGCTGGGAAAGCTTCCTGGTCTCGTCGAGCGACGACGAGATCCTGGTCGAAGACGCCACCAACGACGAGGTCATCAGCCTCGCCCGCTGGCGCCGCGAAAAGCACCCGGAAAAGCGCATCAACATCGACGGCTAGCGCTTAGGCAACCTTCTGCTCTTGCGGCGCCGGTGTCGCCGGGGTCGCCTCCACTGCGCTTGCCACCTTCCCCACCCACAGCACCGAGAACACCGTCAGTCCGGCCGCGATCCAGCCGTTCCAGCCGTAGCCGAGGATGTGGCCGGCCGCGTCCGTATGCAGCGTCAGGCCGCCCAGCAAGGCGCCCACGCCGCTGCCCAGCTGCTGGATCGCCGAATTGGCGCTGAGGAAGGCGCCGCGTTTGGACGGGTCGGGCACAGTCGTCATCAATGCCTGCAAGGGAATCGTGCGTCCGGACACCGCTGTCATGAAGAACGGGAAGAACAGGATGATCGCCACCAGCGGCATCGCCGGCATGTGCGTCACGAACATCATGGGCAGTACCGACAACAACGCCAAATACCGGTACACCTTGTGCGCGCCGGCGCGGTCCGACCATTTGCCCACCATGCGCGCGCTGACCAGGGTGGCCAGGCCGCCAGCCAGATACACATAGGTGATCTCCGCCGGCTTGACGCCAAGGTTGTTCACCAGCACCGGCGAGATGAACGGAATTACCAGCATGCCCGTCATCATGTTGACGAAGGACAGCGCGAACGCCTTGAGGTGGTTGGGCACACGGTACAGGCCGATCAGATTCGGCAGCACGGCCGACAGCGGCACGCGCTGCGTCAAATGGCCCGTAATGGACGGCAACGTCCGCGCGCCCAGCGCCCAGATCACCAGCGAAAACAGCACTAGCAGATAGAACGGCGACGCCCAGCCGAAGTGCGCGGCCAGCATCACGCCGGCGGGCACGCCGACCACCGCCGCCAGGCTGAACGAGGTCATCACGATGCCGGTGGCCGCGCCGCGCCGGTGCGCCGGAATCAGGTCGCCGATGATGGCCATGACGATCGCGCCGAGCACGCCGCCGGTCACGCCGGCGAAGGCCCGCGACAGCACCAGCACGTGGAAATTGGGGGCGACGGCGCACGCCAGGTTGGACAAGGTGAACAGCGCGAACATCCACAGCAGCAATTGTTTGCGGTCGAAGCGGTCGATATACATCGCCGCCAGCAGGCCGGACAGGCCGGCGCACCAGGCATAGGCCGACACCGCGCCGGAAACGGCCGCCGGCGTGATGGCGAACGCCTGCATCAGCTGCGGCGCCAGCGGCATCATCACCATGAAGTCCATGATGACGGTGAATTGGGTCAGCGCCAGCAGCCACAGCACCAGGCGCTCGCGGGCCGGGGTCAGGGTGAGCGCGGGAGGAACGGTCATGCTCATTCGAGCGCCAGGATCTCGGCCGTCGTGCGGCGCAAGATCGCCCGGATGTGCTCCAGCTTGGCGGCACTCGGATGGTTTTCCTGGCCCTGCGCGATAACCGCGTGCTTGAGCTCATGCATGATCGTGCGCAGGTCGTCGCGCGACTCGGCCGGATCGCTCATGCGCGCGACGATGGCGTCGACGAACTGGCGGTTCTCGGCCAGGAAAGCCTCGCCTTCCGGCGTGATCGCGTGCAGCTTCTTGTTGCCATCGGGCGCGGCGACGACATGGCCCATATCGAGCAGCATCGACAACAGCGGATAAATCGCGCCGGGGCTGGGCGTATAACCGCCGCCGGAGCGCTGTTCCAGCTCCTTGATGATCTCGTAGCCATGGCGCGGCTTCTCCGAAATCAGCTGCAACACAATGTAGCGCATGGCGCCGGCATCGAACATTTTCGGACCGCGACCGCGACCGCCGCCACCGCCGTGGTGCGGACCGTGCGCGGCGCGCGGATGGTGTGAATGATGTGAGAATCGAAACATTTGGAACTCCTTCTTCAGATATAACAAGTTAAGATATAACTTATTAAGATATATCTTAGCGTATTTTTGGAGGACTTCAAGTTTCGATTTGTAACAGACGAAAAAAAAGCAGACCATCAAGGCCTGCCTTTAGGGTTGCCCTTTTTTTGGCAGTCAGCTGTCGAGGTGGGAGATCAGCAGGCGCCGGTTGTCGGTCTCGCCGCTCTTGGCTTTTTGCTGCACCACTACGCGCGAGTTTTGCGTGTCGAGCGAAATGCCGACCGACAGGATGTCGATCAGCAGCAGCTGCAAGATGCGCGAGATCATCGACAGGAAGGTCGTGCTGTCTTCCGTGTGGTCGACCGCCAGGCACACGCTGGCCTTCTTCGCCAACGGCGAGTTGCTGGCCGTGATGGCGATGACGTCGGCACCCGCCGCGCGCGCCGCGTCGACCGCTTCCAGCAGGTCCGGCAGCTTGCCGGAGTTGGAAATGGCGATCACCACGTCGCCCGGGTTGAGCAGCTCCGCCGCCAACGTCAGCAAATGCGAATCGCCGTACGCCGACGTAGGAATGCGGAAGCGGAAGAACTTGTGTTGGCCATCCAGCGCCACCACGCGCGAATTGCCCATCGCGTAAAACTCCACCCGCTTGGCCTTCGCCACCAGCGCGATCGCCTTGTCCAGCGAGCGCACGTCCAACTGGTCGCGGAATTTCAAAATCGCGGAAACAGTATTGTCGATTACCTTGGCGCTCAAGTCGTGCGTGCTGTCGCTGACGCGCACCTGGCTGTGACGCACCGGAATCGCGCCCGTCAGGCTGCTGGCGAACTTCAGTTTGAAATCGGCCAGGCCGAGGAAACCGAGCGAGCGGCAGAAGCGGATCACCGTCGGCTGGCTCACCTCCGCCAGGCGCGCGATGTCGGCGATCGGTTCGTTGAGCACCAGGCGGGGCTGCTCCAGCACCAGTTGCGCCACGCGCTGCTCGGCCGGCGTCAGCTCGTGCTGCAGATGCTGCACGCGCTCCATCAAGGTGTTGGCGCCGCTGCGGCCGCGCAGGTGCTCCGACAAAATCGTCGCCACACCGTAGAAGGCCGGATTCGGCGTCGTGATCACGTACGTCGGGATCTCCGACAGGTAGCTGGTGAAGCGTCCCTTTGCTTCGAAGCGCGAACGGAAAGGAGAAGAGGCGAACCACTCCCCCATGCGCGGCACGATGCCGCCGCCGATGAACATGCCGCCGAACGCGCCCAGCGTAACGGCCAGGTTGGCGGTGGCGCCGCCCAGCATCGCGCAGAAGCATTCCAGCACTTCGAGGCACAGCGGGTCCTTGTCGGTCAGCGCGCCGGCCATGATCTCCTGCGAGGTCAGGTCGCGCACCTGGCGGCCATTGCGCTTGGCGATGGCGCGGTAAATGATCTCCATGCCGGGGCCGGAGATCAGGCGCTCGGTCGAGACGTGCGACCAGGTCTGCCACGCGTACTGCAGGATCGAGTATTCGCGCTCGTCGGCCGGGGCGAAGTTGGTGTGGCCTCCCTCGGAGCCGAGCGTGACGAAACCGTCGACAGTGGGGATCACGCCGGACACGCCAAGGCCGGTGCCCGGCCCCAGCACGCCGATGACGGAGTTCGACGCCGGCTTG
Source organism: Oxalobacteraceae bacterium OTU3CAMAD1 (assembly GCA_024123915.1). Taxonomy (NCBI): domain Bacteria; kingdom Pseudomonadati; phylum Pseudomonadota; class Betaproteobacteria; order Burkholderiales; family Oxalobacteraceae; species Oxalobacteraceae bacterium OTU3CAMAD1. Next base: position 1,833,020 of record CP099650.1, on the reverse strand, counting down.
CCGCCACCGACCTGCATCAGGTCCGCCGGCTTAAGGCCCGGCAGCGACATCGCCAGCGCGGTGAAGTCGTTCACCACGAGCAGCGTATGGAGGCCGAGCGCGCGGCGCACTTCGTCGGTGGAGAATTCCCAGTCGCGATTGGTCATGCGGACATGGTCGCCGCTGACCGGATTGGCCACCGCCAGCGCGGCGTGGTTCAAGGTGATGTCGGCGTGGTCGGACAGGTACGATCGCAGCATGGCGACGATGTCGCTAAAGTCGTCGCACTTGAGCACCCGCACGGCGCGGAATTCGCCGGGGGCCGTTTGCAAAGCGAAGCGCGCGTGCGTCGCGCCGATGTCGGCCAGCAGGCGCGGGCCGTCGGCGAACGCCGTGCGGTTGAGTTTTTGGTCTACTTCAGCTTGTTTCATCGTTCGATTCAGTCAAAACAGTTGGCGGAAGCATACCCGAAATATGTGGTGTTAAGAAGTAAAGGCGTGAAACCCAGCCGCGTTTTGCGATACGCATGCGTCGCCACTTAGGGGTCGGACCCAATGGGTCCGACCCCGCATGGCTCTGCGGGTTAATCGCGCGCGTACCCGAACCAGGCGCCGAAGGCCGGCAACTGCACCTGGCTGCCGTCCACCGTTCCAGGCAGGTCGTAACCTTCCATCTGCTCCGCGCCCGCTACTTGCGGTAACGTGAAACTGACCGGCTCCCCGCCCAGATTGAACACGGCGATGATCCCGCGCTCGCCATCGGCATCGCGGCGCAGCGCCAGCACCGGCTCCGGCGTGTCGAAGAACTGGATGTCGCCGCGCGTGAGCTGCGGCAGCTTGCGGCGCCAGGCGATGAACTTGCGCGTGAACGCCAGCGACGATTCGGCATCCGACTCCTGCAACGCCGCAGCCTTGGAAATATGGTCCGGCGACACCGGCAACCATGGCTTGCCGGTGGTGAAGCCGCCATCGGCCCCGCCGGTCCACGCCATCGGCGTGCGGCAACCGTCGCGGCCCTTGAACTCCGGCCAGAAGGTGATGCCGTACGGGTCCTGCAGCAGTTCGAACGGCACGTCCGCCTCGGCGAACGCCAGCTCGTCGCCCTGGTACAGGCACGGCGTGCCTTTGAGCGACAGCTGCATCGCCAGGATCATCTTGGCGAACGCCTTCGGCGCGTCCGGTCCGCCCCAGCGCGTGGCGACGCGCTGCACGTCGTGGTTACCGACCGACCACGACGCCCAGCCTCCTTTGACGCGCGCTTCGAACTGCTCCACCTGTTTGCGGATGTAGTGCGACGAGCACACAGGCACCAGCAGGTTGAAGCTGTAGGCCATGTGCAGCTTGTCTCCGCCGGCGGTGTATTCCGCCATGACGGCCAGCGAATCGTCGGCGCCCACTTCGCCGATCGACACGGCCTGGTATTCGTTCAGCAGGGTGCGCAGCTTTTGCAGGAACGGCAGGTTCTCCGGACGGCTCTTGTCGTAGACGTGGGCCTGCATGCCGTACGGGTTCACGTCCGAGACGGTGGCGGTGTCGCGGTTGACGGCCGGCGGATTGCTGCGCAGCTCAGGATCGTGGAAGTGGAAGTTGGACGCGTCCAGGCGGATGCCGTCGACGCCGCGCTCGAGCCAGAAGCGCAGCGCGTCCAGGTGCGCCTGCTGCACTTGCGGGTTGTGGAAGTTGAGCTGCGGCTGGCTGACGAGGAAATTGTGTAAATAGTATTGACGACGGCGCGTATCCCACTGCCACGACGAGCCGCCGAAAACCGACATCCAGTTATTCGGCGGATTGCCGTCCGGCGCCGGATCGGACCACACGTACCAGTCGGATTTCGGATTGTCGCGACTCGATCGGCTCTCCTTGAACCACGGATGCTCCTCGGCGGTGTGCGCCATCACTTGGTCGATCATGATCTTCAGGCCGAGGCTATGCGCCTTGGCGATCATGACGTCGAAGTCGGCCAGGGTGCCGAACATCGGATCGACGTCGCAATAGTCGGAAATGTCGTAGCCGAAGTCCTTCATCGGCGACTTGAAAAATGGTGAAATCCAGACGATGTCCACGCCCAGCGATGCGATATAGTCCAGCTTTGCCGTAATCCCGGGCATATCGCCGATGCCGTCGCCGTTGGTGTCAAGGAAGCTGCGCGGGTAAACCTGATAGATGATGGCCTCGCGATACCAGTCTTTAATGTGCGGGGAAACTTGAGTTAGTTGCTTAGTCATAAGAGAATCCGGGGTTGGCTGCGTGTCGTGGAAGGCGCGCGGATGAGTTTGTAGAGAATATACATCACGATATTGTTTTTTTCAATCGTGTACAAGATTTGGAATTATCACAATTAATTCATACAAATCAAACAGTTATGAGTTTTTATCGGAATTCATAAAACAAAAATGAGTAGTCAAACTACACAAATTTTAGGAGAAACCAGTGACTAGCAGCGCTATCGCAAACGGCAACGGGCCGATGCCCCGACAAATTCCCTACATCATCGCCAACGAAGGCTGCGAACGTTTCAGCTTCTATGGCATGCGTAACATCCTCACGCCGTTTCTTCTGAGCACGCTTTTGCTGTTCATTCCGATGGAAGACCGCACCGCCGAGGCCAAGCACGTCTTCCATACCTTCGTCATCGGCGTGTACTTCTTCCCGCTGCTGGGCGGCTGGCTGGCCGACCGCTTCTTCGGCAAATACAAGACCGTGTTCTGGTTTAGCCTGATCTATGTGGCGGGACACGCCTGCCTGGCGATCTTCGAGGACAATCTCAAAGGCTTCTATTTCGGCCTGGCGCTGATCGCCTTCGGGTCGGGCGGCATCAAGCCGCTGGTGGTGGCCTTCGTCGGCGACCAGTTCGACCAGACCAACAAGAACCGCGCCAAGCTGGTGTTCGACGCCTTCTACTGGATCATCAACTTCGGCTCCTTCTTCGCGTCGCTGCTGATGCCGGTGATGTTGCGCGACTACGGCCCGGCCGTGGCCTTCGGCATCCCCGGCATCCTGATGGCCATCGCCACCTTGATTTTCTGGATCGGCCGCAAAAAATACGTGCACGTGCCGCCGGCCGCGCCCAATCCGGACTCCTTCAGCAGCGTCGCGCGCACCGCGTTGTTCGCCAAGGCGCCAGGCAAATCGCGTCCGGGCCTGATCGTCGCAGGCGTCGGCGCGGCCGGCGCGGTGCTGTCGCTGTGCATGTCGCCGCAATGGGGCTTCGTCATCGCCGCCTGTACCGCGCTGGTGCTGTTGCTGGCCTTCGGCGGCATCGGCGTGTCGATGCAGCTGGAACGCGCGCGCGGCCTGCACACCGACGAAGCGGTGGAAGGCGTGCGCGCCGTGCTGCGCATCCTGATCGTGTTCGCGATGATCACCCCGTTCTGGTCTCTGTTCGACCAGAAGGCGTCGACCTGGATCGTGCAGGCCAACGCCATGGACAGCCCGCTGCTGTCGATCTTCGGCTGGGAATTCACCCTGCTGCCGGCGCAGATGCAGGCCATCAATCCAATCCTGGTGATGTTGCTGATCCCATTGAATAACATCGCGCTGTTCCCGCTGATGCGCGCCATCGGCATCACGCCGACGCCGCTGCGCCGCATGGGCATGGGCATCGCGCTGTCCGGCGCGGCGTGGATTGCGATCGGCGCCATCCAGCTGCAGATGGACGGCGGCGACAAGGTCTCCATCCTGTGGCAGTTGCTGCCGTATGCGCTGCTGACACTGGGCGAGGTGCTGGTGTCGGCCACCGGCCTGGAATTCGCCTACAGTCAGGCGCCCGCGCCGATGAAGGGCATCATCCTGAGCTTCTGGTATCTGGCCGTCACGGTCGGCAATCTGTGGGTGTTGATCGTCAATTCGGGCGTGAAGAACGACGCGGTCAGCGCGCACATCGCCACCAGCGGTATGAGCTCGATCGCGTTCCAGATGTTCTTCTTCGCGGGCTTCGCGCTGCTCACGGCCGGCGTGTTCGCGCTGTACGCGATGCGCTACAAGATGGTGGATAACTACCGCGTGGCGGCCAAGTAATCTAGCGGGCCGGGCCGAATCCGACTTGCACACGGGCAGGTATCCTACTTGGAAGGTGTGTTGGGTGTGAAACAATCGTCGAGTTATTAGCGTACTCAAGGAGACGATCATGTCCACCCAATTCACCAAGGCCAAAACCGCGATCGGCGTCGCGGCTTTCTGCCTGTCCGCCGCCTTTGGCGGGGCGGCGCACGCGCAAAGCAAACCGGTGTCCGACAAGGATGTCGCCCAGCCCACCGGCAGCACCGGCGCGACGGCCTTCCAGCCCAATGGCGCGGCCAAGGGTGAGGCCGAGGCCAATACCGGCGCGCAGAACGGCAACGCCGGCATGCAGCAGCCGACCGGCAAGCCAGGCTTCGACAACAAACCGCCCAAGGGCGCCAAGGCCGATTGCAAACGCCCTCAAGGCGGCGTCGATGCCAGCGGCGGCGAAAACATCGCCACCGCGCACAAGGACAATACCACCTGCACTAATCAGCCCGCGAAGAAGGCCGGCGGCAAATAGGTACGGCGGCCAGGCGCTGCTGGCTGCAATCAAGGTAAAGCTGCAGGTTCGTGCCGATTTGCCGCGCCTCCGCCAGCAGAACGGGATCGACCTGCAGCGGCGCGACGTCGGCCTGGCGGCTGATCAATTCATCGCGGTACACGCTGGCGAATTTTTTGTAACGCAGCCGGAACGACCAGTGCGACGATAGAAACCCGAACACCTGGGCGCACTGGCTTTGCATCGACTTGTAGTTCACCACGAGATAGCGATGCTTGGGCAGCTTGTCCAACGTCTGCAGTATCTTCCGGTTGTACACCACCCAGGCTTTCAGGTAACGCTCGCGATGCTTGCGGCGATGCCGCGCCAGCCGCATCGACCGGTAAAAACACTTCCACGCCAGGCGATAAGGCCAGCTTTTTGCCCGGTATCTGTTGTCGAGCAGGCCGAAGTCCCGTTTGAGCAGCGAATGCACGACCTCCTCGAAATCGCGCAGCAGCACCAGATATTTCGCCTGAGGCAGCAAGGCCGAATACGTGTCCAGCAACAGGCAGGTACGCGGCTCCTTCCAGCCCCATTGGGGGAAGCTGGCATTCTTCGCCGCGATGAGGGACCGCATCTCGGCCTGCTCCCGCGCGGTCGGCGTCATCGCCTCGGGCGGGTGCAGGCCGTCGGGATGCACGCCTTTGTCGATCAGGATTTGCTGGTGCAGCTGGAAGAAGTCCTCGTCCTCGAAATGGCCTTCGACATTGCCCGTGCCCACGCCAACCAGGCGTTCGCCGACCTGCAGGCCGCAATCATGCAGCCAGTGCGTGATCAGCGATGTGCCGGAGCGGTGCATCCCGGCGATGACCAGGACGTCATTGGCCATGCCGCGCCCTCCTGCGCTTGGCGAAATCGGTCTGGCCCAGCACATACTCGCAGATCCGCGCGGTGCACTCGGCGGCGCTGCTGTCGCGGGTGTTGAAGTACAGATCGGGTTCGGACGGTGGCTCGAACGGATCGTTAACGCCGGTCAGGCACTTCAACTTGTCTGGCGCATCGTCGGGCAGGCCGGCGCGCCGATACAAGCCCTTGGTGTCGCGCCGCCGCAGTTCGTCGAGCGCGCAGTCGATGAACACCACTTTCACGTCGGGATAGAGCGCGACCAGCTCCTTGCGCACCTCGTCGTAGGGACAGATGGCGCTGATGATCGTGACGATGCCGTGCGCAGCGAATTTATCGGCGAGGTAGCCAAGGCGGCGCAAATTCTCGCTGCGGTCCCGGCGCGAAAAACCCAGGTCGGAAAATAAGCTTGCGCGATACGCATCGCCATCGATGACTTCAACCGGCACGAACTGCCGGCCAAGGCGGTCTTTAACGCTGTTGGCAAGTGTAGACTTACCGGCGCCCGACAGGCCGCAAAATAGCAATATCATGATAGCCCTTGTGAATTGGAAACGACGCGGCCAAGGCTAGCAGTGGCCGGCCCTCGTTTAGCCGACAATTACCGATTGATACAGGGTGTACAGTGCGGAACAAGGTGTAAACGAACCGGCAAGGAAAACCCTACACCCTGCGGCTTTATGTTAATTTTTGATCAGAAGTAGATGCGGACGCAGGGTGATTCGTATCGAAACTACAGATTCTGGAGTACCATATCCGCGAAATTTAAGGGCGATGCGGTGGTTTTGTAGCCGCACTACTCAAACTAACGGTTTGGAGACGGAATATGGCTGGTAAGCGTTTGATGGCGGGTTCGGTTGGGGGCGCGCTCGCGCTGGCATGTTTAGCGGCATCGGCGGACCCCGTCCTGGCGGATTGCGACGGAGCGTTTGCGACGCCGCTGCATGCGGCGCCCGCCACCGACGCCCGCGCGTACTGGCTCAACCGCCAGTTGATCAAATGGCCGGGCGCCGATGCCGGCAAGGGCGCGTTCAAACTCTATTATTCCGCCAACGCCCTGCTGCGCGCCGCGCCGGGAGCGCGCGTCACCGGCGCGGACGGCGAGCTGACGCTGTCGCGCTTCGATGGCGAGGTGCCGTCCGATGTCGCGCGGCGCTTCAAGTTTGTCGGCGACGGCGCGGTGCTGAGCGTTCCAGACGCGGCGCGGCTGCTGACGCAGCAAGTGCTGCTGGTCCGGGAAGGCGAGGACGGCGTGGTGCGCGATGTGACGTCGCTGCAAATCGCCGGCGCGCTGGACGACCTGTATGCCGGCGCCGCCAAGGTCAAGGACCTGGGCGTGACCGCCGGTGCGCGCGGCGCGGCCTTCAAGCTATGGGCGCCCACCGCGCAGAATGTGGCCGTGTGCACCTACGCCACCGGCTCGTCCAAGGCAAGCGCCATCACACCGATGACCCGCGACGACGCCACCGGCGTCTGGTCGGCGCGGGCCAATGGCGCGTACTACCAATATCTTGTCGACGTCATGACGCCCACCGCCGGCATCGTGCGCAACCTGGTCACCGATCCCTACTCGATCAGCCTGACCACCGACTCCAAACGCAGCTACATCGCCAACCTGAACGCCGCCAGGCTCAAACCTGCGGGGTGGGACGGGACGCCGTCGCCGAAAAAGGTCGCCGCGCCGACCGACATGACCATCTACGAACTGCACGTGCGCGACTTCTCGATCAACGACGGCACCGTCAGCGCGGCCAACCGGGGCAAGTACACCGCCTTCACCGAGACGGGCTCCAACGGCATGAAGCACCTGGCCGCGCTGAGCCGCGCCGGCATGACCGACATCCACCTGCTGCCGGTCTACGACATCGCCACCGTGCCGGAACAGGGTTGCGTGTCGCCGGACATCGCCGCCCTGCCCGGCCTCGCGCCGGACGGCCTGGAACAACAGGCGGAAGTCACCAAGGTCAAATTCACCGACTGCTACAACTGGGGCTACGACCCGTATCACTACACCGCGCCCGAAGGCAGCTACGCCACCGATCCGGCCGACGGCGCAAAACGCATCGTCGAATTCCGCCAGATGGTGCAGGCGCTGCACAAGGCCGGCCTGCGCGTGGGCATGGACGTGGTGTACAACCATACCTTCATCGCCGGCCAGAATGAAAAATCGGTGCTGGACCGCGTGGTGCCCGGCTACTACCACCGCCTGAACGCGACCGGCGGCATCGAACGCTCGACCTGCTGCGACAACACCGCCACCGAAAACCTGATGATGGCCAAGCTGATGATCGACTCGGTCGAGACCTGGGCGGTGCAGTACAAGATCGACTCCTTCCGCTTCGACCTGATGGGACACCAACCGCGCGCGGCGATGGAAGAGTTGCAGGCGCGCGTCAACCGCGCCACCGGCCGCCGCATCGACTTGATCGGCGAAGGCTGGAACTTCGGCGAAGTGGCCGACGGCGCCCGTTTCGTGCAGGCGTCGCAGCTGTCGCTGAACGGCAGCGGCATCGGCACCTTCAGCGACCGCGCGCGCGACGCCATGCGCGGCGGTGGAGCCAGCGACGGCAGCGCGCAAATCATCGCGCAGCAGGGCTACATCAATGGCCTGGTCTACGCGCCCAACGCGCAAGCGCCCGCGCGGCCAGCAGGCGATCTGCTGCAAGCGTCGGACATGGTCAAGGTCGGCCTGGCCGGATCGCTGCGCGACTACACGATGCGCACCTGGCAGGACGAGACCACGCAATTGAAGGCGATGGTCTACGGCGGCAACCAGCCGGCCGGTTACGCCAGCCAGCCGTCGGAAACCGTCAACTACGTCGAGAACCACGACAACCAGACGCTGTTCGACATCAACGTCTACAAGCTGCCGCTGGAAACCACCGGCGCCGAGCGCGCACAGGTACAGATGCTGGGCGCCGCCATCAACGCCTTTAGCCAGGGCGTGGCCTACTTCCACGCCGGCTTCGACATCCTGCGCTCCAAATCCCTGGACCGCAACAGCTTCGAATCGGGCGACTGGTTCAATCGCCTGGACTGGACCTACCGGGACAACTACTACGGCACCGGCCTGCCGCGCGAAGAGGACAACGGCAAGGACTACGCGCTGATGAAGCCCCTGCTGGCCAACGCCGCGATCAAGCCCGCGCCGGCGGACATCGCCTGGTCGCGCGACGCCTTCCGCGATTTGCTGGCGATCCGCTCGAGCAGCACGCTATTCCGCATGCGGACCTCGGCCGACATCCAGCAACGCCTGCGCTTCCACAACACGGGATCGACGCAGGTGCCGACGGTGATCGTCGCGCACCTGGACGGCGCGGGCTACGCCGGCGCCAACTTCAAGTCGATCACGTATCTGATCAATGTCGACAAAGTCGCGCAGCGCGTCACCGTCGACGAGGAGAGGAACCGCCGCTACCAGCTGCATCCGGTGCACCTGCGTGCCGGCGCGGCGGACAAGCGTGTAGCGCAAGAAGCGCGATACGACGCCGCCTCAGGCACGTTCACGCTGCCAGCACGCAGCGCAGTGGTGTTCGTGGAATAAGAGCCGTTCCACGTAGGGCGGATTAGGCGGAACGCCGTAATCGGCCATGTATGCGCCGCCGGCGGAGCATACATGGCCGATTACGCTACGCTAATCCGCCCTACGTGATTCCGCAGCGACCGTCAGCCCCACGCTTGCAAAATCGGCCCGATCCCGCGATAATGGAATAATTCTCATTTGCGTTTGCGCCCGCAGCCCGTCCCCGCACCAGCCACGTCACCGCCATCAAAGAGAGAAACCTCCCTTCTCCCTTGAAAGACCCCTATGACTGTGTCGCAGTCCCAGAAAGCGCCCCAATTGCGCTACCGCGCCGGTGTCGCGCTGCGCGCGCTGATCGCCATCTTCGGCGGCTACGCGGTGGCGGCGGCGATCGCGGCGACGCTGGCCATGTGGCTGCCCATCGCCCGCGTCGAAGCCGCGCTGACCGCCACCATGACAGGCCTGATTATTTATCCGTGCGCGATCATGTGGTGCTTCGCCGCGCGCACGCCTCTGCGCGCTGGGCGGCCTGCTGCTGGCGGCGCTGCCGTTTGCGCTGCTGCTCGCGCTGGGCACGCAGGGAGCGGCGGCATGAAGGAAGGCTTCCGTCAATCGATGGCCTGGCTGCACACCTGGTCAGGCTTGCTGGTGGGCTGGGTGCTGATGCTGATCTTCATGGCCGGTACCTCCAGCTACTACCGCGATGAGATCACGCTGTGGATGAAACCCGAACTGCACCAGGCAGCTATCGCACCGGTGACGCAGGCGATTGCGGCCGATCAAGCCGCGCGCATGCTGCAAAAGCGCGCGCCCAACAGCGAGCGCTGGTTCGTGTCCCTGCCCAGCGGCCGCGAACCGGCGATCCAAACCATGTGGGCGCCGCCGGCCGGCGAAGGCAAGGCCAAAGGCAAGGGCAAGGGCCGCCGCCGTTTCGAGGAGGCCCTGCTGGACCCGGCCACCGGCGCCGAACTGGCCGAAGCCCGTTCCACGCGCGGCGGCGACTTTTTCTACCGCCTGCACTTCGACCTGCACTACATGCCGGTGCCAGTGGCGCGCTGGATCGTCGGCATCTGCGCCATGTCGATGCTGGTTGCCATCCTGTCCGGCATCGTCACCCACAAGCGCATCTTCAAGGATTTCTTCACCTTCCGTCCGCGCAAGGGCCAGCGTTCGTGGCTCGATTTTCACAACGTCAGCGCGGTGCTGGCGCTACCCTTCCATCTGATGATCACCTACACCGGCCTGGTGACGTTGATGTTCATGTACATGCCGTGGGGCGTGAAGGTCGCCTACAACAACAACGACAAAGCGTTCTTCGCCGAGCTGTTCCCCGGCCCGCCGCAGGGCGCCAAGGCCTCCGGCGTGGCCGCGCCATTGACACCGCTCGGCCCCGTGATAGCCCACGCCAGCCAGGCCTGGGGCGGCGCGCCAGCCGGACGGATAACGGTCAACTTCCCCAACGACGCGGCGGCCACCATCGCCGTCACCCAGCAGGAGGGGCGCGGCGTCAGCTCGGACCTGCCAACGCTGATCTACGACGGCGCAACCGGCAGGCCGCTGCCGTCGCCGGACGCGGGACGCGGGGCCGCCGTGGCGACACGCGGCGTCATGTACGGGCTGCACATCGGCCGCTTCGCCGATCCGCTGCTGCGCGCGCTGTTCTTCATCTCCGGCTTGGCAGGCAGCGCGATGGTCGCCACCGGCCTGCTGCTGTGGGCAGTCAAGGAAAAACCAAAGCATCTGAAGGCTGGCCGCATCGGCTTTGGCCTGCGGCTGGTGGAAGGCCTCAATATCGGCGCGATCGCCGGCCTGCCGGTGGCCATGGCGGCGTACTTCTGGGCCAACCGTCTGCTGCCGGTGGGACTGGCCGAACGTCCGGCGGCGGAGGTCAGCTGGTTCTTTACCGCCTGGGCGGTTTCCATGGTGGCGGGACTGGCCTGGCCATCGCGCCCGATGTGGCGCTTGCAGCTGCTGGTCGGCGGTATGCTGTTCGCGCTGCTGCCGGTGCTGAACGGCGCGACCGGCGGCGCCCATCTGCTGGTGAGCATCCCGAATGGCTTATGGGCGCTGGCCGGATTCGATGGCGTGACCTTGCTGGTCGGCGGCCTGCTGCTCTATGCTTCGGCGCGACTGGGACGTGCGCCGGTGACAAAAACTCGACTTGCGGGAAATGCTGCATGACTTCGATCTACGCGGTAATGACGGGATGCGCGGCGGTGGCCGGGGCCTTTTCGGGATTCGCTTTTCTGGGCCTGGCGATGGATCGCCATTGGGCCGACGTGCACGGACGCGGAACGGAACCGTCGCCAGAGCAGCGCCGCCGATTGCAGTGGTTTGGGTGTGGGCAGCTGTTGCTGTCGCTGCTCGCTTGTCTGGCGCTGCGTGGCAGCACGCAGGGCTGGGTGTTGTGGCTGGGGGCGCTGACGGCGGCTGGATGGATGGCGGTGTTGGCGATGACGTATGCGGTGGGGCGACTGCCGCGCAGCGGTATGGCGGCTGGTTCTCTGGCGTTGCTGGGGGCTGGGGTAGGCTTTCTGATGCGGTAGCATCCCATGCCGCTGGCGGCGCGTGCATGGCGGATTACGCTTCGCTAATCCGCCCTACGTGGTGTAGAAGAGTCCTTGTAACCGTGGTATCTTTTCGGCTTCTCCAACGTCCGATCAGATCATGAAACTGAACGCACTTTATTTGCCGGCTGTGTTGTTCGCGCTGGCCGGATTGGCCTCGGCGGCGCCCGTGGTTGAACCGGTCGATTGGGTCAATCCGCTGATGGGGACTGCCAGCAAGCCCGAACTCTCCAACGGCAATACCTACCCGACCATCGCCCTGCCGTGGGGGATGAATTTCTGGACGCCGCAAACCGGCAAGATGGGCAACGGCTGGACCTACACCTACGACGCCGACAAGATCCGCGGCTTCAAACAAACGCACCAGCCGTCGCCGTGGATGAACGACTACGGCCAGTTCGCCATCATGCCGGTGGTCGGCCAGGCGGGCGGCAAACCCAAATTCACGCAGGACGACCGCGCCAGCTGGTTCTCGCACAAGGCCGAAGTGGCCAAGCCTTACTACTACAGCGTCTACCTGGCCGACGCCGACGTGACGACCGAGATCACACCGACCGAGCGCGCCGCGCAGTTCCGCTTCACCTTCCCGCAAACCGACGAAGCCTACGTGGTGGTGGACGCCTACGACAAAGGCTCGTACATCAAGGTTATTCCGGCCGAACGGAAGATCGTCGGCTTCAGCACCCGCCACGCGCGCGGTCCGCTGCCCAAGAACTTCAAGAACTATTTCGTGATCTACTTCGACAAGCCGTTCGCCTCCACCAGGCTGTGGAACGGCGACCAACTGGCCGGCGACGTGCTGGAACTGGCGGCCGACCATGCCGGCGCGCTGGTCGGCTTCAAGACCGCGAAAGGCGAAAAGGTCGGCATGAAGGTGGCGTCCTCCTTCATCAGCGAGGAACAGGCGGAGCTGAACCTCAGGCGCGAACTGGCCAACGACGGCTTCGACACGACCGCGCAAAAAGGCCGGGCTATCTGGAACAAGACGCTGGGCCGCATCAACGTAGAAGGCGGCAGCGAGGAGCAGACGCGCACCTTCTATTCCAGCCTGTATCGCACCTTGTTCTTCCCGAATAAACTCTACGAGATCGACGCCGACAACCAGATCGTCCATTGGAGTCCGTACAACGGCCAGGTCCTGCCGGGCTATATGTTCGCCGGCACCGGCTTCTGGGATACCTTCCGCGCGCTCTACCCGTTCCTCAATCTGATGTACCCGTCGATCAACCGCGAAATGCAGGCGGGCCTGGTCAACGATTTCAAGGAGGGCGGCTGGCTGCCCGAGTGGTCCAGCCCCGGCTACGCCAACGTCATGATCGGGAATAACTCCGCTTCCGTTGTGGCGGAGGCGTACATCAAGGGCCTGCGCGGCTACGATATCGAAACGCTGTGGCAGGCGCTCAAGCACGGCGCCAACAATGAAGGTCCGATGAGCGCCGTCGGCCGCGCCGGCGTCGGCTACTACAATGAACTGGGCTACGTGCCGTACGACGTCAAGATCAACGAGAATGCCGCGCGCACGCTCGAATACGCGTACGACGATTTCGCCATCTACCAACTGGGCAAGGCGCTGGGCAAGCCGCGCTCCGAGATCGCCATCTACGGCCAGCGCGCGCTGAACTACAAAAAACTGTTCGATACGGAGACCGGTCTGATGCGGGGCAAGAACAAGGACGGCACCTTCCAGTCGCCGTTCAATCCCTTCAAATGGGGCGACGCCTTCACCGAAGGGAATAGCTGGCATTACACCTGGTCGGTGTTCCAGGACGTGAACGGGCTGATAGACCTGATGGGCGGACGCGAAAAATTCGTCGCCAAGCTCGATGAAGTCTTCACGCTGCCGCCGATTTACGACGAGAGCTACTACAAGGCGGTGATCCACGAGATCCGCGAAATGCAGATCGCGAACATGGGCCAGTACGCGCATGGCAACCAGCCGATCCAGCACATGATCTACCTGTACGGCTATGCCGGCGCCCCGTGGAAAACCCAGTACTGGGTGCGCGAGACGATGAACCGCATGTACAAGCCCACGCCGGACGGCTACTGCGGCGACGAGGACAACGGCCAGACCTCCGCCTGGTATGTCTTCTCCGCGCTCGGCTTCTACCCGGTCACGCCTGCGGTGCCGCAATACGTGGTCGGCGCGCCGCTGTTCAAAAAGGCCACGCTGAAGCTGGAGAACGGCAAAACCATCGTCATCAACGCAGCCGCCAACAGCGACACCAGGCGCTACGTGCGCTCGCTGAAGATCGACGGCAAGGTCACCTCGAAGAACTGGCTCGGTCACGCGGACTTGGTGCGCGGCGCAAGGCTGGACTTCGACATGGCGGAGCGGCCCGATACACGGCGCGCGACCGCCCCGGCGGACGCGCCCTACTCCCTCTCCACCGATCCGCAGTATCAATAAAACCACAGGACGGGCTCGGTCCAGCCTCTGGCCAGCCCTTGCCGACTTGCCCCACCGCAAGTTTTATGCGCATCGCATGCATCGATAAAAAAATCGTGCTATCATTTATTCCATCAACGCAACAATGTTTTCCTTGTTGCAAACAAACTTAGAGCCGCAGAGCCCTAAACACGCTCACCTCTCGCCGTTCAAGAGACGCCTGTGACCCTCATGTCATAACGCGCCCGCCAGTGCCTCACCCCGCATTGAATAGCACCTTGTCAACAATTAACGAATGACCGGATCATGACTATTTCTTGCCAACTCAATGAAGCGCGCCGGCTGGAGGCGCTCAATAAACTCAATCTGCTCGATACGCCGCCCAGCGACGCATTCGACCGCATCACCCGCATGGCCGCGCGCCTGTTCGACCTGCCGATTGCGGCGGTGTCGCTGACGGACGCCGACCGTCAATGGTTCAAGTCGCGCGTCGGCGTCGAGCACACGTCGATCCCTCGCCTGCACGCACCTTGCGGCGAAGTGGCCGACAGCAGCCGGGTGCTGGTGATTCCCGATCTGCTCAGCGATGCGGCCTTCCGCGACAGCCCGCTGGCCGCCAGCGGCATCCGCTATTACGCCGGCGCGCCGCTGACCACCATCGACGGCTACTGCCTGGGCGCGATGTGCGTGCTCGGCACCGAGCCGCGCGAGACCACCAAGGCGGAACTCGCCATCCTGTCCGACCTCGCCGCGATGGTCATGTCGCAGATCGAGATGCATCACGCGCTGGGCCGCGTGGACCCGCTCAGCGGCCTGCCGAACCGCAACCAGTTCATCGAAGACTTCCAGGACATGCAGCGCGAGCGCCCCGCCGACGAGCAGCGTCTGGCGGTGCTGATCAACCTCGCCACGCCCGACCAGATGTCGCACGCCGTGCGCGCGCTGGATCCCTCCTTCCTCGACGAGCTGGTGGTCGATTCGGCGGCCTGGATACGCGCCGAGACGGGACCACGCCGCAAGGTCTACCACGTCGCGGCCATGCAGTTCGCGCTGCTGTCCGAGCCGAACATGGCGCTGGACGACTACATACGGGTCCTGGAAGAGAAGCTGGAAATGGGCGTCAGCATCAGCAAGATGCGGTTTGTCACCACGCCGTCGATCGGCGTCGCGCCGTTCGAAGTGGGCACGGCCGACGGCTTGAACGTGCTGCGCCAGGCGCAAAGCGCCGCGCACGACGCCATCGACAGCGCCACCCACGTCGCCGTGTACTCGGCGGTGGAGGACCGTCTGTATCGGCGCCGTTTCAACCTGCTCAACGACTTCGCGACGGCCCTGATCAGCCGCGATCAACTGCGCCTGGTCTATCAGCCGCGCGTCGACATCGCCAGCGGCGAGTGCATCGGCGCGGAGGCGCTGCTGCGCTGGAACCATCCGACGCTCGGCCCGATCGGCCCCGGCGAATTCATTCCCATCATCGAGCGCTCCGGCCTGGCCCAGGCGACGACGGCGTGGGTGCTGAACCGCGCTTTGCGCCAGCAGCAGGCATGGCGCAAGGCCGGCCTGGAGCTGCAGCTGTCGCTCAACGTCTCGGCCTCAAATTTGCTGGAGCCGGACCTGGCCGACCGCGTGGTCGCCGGATTGGAACAATACGGCTTGCCGCCGGAGTGCCTGGAGCTGGAGATCACCGAAAGCGCCATCATGGAGCAGCCGGTCAAGGCCAACGCCATGCTTGAAGCGCTGGCCGGCACCGGCGTGCACCTGGCGATCGACGACTTCGGCACCGGCTACAGCAGCCTGTCGTACCTGCAGCGCATGCCGGCCAACGTGGTCAAGATCGACCAGTCGTTCATCCTGGGGTTGGAGGACGACTATCGTCAACAGGGCCTGGTCAGGACGATGATCACGATGTCGCAGGATTTGGGACACCGTGTGGTGGCGGAAGGCGTGGAGCGCGGCGACGTGCTGGCGTTCCTGCGCTCGGCCGGCTGCGACGAGGCGCAGGGTTATTTGTTCGCGCGTCCGCTGGAGGTGGAAGCCTTCGCGGCGTGGTGCCGCGAAAGCAGCGCGTGGGATGACGCGGTGATAGCCACCGCTCCACGACGCGAGGCGCGCGCTTTGTGCTCGCTGGCGCGGCCGAAGGTCAACACGGCGGCGTCCCGCCGCCGCCATCAGGCGCGTTAAGAGATGGTGTCGGCTGATTGTGCCGACACCGCGGATATCGGCGACACCAAGGATATACGTAGGGCGGATTAGCGAAGCGTAATCGGCCATGCATGCGCCGCCGGCGGCTCATAAATGGCCGATTACGGCGTTCCGCCTAATCCGCCCTACGTGGTTTAGACGGAGCCCTACTGCCCGATCAGCACTATCGCGTTGCGCGTGCCGAAACTGACCTTGCCGCCTTTGACCACAGCCGTCTTGCCCGAGTAGTAGTCCTTGACCTTCTGGCCATTGGCGAACACGCCGCGCACATTGATCGTGCTGGCCTTATCGGTCGGCTGCTCCAGCGCGACGACAACCTTGTCGCGCAGCCCGCCCTTGTCGTAAGTCCGCTTGAACACATACGGCTTGGCCTGCAGCTGCTGGTGCACTCCCGCTCCCACCGCCACATGCGCCTGGCGGAACAAACCTAACTTGCTCCAGTGCGCGCGCACATCGGCAATCTTGTAGCCGTCGCGCGCCGTGTTCTGCTCCAGCTCATCCCAGTTCATGAAGGTGCGCAGCTTGGCGTCGCCCACCGCATCGGCCTGATCGAGCTTGCGCGCGGTTTCATCACCGTAGTAGATCTGCGCGGCGCCGGGCGCCAACAGCAATTTGGTCGCGCTCTCGAACGGCCTTTTGCGCTCGCGGTCGAACGGCTGGTCGTAGTCGTGCGAATCGAGATAGTTCAGCACCGAGTAGCCGTTCAGCCCGCCGCCATGCAGCGTGTTCGAATAACTGCTGAACAGCGACTCGTAATCCTTGTTCGCATCGCGCACCAGGCCGAAATTGATCACGCTATCGAAGCCGTTTTGATAGTAATTGGCGGTCTGCCCACCCAGGTCGTAATTCTGGCCGTGGGCGATGTCGTAGTTATAGACTTCCGCCGTCATGTAGAACTTGTCGTCGCCGAGCTTCTTGTCCGGATTGGCGCGCTTCCAGTCCTCGAACGCCGCATCGGCGACGGTGCGCAATTCCTTCCACACCCCAGCCTCCACGTGCTTGACGGTGTCCGCGCGGAAGCCGTCCACGCCGAACTTGCGTATCCAGTCGGCGTGCCACTTCATCAGATAGTAGCGCGGCGCGCGTGGATAGCCGGTGCGCTTGAAGAATTCGTCGAGCTCCTTGACCTCCTGCGTGTAGCGGCCTTCGCGGCGCCACTTCTCCACCAGCTGCGGCGGCAACTCGACTTCCTCATTACTGTCGGTGCGGACGTCCGGCAGGTTCTTCACCAGGGTGCATTCGATGGTGGTCTTCGCATCCTTGTGCGTGCACGCCGGTTCGGTGCGCACCCACTGCTGCGGCCATGCCTTGTCGATCGTCGTCTCCGGACCGATGTGGTTCATCACCACGTCGAGGATGACGCGGATGCCGCGCGCGTGCGCGGCTTCGACGAAATTGCGGAAATCGGTTTCGGTGCCCAGATTGGCGTCGACGGCGGTGAAGTCCTTCGCCCAATAGCCGTGGAAGCCGTAGGACTTGCCGGTGCCTTCGTCGGTGCCTTCGTGGATCTGCTCCACCGGCGGCGTGAGCCAGATCGCGTTCACGCCCAGGCTGTCGAAATAACCCTCGTTGATCTTGTTGGTGATGCCGGCCAGGTCGCCGCCCATGTAGCCGCGCAGCGGCGCGGCGTCGGCGTTGCGGCCATAGGCCAGGTCATTGCCGGTGAAGGCGTTGTTGAAACGGTCCGTCAGCAGGAAATAGACTGTGGCGTTCTCCCACAAGAATGGCTTCTTTGCGGCCGCCGGCGTTGCCGCCGATTTTGCCACCGATTTTGCCACCGCTTCGGCGGCCATTGCCGGTGCGCCGAAGGCCAGCGCCAAAGCCATTGCAAGAGTCGTACGTGTACTCCACTTCGTCCATTCCATGCTGTCGTCCTTATAGTGTTATGTGGTGACGGTCGGACGCGCGCGTCCGGTCCATCCTTCAATGCCGCCAACCTGCTCGGCGATCAAGATCAATGCGGAAAGCGCCTGCTGGGTAGGCAGGTGGTGCATGGCCGGATCGTCCTCGTAGCGTTCCAGATAAACGCGCAAGGTCGCGCCTTCCGTACCGGTGCCCGACAAACGGAACACGATGCGCGAGCCGTTGGTCATGACGATGCGGATACCCTGCTTCTTCGACACCGAACCGTCGATCGGATCGGTGTACTCGAAATCGTCGGCGAAATCGACCACGTAATGGCCCAGGTCCTGACCCTTCAGGGTCGCCAGCTTGATGCGCAGCGAATCCATCAGCTCATTGGCGCCTTCGACCGGCACGCCCTCGTAGTCGTGGCGCGAATAGTAGTTGCGGCCGAAGCGCGCCCAGTGCTCGCCCACCAGCTGCTCGACCGACTTGCCGGTGACGGCCAGCAGGTTAAGCCAGAACAGCACGGCCCACAGGCCGTCCTTTTCGCGGATATGGTCCGAGCCGGTGCCGTAGCTCTCCTCGCCGCACAGCGTCGCCTGGCCGGCGTCGAGCAGGTTGCCGAAGAACTTCCAGCCGGTCGGAGTCTCGAAGCTCGGGATGCCCAGCGCGGCGGCCACGCGGTCGGACGCCTGTGACGTCGGCATCGAACGGGCGATGCCTTTCAGGCCGGCCTTATAGCCCGGCGCCAGGGTCGCATTCGCGGCCAGCACGGCCAGGCTGTCCGACGGCGTGACGTCGAACTTGCGGCCGACGATCATGTTGCGGTCGCCGTCACCGTCGGACGCGGCGCCGAAGTCCGGCGCGTCGTCGGCGGCCATCAGCTCGATCAACTGGGCCGCATTGACGGGGTTCGGGTCCGGGTGGTGGCCGCCGAAGTCCTCCAGCGGCTCGCCGTTGATGACGGTGCCGGCCGGCGCGCCCAGCATCCCTTCCAGGATCGCTTTCGCGTAAGGGCCGGAGACGGCCGACATGCCGTCAAAGCACATGCGGAAGCCGCCCCCGAACAGTTTTTTGATGGCGTCGAAATCGAACAGTTCCTGCATCAGTTCCGCGTAGTCGGCCACGGAGTCGATCACTTCGACGTCCATCTGCTCGATGCGCGAGGCGCCGATTTTATTCAGGTCGATGGCGGCTGCGTCGCTGATGCGATAGGCGGCGAGCGATTCGGTGCGCTGGTAGATCGCCTCGGTCAGGCTTTCCGGCGCGGGGCCGCCGTTGGCGATGTTGTACTTGATGCCGAAGTCGCCATCCGGTCCGCCCGGATTGTGGCTGGCCGACAGCACAATGCCACCCAGCGCGGCGTGCTTGCGGATCACACAGCTCACGGCTGGTGTCGACAGGATGCCGCCCTGGCCCACCAGCACCTTGGCAAAGCCGTGCGCCGCCGCCATGCGCAGGATGACCTGCACCGCCTCGCGGTTGTGGAAGCGGCCATCGCCGCCGACCACCAGTGTTTTACCGGCGACGTCGCCCAGCGTATCGAACACGCTTTGCACAAAATTCTCGAGATAGGACGGCTGCTGGAAGACGGTGACTTTTTTCCGCAGGCCGGAAGTCCCCGGCCGCTGGCCAGGGAAAGGTGTGGTGGTGACTGTCTGAATGCTCATGTTCGCTCCGGGTGGATAAGAATGACAAATCGGTGAAATCCGGGTGACAACGACGTGACAGTTACGCCAAATCGCGTGTCACCGCGCTGCGACGGTTGTACCTGTTCCGGCCAAATCGCGTCGCACAACATACTTGTCTCACGAACAATATTACAGCATCAACCCTCCGGGTCCGCGTTATCCTGGACGGACAGGGTCAGAATCGCCGCCACCAGCATGCACACGCCGCCCAGCATCAGGGTCTTGACGGCGTGGCCGTCGAACACGTTCTTGGTCATAAAGCCGAGCAGCAGGCCGCTGACGATCTGCGGAATCACGATGAAGAAATTGAACACTCCCATGTAGTAGCCCATGCGGTTTGCGGGCAGCGCGCCGGCCAGGATCGCGTACGGCATGGTCAGGATGCTGGCCCACGCGATGCCCACGCCGATCATCGGCACGAAGGCCATGTTCGGATCGCGGATCGCGAAAAGGCTGATCAGGCTCGCGCCGCCGATGGCCAGGCAGGTCATGTGCACGAACTTGCGGCTGGTGTGGCGCGCGAAGACCGGCAGGATGAACGCGGCCAGCGCGGACACGCCGCTGTAGACGGCGAACATCACGCCGACGTGGTTGCCGGCCTGCTGGAAGGCGGCCGATTGCGCATCGGTGGTGCCGTAGACGTTTTCGCCGATGGCGTTGGTGGTGTAGATCCACATCGCGAACAGGCCGATCCAGGTGAAGAACTGCACTGCCGCCAGCTGCACCATCGTCTTCGGCATTTTGCCAAAGCCGCTGAAGATCTCCGTCAGCGCGCGGCCCAAGCCCCGCGTGCGCTGCTGCTCGGCGCGGAACGCTTCCAGGTCGCTCGGCGGTTCTTCCTTCGCGGTCAGCACGGTCCACATCACGGCGGTCATATAGATCGCGCCGCCCGCGTAGAACGAATAGCGCACGGTGTCCGGGATGGCGCCGTTGACCGGCACATTGCTCACGCCCAGATAGTCGGCGAAGATGGTCGGCAGCAGCGACGCGATCACCGCGCCCCAGCCGATGAAGAAGGTTTGCATCGCGAAGCCGGCGGTCTGCTGCGACGGTCCGAGCTTGTCGCCCACGAAAGCGCGGAACGGTTCCATCGACACGTTGATCGCGGCGTCGAGCATCCACAGCACGATCACCGCCATCCACAGCGCAGAGGAATTCGGCATCAGGAACAGCGCCAGGGACGCCAGCACGGCGCCGACGAAGAAGAACGGACGGCGGCGGCCCCACTGGGGGTGCCAGGTGTTGTCGCTCAGGTAGCCGATAATCGGCTGCACCAGCAGGCCGGTGACCGGCGCCGCCAGCCAATACAGGGACAAATCGTCGGGATTGGCGCCGAGCGTGGAGAAAATCCGGCTGGTGTTAGCATTCTGCAGCGCGAAGCCGAACTGGATACCGAAAAAGCCAAAGCTCATATTCCATAGCTGCCAGAACGACAGTATGGGCTTGCTGCTGGAAGATTTCATGCGACGCGTCCCGATTATTGAAATTTGTAGCAAAATAACACGACACCCCATGTGTGTCAATTGAAAGGATACCAAGGTAAAATAACGCTAAACGGCGTACCTTGGACCGAATTTTATAGTCAAATGTAGCCAAACAACAGAACACTACACATCACGAGACTCTTACCCGACATGCGAAGCAATCCCATCGTAAAACTTGCCGTTTTGCCATTAGCCCTGTTCACCCTGTTTGCCGCCCACGTCCCGTCCGCGCTGGCGCAAAACGCCGGCCGCATTTTCGCCAGCGCCAAACTCCATGGCGGCTTTATGGAAGTGCGCGCCAGTGACGGCGTGTACCTGATCAAGCCCTACACCCGCAGCATCATCGAAACCACCTTCATCCCCGAGGGCGAAACGGCCGATCCGGATTCGCACGCGGTGGTGCTGGCGCCGGCGGCGGTGACCACCTCGTTCTCGGACAAGGGCAACAAGATCGAATACGCGACACCCGGCCTGGTGGTCACGGTCACCAAGTCGCCCTTCCAGATCTCTTACGCGTACAAGGGCAAGCAACTGGTCGCAGAAAAGAAGGGCTACATGAAGGTCACCGACGATGTCGCGACCGGCAGCAAGGATATCAACAAGGGCGAGCCGCGCGTGTTAGAGGCGATCGAATTCGCGCTCGATAAGGACGAAGCCTTGTACGGCGCCGGCGCGCGCGCGGTCGGCATGAACCGGCGCGGCAACCGCTTCACGCTGTATAACAAGGCGGACTACGGCTACGGCGCGACATCGAAGCAGCTTAACTACGGCATGCCGATCGCGCTGTCGTCGAAACTCTATGCGCTCCACTTCGACAACACCCGCACCGGTTACCTCGATTTCGACAGCAAGAAGGACAACAGCCTGCGCTGGGAAACCATCGGCGGCCGCAAGACCTATCAAATCGTCGCCGGCGACAAATGGGAGGACGTGGTCGACAACTACACCTACCTGACCGGCAAGCAGCCGATACCGCCGCGCTGGGCCTTCGGTAACTTCGCCATGCGCTTCGGCTACCACAGCGAAACGGAAGCGCGCGCGGTGGTCGATAAATTCATCGCCGACGACATCCCGCTCGACGCCATCGTCTTCGATCTGTACTGGTTCGGCAAAGACGTCAAGGGCACGATGGGCAACCTGGCCTGGGACGCGGACAACTTCCCCAACCCGATCGGCATGATCTCGGACTTCAAGCAAAAAGGCGTGCAGACGGTGGTCATCAGCGAACCGTTCATCGTCGACACGTCCAGCCGCTGGAAGGAAGCGGTCGACAAGAAGATCCTCGGCACCGACGCCAGCGGAAAGCCGCTGGCCTACGATTTCTTCTTCGGCCATACGGGCCTGATCGACATCTTCGGCCAGCCCGGCAAGGACTGGCTGTGGAATATCTACAGGGACCTGCGCCTGCAGGGCGTGACCGGCGTCTGGGGCGACCTGGGCGAGCCGGAACTGCATCCGACCGAGATGCGCCACGCCACCGGCAGCGCCGACGAGGTCCACAACATCTACGGCCACCAGTGGGCCAAGCTGGTGGCCGAGGGCTACGAGAAGGACTTCCCCACGGAGCGCCCGTTCATCCTGATGCGCGCCGGGTATTCGGGCACGCAGCGCTACGGCATCATCCCGTGGTCCGGCGACGTCGATCGCAGCTGGGCCGGACTGCAATCGCAGCCGGAGATCTCGCTGCAAATGGGGATGCAGGGCGCAGGCTATATGCACTCGGACCTGGGCGGCTTCGCCAACCCGGTGCTGGACAACGAACTGTATGCGCGCTGGCTGCAGTACGGCGTGTTCCAGCCGGTGTTCCGTCCGCACGCGCAGGAGGAAGTGCCGTCGGAGCCGATCTTCCGCGACGACAAAACCAAGGCGCTGGCGCGCGACGCCATCCGCATGCGTTATCGCCTGCTGCCTTATAACTACACGCTCGCCTTCGACAACAACCAGAAAGGGCTGCCGCTGATGCGCCCCATGGTCTACGAGGAACCGGGCAACGCCAAGGTGCGGGCGATGTCGTCGACCTACCTGTGGGGCAAGGACTTCCTGGTCACGCCGGTGATGAAGGCCGGCGCCACCAAGGCCGATGTCTACTTCCCCGCAACCGCCGCGTGGTTCGATTTCTATACCGGCGAGCGGCAGGCCGGCGGCGCCACCCGGTCGGTGAAACTGAGCCCGGACCACGTGCCGGTGTACGTGCGCGCCGGCGCCTTCATCCCGATGACGCGCGTGGTGCAGACGACGCGCGACTACACCACCAAGAACATCGAGCTGCACTACTACCACGACGCCTCGGTGAAAACCGCCACCGGCAAACTGTATGACGACGACGGCCTGACCGCGCAGGCGTTCGAGCATGGCAAGTACGAGCTGGTGACCTTCACCAGCAAGGTGGCTCGACGCGGCCTGTCGATCAGCATCGACTCGGCCATCGGCGACAACTACCGCCGGCCGGAACGCAGCGTCGATCTGACGGTGCATAACGTCGGCGCCAAGCCGGCGTCGGTGCGTGTCGACGGCAAGGTGACGACGTTCGCCTGGGATGCCGGCAGCAAGCTGCTGACACTGGTGCTGCCACCCAACGCCATGCCTTCGAGGACCGTCTCCATCGCCCTGTAAGCGTGTATGATTGTTTGCCATCGAATCAAAGCCGGTTCGATGGCCGACAAGACTACCCAGGGAGATGCACTTGACACCAAAAATTATCAGCACGCTGCTGGCGGCTTCCGCCATGACAGCCGTCAGCGTTACCGCGCTGGCCGCCCCCGCAAAAAAACCGACCGTCGCCGAAGCGGAACGCTTTTTGGCCGACACGGAAGAACGCCTCAATAAACTGAACAACGAACAGGCGCGCGGCGCCTGGGTCGGTTCCAACTTCATCACCGACGACACGGAAGCGATCACCTCCTACTTCGCCGAACGCTATTTGACGGCGTCCGGCGAGGCGGCGATCGGCGCGCGCCGTTTCAACGGCCTGAAACTGCCGGCGGAATCGGCGCGCAAGCTGATGCTGCTGCAGCAAACGCTGGTCTTCGCCGATCCGAAGGAACGCGAACAATACGCCCAATTGCAGGCGGCACTGAACGGCGCCTACGGCAAAGCCAAATACTGCGTCAAGAAGGACGACGGCACCGGCGACGCCTGCATGGCGCTGGGCGAGATGGAAAAGGTACTGGCCAACAGCCGCGATGAGCCCAAGCTCAAAGAGATGTGGCTGGGCTGGCACGCGCAATCGCCGTCGTACAAGGACAAGTACACTGAATACATCGCGCTGTCGAACAAGGGCGCCAAGCAGATGGGCTTTGCCGACACGGGCGCCATGTGGCGCGCGCAGTACGACATGCCGCCGGAAGCCTTCGCCGCCGAGATGGAGCGCCTGTGGCAGCAGGTCAAACCGCTGTACGAGTCGCTGCACACCTACACCCGCTACAAGCTGCGCGAAACCTACGGCCCGGACGTGGTGCCGCTGACCGGTCCCATCCCGTCCCACCTGTTCGGCAATATGTGGAGCCAGAGCTGGGACAATCTATACCCGATCCTCAAACCGAAAACCGGCGCCAGCGGCTACGACCTGACCAAGGTGCTGGAAGCGCGCAAGACCGACGCCAAGCAGATGACGCAGTACGCCGAGCGTTTCTACACGTCGCTGGGCATGCAGAAGCTGCCGGCCACGTTCTGGGAACGTTCGCTGCTGACCAAGCCGCGCGACCGCGACGTCGTCTGCCACGCCTCCGCCTGGCCGTTGAACGAAAAGGACGATGTGCGCATCAAGATGTGCATCACGCCGACGGCCGAGGACTTCACCGTTATCCACCACGAGCTGGGTCACGTGTACTACTTCCTGGCGTATAACAAGCAGCCCTTCATGTTCCGCAATGGCGCCAACGACGGCTTCCATGAAGCCATCGGCGACACCGTCGCGCTGTCGATCACGCCCGATTACCTGAAGAAGGTCAGCCTGATGGACCAGGCGCCGCCAGCGGACGCCGACATCGGCGACCTGTTGAACCGCGCGCTGGCCAAGGTCGCGTTCCTGCCGTTCGCCTATTCGGTGGACAAATGGCGTTGGGACGTTTATGCCGGCAAGACCAAGCCGGAGGACTTCGATAAAACCTGGTGGCAGCTGCGCGAGCAGTACATGGGCGTGAAGCGTCCGGCGGCGATCGCGCCGGGTGGATTCGACGCCGGCGCCAAGTACCACGTGGCGGCCGACGTGCCGTATGCGCGCTACTTCCTGGCGCACATGCTGCAGTTCCAGTTCCACCGCGCGTTGTGCCGCGAGGCCGGTTATACCGGTCCGCTGAACCGCTGCTCGGTGTACGACAACGCCAAGGCCGGCGCCAAGCTGCAGCAGATGCTGGCGATGGGCGCCAGCAAGCCATGGCCGGAAGCGCTGAAGGCGATATCGGGCGAAGACAAGATCGACGGCGGCGCGCTGCTGGAGTACTTCGCGCCGCTGAAGACGTGGCTGGACCAGCAGAACGCGGCATTCGCCGCCGCCCAAAAGCAGTAAAAGCCAAGTACGCGTTATATCTCTAAAACCGGGTACACGGAAACGTGAAAAACCTCGGAGACACGTAGGGCGGATTAGCGCAGCGTAATCCGCCATGCGCCGCCAGCGGCTCACAGATGGCGGATTACGCCTTCGGCTAATCCGCCCTACGTGGTTTAGAAGTCATCCATATTCCCGTTCCCAGTCCCGGTCCCCGCCATAAAAAAACCCTCGCCGGCTTGCGCTGGCGAGGGTTGAAGAGCTCAGATACAACCGGTTTAGAACTTGTAGTTCATGCCTGCGATCACGGTGCGGCCATACTTCGCGTATTCCAGCTGCTGGGCGCGATCGCCGTTATACGTTTCATACGCGGCGTTGCGCAGGTTGTTGACCTGCAGAACCAAGCCAACACCCTTCATGGCGCCGCTGTTGAACGTGTAGCCGATCTGGAAGTCGACGACGTTCTCACCGACGACGTAGCGCAGCGCGCGGTCGTTCGAGAAATTGCCGATCTCGCCGACGAAATCGGAACGACGACGCTGGCTGATGCGGGTTTCGAAACCATTCTTCTCGTAGTAAGCGGTCAGGTTGGTGGTGCGCTTCGACAGGCCCGGCAGCGGGATATTCGAACCAATGCTGCCGCTTGGATCTTCAATGGCGATCTTGCTATCGGTGTAGGTGGCGCTGGCGCTCACACCGAAGCCGTCGAGCACCGGGGTCAGCATGTTCAGCGGCATCGAACCGGACAACTCAACACCCTTCAGGATGCCACCGTTGCCATTGTAGGCGGCGGTGTAGTTACCGGTGCGGCGGGCCAGCGGCAGACCATCCGCCGTCACGAAACCTGCCGGGAAGTAGTTGGAGAAATCGTATTCCTTGGTCTGCGTGAAGATGTAGGTATCCAGCTTCTTGAAGAACGCGGCGGCGGCGACATACGCCTTCTTGGCGAAATACTTCTCGTACGAAATGTCGACCGCCTTGGCGCGCCATGGGTCCAGTCGGGCGTTGCCGCCGCTGGCGCTAGGCTCGCGCTTGGCGGTGTCGACGTTGATTTCCAGCGCCGAACGCAGCTGGTCCACCCGCGGGCGCGCCAGTTGCTTGGCCAGGCCGAAACGCACGGTCTGGTCGTGTTCGAAACCGAACGCCAGGTTCAGGCTCGGCAGGAAGTCGGTGTAGCTCTTGCCGTCATGCACAGGCTTGATCTGGCTGCCGGCCGGGGCGCTGTTGTCGACGTAACGCGAGTCGGACGACTGCGTGGTGTTCTGCATCTGCACGCCAACGTTACCGCGCAGGCTCACCGTCGGGCTCAATTCCGTCTCGATGTTGGCCTTGGCGAAGCTGGTCACGACTTTCTCGTTGACCGTCCATGCTTTCGGGATCAGGTAGGTCAGGTCTTCGCTCGGCTGGAACGACATGAACTGGCTAACCATGCCCGGCACGTTCCAGGTCGGAATCGAACCGGCGCCGGCGAAGCCGAGGTCCACATTGCCATATTGCAGGCTGCCCGGCACCGCGATCGGCGCGCCGACCAGGTTGATGGCGCCTTCCGCCTGTCGCTTGCTCTTGCTGCGGTCGGCGTAGTTGACACCGAAGTCGAAGCTGGAGAACACTTTTTCCAGATCGCCGCCGGCACGCACGTTGGCGGTCAGCTTGGCGCCCTTCAGCTCGTCTTCCACGCTTGGCACCTTGCCGTAGCCGGAGCCGTAGATGGTGTTGCCGACGAACAGGTTGGCCGGGTTGCTGTAATCGAGGCCAGTGGTCAGGCGCGAGTAGCCGCCGTTGCCGTAGCCAAGGCTGACCTTGTCGAGCAGGGCCGAGGCGCCGCCATTGCTGTACTGCAGATTGTTTTCCAGGCCGGTTTCGTTGCGCTTGGCTTTCGAGTAGTTCAGGTCGGCGAAGATAGTGAAGTCGCTGTTGCGGAATTCGTTGCTCCAACCCAGCGCGCGGATGTCATCCTTACGCTTGTTGTACATGCCGCGCACCAGCGGGCGCACGTTGTTGAGCGTGCCGCCGGCGATGGTGCCGTTGTTGACCTGGACCGGGTTGTAGTTCGACTCGCCCTGCTCCAGCGAGATTTCCAGCTGGTTGGCGGTTTCCTCGGCCTTGAAGCGCGACGCGTACACGTCCAGGATACTGGTCCATTGTTTATTAGGACGGTATTGCAGTACCCCCATCACGCCGTCGCGCTGGTTCTCGCCGCTGCGGGCCACGGCCTTGATGCCGTTCGATGCGAAGGTGCCGGCCGGCAGGCCGTTGCGCGCGTCGCGTTTCCATGGCTCGTACAGGCCGGTTTCATTGGACAGGATCGGGGTTTCCAGGCGCGCGTAGCCGAGCGCGATACCGATCGTGCGGTTGGCGAACTGGTCGATGTAGCTGGCGCTGAAGCGGCTGCCGGTGTCCTTGGCGTTGCCGATCTTGCCCAGCGAATTCTTTTCGCCACGGGCGTTGAACGCCACGGTGCGGTTGGAGAAGTTCAGCGGACGCACGGTTTGCATGTCGATGGTGCCGGACAGGCCCTGGCCGACGAGGCCGGCGTCAGGCGTTTTGTACACGGTCACGCCGCTCATCAGCTCGGACGGGTATTGATCGAATTCGACGCTGCGGTTGTCGCCGGTGCTGACCTGCTCGCGGCCGTTCAACAAGGTGGTCGAGAAGTCGGGCGACAGGCCGCGAACGCTGATGACCTGGGCACGGCCGGCGACGCGCTGGGCGGCCAGGCCTGGCAGGCGCGAGATCGACTCGGCGATGGAAACGTCCGGCAGTTTGCCGATGTCTTCGGCCGAGATGGCCTCAACGATGGAACTGGAATCCTTCTTGACCGAGATGGCGCCCTCGATACCGCGACGGATACCGGACACGACGACGGACGCGATCGGCGCCTCGGTCGCCGCCGGCGCATCGGCGGTGGTTTGCGCGTATGCCGGGCTGGCGAACGCCGCCACAAACAAAGCACACCCCGCTGCGACCGGCTTTAATGGAAATGCAGCGGTCTTGCTGCGCTTATTTGCGAAATTACTCATTCAATGTCCCCTCATACACGACATAAATTAATCTCCCGCAACATCAGGCGCACCGCATTCGGGGCGTCACAACTACACGGGATCCAAGGAAAGCTGACGTTCTCAAGA
Source organism: Oxalobacteraceae bacterium OTU3CAMAD1 (assembly GCA_024123915.1). NCBI lineage: Bacteria > Pseudomonadati > Pseudomonadota > Betaproteobacteria > Burkholderiales > Oxalobacteraceae > Oxalobacteraceae bacterium OTU3CAMAD1. The sequence goes on along the minus strand of CP099650.1, from coordinate 1,804,341 downwards.
CGTTCTGGCAGGAATTTTGTACTAAAACTAGATTCAATGTCAATTGAACTTCTGTTTACCTACGGATTGCGGGGCTCGGCTGCAAGCGGCCTCCCTATGAGATCAACTCCGCCGTTGTATTTCCACTACAGGGACCGGCCAAATCATATGTAGTAGAACTACATAATTTCCGAAAAAAAGACGTGTTTTTGAAAGCAAATGTCAGTTTACTGCTGAGTTGCGGACCTCCGCAGGCCATGGCAGGCCGCAGAAAAGCACGCGATCCGGTCATGCTGCCGAAAAACCACAAGTTTTTTGTATTTCGAGTAAATTTCGCTTTGACCGACGGTTTGATGACGTCCCACATTGAGAGTATTCTCTGGCCCAGCCAAGAATAAGCCGAACTCAAGACTTAAAATCAGTCTTGTAGTACGACTACTTAGAGGGCATCCGGGAAAACCGTCTAAAACATGACACTGGAGATAGAACAATGAGTTTTCGCCCGACCGCGCTGTGCGCCGCCATGTCCCTCGCCTCTCTCGCTCCTTTCGCGTCGGCCGCAACGACAGCCACCGCCAACTATCCAACCTGGGACGGCAAGCAGGAAACCGTCCGCTACGCGACGCCGGATGCCGGCGCCACGCTGCGCAGCTACACGCAGGCGACCACGATGCGCGTGCGCGAAGGCGGCAAACAGCAAATCGGCTATCAGGAATCGGCGACGTTGCCGACGGTCCGCGGCGGCAGCCTGGCCTTCGACGCGCTGTTCGCGCTGGCCGGAGTCGAAATGAAGCAGGATTCCGTCAACGAGATCCGCGACGGCAGCTACAACGGCGGCAACGCCATCCCCTGCGAGTGCTTCGAAACCGGCGAGTTATGGCACTACGTGTGGACCCGCGACCTATCCTACGCCGCGTCGCTAGGCCTTGGCATGCTGGACCCGCAACGCGTGCGCAACTCGCTGCTGTTCAAGCTCTCCGGCTACCGCGATGGCGTCAAGCCGGGCGCGCACGCCGCCGGCAGCGCGGACGGCCTGCAGATCATCCAGGACACCGGCAGCGGCGGCAGCTGGCCGGTCAGCACCGACCGTGTCAGCTGGGCCTTCGGCGCGGACGAGGCGCTCAAGGCGCTGGCGCCGGAGGAGCGCCGCGCGTTCGCCGCCACCGCGCTGAAGGCGCTCACCAATACGCTGGAAAACGACAGGATCGCCGTCTACGACCGCGTTGATGGTCTTTACAACGGCGAAGAATCCTTCCTCGACTGGCGCGAGCAAAGCTACGCGGCATGGATACCGGGCGACCTGGCCGGCATGGCGACGTCGAAGGCGCTGTCGACCAATGCCGGTCATTACAAGGCGCTGACGCTGGCCGCGCAATTGGCGGCGGAACAGGGCGACAAGGCGTTGGCCGACAAATACGCCGCATGGGCGACGGATCTGAAGCGCGCCATCAACCAGCGCTTCTGGCAGGCCGACACCGGCATGTACAGCAGCCTGACCGCCGGCCACTTCGACGGCGCGCCGCTGTACAAGTACGACTGGCTGGGACAATCGCTGGCCATCGTCACCGGCATCGCCGACGAACGGCAGGCGCAAAGCATCCTGGCGCGCTATCCGCATGGTCCGCTCGGCGCGCCGGTGATCTTCCCGCAGCAGGCCGGCATGGCCGTCTATCACAACCGCGCCATGTGGCCTTTCGTCACGGCGTATGGCCTCAAGGCTGCGGCGATGCATGGCAACGTGGCGGTGGCCGATGCGGCCTACGACACGCTGATGCGCGGCGCTGCGCTGAACCTGTCCAACATGGAGAACCTGGAATGGATCTCCGGCCAGCCGATGCTGGAGGATAAGCGCACGGTGGCCGGCAAGCAGGTCGACCTGAGCGGACCGGTGGTCAACTCGCGCCGGCAGCTGTGGTCCGTGGGGGCCTACCTGGGCATGGTGGTGGGCGAGGTGTTTGGGGTGCGTACGACGGACAGCGGCATCGCGCTGCGGCCTTTCGTCACGGCCAAGCTGCGCCGCGAAGCTTTCGCCGGCAGCGACGTGGCGACGCTGAACAACCTGACGGTGCGCGGCAAACGCATGAGGGTACGCCTGCTGTTGCCCATCGCCGCGCCATCGGACAAAAACGGCTACTACGCGGTCGACAGCGTGACGGTCAACGGCAAGGCCGCCGCACAATCTCTGGATTGGTCGGCTCTGAGCGACGACAACACGATCGACATCCGGCTGGGCGGGCTGCTGCCAGGGCGGCAGGAAAAGCGCGACGTCGGCGCCAAGCCGCTGGTCGAAGATCGGGCGGTTTACGCGCCCTCCGAGCCGCGTATCGTCAAGCTGGAACGCGGCGCCTACGGCTTCCCTACTTTGCATATCGCGTATCAGGGCGCCAGCAAGGGCGTGGTCTACAACATCTATCGCAACGGCGAACTGGCGACCCAGCGCGTCACGGCGAACAAGTGGGCCGACCGCCGCGCGCCGCGCCTCGACAAGGGCGACGGCGGAAACCTGTGCTACGCGGTGGAGGCGATGGTCACCGGCTCCGGCAACCGCAGCCACCACAGCGCGCCGGTCTGCCTCGAGACAGGCACCGAGATCGGCGCCGGCGACGCCCGCATCGAGTCCGGCATTGCCGCCAGCGGCGGACAAATCGCCGGCTGGGGCGCGCCGGCCGACAAGTTCGCGGTGCGCGACATCAAGGTGGCGCGCGACGGCAGCTACGCGCTGCAGATCAGGTACCGCAACACCGCGCACCAGATCAACCTGGGCATCAGCGGCGGCGTAAAATGGTTGTCGTTGAAGGACGACAGCGGCAAGGCCGTCGCCGGCGGCGTGGTGCAGTTGCCACACTCGCCGGAGCAGGCCGGCCCGTCGTATTCGACGCCGATCCGCGCCGCGCTCAAAGCCGGCAGCTACCGCCTGGAACTGGAGGACCACTACAACATGACCTACCTGAAAAGTAACACCACCTACAGCGATGCCGGTGGCGTGAAGGGACCGTCGAACAAGTTCGACATCCACGGCGTGCGCGTGATGCCGGTAGCGCCGCAGGCCGCCGCCGACTCCAGCGCCGACGCATTCCCCGCGCCCGCAGGCGCCATCCGCATCGTCGAAAATTTCGCGTCGCCGCAGCTCGGCAACAGCCGCAATCTGCGCATCTACCTGCCGCCGGATTACGAGAACAACCCTCGGCGCCGCTATCCGGTGCTCTACATGCACGACGGCCAGAACCTGTTCGACGCCAGGACCGCCGCCTTCGGCGTCGCGTGGGACATCGGCGCCACGATGGACCACCTGATCGCCGGCGGCGCCATCGAACCGGCCATCGTGGTCGGCATCGACAACACCAAGGACCGCATGGACGAATACACGCCCTGCTGCGACCCGAAACACGGCGGCGGAAAGATCGACGCCTACATGGCCTTTATCGTCGATACCGTCAAACCGTGGGCCGACGCCAACCTGCGCACCCTGCCCGGCCGCGAGCACACGGCCATCATGGGTTCCTCGCTGGGCGGCCTGGCCTCGGTGTACATCGCCCAGCGGCATCCGGAGATCTTCTCCAAGGCCGGCGGCGTATCGGGTTCGTTCTGGTGGAATGACGGTGCGTTCATGAAGAACGTGCCTGCGCGGCAGCCGGTCAAGTTCTACATCGACGCCGGGTCGAAAAAAGACGGCATCGAGCACACGCTGAAGATGCGCGACGCCATGCTGGCGCAAGGCTACAAGCTGGATGAGGATTTGTATTTTTACCAGTCGCCGGACGGCGTCCACAACGAGAAATCGTGGGCGGCGCGGGTACACCTGCCGTTGACCTGGTTCTTCGCCGCTACGAAGTAGGCACTTCGTAACGGCGAACAGTCAAGCAACCCGGCTTACTTCGCGTCCTGGATGGCTTCAAGCATTTCCTCGCTGGCAATGCCGGTCTCTTTTGCATGAGACAGCAACTTGCTTTCCAGGGATGCGCTCGAATCGGCGCGCGCCGCAAATTCAGCCACGCCGCCCCGAGCCGCCAGGGTGCCGGCGGTCGAAGGCGAATCGAGTAACACGGCCGAACCGTTCACCACGAACGATTTAATTTCCGGCGACGTCTTCGTATTATTGGTGACAATAAAGCCTTGATAACCCAGTTTAGCCGGCGGCAGGCCGGTTTCGCCTTCCTTCAGCTTTTTCTGGGGCAGGTTTTTCACGAGATTGAGAATCTCCTGAATTTCACTCTCGTCGGTGATGGTAAAGGTCGGGTTGGCACGGCCCGAAAAGACCATCAACTCGACTTTAAGCGCTTCCTTCTTGAGCGTTGGCGTTTGTGCTTGAGCCGTCATAGTAAAAGTTCCTACCAGGGCGAATGCGACCGCTGTCAAATATTGTTTCATCTTATTCTATTCCTCTCGAATGGGTTAGTAAATTACCTGGTGCCCGTGTCCTTGGGAATCAGAAGACGATGTGAAGAAGTAACCGCCAAAGTGGATGTAGCCGCCCCGGTTGGCCGTTTCCGGATTAGTGATGGCCACGCCACTGTTGTCCAGGTTGGTGGCCGAGGTGCCGCCCGGTTTATGCGTCCAAAGACCATTGATGTCCTTCCGGTACCAATGATAGTCCGGCGAACCGCCCACCGTGCCGACCACCAGCGCGACCTTGGTTTTGCCCACCGGGGAGACGGACGAACTATCGGTCGGCTCCAGGCCATCGGCGATGGCGGCGGCGCGCAGCTGCGCTACGGTGATGTCATAGCCGCTATAGCCATGTGCCCAGCCCGGCTGGGAGAACCGGTCGGTACGCCTGTTGTTCGCGTAGTTGTAGCAATTATTATAGGGCCGGATCGCGCCGTCGTTCCAATAGGCGGGCATGTAGGCGGGCGTGCTGTATGGCGGCGGATTGGGAATGCCGGTCACCGTGTGCCACAACGGCGAGCGGGTCGCCGTGTAAACGACCAGATTGTGGTCGGATTGCAGCATCACATACGCGGTGGAGTTGGCCGAGCCCGACTGGAACAATATCTGGGAACTCGGGCTCACGACGACGAAGTTGCCACTGGTTTGCATCAAGGCGTAGGAGCCGGCTTGCACGGTACCCGACTGCCAGAGCGTCGCGTTGTCGGCCAACCGGGTCAACACCAGATTGCCGGTGCTTTTCATCTCCAGACGCACCGCGCCGTTGGGCGACACCAGGGTTTCGCCGGACGTCAGGGTTTCGCCGCCACGTAGCCGATCAGGGAGGGCATGCGCCGCCAAAGCTTGATATGAAACCGCGCATGAAATCAGGGCTGCAATCACATGTCGCGTCTTAAAAGTTTCAAATAGTGCAGTTGCCATTATTTTCCTTTTATTTTAAAAAGCAAATTTTCGGACAAGGCGCATTACCGTCTTTGCGCTCGGGCTAATCGACTACCGCCCGGTCTCCGTTAAAGCGAGCCCGAGCGAAAAAATTATATGTTTAGATTCTATTTATGTAAACGTTTATTATTTGTTAATACCAAGATGAAAGTAAGTTTCTATCCGCTGATAATACCCATGTTGAATGGGGGGATATAAACTCATGGCGACAAGGAACGCTACGAAATAATCAATTCTTTGCGCAAATCGCGATTGGCCAGCAAGGTTTCCACTTCGGCGGGCGACACGGCCGGGCTGAGGCAAAAGCCGAATGCCTCGTCGCAGTCCATCGCCATCAAGCGCGCCAACTGGTCGCCGGTTTCGACGCCGCCGGCGATCACCCGCATGTTCAGCGTGTGGGCCATCGCGATGATGGCGCGCACCATGGCGCCGTCGGCCGCGCCCTTGGCGCCGGGGGCGTCCTGCGTATCGGCTGGCTGGCGCGCGCCGTGCAATTCGTCGATGAAGCTCTTGTCGATCTTGACCACGTCCACCGGGAAGCGCCGCAGATAATTGAGCGAGGCGTAGCCGGTGCCGAAATCGCTGATCGAGATCCGCACGCCAAGGCCCTTCAGCTGCCGCAAGGTCGCCTCGCAGTTCTGGTTGCGGTCGATCAGCATGCCCTCGGTGATTTCCAGCTCGATGCAGTAGCCCGGCACGCCGGCCTGCTCCAGTATCATGGCGAAGGTCTGGGCGATGTCCTTCTGGTAGAACTGGCGCGGCGACAGGTGCACCGACACCGTCAGCGGCAGTCCCCGCTCCATCCACAGCCGCGCCTGCGCCGCCGCGGTCGCCAGCACCCACGCGCCGACCGGCAGTATCAGCGCGCTCTCCTCCAGCACCGGCAGAAAATCGAGCGGCATCACCAGCCCGAGCTCCGGATGGTTCCAGCGCAGCAGCGCCTTGACGCCGGTGACGCGCTGTTCGCGCAGGTCGAGCCTGGGCTGGTAGGCAAGGACGAATTCCTTGTGGTCGAGCGCGTGCCTGAGCGCCGTCTCCAGGATCAGGCGCGAGTACGCCTTGACCTGCATGCTCGGCAGGAAGCGCACGCTGGTGCCCTTGCCGCGCTGCTTGGCCGCGTACATCGCCAGGTCGGCTTTCTCGACCAGGTCTTCCAGGCTTTCGTCGTCGTCCGGATAGACCGCCACGCCGACGCTGGCGGCCACCCGCAGCGACGCGCCATGGATGGTGAACGGCGCGCCGATGGCGGCGATGATCTTCTCGGCCACCTGGCGCGCGTCGTCGGCGTCGCGCAGCTCCGTCAGCAACAGGATGAACTCGTCGCCGCCCTGCCGCGCCACGGTGTCGACCTCGCGCACGCACTGGCGCAGCCGCTGCGAGAACTGCACCAGTACTTGGTCGCCGGCGTCGTGGCCGAGCGTGTCGTTGATGTGCTTGAAGTGGTCGATGTCGACGAACAGCACCGCCAGCAGGCTTTTGTGGCGCCGCGCGTAGGCCACGCCGTGCTCAAGCCGCAGCTGGAACTGCAGGCGGTTGGGCAAGCCCGTCAGGCAGTCGTGGTGGGCGATGAAGTCGAGCCGCATCTCGGTGTCGCGCTGGGCTTCGAGCGCGCTCTGCAAATGGACGCAGCGGCGGCGCAGCACGCGCGCGCGCGTTTCGCCATACCAAAGCGCCAACAGACAAGGTGCGATGCCTATCAATGCCGGCCACAGGAGCTCCATGGGATCCCTCTTCTTTTGGTGCAGCGATGAAGAGGGAATCATAATGGAGACTGCCCGTCAGCAATGCGCGTTCGGCGGGGCGGTTGACGGGCGTCAAACCCGATTCACATGGCCCTCAAGCGGGCAATAGCGGACGCCGTTTCGGTGGCGCCAAACGCGCGCTCCCGCCCTGCCCTTGGCCGTGCTCCTCCAGCTTGAAGATACTGACCGCCTCCGACAGGCTGGCCGCCTGCTGCGTCAATGCATCGGCCGCGGCGGCGGCCTGTTCCACCAGCGCGGCGTTCTGCTGCGTCACGCTGTCCATGTGGCTGATGGCGATGCTGATCTGCTCGATGCCGTCGCGCTGCTCGCCGCTGGCCACCGAAATCTCGCCGATGATGGCCGTCACCCGCTGCACGCTGCTGACCACCTCGCCCATCGTCTCGCCGGCCTGCCCGGCCAGCCGGCTGCCGGCCTCGACGCGGCTGACCGAGTCGCCGATCAATTCCTTGATCTCCTTGGCGGCCGACGCCGAGCGGTGGGCCAGGTTGCGCACCTCGGACGCCACCACGGCGAAACCGCGCCCCTGCTCGCCGGCGCGCGCCGCCTCCACCGCCGCGTTGAGCGCCAGGATATTGGTCTGGAAAGCGATGCCGTCGATCACGCCGATGATGTCGACGATCTTGCGCGAGGACTCGTTGATCGAGCCCATCGTTTGCACCATCTGCTCGACCGCGTCGCCGCCGCGCTCGGCCACCCGCGAGGCCACGTCGGCCAGCTTGCTGGCCTCGTTGGCGTTGGCGTTGTTCTGCTGGACGGTGGTGGTCAGTTCCACCATCGCCGCCGCCGTCTCCTCGAGCGAGCTGGCCTGCTGCTCGGTGCGGCCGGACAGGTCCAGGTTGCCGGCGGCGATCTCCACCGTCGCGCCGTGGATGGTCTCGGTGCCGGCGCGCACCTTGCCGACGATGCCGCTCAGATTGGTCTGCATGGTCTTGAGCGCGCCCAGCAGCTCGCCGATCTCATCCTTGCTATCGACCCGCACCTCGCTGCGCAGGTCGCCGCCGGCGACCGTTTGCGCCACGCCCACGGCGGCGTACAAGGGCACGGTGATGCTCTTGATCAGCCAGAACACCGTCACGCAGCCGACCACCAGGGTCACCGCCAGGGTGATGCCCATGACCAGCATGGCCTCGGCGTGCGCGGCCCGGCTTTCCTCTTCCATCTGCTGCATCAGGCGGTTCGATTCCTTGCCGATGTAGACGACGATATCGTCGATCTTCTTGGTCGGCTCGCGGTCCATGCCCTTGACCAGGTTGTCGACCACTTTAGCGCTCTCCGGATTGGCGGGGTCGTACTGTTTGAGCGCCTCGAGATAGCGCGCGCCCAGCTCGGTTTGCGTCTTGATGGCGTCGTCGACCAGCGGCGTACCGAGCTTGAGCGCGTCGAGTTGCCCGTCCAATTTTTTCAGGTCGGCGCGGGTGGCCTCGCCGGTTTTGACGAAAGCCTTGGTGTAGCGGTCCAGCAGCGCCGGATCATTGCCGCGTATCAGGATGTTCTTCCATTCCTGCACCTGGATCTTGAACTCGACCTGGGCGCTGCGCGCGGTGTCGATGGCCTGGCTCAGGCCCAGCGAGCGCTGCAAGGCTTGCGCGCTGTGCGCGGTGCTATTGTCGAGCGCGCGCCAGCCGCCGGTGGCGACGATCGCCAGTGCGACGAAAAAGAACGCTCCCAACAGCCCCAGTCGAACACCTATCTTCAGATCGCCGAGTTTCATAGTTTTTCCAGTGGCAAGAATTGACTTTCATCATGCGCTTGCAGCGCAAGGATGCCAAGACCGGCACGCCAGAAATCCGGCGGATTCGCTCCATTGCAACAGATCAGACTGGTGTTGGTGGAAACTCGATGCAGTAAATATTGGTAGGACGATCATTGGGCGGCAGCGGCCGGTTCTCGACAAAGCTCAGGCCCAGCTTGTGCAACAGGCCGATCGAATTGGCGTTGCCCGGATCGGTCAAGCCCAGCACGCGCTTCATGCCCAGCGGACCGCGCGCGTAAGCCAGCACGGCGACAGCCGCCTCATGGGTATAGCCCCGGCCGAAGAACTCGGGGCGGATGGCGTAGCCGATATCGGGCCCGGGCAACGTATCGCGCTGGATCAGGCCGCACAGCCCGAGCGCCCGGCCATCGCTCTTGCGCTCCATCACCCACAGCGAATGGCCGCAGCGCTGCTGCATCGCGCGCGGGCCGTCGATGATGGCGGCGCGCGCGTCGTCGAGGCTGCGGATGCCCTTGTCGCCGATGAATTCCAGCCAGGTCGGGTCGTTGACCAGTTCATAATAAAACGCGGCGTCGTCGACTTCGATGGTGCGCAGGCGCAGGCGTTCGGTGTCCAGTATGTTCATGAGTCAGGCGTCGGGCCAATGGGAGGGATCGTCCAGCAACTGGTACATGACGTAGACGTCGACGTAGCCCAGATACTGGTGGTAATAGGCGCGCGGCAAGGTGCCGACGATGGAAAAGCCGAGTTTTTTCCACAGCAGCACGGCCGCCACGTTGGAGCTGACCACGTAGTTGAACTGCATCGCCAGGTAGCCCTGGGCGCGGGCGCGGTCCAGGCAGTCGCCGCCGAGCAGCTTGCCGACGCCGACGCCCTGCGCCGCCGGGCTGACCATGAACGAAGCGTTGGCCACGTGGGCTCCCCGGTCGCGCTGGTTGGGGATCAGGCGGTACATGCCGACCAGGCGTTCGCCGTTGAGCAGCGCGACATACGATTGCACGCCGGGGCCGAACCAGTAGGCGTGGCAGTCCTCGCGGCTGGTGTCGGCGGCAAAGTAATAGGTGTCGCCGCTGGCGATGAGCTGCTGGAAAATCTCCCACATGGCGCCGAAGTCGGCTTCCGTGGCGGCGCGGATGGCGATTTCTTTCAAGTGGGCTCCAGGCGGGTTATAAAACCATATTCAATTGTCATGGATTTCCGCCGGCAAGTCCAGCCGCTACCGGTTCAGGCGGAAATTGACGCTGTCGGCCCGCCCCGGCAAATTGAGCCGCGCATGCGCGCGCGGCGATTCGGCGATCACCGCGCCGCGCCGCATCACCAGGCGCCGCGCCGCGCGCAGCCGGATCGCCTCCACCGGATCGGCCGCGTCCAGCAGCACCAGGTCGGCGTGGTTGCCGACCGCGATGCCGTAATGCTCCAGCCCGAGGATGCGCGCCGGCGTCGTCGTCACCGCCTCGAAGCAGGCGCGCATTGCGTCCTGCCCCGTCATCTGCGCCACATGCAGGCCCATCTGCGCCACCTCCAGCATATCGCCCGAGCCCAGGCTGTACCACGGGTCCATCACGCAATCGTGGCCGAAGGCGACGTCGATGCCGGCCGCCAGCATCTCCGGCACGCGCGTCATGCCGCGCCGCTTCGGATAGCTGTCGTGGCGGCCCTGCAAGGTGATGTTGATCAGCGGATTGGCGATGGCCGCCACGCCGCCCTCGCGGATCAGCGGCAGCAGCTTGCTGACATAATAATTGTCCATCGAATGCATCGACGTCAGGTGCGAACCGGTCACCCGGCCGTGCAGCCCGAGCCGGTTGCTTTCATACGCCAGGGTTTCGATATGGCGCGAATGCGGATCATCCGATTCGTCGCAGTGCATATCGACACGCAAGCCTTGGTCGGCGGCGAACTCGCACAGGATGCGCACCGATTCGGCGCCGTCGGCCATGGTGCGCTCGAAATGCGGAATGCCGCCCACCACGTCGACGCCCATGGCGATGGCGCGCTTGAGATTGGCCAGCGCCGTCGGACTGCGCAGCACGCCGTCCTGCGGAAACGCCACCAGCTGCAAATCCAGATACGGCGCCACCCGCCGCTTGACCTCCAGCAGCGCCTCGACCGCCAGCAGGCGGTCGTCGCACACGTCGACATGCGAGCGGATCGCCAGCAGCCCGCGCGCCACGGCCCAGTCGCAATACTGCAACGCCCGGTCGATCAGCGCCTGCTGCGTCAGGTCAGGCTTCAACTCGCCCCACAGCGCGATGCCTTCGAGCAGAGTCCCGGAAGCATTGACCCGCGGCAGGCCGTAGCTGAGCGTGGCGTCCATGTGGAAGTGGGCGTCGACGAACGGCGCGCTGACCAGATCGCCGCCGGCGTCGATCTCGCGCGCGGCCGTGACCGGCAGCGCGGGGCCGATGGCGGCGATGCGCCCGTGTTCGATGGCGATATCGACGCCTTGCCGGCCGTCGGCCAGATTGGCATTGCGGATGACCACATCCATGGGGACGCTCCCGGCGTTGTTTTACAGTAAGTCGATTGTAGTCAGTTTCACTGAAATACACCACTTGTTGCGTCGCAGCAATCGACGCAATTTTTACCGGGGCATTTTGCGCTGAATCAAACTTCGGTGAGATAGTGTCTACTCCGCATTTTTCCTAGCAGCACTCTTTCTTCAATGGCACAAAAAATAACTTTCCAAGCCAGTTGTTCGTCGCTAGAATGTTCTTATATTGCATCGCAACAGACGTCCACCGTCGTCCAGGAGAAACCATGTCTTCGCTTACCGAACAGTTTTCCGCCGTCACGAAATCGCAGTTGGAAGCCCAGTTTAAAATCTTCAACACCTTCGCCAGCACGGCTGTCGACAGCGCCGAAAAAGTCATTGCGCTGAACCTCAGCACCACCAAGGCCTCGGTCGAGAAATCGTCGGCCGCCGCCAGGAAGCTGCTGGAGGCCAAGGATGCCCAGGAACTCTTCAGCCTGAACGCGGCGCAGCCGACCGGCTTCGACAATCTGCTGGCCTATGGCCGCCAGTTGGTCAGCATCGCCACCGCCGCTCAGAGCGAGCTGCTGCAAAGCGCGCAGAGCGGCATTAAACAGGCGCAGGAGCAGGCACAGCAGCTGGCCAAGGCATCGCCGCTGGCCGCCGTGGTCAAGCCGGCCCCGGCGGCGGCCTCGGTGCCCGCCGCCAAGCCGGCGCCACTGGCCTCTGTCGACCCGGTCGTGGCGCCGCTCGTCGAAACAGCACCGGCTCCCGAACCGGCCGCCCCGCCCCCGACGCTGGCCGCCGCCGTCTCGGCCGCCGTCGCGACGCCGGACAACGCGCCCGTGATCGCGGAAGCATCGACCGCCTCGGCCAACGAACCGGTCGCCTCGCCTGCACAGAAATCGGCCAAGGCCCCGGCCAAGCCGAAGCCGGCCGCCGCCCCGATCGAGCCGCCTGCGCCGATCGAAGTCAAGGCCGAGGTCAAACCCGACCCGGCCAAGTCGTCCTTCCCCGTGCCGTCGCCAAAGCCGATCGCGCTGGCGCCGGAGACCAAGCCGTCCAAGCTGAAGGAAGTGGCGCCGAAAGGCAAACCGGCTCCCGGCAAGCCGCTCGACATGATCAGCGGCGGCAAAGGCAAGAAATAACCGGCAAGCGCGCACCAGCACCAGCATCAAACCAGCGGGCTCCGGCCCGCTTTTCTTTGCCTTGCTGTATCCTAACGGACTACGCGCCGGCAACGTTCCGCCGGCCCCACGCTATTCCGAGGCAACATGTCTACACTCTCAGCGCTGATTGGCGGCTTCGTACGCCAGCACAGCCGCGCCTATGCCGTCTCCGGCCTGATGCTGGCCGGCGTGGCGACGCTCACCGTTTGGGTGCCGCGCAAGGTCGGCTACATGATCGACGGCCTGGCCGCCCACACCCTGTCCGGCAACGCCTTGCTGATGGAAATCGGCGGCCTGCTGCTGATCGGCCTGTCCATCTACTTCCTGCGCGTGGCGTGGCGCCAGATCCTGTACGGCGCCGCCTACAAGCTGGGCGTGTCGCTGCGTACCCGCCTGTACGCGCGCATGTCGCTGCAGGGCGCCGGCTTCTACCAGCGCCAGCGCACCGGCGACCTGATGGCGCTGGCCACCAACGATATCGACGCCATCGAGATGGCCGCCGGCGAGGCCATGCTGGCCGGCTTCGACGGCGCGCTGACCCTGGTGCTGGTGCTCGGCGTGATGCTGCTCGGCGTCGACTGGCGCCTGGCCTGCGTGGCCCTGCTGCCGTTCCCGCTGATGGGCTGGGCCTTCTGGTACATCTCCGGCCATATCCACACCGCCTCGACCGACTCGCTCAAGCGCTTCAGCGACCTCAACGACCATGTGCAGGAAACCCTGTCCGGCGTGCGCACCCTGCGCGCGCTCGGCCTCGAACAGCGCAGCGCCAAGCAATTCGGCGAGCTGGCGCAGCACGCGTCCGACGCCAGCCTGCGCGCGCAAGTGTGGGAAGCGGCGTACGAGCCGGCCGTCGGCCTGACCCTGACCGCCGCCAGCGCGCTGACCATCGGTGTCGGCGGCTATCTGGTGTGGCAAAACCAGCTGACCATCGGCTCGCTGACCGCCTTCACCATGTACCTGGGCCAGTTGATCTGGCCGATGTTTGCCGCCGGCTGGGTGCTGTCGCTGATCGAGCGCGGACGCGCCGCATGGGCGCGCCTGCAACCGATGCTCGACGCGCCGCTGGCCATCGACGACCACGGCAGCCTGACCAAGGTGGAACCCGGCCCGCTGGCGCTGGATAATGTCGGCTACTCCTACCCGGAACAATCGGCGCCCGCGCTGAGCGGCATCACGCTCGAACTCAAGCCCGGCCAGACCCTGGGCCTGGTCGGCCCCACCGGCTGCGGCAAATCGACCTTGCTGCGCGTGCTGATGCGCCAGCTCACGCCGCAATCGGGCAGCGTGCGCTGGAGCGGCCATCCGCTCGACCAGTACCGGCTGCACGCGCTGCGCGCGGCCATCAGCTGGGTGCCGCAGGAGTCGTTCCTGTTCTCGTCGTCGATCGCCGACAACATCGCGCTGGCCCGCCCCGGCGCCACGCGCGCGCAGGTCGAACACGCCGCCAACCTGGCCGCCATCCACGACGACATCCTCAACTTCCCGAACGGCTATGAAACCGAGGTCGGCGAAAAAGGCATCACCTTGTCCGGCGGCCAGCGCCAGCGCGTGGCCATCGCCCGCGCGCTGCTGGCCGATAACGACCTGCTGTTGCTCGACGACGCGCTGTCGGCGGTCGACACCGGCACCGAGACGCGCATCCTCAAGCACCTGGAGGAACTGCGCCAGGCGCGCCCGGGCCGCAGCGCCGTCATCGCCAGCCACCGCCTGAGCGCCGTCGTCAACGCCGATCTGATCGTCGTGCTGCGTGACGGCCGCATCAGCGAAACCGGCAGCCACGAACAACTGCTGGAGCAGGACGGCTGGTATGCCAGCCAGTGGCGCTATCAACAATTGGAAGCCAGTCTCGATGCCCTCTAATACCGAAGAAAAAAACGGCAGCCAGACGCGCCAGGCGTTCGCGCTGCTGCACCGCGCCGCCCGCCCCGACCAGCACCACCTGGGCTGGGCCGTGATGTGGCTGATGCTGGCCGCGCTGCTGGAGGTGCTCGGCCCGATCATGGGCAAGGCGCTGATCGACGAACACCTGCTGCCGCGCCACCTGGACTGGCCGCGCATGGCCGCGCTGCTGGCCGGCCTGCTGCTGACCGGCTGGATCGCCAGCGGCCTGCGTTACCTGCAACTGGTGCGCCTGTCCGGCCTGGCGATGCGCTCGGTGATGCGGCTGCGGCAGATGGTCTACAGCCATGTGCTGCTGTTGCCGATGTCGTTCTTCGACCGCGCCATCACCGGCCAGCTGGTCTCGCGCGTGACCAACGACACCGAGGCGGTCAAGAACCTGTACATCCAGGTGCTGTTCGTCATGCTCGACAGCACGATCGTCCTGGTCGGCACCATCGCCGCGATGGCGTGGCTGGACTGGCGCCTGATGTCGATGGTGCTGGCGCTGCTGCCGGCGGTGCTGGTGATCGTCTGGCTGTACCAGCGCTGGAGCGCGCCGGCCGTCACCCGCGCCCGCGCGCTGCGCAGCGACATCAACGGCCAGATGGCCGAGTCGATCGGCGGCATGAGCGTGCTACAGGCGAACAACGCCGAGGCCCGCTTCGGCGCCCGCTTCGCCGCCACCAACCACGACCACTACACGGCGCGCCTGGCCGAGCTGCGCGCCAACGCCTGGCTGCTGCGCCCCGCGCTGGACCTGTTCAACATCATCCTGCTGGCCGCCGTGATCTTCATGTTCGGCAACCGCGAGATGACGGCCACCGAGGTGGGGGTGCTGTACGCCTTCATCAGCTACCTGGCGCGCGTGATCGAGCCGCTGATCCAGATCACCATGCAGTTCAGCCAACTGCAGCAGGCGGTGGTGGCCAGCGCCCGCGTGGCGATTTTGCTGGACGAGGCGGCGGCCGACGAGCATAGCGCCGCGTCGCCGGGCAACGGCGGCACCGGTCGCGCCGACCTCCGCAAGGCAGGCAACAACGACGTTGCCCAGCCGGCGGTGGCGATCAAGCACCTGAACTTCGCCTACAACGAAGGCCAGACGGTGCTGCACGACCTGTCGCTGGAAATCCCGCAGGGGGCGTTCTTCGGCATCGTCGGCCACACCGGCAGCGGCAAATCGACCCTGCTGTCGCTGCTGCTGCGCTTTTACCCGGCGCGCCACGGCAGCATCGCCATCCACGGCGTGCCGCTCGACGAGATCGACAACGAACGCTTCCGCGCAGAGGTCGGGCTGGTGCCGCAGGACCCGTTCCTGCTGGCCGCCTCCGCGCGCGAGAACATCGACATGGGACGCGGCCTGACGCAAGCGCAGATCGAGACGGCGGCGCGCGCGGCGCACGCGCACGACTTCATCACGGCGCTCGACCAGGGCTACGACACCTCGCTGGGCGAAGGCGGCTCGCGCCTGTCGGTCGGCCAGAAGCAGCTGATCGCCATCGCCCGCGCGCTGGCCGGACAACCGCGCATCCTATTGCTGGACGAGGCGACCTCGCACATCGACTCGCAAACGGAGCAGATCGTGCAGGTGGCGATGGACGAATTGCGCGGCAAGGTGACGGTGATCGCCATCGCGCACCGGCTGTCGACGATCCGCGACGCCGACCGCATCATCGTGCTCAATCACGGCCGCATCGCCGAAACCGGGCCGCACGAGCAGCTGATGCAGATCGACGGCGGACTGTATCAGCGGCTGTACCTGTTGCAGCAGCTGGCCGCGTAAGCGCCACGGGCTTGCCATCCTGGCTATCTTCATTTGTCAACATGTGCGCTTTTCGATGAAAAATACGCGCGCCACGTCTTTCGCAGTTGCAACAAGAATATAATTACCCGGACTATTTCGCAGTGGCGGAATGCTTTCAGGGGACTTGGCGTTGGCGGTGATGAGAAACAGCTGGTGGTTGATCCAGGCCCGTACCGGGGCACTGGCGGCGGCTCTCACGCTGTGCCCCTTGGCGGCCTTCGCCCAAATGGACGAGGCCACCCTCAACAGCCGCCTGTTCGACATCCGCGAGCAAAGCCGCTTCGTCCCCGACAAGGCGCTGGCCGAGCTGCTGAAGCTGCAGCCGGAGGCGGCCGACAAATCCCCGTACACCCGTGCCGAACTGCTGGTCCAGATCAGCGCATCGCGCATGCGCATGGGCGACAACACCGAGGCGATGGCCGGCGCCGAACAGGTCATCGCCTACGGCAAGAGCCTCAAAGACAACGTTATCGTCGCCAAGGGCCTGCTCAACAAGGTCTACGTGCTGTCCGCCAAGGCCGAGGTCGACGCCGCCCACGCCCTCGCCTTCGACGCCGAAAAACTGGCCATGAGCACCGACAACGCCGCGCTGCGCACCCAGGCGACCATCACGGCGGGCCAGAGCTACGCCGAGCAGGGCAACTTCCCGCAGGCGCTGATCAAGCTGCAACAGGCGGTCGACCTGTCGCGCACGGTGCGCGACGACCCGGCGATGCCGGCCGCCGCGCTCAACGCGCTGGCCAAGCTGTACACGCAGATGAAGGAATACGAGCAGGCCTCCGAGACCCTGGAGGAGCTGCTGGCCGAAACCGAAAAGCTCAAGTCGCCGGGCCGCATGGCGATGGCCAAGAACACCGAATACGGCCTGGCGATCGATTCCGGCCAGCCCAAGCGCGCCTTGCGGGCGCTGCTGTTCAGCCTGGAACTGGAACGCAAGCTGGGCGCCGAACGCATGGTCGGCGTCACCCTGGTGAACCTGTCCGACAGCTATCTCAAGGAGAAGGACTATCCGCGCGCGGCGCAATACGCGCTCGAATCGCTGCGCTCGACGGAGCGCACCAACGATCCGTCGACGGCGGCGACGGCGCGCGTGAACCTGGGCCAGGCCTATCTGTCCATGGGGCGCATCGCCGAGGGAAAACAGCAGTACGAGGCGGGCATGGCGCGCTACGAGCAGGAAAACAACAAGCCCGACCTGCAAGCCGTCCTGCATGAATACGGCGAGGCGCTGGAGCGCTCGGGCGACCTGGCCGGCGCGTTGTCGGCCTACCACCGCGAACGGCAGCTATCGAACGAACTGTTCGAAAAGCAGCGCCAGAAGTCGATGCTGGAGCTGCAGGAAAAATACGAGGCCGAGAAGAAGCAGCGCCAGATCGAGTTGCTCAGCCGCGAGAACCAGCTCAAGGGCGCGGAGATCGACAATCGCCGCCTGCAGCAGCGCATCTGGTGGCTGCTGGCGCTGGTGTTCGGACTGGCCTCGGTGATGATCGGCATGTTGTACCGCAAGGTACGCAACGCCAACGCGCAACTGGAGGAGAAAAACCTCGAGCTCAAGGCGCAATCGACGCTCGATCCGTTGACGTCGCTGTACAACCGGCGCCACTTCCAGGAGTACATGCGCGGCCTCAAGCCGCAAGAGAAGCTGCCGCCGGAAATGGAAAAGCGCGCCGAGCACCGCAACGACATCGTCGGCGCACTGTTCCTGCTCGACGTCGACCACTTCAAGAACGTCAACGACACCTACGGCCACGCCGCCGGCGACGCGGTGCTCAAAATGATTTCCGAGAATTTGCGCATCGCGCTGCGCGAGACCGACATGATCGTGCGCTGGGGCGGCGAGGAATTCCTGGCCTTCCTGCCCGCCAGCCCGCGCCACGGCCTGGACGACATCGCGCAGCGGATTCTAACGGGGATCTCGTCGCAGACGATCCGCTATCAGGGGCACGAGATTTCGGTGAACGTATCAGTCGGGTTTTCGCCGTTCCCGCTCACGCCGGGCGGCGTGCCGCTGCCGTGGGAGCGGGCCGTCAACCTGGTCGACATGGCGCTATACCTGGCCAAGTCGCACGGCCGCAACCGCGCGTATGGGGTGCGCGGCTTCGCCAACCTCGAGCACACGTCGATGGAGGCGATCGAACAGGACCTGGAATGCGCGTGGCGCGACGGGTTCGTCGATTTAAGCGTGGTGTCGGGCGACACGGCGGCGCGGGGGCTGACCCCGGCCGCCGCCTGAGCATCCAGCTCTTCGCCGTTACTTTGCCGGCGTAGCGGCTTCGCGCTCCTGCGCCTTTTCCTGCATTTTCTCGCCGGCCCGCTCCAGTTTGCGGCCGGCCGCCTCGCTGGCCTCGTTGAGCTTTTGCCCGGCCGTGGTGGCGGCGCTGTCGATCCTTTGTCCCGCCGTATCGGTGGCGCGGTCCAGTTTTTCGCCGGCCGTCTCGGCGGCCCGGTCGATCTTCTGGCTGGTGTCCCTGGCCGCTTCGCTCATCTGCTGGCCGGCGGTGTCGCGCACCTGGCTCAACTCGCTGCCGGCCTTGGCCGTGGCCTCGTCGACCTTGCGGCCCGCGCGCTCGGCCGGACCGGCCTCGCTCGGATCGTCCTTCTGGCAACCGCCCAGCAGCGCCGCCATTGCCAACAGCAAGGCGCCGGCGCCGCGAATGGTCGTGCTTGTATTAGTAGCCATCATCGTCTCCCTCAAGAATTACATATTGTCATTAACATACAACATTGCGCGAGGATGCAGCGCACGGCATGTCATGACAGGAAGACAAGCGCTTCAGTCGATCTTTTTGGGCGGCGGCGGCGGAGTGAAGACGATGTTTTCCGACGTCGGAGCGGTCTCGCCGGCCTCCGACGTCTCCAGCCAGTTCAGCAGCTTCTCCATGCGCCGGATCAGGATGCCCTTGCTGCTGATGTAGCCGACCTGCTCGAAGTTCTCCGGCTTGCTGACCATCTTGGACACGGTCGGCAGGTTGTCGGCCAGGCGCTCGAAGGCCTTGCGCGCCTTCTGCTCCCACTTGACCAGATTAGGTTCGTTGAAGCGGTTGCTCTCGTAATAGATGGTTAACGTCCGGTCATGGTTGCCGAAACCGACAATGGCCGACCCCTTGCGCACCGTCTCCAGCACGTCATCCTTGATGCTGGCCGTCGGCACGAACAACGCGGCGCGTCCGTTCGCGTCCGGGCGCTCCAGCGGCAAATCCTGTCCCATTATTACCGTCATCATGCTTCCTGTTGTTATGCCGAGGAGTTGCTGCTAGGCTATATTCCTGATTCTATATCGCTCCCTTGGTCATTACAAGGAGAATGCGCTGCGGCGTGGCGGCGGCGCGAATGCCCATATGAAAGCACTTATAATGGCGCCTTCCCCACGGCAGACCCTGTTTCCTCAATGACTACCTCCCGCTTCGGCGACATTCCCGAACACGCGGTCGACACGGCCGAGCGCAACGTGCGCGACACCCTGGCGCTGGCCATCGAACACGCCACGCCGCGCGCCGCGCTGATCGTCCACGACACCCGCACCGACCTCAACCGGGCGCTGACCGAGGCCTACCGCCGCGTGGTGCCGGACGCGCATTTCGTCGACTTCGACACCGTCTCGCCGGACGACGTGCTGGCCGCCTTCGCCGGCATGGCGGCGGGCGATCTGGTGGTGCTGATCCAGTCGACCAGCTTCCGGCTCGAGGCCTTCCGCATCCGTATCGAATTGTTCAAGCGCGGCCTGAAGGTGATCGAACACGTGCACCTGTCGCGCATGCCGGGCGAACAGGGGCTGCACTACATCGCTTCGCTGGCCTACGACCCGGCCTACTACCGGGGCGTCGGCCACGCGCTCAAGGCCCGCATCGACGCCGCGCAACACGGCGTGGTCGACAGCGGCGATGGCGAGCGGCTGGTGTTCGGCTCGCCGTTCGAATCGGCCAAGCTCAATATCGGCGACTACAGCGGGATGAACAACGTCGGCGGCCAGTTCCCGCTGGGCGAGGTGTTCACCGAGGCGCGCGACCTGGAGGCGGTCAACGGGCGGGTACGCATCTTCGTCTTCGGCGACACCGCGTTTTTGGTCAACAAGCCGGCCACGCCGGTGACCCTGATCGTTGAAAAAGGCCGCGTGGTGGGCGCCGAAAACGCCACGCCGGAATTCGACAACATGCTCGCCATCATCCGCGCGCACGAGGGCGAGGTGTGGCTGCGCGAGCTCGGTTTCGGCATGAACCGGGCGTTTTCGCGCGACTGCATGGTCGACGACATCGGCACCTTCGAGCGCATGTGCGGCATCCACCTGTCGCTGGGCGCCAAGCACGGGGTGTACGCCAAGCCGCAGTTCAAGCGCAAGGAGGCGCGCTATCACGTCGACGTGTTCGCGGTGACGGAGGCGGTGTATCTGGACGACGAGCGGGTCTACCGCGACGGCGCCTGGTGCCTGGGCACTTCCTCTAGATAATTTTCAAAAAAGCACATGTGCTTTTTTAATATTATAATTCCCTCCATCAGGCGGTGCGCCATCTTCGCCCCCCCCCAACTGGAGAAAAGCAATTGCGTAACCCATCCCGCGCGCTGGCCTGCGCCTTGTCTTTACTGTTGTCCGCCTGCGGAGGCGGTGGCGGCGCTTCACCAAGCGGCGACAAGCCGGCCACCGCGCCGCTGAAGCTGACGGCCGTCACCCCTGCGGACGGCGCCCTCGCCGGCGTCGACGCCGCCCCCACCGCCAGCTTCGACGCCGCGCCCGCCCTCGCGACGCTGACGTCCACATCTTTCTCGCTCAGCAGCGCTATCGGCGCGGTCGACGCTCGCGCCAGCGTCAGCGGCAATAGCGCCACGCTGACGCCGGCCCGGCCGCTGGTCTGGGGCAGCCACTACCAGTTCAACGTCACCGACGCGGTGGCCGGCGCCGCCGGCGGCAAGCTGGCCACCCCGTCGAAGACCGGCTTCGATACCCGCATGCCGACCTGGGGCACGACGGCGGTGATCGACGCCGACGCGCCATCGGTCGCGTTCTCCGGAGGCGGCAACCCGCTGCCCACCGGCGGCGCCCTGAACGGCGACACCATCAGCCTGTGGCTGATGAGCACGACATCGGACACCAGCCACGTGGTGGCCCGCCATTATTCGGCGGCCACCCAGCGCTGGGGCGCCTCGATCGATATCCACGGCAATAGCGCGCAAGCGTATTCCCCGGAGCTGAGCGTCGACGCCAACGGCAACGCCTGTGCGATATGGGAGGAACGCCAGGAAAGCGGCAAATTCGTCATCAGGGCGGCGCGCTATGACGCCGCCGGCGGCAGCTGGTCCGCGCCGACAACGATTTCCAACACCAACGGTCCTTCCTCGCGCTTTGGCGCGTCCCGTGTCGCGCAGGCTCCGAACGGCAATATCGTTGTGGCCTGGATCCAGCATCAAGGCGACACCACCAGCCTGGGCACAATCGACACCGCCTACTATGACGCGGCGGCCAAGCAATGGACGCCGGCGCGCCCACTGCAGGCCGTGCAGGTCAATCTCTATTTTCCGCAAGTCGCCATCGACGCCGGCGGCAACGCCATGGTGCTGTGGTCGCAAGCCGGCGTTTGGCTCGCACCGCTGGTCGCGCATGCGGCCCGCTACGACGCGGCCGCCAAGTCCTGGGGAAGCGCCACCATCGTGGCGGCCAACGCCACGGAGATTTCCTATGCGATGAACGTCGGCTTCGACCCGGCGGGCGATGCGGTCGGCATCCTGAAGAAAGACTCCAGCGTCGACGGCGAACTGAGCGCCGTGCGCTACAACGCCGCCGGCAATAGCTGGGGCAAGCCCGAGCCGCTCGGCACCGGCGACGCGGGACGCGGCCAGCTGGTCTTCGACCCTGCCGGCAACGCCACGCTGGTGTGGGGCGAATTCAACACCGTGCTTGCCATGGCGACGATCGAAGGTCGCCGCTACCAGTCGTCGACCGGCGCCTGGAGCAAGCTGCCGAGCGTAAACAGCTACGCCGTCTCGAGCCCGCCCCTTGTGGCCGACCCGGCCGGCAACCTTGTCGCGTCATGGTTGAGCTATACGGGCAGCAAGTATCAGATGTACGCCATGCGCTACGGCGCCACATCCGGTAAATGGGATGCTCCGACGCTGATCGCCGAAAGCGTGAACGCGATGCGCGAACCGGCGCTGACGATCGACCAGAGCGGCCAAGCCTTGCTGCAATGGCCGCAGCATGTGGGCGGCCACGATAGCGTCGCGCATATCCACTACAACCGTCTGGGCGGCCGCTAGGACACGTAGGGCGGATTAGGCGGAACGCCGTAATCGGCCATTTTTAAGCCGCCGACGGCGCATGCATTGGCCGATTACGCTACGCTAATCCGCCCTACGTGGATCCGTGGTCCATCACGTTCAACTTGCTGTCCCAAGGCGGCACCGGCTGGTACTCCGCCACCAGGAAATCGATCAGCGCCCGCACCTTGGGCGACGGCTGGCGGCTGGCCGGATACAGCGCGCTCAGATAATTGAGCGGCAGCTCCCAGTCGGCCAGCACCGGCACCAGGCTCCCCTCCCTCAGCGCGCGCCAGGCCAGGAACGTCGTGTTGTAGACGATGCCCAGCCCCTGCTGCGCGGCCTGCTGCAGCACCAGCCCATTGTTGGCCGTGAAAGCGGCCTGCACGCGCACCGTGCGCCGCTCCTCCCCTTTGCTGAAGTGCCACGCCGTGCCGTCGGTCAGATGGCTGAAGTGCAGGCAGCGGTGGTCATGCAAATCCTCCGGCGTGTGCGGCACGCCATGCCGCACCAGGTAATCCGGCGACGCGCACAACACGCCCCGGCACGGCGCCAGCGGGCGCATGGCCAGCGCGTGCACGTCCGGGATGCCGCCCACCCGTATCGTCAGGTCGAAGCCGTGCTCGATCGGATCGAGCAGCGCGTCGTCCAGGTACAGCATCGGCGACAGCTGCGGGTGCAGCAGGTTGAAACGCGCCACCGCCCCGGCCAGCCATTCGCTGCCAAAGCTGGACGGCGCCTGTATCCGCAGCGGTCCAGCCAGCTCCGCGCCGCTGTGGGCGACCACGCGCGCCGCCTCGCGCGCCTGCTCCAGCGTCGCCATGCAGGGCGCCAGATAGGCCTGGCCGGCGTCGGTCAGGCTCACCTCCCGCGTCGATCGGTGCAGCAGGCGCGCCTGCAGCCGGTCCTCCAGCTGCAGGATATGCTTGCTGACCATCGCCCGCGTCAGCCCCAGCCGGCGGCCCGCCTCGCTGAAGCTGCGCAGCCTTGCCACCTCGACGAATATCTCCATTGCGCGTAACTGATCCATGCTGGATTGTCTCCATTTTGACGACAATGTGTCAACCTTTTGCAGATTGTTCGGCCCGGCGCCGCGCCGTACAATGCCTGATCACTACTATCATTCCGGAGCCGGGCATGCTGACAGACGCGCAAAAACAACAATATCAACGCGATGGCTACATCGTGCTGCCGGACTTCAAAAGCGCCGCAGAGATCGCCGCGCTGCGCGCCCGCGCGGCGCAGATTGTCAACGAATTCGACCCGAAAGGCGCCGGCATCTTCAGCACCGTCGAACAGGAAAAAACCACCGACGACTACTTCCTGCGCTCCGACAACACCATACGCTGCTTCTTCGAAGAGGAGGCCTTCGGCCCGGACGGCGAGCTGAAACAGGACAAGTCGCTGTCGATCAATAAGATCGGCCACGCGATGCACGATCTCGATCCGGTGTTCCGCACCTTCTCGGCCGACGCGCGCCTGGTCGCCGTCGCCCGCGACCTGGGCCTGAACGACGCCCAGGTGTGGCAGTCGATGTACATCTTCAAGCAGCCCGGCATCGGCGGCGAGGTGCGCTGGCACCAGGACGCCACCTACTTCGACACCGATCCGGTGAGCGTGACCACGTTCTGGTTCGCGCTGGAAGACGCGACCCTGGAAAACGGCTGCATGTGGGCCGAGCCGGGCGGCCATCGCGGCCCGATGCGCGAACGCTTCCTGCGCACGGGTGACCACGTGCGCATGGAAAAACTGAGCGACATGCCGTGGCCGGACGACAGCACCGCCGTGCCGCTCGAATGCAAGGCCGGCAGCCTGGTATGCTTCCACGGCCTGCTGCCGCACTACAGCGCGCCGAACCGCTCGGCCTTTTCGCGCCACGCCTATACGCTGCACGTCACCGACGCCGCCACCGAATACTCGCCGCTTAACTGGATCCAGCGCGACGCCAGCTTCCCGGTGCGGGGCTTCCTTTGATCGTACAAATCTTCGCCGCCCATTGGGGCAACAACGAGCTGGCGCCGCAGGTGTTCGTCGACCGCGTCAAGGCGGCCGGTTTCGACGGCATCGAAATGTCGCTGCCGCTGGACGCCGCCGCGCGCGATGACTGGACCGGCCGCATCGCCGCCGCCGGGCTGGGACTGATCGCGTCGCAGTGGGAGACGGCGCTTGTGCCGGCCTTCGACGCGCAGCGTGCGGCGCTGGACGAGTTGTTGAACAACGCCTGTGCCGCCCGGCCGTTGCATGTGAACTCGCAGACCGGCAAGGACTACTTCACGCCTGAGCAAAACGGCGAGCTGCTGGAGTTGGCGGACGCCATCTCGCGCCGGCACGGCGTGCCGATTTACCACGAGATCCACCGCAGCCGTTTCAGCGCGCATCCGATGCTGTTGCTGCCATATCTGCGGCGGATGCCGGAGTTGCGGTTGACGGCCGATCTGTCGCACTGGTGCTGCGCCTGCGAATCGCTGCTCGACGACCAGCCGCAAACCCTGGCAGCGACCTTGCCGCATGTGCGCCACATCCACGCGCGCGTCGGCCATCCGCAGGGCCCGCAGGTGGCGGACTTCCGCGCGCCGGAATCGCAGGCCGCGCTCGAAGCGCATCTGTCGTGGTGGGACGAGGTGGTGCGCCTGCGGCGCGCGGCCGGCGCCGAGCGCCTGACGCTGACGCCGGAGTTCGGCCCGGTGCCGTACACGCAAACGCTGCCCTACACGCAAAAGGAAGTGTCGAACGCGTGGGAGCTGAACGTGGCGATGCTGGCGCTCCTGCGCGAGCGGTATTAAAAATTGAGGGGTCGCCCGCGTGTCACCGTGGTGGATCGAGAGGTAAATCCAACGTCACGCACGTGCCTTTCCCCGGTTCCGCCTCCACCCTGATCGTCCCCCGCAACACGCCGGTCACGATGTTATAAACGATATTCATCCCCAGCCCCGAGCCGCCCTGCCCCAGCTTGGTGGTGAAGAACGGATCGAAGATCTTGTGCAGCGTGCCGGACGTCATGCCGACGCCGTCGTCGCGGAATTCCAGGGTCGCCGAGCCCTCGGCGCTGCGCCGCGCCCTGATGTTGATGGCGCCGCTGTCGCGACCGTCGAAGCCATGCAGCAGCGCGTTACCGATCAAGTTGCTCAGCACCTGGCTCATACTGCCCGGATAGGAATCGAACTCCAGGTCATGCGGCACATCGACACTGACCTCGCATACGCGCCGCCGCAGCTGCGTCGCGTAGGTCGCCAGCGTGTCGCGCACCACATCCTCCAGATGGAACTTGCGCCGCTGGCCGCTGGCCTGGTCCACCGCCACCTGCTTGAACGACGTGATCAGATCGGCGGCGCGCGTCAGCGAGGTGTTCATGATGTCGCAGGCCTTGCGCGCCTCGGCCAGGTGCGCCTCCAGCGCCGAGCGTTTCAGGCCGCCGTCGGCCGCCAGGCGCCGCTCGAAGTCGCGCACCATGTCGCTCAGCGCGCTGGCCGTCAGCAGGCTGTTGCCGATCGGCGTATTCAATTCGTGCGCCACGCCGGCCACCAGCGCGCCCAGCGCCGCCATTTTTTCCGACGTCACCAGATTGGTCTGCGCCAGCTTGAGCGTCTGCACCACCGACGCCAGATCGCTGCGCGCCTGCTCGACGTTGCTCTTTTGCCGCTCCAGCTCCGCCAGGCTGTGTTCCAGTCCGTGCTTGGCGTCGGTCAGGCGCCGCCCCGACACCAGCAGCGCGGCGATCAAGGCGCTGATGATGAATCCCGCCACGCCGATCAGCAGCACCGGCATCGACGAACTGCCGTAGCGCGATCCCTCGTGGCCGTGGAAGCGCAGCAGCCAGCGCCGGTGCCCCACCGGCAGCACCTTGAGCGAGGTTAAATCGAGCGGCAGCAATTTGGCCGGTTCGATGGCGTCGACCTTGCCATCGCTGTCGTACAACAGCGTGTCGCTCGACGCGGGCGGCATGGCCGTGCCGCCGTAGCCGCTGTCCTCGATCCGCACGTGCAGGTGCTCGAGCAAGGGGGCGTCGATCACCTCGCGCATCAGGGCGTTGACGCGGAAGACGATGGCGACGAATCCCACCAGCGCCTCGGCGCGCTGCTCGGCCGTCCGGGTCGGCATGCCGTTGCGAAAGACCGCCGCGCGCGCCACGAAACCCGGTTCGCCGCTGTTGTCCTGCACCAGCGTGATGCGCTCGGTGGCGACGATGTCGCCGCTGTCGCGCGCCATCTCCAGCGACTTCAAATGCGGCGCCAGCATCGCCAGATCGAGGCCGAAGGCATTCTCGTTGCCCTTCAACGGCTCGGTGTATTCGATGATGTAGTGCACCGGCCGGCGTGTGGCCGGATGGACGTGGAACTCCGGATAACCGCGCGGATCGACGCTGGTGTCGCGACGCACCGACTCGGTGAACGCGGCCAGCCGCTCCTCCGGCACCACCCGCACGAACTGGATCGCCTGGAAGCCGGGATAGCGCCGGTCCAGCCTGAGCTCGCGGATGAAGCGGTTGAAACTGGCGCGGTCGATGCGGTCATCCAGCGCGTACATGCCCTTGATACTGAGTAGCATGTCGAAGTAGGTCTGCAACCGCACCTCGGTGTCGCGCGTGACCTTGTCGGCGTCGCGCTGGAAGTTGGCCCGCACCTGCGCGCGCTGCTCGGTGGCCACCACATAGCAAGTGCCGACTGTCACGCAGATGCCGATGGCGAAAGCCAGTAAGCCGCGCGAGCGCATCTCGGTACCGGGTCAGGTCGCGACGAACGGCAGGCAGTCGCCGACTTCGTCGCCGTGGCTGTCGCTATAGCGCTCGGCGATGGCCATGAATTCCTCCTCGGCCGTCAGCATCGCGTCCACCACGTCGGGATCGAAATGCTCGCCGCTGGCCTGGCGTATCATTTCCATCGCCGTCTCGTGGGTGAAGGCCGGCTTGTAGACCCGCTTGGAAATGAGGGCGTCGTAGACGTCGGCCACCGCCATCAGCCGCGCCGACATCGGGATCGCCTCGCCGGCCAGGCCCTCGGGATAGCCGGAGCCGTCGTACTTCTCCTGGTGCGAGTAGGTGATCTCGCGCGCGTAGCGCAGGAATGTATTGGTGTAGCCGAGGTGGTTTTCGACGTTGACGATGGCGTCGCGCCCGTACACCGTGTGCATTTTCATGACGGAGAATTCGGCCTCGGTCAGGCGGTCCGGCTTGAGCAGGATGGCGTCGGGAATCGACACCTTGCCGATGTCGTGCAGCGGCGCGGCCTTGTACAGCGACTTGATGTTGGCGTCGCTGAGCTCCTCGGAAAAACGCTTGTGCCCTTGCAGCTGGCGCGCCAGCGCGACCACGTAGTGCTGCACCCGGCGCAGGTGGTTGGGGGTCTCGTATTCGCGCGTCTCGGCCAGCGACGCCAGCGCCCAGATCATCGCGTCGAGCATCTGGCCCAGCTCCAGCGTGACCTCCTCGACGACGTGTTCGAGCAGGTTGCGCTGCTGCTTGAGCAGCTCGCGCGAGTGGCGCAGCTGCAGGTGGGTGTCGACGCGCGCGCGCAGCACGTCGCCGACCACCGGCTTGGCGACGACGTCGGCGCCGCCCTCCATCAGGGCGCGCTCCTCGTCACGCTCTTCACCGGCTTGCAGGAAGATCACCGGGATGTCGGCGGTATCGGGGTTCGATTTGAGCTGCTGGCAGACGGCGTAGCCGTCGATGTCGGGCAGCGCCGTGTCCAGTACAACCAGATGCGGGCGCGGCACCTGCTGCATCACCGACAGCGCCGCCCGGCCGCTGTTGGCCAAGCGGATTTCGTACTGTTTCTGCAACAGTCGATTCATCTCGATCAGATTGTCCGAAGCCTCGTCGACGATGAGTACGATGGCTTTTTTGACGTTCATGTACCGCTACTCCCCCGGATTAGTCCTATACAACAGCTGTCGCTTGCTGGTCCGCGCAGCATCTCAACCCAATCATAACTGAGTGGGGCCGGATGATCAGCCTAATCTGCCGCCGAATATTTTTTACACGCCATCGCTTGCAATTGTATAGCGCACTACCCATAATGGAAGCATGAACACGAAAAAACAACCCGACGACACCACGGCAGCCGCCGTACCGCAGCTGGACGGGCAGCTGTGCTTTGCGCTGTATTCGACATCGCTGGCGATGAGTAAAATCTATCGCAAGCTGTTGCGCGGCCTGGGCCTGACCTATTCGCAGTACCTCGTCATGATGGTGCTGTGGGAGAAAAACGAGCTGACGGTCTCGGAAGTGGGCGAACGCCTGTTCCTCGACTCGGCCACCTTGACGCCGCTGCTCAAGCGCATGGAGCAGGCCGAATTGCTGACCCGCACCCGCGCCGCCAGCGACGAGCGCCAGGTCATCATCACGCTCACGCCGCAGGGCGACGCGCTGCGCCACGAGGCGGCCAAGCTGCCGCCTGCCATCCTGCAAGCGACCAAGTGCACCCTGGACGAAGTGGTGGGCATGAAACAACAGCTCGACGCGCTGCGCGCCAGCCTGATGGCCTCGGCCGGCTGAGCGATGACGACCTCCACCCCCATTTTCACGCCGCCGGGCGACACGGTGGCGGCGCTGCGCGGCGCCGGCTACGCCCTGCTGGCCCCGGACGACGTGGCCGCGCTGGCCGGCGTGCCGCTGGCCGAGCTTAACGCGCTCATTCCAGGCTGGGACGCGCTGGCGCTGGATAACTATCTGAAGGACGGCGGGCGCTATCGGCGCCGCCGCCACTCGTGCTTCGTGCAAGACGGCAGCCAACTGACGCAGACGGCGCACCGGGCCCACTGGCAGCCGCTCGAATACAACGCCCTGCACGGCGGCATGAACCGGCTGTTCGAGCCGATGCTGCCGGAGACCGTGGCGCAACCGGCCTGGCATGCGCTGGTGGGCGCCATCGGGCAGGTGTGCGCCGCCGCGCGCGGCGACGCCCATGCCGGCAAGCCGTGGTACGTGGAGGCGCACCAGTTCCGCATCGACACCACCGACGGCATCGGCCGCCCGACGCCGGAGGGCGCGCACCGCGACGGCGTCGATTTCGTCGCCGTGATCCTGATCGCGCGCGCCGATATCAAAGGCGGGGAGACTCGCATCTTTGAAGCCGATGGACCGAACGGCAAACGCTTCACGATGACCGCGCCGTGGACCATGCTGCTGCTCGACGACGCCACCGTGATCCACGAATCGACGCCGATCCAGCCGCTATCCGGGCATGGCCACCGCGACACGCTGGTGCTGACCTGGCGCGCGGGCGGTTTCCAGGGACAGGAAAATCCCCTGCTTCCGGGCTAAATCCGATATAGTCACATCAGCTAAATACCGCAATCAGGAGGGCCGTCTGTGGACGCCAGCTACGAGATACAGCCCGACGAAATCGAAATTCTGATCGTCGAAGACAGCCCTACCCAGGCCGAAAGACTGCGCCGCCTGATCCAGTCGATGCGCTACAAGGCCCGCGTGGCCGGCAACGGCCGGCTGGCGCTGGAAGCGATCCGCGAACGCAAGCCGCACCTGGTATTGTCCGACATCGTGATGCCGGAAATGGACGGCTACACCTTGTGCCGCGCCATCAAGACCGATCCGGCCCTGCGCGACATCCCGGTGATCCTGGTGACGTCGCTGATGGACCCGAAGGACATCATCCGCGGCATCGAATGCGGCTCCGATAACTTCATCCGCAAACCGTACGCGGAAGACTATCTGCTCAACCGCATCGGCCATATGCTGATGAACCAGAAGCTGCGCAAGAACCAGAACATGGAGGTCGGCATCGCCCTCTACCTGGGCGATCAAAAGCACTTCATCAACGCCGAACGCCAGCAAATCCTCGACCTGCTGATCTCCACCTACGAACAGGCGGTGCAGGTCAACAGCGAATTGCAGGCGCGCGAGCGCCAGGTGATCGAGCTCAATATGCGCCTGGCCCACCACGCCGGCGAGCTGGAAACCATCAACCGCGAGATCGCGCTGAAAAACCTGGAGCTGGCAGAGGCCAGCCGCATGAAGTCGGCCTTCATCGCCAACATGTCGCACGAGTTGCGCACGCCGCTCAACGCCATCATCGGCTTCACCGGCGCGCTGTTGATGAAGCTCCCCGGCCCGCTGACGACGGAACAGGACAAGCAGCTCAACACCATCCGCACCAGCGCGCGCCATCTGCTCTCGCTGATCAACGACATCCTCGACGTGGCCAAGATCGAAGCCGGCAAGGTGACCCTGGAACTGGAGACGGTGCAGTGCCAGGAGCTGGTCACCGACGTCGTCGACACCCTGCGTCCGCTGGCGCTGCAAAAAGGGCTGGCGCTGGAGATCGACCTGGCGCCGGGCGCCGTCGTGCTGGAGACAGACCGCCGCGCGCTGACGCAGATCCTGCTCAACCTTGGCAACAACGCCATCAAGTTCACCGAAACGGGCACCGTGCGCGTGACACTGGCGCTGCGTCCGGGCGAAGGCCAGAACATCATCGAGTTCTCGGTGGCCGACAGCGGCGCCGGCATCCGCGAGGAAGACCAGAGCAAACTGTTCCAGGCGTTCTCGCAGCTCGATTCGACGTCGACCCGGCACGCGGAAGGCGCCGGACTGGGACTGTACCTGTGCCAGAACCTGGCCAACCTGATCGGCGGCTCGCTGTTCTTCAAGAGCGATTTCGGCCACGGCAGCACGTTCACCCTGGCGTTGCCACGGCGTGGCTAGCCAGATAATTCAGTGTGGCAACAAAAATACAGTAGTTTTACCGTATTGCACCGCAACATAAATCGGGATATATTGGAACTGTCTCCTCCAACCGTTCGCTGAACATTGGAATTGAGCCCGCAACCTCACGGTCGCGGGCTTTTTTTTGCCTGTTTTTTGATGTTTACGGCAGAGTTGTCGATGAGTTAGCTCTGCTGCACTGCGATACTTCATCACTAAATTAAACAAACGATTTAGTTATATCATTTGTTTGAGTTATGTGATGTAATCCCGCCATGAACGCTAAAGTCACCTCCCCCAACGCCACCACCACGGCCTCCAGCCAGCCAGCGGACGACGTCCGCAAGCCACGCTCCGATGGCGAGCAGTCGCGCGAGCGCCTGCTTGTCTCGGCGATGCGGCTGTTCGGCCAGCAGGGATTTTCCAAAACCTCCACGCGCGAGATCGCCCAGGCGGCCGGCACCAACGTCGCCGCCATCAGCTACTACTTCGGCGACAAGGCGGGCCTGTACCAGGCCTGCTTCAGCTTTATGTGCGCCGAAGCGGGAGGAAATGTCGCCGCGTTTGACCAGCCCCATTTCACGCTGCGCGAATCGCTGGAAGGCTATTACGGTCAGATGATCGCCCCGCTGCTGAAGGAAAACAAGGAGGCGGATGTGATGTTGCGCCTGTTCTTCCGCGAGATGCTCGAGCCCACCGGGCTGTGGGCGATGGAAGTGGAAAACAACATCAAGCCCGAGCACCTGGCATTGGTCGGGGTGCTGTGCCGCCATCTGGGCCTGGCCGAAGCGACCGACGACGTCCACCGGCTGGCTTTTTCAATTCCCGCGCTCTGCATACAATTATTGATCTCCCAAGACGTCATCAATGCGATCACCCCACACATGTTGTCTGCGCCGGAGGCGATAACCGAGTGGGGCGAACGGCTGGTCGACTATGCAGAAGCGCTGTTCAATGCCGAAAAACTTAGACTCCAAAGGAAAGCATGAAGATTATTGTACGCGCGACGGCGGCACTGGCCGTCGCCACGGCGCTTAGCGCCTGCGCCCTGACGCCACCCGCGCCGCACGTCGACGCCCGGGCGCCGCAACAATGGCAGGCACCGCTGCCCGCGCAGTTGCCGCCGCAGTTGCCCTCGCAGTTGCCCCACAACGGCAATCAGGCCGACCTGGCCACCTGGTGGCGTCACCAGGCCGACGCGCTGCTGGTGCAACTGATCGAATCGGCGCAGGGGGTCAGCCCGACGGTGGCGTCGGCCGCCTCGCGCATCGCGCAGTCGCGCGCCGACCGCGTGACCGCCGGCGCCGCGCTGGTGCCTACGCTCGACGGCACGGGCAGCATCAGCCGCGCCAACCAGCAATCGACCTTGCCGATGGGGACCACCTCGCAGGCGGCGCTGCAAACATCCTGGGAGATCGACGTTTTCGGCGCCAACCGCGCCACCCGCGACGCCGCGCAGGCGCGCCTCGACAGCGCGCACGCCGGCTGGCATGACGCCCGCGTCTCCGTCGCCGCCGAAGTGGCCAACCAATACTACGCGCTGCGCGCCTGCGAACAATTGCTGGCCGTCGCCAAACAGGACGCCGCCTCGCGCGCCGACACCGCGCGCCTGACGGAGCTGAGCGCTACCGCCGGCTTCGAATCGCCCGCCAACCTGGCGCTGGCGCGCGCCAGCGCCGCCGAAGGCAGCAACCGCTACCTGACCCAGCGCGCCACCTGCGACGTCAACGTCAAGGTGCTGGTGGCGCTGACGGCGCTGCCGGAAGCGGAACTGCGCCAGAAACTTTCCTCCGGCGTGGCCGCCGCCGACGCGGTGGCGCCGGCCATGGCGATCGCCGCGCTGCCTGCCAATACGCTGAACCAGCGCCCGGACGTGTTTACCGCCGAACGCGAAGTGACTGCCGCCAGCGCGGAGGTGGGCAACGCCCAGGCGCAGCGTTACCCGCGCCTGACCCTATCCGGTTCTGTCGGCATCGCCAACTTCCGCTCCGGCGGCGACAACACCAAGACCGACACCTGGACCATCGGCCCGTTGTCGGTCTCGGTGCCGATCTTCGATGCAGGCCGGCGCCGCGCCAACGTCGACGCGGCCGGCGCCCGCTACGACTACGCCGTCGCCAGCTATCGCTCCACGGTGCGCCAGGCCGTCAGCGAACTGGAACAGGCGCTGGTCAACCTGGACGGCACCGCCGCGCGCGCCACCGACGCCCAGACGGCGCTGGACGGCTACCGCGTCAATTTCACCGCCGTCGAAGACCGCTACAAGAACGGCATGGCGAGCCTGTTCGAACTGGAGGACGCGCGCCGCACCCGCCTGGCCGCCGAGCAAACCGTCATCAACCTGCAGCGCGAACGCAGCGCCGCCTGGGTATCGCTGTACCGCGCCGCGGGCGGCGGCTGGAGCGCGCCGGCCGACGGCGCCCCCGCCATTGCCACCGCCAACGCCAACGGCGCCAACGTCCAATAAAAACAACCTATTCGTCCAATCATGAAAACTTTGAAAACCAATCTGAAACCGCTCGCCATCGCCGTGCTGGCAGTCTTCGTCGCCGGCGGCATCGGCATGGCCGTGTACTCGCCGGCCACGCAGGCCGCCGATGAAAAGAAAACCACGGCGCCCAAGGCCGCGTTGACCGTGACCACCACCAAGCCATCGACAGCCAGCGCGCCGATCAAGCTTTCCGCCAACGGCAACGTCGCCGCCTGGCAGGAGGCGAGCGTCAGCAGCGAATCGAACGGCCTGCGCCTGACCGAGGTTCGCGTCAACGTCGGCGACGTCGTCAAGGCCGGCGATGTGCTGGCCGTGTTCTCGGCCGAGACCATCAACGCCGACATCGCCCAGTCGAAAGCCGCGCTGCAGGAGGCCGAGGCCAACGCCGCAGACGCCGTGGCCAATGCGGCCCGCGCGCGCACCTTGCAAAACTCCGGCGCCCTGAGCGCGCAGCAAATCAGCCAGTACAACACCACCGAGCAAACCGCCAACGCCCGCATCGCTTCGGCCAAGGCGGCGCTGGCGAACCAGCAGCTGCGCCTTAAATACACCAAGGTGGTGGCGCCGGACAGCGGCATCATCTCCGCCAGGACCGCCAACGCCACCGTCGGTTCGGTGTCCGCGCCGGGCACGGAGTTGTTCCGCATGATCCGCCAGGGCCGCCTGGAATGGCGCGCCGAGGTGGTCGCCAACGACCTGCGCAGCCTCAAGCCGGGCACCCCGGCCGTCGTCAAGGCCGCCAACGGCAGCGAAGTGACCGGCAAGGTGCGCATGATCGCGCCGACCGTCGACCTGCAAACCCGCTCCGCGCTGGTGTATGTCGATTTGCCGCTGAACGCGGGCGCCGGCGAGGCGCCGTTCAAGGCCGGCATGTTCGCCAGCGGCCAGTTCGAGCTGGGTAAATCCGACGCGCTGACGGTGCCGCAGCAATCGATCGTGGTGCGCGACGGCTTCAGCTTCGTGTTTCGCCTGAACACGGACAACAAGGTCAGTCAGATCAAGGTACAGCCGGGCCGCCGCCTGGGCGACCGCATCGAGGTCAAGGGCGGCCTGACGGCCGACATGCAGGTGGTGCTGCGCGGCGCGGGCTTCCTCAACGACGGCGACCTGGTACACGTCGTCGCCGAGGGCGCACCGGCGCGTGCCGCCGGTGCTGCAGCAGCAGTGGCCAAATAAGGACACGCCATGAATTTTTCCTCCTTATCGATCAAAAACCCGATCCCGGCGATCATGCTGTTCGTCCTGCTTACCCTGGCGGGGTTGATGGCCTACAAGGCCAATCCGGTGCAGGACTTCCCCGACATCGAACTGCCGATCGTCACCGTCACGGCCACCCTGGACGGCAGCGCCCCGGCGCAACTGGAAACCGAGGTGGCGCGCAAGATCGAGGACGCCGTCGCCACCCTGCAGGGTGTGAAGAACATCCACACCACGGTGCTGGACGGCGTCTCGACCACCACCATCGAATTCGTGCTGGAGAAGCAGATCTCGGACGCCGTCAACGACGTGCGCGACGCCGTGGCCCGCATCAAGGCCGACATGCCGGCCGAATTGCGCGACCCGACCGTGACCAAGGCCTCCACCGCCGGCCGCGTGGTGCTGACCTTCACCGCCGCCGCCGCGCAGGTGCCCGGCGAGAAAATGGACCAGCAGGAACTGAGCTGGTTCGTCGACAACGTCGTCGCCAAGCGCCTGCTGGCGGTGCCCGGCATCGGGTCGGTCAAGCGCGTGGGCGGCGTGTACCGCGAAATCCGCGTGGAACTGGACGAGGCCCGCATGGCGGCGTTGCGCGTGTCGGCGCTGGACGTATCGCGCCAACTGCGGTTGGTGCAGAAGGAAGCGCCGGGCGGACGTGGTGACGTCAGCGGCGCCGAGCAGTCGGTGCGCACCATCGGCACCGTCAAGAGCGCGGCCGAACTGGCTGCCATCGACCTGCCGTTGCCGGACGGTCGCCGCGTGCGGCTCGACCAGGTGGCCACGATCACCGACACCGTCTCCGAGCCGCGCGCCATCGCGCTGCAGGACGGCAAGCAGGTGATCGGCTTCGAGATCTTCCGCAACAAGGGCGCCAGCGAACTGGCCGTCGCCAAGGGCGCGCGCGAGGCGGTCAAGGAGCTGGAGGCGAACAACCCGAAAGTGGTGCTGAAACAGGTCATCGACAACGCCATGCCGGTCGAGGAAAACTTCGACGGCTCGATGGAGCTGCTGTATGAAGGCGCGCTGCTGGCGGTGCTGGTGGTGTGGTGGTTCCTGCGCGACTGGCGCGCGACACTGGTGGCCGCCGCCGCGCTGCCGCTGTCGGTGATGCCGGCCTTCCTGGGCATCTACCTGTTCGGCTACACGCTCAACACCGTCACCCTGCTGTCGCTGGCGCTGGTGGTCGGCGTGCTGGTCGACGACGCCATCGTCGAAATCGAAAACATCGCGCGCCACCTGCGCATGGGTAAAAGCCCGATGGAGGCGGCGATGGAAGCGGCCGACGAAATCGGCATGGCGGTCATTGCGACCACCTTCGCGCTGGTGGCGGTGTTCCTGCCGACCGCCTTCATGAGCGGCGTCGCCGGCCTGTTCTTCAAGCAGTTCGGCTGGACGGCGGTGATCGCGGTGCTGGCGTCGCTGGTGGTGGCGCGTTTGCTGACGCCGATGATGGCGGCCTACCTGCTCAAGCCCATCGCGCATGCCGAGGAAAAAGACAGCTGGATGATGATTCGTTACCTGCGCGTGATGCGCTGGTGCCTGAAGCATCGCGGCATCACGGCGCTGGCCGCCGCCGCATTCTTCGTCGGCTCGATCTCGCTGGTGGGCATGCTGCCGACCGGCTTCGTGCCGGCCGCCGACCGCGCGCAGACCCAGATCAACCTGGAGCTGCCGCCCGGTTCCACACTGGCGGAGACCAGCGTGATCGCCGAACGGGCGCGCCTGGCCGCGATGGAAGTCCCCGGCGTCACAGGGGTGTTCAGTTCCATCGGCGGCGGCTCCAGCGGCGACGCCTTCGCGCCTGGCGCGGCGGCCGAGGCGCGCAGCGCCGTGCTGACCATCACCACGGTGCACCGCACCGACCGCAAGGAATCGATGACCGATATCGACGACCAGATTCGCAGCCGTCTCGACACCATTCCGGGCGCCCGTTTCAAGGTCGGCCCGCCGGACAACGGCGTCAAGCTGCAGCTGGTGCTGCGCAGCGACGACCCGGTCGTGCTGCAAGCCACGGCGCAAAAGGTCGAGCGCGAAATGCGCACGCTGCAAGGCGTGGGCAACGTGCGGTCCAGCGCCTCGCTGGTGCGCCCGGAGATCATCGTCACGCCGGACTTCGCCAAGGCTGCGGACTTGGGCGTGACCGCCAACGCCATCGGCCAGACCGTGCGCGTTGCCACCGCCGGCGACTACGACACCGACCTGACCAAAATGAATCTGCCGGAGCGCCAGGTGCCGATCCGCGTCAAGCTGCCCGATTCGGTGCGTGCCGACCTCGATGCCATCGGGCGCCTGACGGTGCCGGGCAAAAACGGTCCGGTGCTGCTGGCCACCGTCGCCACCATCACGATGGAAAGCGGTCCGGCGCAGATCAATCGCCTCAACCGCAGCCGCAACGTCACGTTCGAAGTGGAACTGGGCCGGCGCGCGCTGGGCGAAGTGGACGCGGAGGCGCGCGCGCTGCCAACGCTGAAAAACCTGCCGCCGTCGGTCAAGATCGCGGAACTGGGCGACACGCAAGAGATGGCGGCGTTGTTCGCCAGCTTCGGCCTGGCGATGCTGATCGGCGTGTTGTGCATCTACTGCGTGCTGGTCCTGCTGTTCAAGGACTTCATGCAGCCGGTGACGATTCTGGCGGCGCTGCCGCTGTCGATCGGCGGCGCCTTCGTCGCGCTGCTGATCACCAACAGCGCCTTGTCGATGCCGTCGATGATCGGGTTGATCATGCTGATGGGGATCGTTACGAAAAATTCAATCTTGTTGGTAGACTATGCTATTCTGGCGCGCCAGGAAGGCATGAACCGCTTCGACGCGTTGGTCGACGCCTGCCACAAGCGGAGCCGCCCGATTCTGATGACCACCATCGCCATGGGCGCCGGCATGATGCCGCTGGCGCTGGGCTGGGGCGCCGACCCGAGCTTCCGTTCGCCGATGGCGATCACGGTGATCGGCGGCCTGATTACATCGACGCTGTTGAGCCTGCTGGTGGTGCCGGCCGTGTTCACCTACATCGACGATCTGGAACATCTGCTTGGGCGCCTGATGGGCAAACTGCGCCGCCATCCGGCACCGGCCGGCGAAAAAGACCAGCCGCTGCGCAAAGCCGCAGGCGGACATTAATCAAACAAGGAGACCGGCATGGAATACGAAATCAGGGAATTGCCAGCGGTCCGCGTAGCGTATCTGCGCTACAAGGGCCCTTACGGCGCGGGCATCGGCGAGTTCTGGAAGGAAGTGTTCACGCCTTGGCAGAAAGCCTTTGGCTTGCACGACCGCGTGACGTATGGCGTGGCGCAGGACGACCCGAGCACCACCCCGCCGAACGAATGCCGCTACGACGCTTGCGTCGGCGTGGCGGCCGATTATCCGATCGCCGAACCGGCCAAGGAAGCGACGCTTCCGGCCGGCCGCTACGCGGTCGCCAAATTCAAAGGCACGGCAGACCAGATGCCGACGGCATGGGGAGAGTTCTTCGGCCAGATCCACGCCGAGGGCATATTCGCCCCGGGCCTGTGCCTGGAGCGCTATCCTGCCGACTATGCGATGGACCCGGAGACCGGCGTGTTCTCCGCTGAAATCTGCATCCCAGTCAAATAGAAGCCACGACGACAGCCACACCACGGACACATGCACACCACGGATCCACGTAGGGCGGATTAGCGATGCGTAATCCGCCAATGCATGCTTCGTCGGCGGCTCATAGATGGCGGATTACGGCGTTCCGCCTAATCCGCCCTACGTGTCTCTGTGCGTTTATTTATGAGCGGGGCAACTCATATCCCCTTCCTGGCAATCCTGCAGTGCTTTGATCTCCTTCAACCGGCTTTCGGTTTTCGCGGCGAGACAGCCGCTACGCACCATAGGATAGGCACTGCCTCCTTCCGCCCCCGAGCTCTCGAACGCGCACGACAGGTCCCTGAACTTGACCCACGCAAGCTGCGCCTGCGTCAGCTTCTTCTTTTGCTCGGCGCTCAGGCGCGTGCGGTACTCGTTATAGGCAAGGTTCAACTTCTTATCGGCTGCGGAATATGCCTGCCCGGCGCACTGCGTCATCTCGGACTGGGTCGAGGGCGCACTGCAATCAGCCCATGCGCTCGCGGAAAGCAACGACAGCGCCAACCCCGGCAAAACCAATTTAGATATCATCATAAGAAATCCCCTCAAATAAAACTACGGTTGCGCCACCCAGCCACCGCCCATGGCGCGATATAGATCGACCGACGCCACCAGTATCCGCGTCCTTAATTGCAGCCGTCCGACATCGGCGCTGTACAAGGTGCGCTGCGCATCCAGCTCCTCCAGATACGAGGCGTAGCCGTTGCGATAGCGATTATGCGCGATGCGCAGCGTCTCGGCCGCCGTCGCGCGGCGCGCGTCGTTCTGCACCGCCTGGTCCTTCAATTGATGGATCGCCCCGAGACTGTTATCGGTCTCCGCAAACGCCGTGCGCACGGCGTTCTCGTACGCGAAGGTAAGCTGGTCGCGCTGGGCCGCCACCGAGTCGGTCTGCGACTGCACGCGGTCGCCCTCGAACACCGGCGCGGCGATGGCGCCGGTCAGCCGCCACAACGCCGTCGGCGAATTCAGGAAATCGTGCATCTTCAGGCTTTGAATGCCGCCAACGGCCGTCAGCTTAAACGACGGCAGCAACTGGTCGCGCGTCGCCCGCAGATTGGCGTTGACGGCGACCAGGTTGTATTCCGCCCGCGCGATATCCGGGCGCCGGCGCAGCAGCTCCGACGGCAGCCCCTCGGGCACCGGGGGCGGCTCCAATTGCGCCAGTTCCGCACCGCGCGGAATCGGTCCGGGATTGCCGCCAGTGAGGATGGCCAGCGCGTTCTCCTGCTCGAAGATCGACCGCTTCAACTGCGGCACCTGCTCGGCGGTGGTCTGGTACTCGGCTTGCGCCTGCAGCCACTCCAGCCGCGAGCTGTAGCCGACGTCGAACTGGCGCTTGGCGAGATCGCGCGATTCTCCACGCAGCTTGAGCGTCTGCTCGGTCAGCGCCAGCTGGGCGTCCAGGCCGCGCAGGTTCAGATAGCCCGAGGCGACGCTGGCGGCGATCGACAAGGCCACAGCGTCCGCGTTGGCCTGCTCCGATTGAAAGGTGGCGGTGGCGGCATCGGTCGCGGCGGCCAGCCGGCCCCACACATCCACTTCGTAACTGGCCTGGATCTCGGCCTGATAGACGTTGGTGACATACGGCTGGCCGTTTGACGCCAACTGGCGCGTTCGGGTCGGCGTCGTATCGACGACGATGTTCGGCTTCTGCCCCGCCGCCGCGACGCCCACCAGCGCGCGGTACTGCGCCACCCTCGCGCGCGCAATGCGCAAGTCGCCATTGTGTTCGAGCGCCTTGTCCACCAGTGCGCTCAACACCGGATCGCCGAAGGCCTGCCACCATTGCCGCTCGACCGGTGCGGCGCTTTGGCCTGCGCCGATGTCGGGCGCGGTGCGCCAGGCGGCGGGCGTCTCCAGCGTCGACGCCGGTGGCGGGCCAACCTTGGCCGCGCAACCTGCCAGCACCAGCATGGCCGCGATCGAGACGGCGCGCAGTGCTCCATGCCGGCCTTGTAGCCGTAGACGGCACTTCATCGACCAGCTCCGGCGGCTGCAGTGGCGCGCTTGCCATCCGAATCATCCAGCACGGCCGACGTGTCGATGCTGACGATCACCGACATGCCCGGCGCCAGCCGCGCGGCCTTGGCCTGTCCCGGGTCGATGCGTATCCGCACCGGTATGCGCTGGGCGATCTTGACGAAGTTGCCGGTCGCGTTATCGGCCGGCAGCACGCTGAACTCCGAACCGGTGGCTGGCGAGATGCGCTCCACCTGCCCGGTCAGCACCGCGCCGTCCAGCGCATCGACCTTGAAGGTGGCGCTCTGCCCCACCTGCACATTGTTCATCTGCGTCTCTTTCAGATTGGCGATCACCCACAGCTGGCGCGGCACCAATCCCATCAGGTTGGCGCCGGTGTTCACATAGGCGCCCTTGCGTACGGTGACCTGCCCAAGCTGGCCGTCCTCCGGCGCGATGATGCGGGTGTTTTCCAGGTCCACCCGGGCCGCCTTCAACGCGGCTTCCGCGTTGGCCACCGCCGCCTCCAGCGACAGCTTGTTGACGGTCACCGACTGTACCTGCTGTTTGGCGATATCCAGATTGGCGCGCGCCTGCGCCACGGCGGCCACCGTCTGCGCCTGGGCAGCCTTGGACGCGTCCTGCTCGCGCAACGACAGCGAACCATCGGCCGCCAGCGCGTTGACGCGACCAAGATCGGCCTGCGACCTGGCCGCCTGCGCCTGCGCGTTGGCGAGGGTGGCCTGGTTGAGCAGTACGCCCGCCGCCGCCGTCTTGCGCGACTGATCCCAGTTGGCCAGCGCCGCTTTTTGCGCCGCCAGTTGCGCCTGCGCCTGTTCATAGCGCTGCTGGTAGATGCGGTCGTCGATCTGCACCAGCAAATCGCCCTGTTTCACCTGCTGGAAGTCCTGCACCTTGACGTCGACGACATAGCCCGACAACTGCGTGCCAATCAAGGTGACCTGTCCACGCACCAGCGCGTTCTCGGTTGAGACAATCGCGCTGCTGAAAGGCGGCAACCGCCACGCGTACAGTACGATCAGCACACCGATCAAGGCCACCAGCGAAAACACGATGGTGGAGACAATCTGACCGCGACGGCTCGGCGCCGGCGGCGCGGCGGCGGGTACGGCCGGTGCGGCCGGTGCGGAAGTAGGAGTGGACGTATCGGGAGTATTGGTAGCCATGTCGTTCAGCGTGATCCGGAATTGTTAAGAGAGACGTTGGCCATGCCGGTCTGCGCGTTCTGCGCGGGACTGGGCTGACACACAACACAGATCGACCAGAGGTAGCGCGCCAGCATCCATGCGAGGGTGAGCACCGCCACCAGTGTAATCATCAGGAAGACATCGTTGTAGGCGAGGATGTTGGCTTCGCGCGTGGCGGCGGCGCCGAGCGAAGCCACGCCTTGCGCGTTGCGCATCGATGGATCGGCCAGGGTCGCGCCAAGCGCGGCGCCGCCGTTTTGAATCCGCGCGGCTACCTGTGGATCGAGCAGGGTCAGATGTTCGACCAGGATGCTGGAGTGGTACTTCTCGCGCACCACCTGGAAGGTGCCGACGATCGCCGAGCCGAGCAAACTGCCCAAGGTTTGCGTGATCGAGAACATCACGGAGAAGCTAACCAGATTGCTCGGCGCCGCGATCACGGCGCCAAAGCCGGAGACGAACGTCGGCCCGATGAACAAGGCGCCGCCAAATCCGAGCAGGAACTGGCTCACATACAGGTCGGCCGGGCGGGTTAGATTGGTGGCGTTGGAATCCATATAGGCGCCGATCGCCATCACGACCAGCGACAGCATCAACTGCGCGGGAATGCGCGCCGGCGTGATCGTCAACGCGCTCGCCAGCAGGCCGGCCAGGGTGCCGATCATGACGATGATCCACAGCGTTTGCATCTGGTCATTGTTCAAACCCAGCGCCTGCAGAAAGCCCACCGTGCCGCTGGCCTCCGACTGTACGATGCGGATCAACAGCACCGACAACGCCAGCCGCGCGATATTGGCGGTACTGAGCCAACGAGTATTAATCAGCGGGCGTGCGCGGTTATGCTCGATCAGCAGCGCGGCGGCGATCAGCACGATGGCGCCGGCCAGGCAAAGACCCAGCCAGCGCGACTCGAACCACCATACCGTGCGCCCCAGCGCCAGCACCGCTGACAGCAGCGCCACGCCGGGAGCGAACAGCGCGAAAGTGACGAAGTCCATTTTTTCGAAGGCCTTGATGCGGTCCCCCGGCGGCAGCTTGAGGAACAACACGCCGGCCAGCGACACCAGGGCCAGTCCCAGCTCGAAGAAGTACAGGCCGCGCCATTCGCCGAACTCCATCAGGTCCGACGAGAACAGGCGCGCCATCGGCAGCGCCAGTTGCGAGAAGCCGATGCCCAGCACCACCGCCTTGATGCGGTGCTGGGCGGGGAACGCTTGCAGCACGTAGTAGAGGCCCAGGGTGGACAGCGCGGCGCCGCTCATGCCATGGGCGGCGCGCACCGCGATGGCCGACGCCAGGCCGTGCACGAACAAGTGCGCGACGGTGGCCACCGCGTAAAGCACGAGGAATAATTCGGTGAATAGCCGCAGCCCGTACTGCTGGCGGAATTTGACCAGCAAGAGGTTCATCGAGACGTTGGCCATCACGTAGGCGGCCGGCAGCCACTGGATCTCGGCCGAATAGACGCCGAGCGAGCCTTGGAGATAAGGCAGGTTGACCAGCACCAGCGCATTGCCCAAGCCACCGGTGATGGCGACGATGAAGCCGATGATGAAGAACGCCACACGACGCTCGGTCGTGTGAATAGGACTCGATGGCGATCCGGGTAGTGTCGGTCGCTCGTGCGGAAGCCAGACTTGAGGGGCGTACACGTCCATCGATGCCAGTTCTTATGGGTCTTTTATAGGAGAGAAGTTGCTGGGGACGAGCATATCACTATGCACGTCATTGTTGAAGTTCCAAAAGGAAGGGAGACACGTAGGGCGGATTAGGCGGAACGCCGTAATCGGCCATGCGTGGGCCACCGACGGCGCATACATGGCCGATTACGCTGCGCTAATCCGCCCTACGTGGAACCGTGGTTCGCGTGAACCCCGGTTCCAGTTGCCTTTACAGCGCAGCCGCGTCAACCTCGCGCTGGAAGTTGCGATGCGCGCCCAGGGCGGCTTTGAACTCCGTCAGCGCCGGCAGCACGCCGCCAGCCGGCACGCACCACAGCGATGGATCGGCCGTACCGTTTTCCAGCTTCTCCGGCACGCCGGCCTTGCGCAGCAAATCGGCGCCCGCGCCCACGGCCAGAATCGGCTTGCAGTGACGGAACTGCTGGCGCACGAAATCGAGTGCGTCCGCATCGCCCATCAGCATCTTGGCGCTGGCTTCGCCGTCGGCCACGATCACTGCGTCGTACAGCACCGGCGGACCGCCCTGGATAGTGATTTCCACATCCAGCGCGCTGCCGTCGGCGGCGACCAGTTGACCCAGGTGCGGCGCCACCAGGCGCGGCACCGCGCCGGCGGCCAGCAAATCGGCGTAGATCGCCTTGACGCCGGCGGCATCGACGCCATGCGCCGCCAGGATGGCGACCTTGCGCGCCTGAACGCCCACGGCGCCAGGACGCGCCAGCAGCGACAGCGCCGGCGACGGTGCATAGTGGGGCTGCGGCGCGGTGGTCGCCAATGGCATCGGTGCCGGTACCTCCAGGCCCAGGCCCTGCGCCACGCCTTCGGCCAGCACCGGATCGACGTTGGCCAGCATCGACAGCAGGCGCACACGAATCGCAGGCGTCTGCACGCGACCCAACTCGAAGCTGAAGGCGTTGACAATGTGGGTTTGCTCCGACGGCGTCTGGCTGATCCAGAACAGGCGCGCCTGCGAGTAGTGGTCGGCGAACAGCTCCGGCTTGCCGCGCACCTTGTCCTCGGGCGCCTGCTTCACGCTGCTGAAGGCTGTCTGGAAGCCGGCCATCCCGGCCTGGAACGGATTACCGCCGGCCAGCGAGTTTGGTTCGTAGGCCACGCGGCCGCGCGCGATCGCCTGGCGATGCATGCCGTCGCGCTGGTTGTTGTGCACCTGCGCCACCGGCGTGTTGATCGGAATCTCGTGGAAGTTGGCGCCACCGAGACGGCTGATCTGCGTGTCCAGATACGAGTGGATACGGCCTTGCAGCAGCGGGTCGTTGGTGAAGTCGATGCCCGGCACAATGTGCGCGGTGCAGAAGGCCACCTGTTCGGTCTCGGCGAAGAAGTTATCCGGATTGCGGTTCAGTGTCATTTTTCCGACGATCTGCACCGGCACCAGTTCCTCCGGCACGATCTTGGTCGAATCGAGCACGTCGAACGGGAATTCCTCCGCCTGTTCCTCGGTGAAGATCTGCAGGCCCAGTTCCCATTCCGGATAGGCGCCCGCCTCGATCGCTTCCCACAGGTCGCGGCGATGGTAGTCCGGATCGGCGCCGATGATCTTGGCCGCTTCGTCCCACACCAGCGAATGCGTGCCCGGCACCGGGTTCCAGTGGAACTTGCAGAACACCGAAACGCCCTGCGCATTCACCAGGCGGAAGGTGTGCACGCCGAAGCCCTGCATGGTGCGGTAGCTGCGCGGGATGGCGCGGTCCGACATCTGCCACAGCAGCATGTGGGTCGATTCCGGCATCAGCGAGACGAAATCCCAGAAGGTGTCG
Organism: Oxalobacteraceae bacterium OTU3CAMAD1; assembly: GCA_024123915.1. NCBI lineage: Bacteria > Pseudomonadati > Pseudomonadota > Betaproteobacteria > Burkholderiales > Oxalobacteraceae > Oxalobacteraceae bacterium OTU3CAMAD1. The sequence goes on along the minus strand of CP099650.1, from coordinate 1,759,395 downwards.
TGCGCGCTGGAGGCCTGCGGCATCGCGTGGTGCGGCTCGGGCTTGACGGCGTGGACCAGGTCCGGGAACTTCATCGCGTCCTGGATGAAGAAGACGGGCATGTTATTGCCGACCAAATCCCAGTTGCCTTCGTCGGTGTAGAACTTGACGGCGAAGCCGCGCACATCGCGCACGGTGTCGGCCGAACCGCGTTCGCCGGCGACGGTGGAGAAGCGCACGAACACCGGCGTGCGTTTGCCTGCGGCGGCGAACGGCGCGGCGCGCGTGACGGCGCTCAAATCGCCATAGCTTTCGAAGTAGCCGTGGGCGGCGGAGCCGCGCGCGTGCACCACGCGTTCCGGAATGCGCTCATGGTCGAAATGGGTGATCTTTTCGCGCAGGATGAAGTCTTCCATCGCGGTCGGGCCGCGCAGGCCGACCTTGAGCGAATTCTGGTTGTCGGCGACCGGCACGCCCTGGTTGGTGGTCAAGCGCTGGTCGGCGGAATCGACACGCACGCGGTCCAGCGGCTCAATGGTGGCGTTGACGCTGTGCGGCGGCACGCCGCTGCCGACTTTGGGCGAAGCGGTGGTTTCGCCGGTGGTGCTGGCGCCGGCGATGGGATGCGGTGGTGCGACGGTCTGGCCGGGCTGCGGCGTGCGCGATGCGTCGCCATGTTCGCCCGGCTTATTGACGTTGAAGGGCATGCCCTCGGCGACCGCCTGGGTACCGCCCACTTTCGCCAGCAAGGCGGCTTCCTGGGGCACGCCGCCCAAACTGGTCGGGGGCGTAGACGTTGATGGTCCTGCGACGGTGCTCAATACGGAGCCAGCCCCCATTACGGAGGCCGGCGTCTTTTTGCTAGTTGCCATTGGGTTTCCCTTGGTGATCGGCGCCCGCACGGGCCGCCGGTCGCACCAGCAGCGATACCGGTCGGGCAGCCTGGATTACTTGCGCGAGTTAAGCAGCTTGGAGATGCCATAGCCTGCGGCGGCGGCGATCAACACCGAAATCGCAGGGCTGGAGCGCACGTGGCTGCGGCCCGATTCGGCCAGTTTCTTGTAGCTTTCGGTGACTTGCTTGCTGCGGACAGCCAGACGCTCGGAGACGCTGTCCACGGTGCCGGAAACGCTGGCGACGCCGTCGGCGACTTTATCGACGCCGGTGTGGGCGCGGGTTGCCAGACGGTCGGCGGTTGGTGGAACCTTGTCGGCGACGCGGTCGATGGCGGCGTGCGCATCGGCGCGCAGGTCCTTGCCAATTTGGGTCACGCCGTCGCGGGTGCTGTTGCCGGCGTTGTTGCCGGTGTTATTACCAGTGGTACCGTTGATTTTAGTATCGATGCTGTTTTCCATGATGGTTCCTCTCGGTTGTTGGTCGTTTGTTTTCAACACTGCAGGAACCAAGATAGGCCTGTTGGTCAAACGCTACCGTGCGCAATCTAACAAAAAGACGACCTCGGGCGAAGTTGTTCCAGTATGTGAGTTGCCACACGGACGCGGCCGCCGGTCAGGAGGATTCTGGGATAACATACGGTCAAACCGATTCGAGGAGAGCGCCATGTTTCCCATCTCATCCACAACGCTGAGCGGGCCCAACCCGGCGAACTTTCCGCTGGTGTCGCCCACGGCGGCGGTCGACTCTGTCAACTCGGCGACGATCGCCCCGGTCGGCTCCGCACTTGATGCTCCCGCGCAATCATCGGTCCAAGTCGACTTGTCGCCGGTGGCCAACTTTTTGCTGACGGTATCGCAGTCCCGCGAGCAGATCGCCCAACTGCAAACAGCGGATGGCGCCGATCCGCAGGAGGCCGCCGCCCGCGCGGCAACATTAAATGACGCGACGCAAAATGTAGTGAATGCCTTCAACTTATTGCCCAGCGTCGATTTTAACCAAGCCCAACCGCAAGGACCTTCGCTGCTCAACAACCTGGTGGAAAGCTTGAACCGGCAGACCTTCGGCGCGAATACGGCCCAGCAGCTGAACCAGGCTAACCAGCTAAACCAAGCTAACCAACCGAATCAACAAAGCGCAGCCCAAAGCCTGGCCCAGAGCCTCTCCCGAATCGGTGTCACCTTGCAGCCACCGCTGTTGTCGGACGCCGCCGCCGGCCTGTCGCTCGACAACGAGATTTTGCGCGCCTCCTTCAACACCGACAACCAGTCGACCACCAACACGCTGCAAAACACGCTCGACACCTTTAGCGAGCTGGCGACGCGCTTTGCCGAGCAGTTAAGCGCGGCCGGCAGCGGCGCCCTGCCCGCGCTGGCCAGCGCGCAGCAGGACGCGTTGACGCCGGAAGACCTGGTGGCCAACGCGCGGCTGGATATGGCGCGCGCCGAACTCGATCTGCTGCGGCAGATTCCATTGCCGGACACCGGCGCCGCCCGGCTGGCGGCGCAGCGCGCGGAACTGGAGCAGCCGCTCACGCCACGGGCGACGGCGCCGGATTCGCCGATCGTCAATCCGCTGCAGGCGTCCACCGCCGAAGTCATCGCCGCGCAGAACGCCGAGGCACGCGCGAACGCGCGGGTAGCCAACGCACAGGAAGCCGACACACAGGAAGCCAACATCAACGCCCTGCCATCCCAGCAAACCCAGACCGCGCAATCGCTGCAAGCGGCCGAACAGGCGGAGCGAAACCAGGCGACCGCAGCCGATACAGCGGAAGAGAACCAGGCTGCGGCCAATGCCAATGCCGAGCGCAGTGCGGCGCAGGCGGCGTCCGACGCCGCGCAGGCCACGGCGGCGGCACAGGCGGCACGGCAGCAGGCTGCATCGGGATTAAGCGCGGCAAGCGCCGCCAGCGCGCAGGCGGCGGCGCAGGCAAACGCCGCGCAGAACGCGGCCGCTGCGGCGGCAGCCGCCAATTCCGCCAACGCGACCGCCGAGCAGCAAGCCGTCGCGGCGCAAAACGCGGCCACCAATCTGGCGGCGGCCACCGCCGCCGCGGCATCGGCACAGGCGCAGGCACTGGCTGCGCAAAGCGCGGCCGACGCACTGGCGGCGCAGAGCGCCGAGGCCAGCGCCGCCGCCGCGCAGGCACGCGCCGCACTGGCAGCTGCGACGACGCCGGAGGCGGTCAACGCCGCCGGCGCCATCGCCGCCCAACAGGCAGCTGCCGCGCAAACCACCGCCAGCAACCTGGCCGCCGCCAACGCGGCGGCGGCGGATGCGGCGCAGCAGGCGCGCGCCGCCCAAGTCGCCGCCGTGCAGGCGTCCACGGTGCAAACCAATCCGCTACAGGGCAATCCCGCGCTGGCGGCGGCCATCGCCGCGTACAACATCACGGACCCGGCGCTTCTGGGCGCCAATGCGCGCGCCACCCAGACGGCCGTCAGCGCCACGCCGCGTGTGTCGGCCGTCACGGCGCCGGCCAGGACTCGCGGCATCGGGCCGGGCCAGTAACAATAACGCAGCGAGCACGCAGCGGGCCGCATGCGGAAATCGGCACAAGGATGGCGCGTCGAGGGCGCGCCATCCCGCCACCGCCACGCATGGCCGCTTCCGTCCCACCGAATTAAATTTCGACCGCCCTGCCTTTAAAGGCCGATCACGCCAAATAATTCCCGATCCCGCGCCAAAGTCACACGATAATACGATTCGTTTTTAGCGATAATCACGGATTGCATTTCATAACAACGACATCGGGAGTTCGCATGACTTTAAAGCACAGCGTAAAGCACATCGCCGCCGCCACGGCGCTACTGGCCGCCACCGGCGCCTACGCCCAGGACACCGTGGTCAAGATCGGCCATAGCGGCCCGCTCTCCGGCGCGCAGGCTTTTTCGGGCAAGGACAACGAGAACGGCGCCCGTCTGGCGGTGGAGGAACTCAACGCCAAGCCGATCACCGTGGCCGGCAAGAAGCTCAAATTCGAACTGATGTCGGAGGACGACCAGGGCGACCCGAAAGCTGGCGTCGCCGCCGCGCAAAAACTGATCGACAACGGCGTCAAATACGTGGTCGGCCCATACAACTCCGGCGTGGCGATACCGTCCTCGCGCGCGTACAACGATGCCGGCGTGCTGGTCGCCACCATCGCCACCAATCCGAAGATCACGATGCAAGGCTACAAGGGCCTGTTCCGGGTCAATGCCAGCGACTCCCAGCTCGGTTCCAAGATGGCGCTGTACGCGGCCAATGAACTCAAGTTCAAGAACGTCGCCGTGATCGACGACCGCACCGCCTTCGGCCAGGGCGTGGCCGAGGAATTCAAGAAGCAGGCGAAGGCCTCCGGCATGACCGTGGCCGGCCACGAATTCACCACCGACAAGGCGTTCGACTTCAACGCCATCCTGACCAAGCTGAAAAACAAGAAGGTCGAGGCGATCTTCTTCGGCGGCTACGCGCCGCAGGCGGCGCCGATGGTCCGCCAGATGAAGCAGCTGGGCATTACCGCCAAACTGCTGGGCGGCGACACCATCTGCACCGGCGAGATGGGCAAGCTCGGTGGCGATGCGGTGGCCGACAACGTCCTGTGCTCGCAGGGTGGCGCGATCCTGGACAAGGCCTCCAGCGGCCCCGCCTTCAAGGCGAAGTACAAAGCGCGCTACAAGCAGGACGCCGACGTCTACGCGGCGTCCTACTACGATGCCACCATGCTGTACGCGCAAGCGATGCAGAAGGCGAATTCGATCGATCCGCAGAAAGTGGCGGCGGTCATCGGCTCCGGTTCATACAAGGGCATCGCCGGCACCTACGCATTTGACGAGCGCGGCGACATGAAACAGTCGCCGGTGACGATCTTCACCTTCAAAGGTGGCCAGCCGGTACCGTTGACCAGCTACTGACCCGCTTTTATTTTGCGATCGACCCGGTGGTCGATCGCGCACGGTTGAATGCGATCAGGCTGTCGAAAGCCTGCCGGGCGCCTTCGCAGGCTTCGGCGATTTCCCGCGCGTCCACCAGATGTTCGCGCAGCGCCGCGATGAATTGCTGCCAGCGCGGCCCTGGTGAACCGGAGCCGCGCAAATAATCGAGCGGATGGGGCGCCAGCCGGTCCGCCAGCCTTTTGTACAGCACCGCCCCGCCCAGCTGCGACCCTTCGATCACATAACAAACGCCCCAGCGCCACGCCGCCCCACACCGGACGGGCCATTCCACGGCTGTGCCGCCGCGCGCTGGCGGCGGCATTCCAGCCAATGCCGGATGCGCCAGATCCTGCCTGATCGCATCCAGATAAGGCGGCAGCTCCGGCCCCTCATCGAATTGCGCCATCCAGTCCTGGATCGGCGCAAGCCACTGCTCCAGCAGGCGCAAATGATCGTGATACGCGCGCAGATCGACCTCGCCCGCCGCCAAAGGCGTGCTGGAGTCGAGTTCGGCATGTCGCTGCGCCGTTGCCTGCCGTAAGGCGGTCAGCACATCTTGTTCCACGAAGGAAATTTCCTCCAAGATATTTCCTAAGTTTTTTATCGATGACAAGATTTTACACAGCGCAATGCTAGCGCGCGCACAGTAGGCGCCGGCAACATCTGAAAAAATGGAGCTCAGGTAAAATTTATGGACTACCAGCATACTGCCTATGAACCAAAACCAATCCCAGAACTGCTCCGTCCTGCTGATCGACGACGAGGCGATGGCCGAAGACTTAATCGGCTATCACATGGCGCGCCAACAAGGCATCACGCTGCGCTATGACAACCGCGCCGAACTGGCCGTCCAGCTGTGCAAGGAGATCGACGCCACCGTCCTGCTGGTCGACCTGCGGATGCCCGGCGCCGACGGCTTCGACGTGATCCGCATGCTGCGCGCCGATCCATATACCGAGCATCTGCCGGTGATACTGCTGTCGTCCGAGGACGATGCGGACATCAAGGCGCAGGCGTTCGCGCTCGGCGCCAACGACTATCTGGTCAAGTGGCCGGAGGCGCGCGAGCTGGAAGCGCGCATCCGCTACCACTGCGCCGCCTACCAGGCGCGCCAGCAGCGCGACGCCGCCTTCCTCGAATTGCGCCAGCGCGAAGAGGAACTGCGCGTCAGCCAGGCCGCCCTGCACCAGGCGCAGAAAATGGAAGCGATCGGCCAACTGACCGGCGGCGTGGCCCACGATTTCAACAATGTCCTGCAGATCATCAGCGGCAACCTGCATCTGCTGCAGATGGTCGGCGACGTCAATCCGCAAGGCATGGCGCGCATCGAGAACGCGCTCAATGGCGTCGAGCGCGGCGCGCGGCTGGCAGCGCACCTGCTCGCGTTCGCGCGCCGCCAGCCGCTGCAAAGCGCGGTGGTCGACCTGACGCCGGTGCTGGCCGATATGGACGACATGCTGCGCCGCGTGCTCGGTCCGCGCGCGGTGGTCATCGCCGATATCGCCACGCGCTTGTGGAACACCGACGTCGATGTCAGCCAGCTCAATAACGTGATCCTGAACCTGGCCATCAACGCGCGCGACGCCATGGGCGGCGACGGCACCTTGACCATCCGCGCCCGCAACCTGCCATCCGGCTCGGAGCAGCTGTCCAAGATCGGCGACGGCCAGGGCGACTACGTGTTGATTGAGATCGCCGACACCGGCTCGGGCATGTCGTCGGAGGTGATGCAACGCGCGTTCGAACCATTCTTCACCACCAAGCCGACCGGCCAGGGCACGGGACTGGGCCTGAGCATGGCCTACGGTTTCGTCAAGCAATCGGGCGGCGAGATCGCCCTGCAAAGCACCCTGGGGACCGGCACCTGCGTGCAGATCTACCTGCGCCGCAGCGAAGCGCTGGCGGAGCCGGAACACAACACCGCGCTGCCGGCGTTGACCGGAGGCGTGGAAACCATACTGGTGGTCGAGGACGAGGAGGCGGTACGGGCGGCAACCGTCGACATGCTGTCGACCTTGGGCTACAAAGTACTGAGCAGCGCCGATGCCGAACAGGCGACGCACCTGATCAATGGCGGCGTAGAGGTCGACCTGCTGTTCACGGACGTGATGATGCCGGGCCGCATAAGCAGCCTGGAATTGAGTGAACTGGTACGCGAAAAACTGCCGCAGGCGCAGATCCTGTTCACGTCGGGCTATGCGGAAGGGGTGCTCTCGCACGATGGCAAACTGCCGCCGGGGGTCAACCTGCTGCAAAAACCTTATACCGTCGAAACCCTCAGCTCGCGCATCCGCCACCTGCTGCGCAGGCGCGGCGCGACTACTGCGGCTTAACTACCGCAGCTTAACTACTGCGGCTTGACGTAGCGGTGCGACCCCGGCGGCGGCTCGTTGAGCACTGCCCAGAATATCCCCAGGTCGGCGATCGCCCGCACGAATTCCTGGAAATCGACCGGCTTGACCACATAGGCGTTCACGCCCAGCTCATAGCTGCGGATCAGGTCCTGCTCTTCGCGGGAGGACGTCAACATCACCACGGGGATGCTTTTCAGCGTGGCGATGCCACGGATCTCGGCCAGCACTTCCAGGCCGTCGACCTTGGGCAGTTTCAGGTCCAGCAGCACCACGGCGGGGTTGCCCTGCTCGCGGTTGGCGAAGCTGCCGCGCGCATGCAGATAATCGAGTGCATCGGCGCCATCGCGCACGACGATCACTTCATTGGCCAATTGGCTGCGTTCCAGCGCAATCAGCGTCAGCTCCAGATCATGAGGGTTGTCTTCAACCAGCAGGATAGGCTTTAACATAGGCATGCCTCAAACTTTATCGGTATTTGTATTGGTATTCGTCGGTATGGCAAAGGAGAACGTCGCTCCCTCGCCCGGCGCCGACCGCGCCCAAACGCGGCCCCCATGGCGCTCAACGATACGCCGTACATTCGCCAGGCCGATGCCCGTTCCCTGGAAGTCCTCCATGCGGTGCAGCCGCTGGAAGACGCCAAACAGCTTGTGCGCGTAATCCATGTTGAAGCCGACGCCATTGTCGGCGACGTGAAACACGGTTTCCTCGGGTAGCTGCTCGCTGGTGATGCGTATGACGGCCGGATCGCTCTGCGCGGTGAACTTGACGGCGTTGGAAAGCAGATTGTACAACGCCAGCTGCAGGAACGACGGATCGGCGACGATCACCGGCAGTTGCGACACTTGCCAATCGATGCGGCGCGCCGGCGTGTCCGGGGCCAGCTTGTCGATGCAACCACGTACCAGATCGTCCATGCGCACGCGCACGGGCCGCAAGGCGGCGCGGCCCATCTGCGAAAAACTGAGCAGATCGTCCACCAGCTTGCCGGCCAGCCGCGCCGATTCCTTGATGTTGACCAGGAAGCGCTGGCGCCGTTCCGGATTGTCGCTGCCGGCGGTCTCCATCAGCAGATCGGAAAAGCCGACGATGTGGCGCAGCGGCGCGCGCAAGTCGTGCGACACCGAATACGAGAACGCCTCCAACTCCTTGTTGGCGCGGCCCAGTTCCTCAGCCAGATCGGCCATCTGCTCGGCGCGTTCGAGCGCGATACCCAGCAGCGCGGTGCGAAATTCCAGCGCCAGTTCCAGTTCGCCCTCGTGCCACGGCGCGGAGGTGCCGTGGATCGCCTCGCGCCAGCTGGCGAAGCTGGTGCGCGGCGACAGCATGCCTGGGGTTTTTTCCATTTTTTCCGGGCGGCCGGCCCAGTCGATCGAATACACCACCTCGGGACGGAACCACAGCAGGTAGTGCTGGTGGATGCGCGAGATCGGCATCGCCATCAAACCGCTGGCGGAGGCGGTGTAGGCCGCCGCCGCCGGATAGACGGTGCCCAGGCGGTCGCTGTGGAACAGGTCCTCGTGCACATTGGCGCTGAGCCAGTCCACCAGGCCGCGTATCTGCTCGTCGTCCGGGGTGTGGCCGTAGCTGATCAAGCGGTCGTCGACCACGATGGCGACCCCGCCGGCGCGCGCGAAGCGCAGCAGCTCGGGCAGCACGCTGCGCAGGTTTTCGATGAAGTCCGCCCCCTGCGTCAGCCCGCCCAGCAGATTGACCATCACGCGCCGCACCTCCAGCCGGAACTGCAGCTGGTCGGCGTCCGCGCGGTTGCGGATGCGCAGCGCCAGGATTTGGCCCAACTGCTCGCACACGCTGCGCTGGTGGAAACTAAGGTGGCGCGGTTGCTCATGGTGGCAGGAAATCAGGCCCCACAGCTTGTCCTTGACGATCAGCGACACCGACATCGACGCCAACGTTCCCATGTTGCGCATGTATTGCAGGTGAATCGGCGAGACGCTGCGCAGCGACGCGAACGACAGGTCGTTGGGTTTGCCGGTCAGCGGGTTCTCGGGAGGCACCAGCCGCGCCGGCTGGTAGTCGGCATCCTGGATCAGGCGGATGCGGTTGGCCAGATACAGCTCACGCGCCTGGCGCGGAATGTCGCTAGCGGGGAAGCGCTGGCCAAGATAGCCGTCGTAACCCTCGCCGATGGATTCGGCCAGCACGTTGCCGTGGCCTTCCTCGTCGAAGCTGTAAACCAGCACCCGGCCGAAACCGGTCAGCGCGCTGATCTCGCTGGCGGCCAGCTGGCACAATTCGACGATGGTATCGGCGTCGCTGATCTTGTTGAGGAAATCCCCGACCAGTGGATACAACTGCTGGATGCCGGCGTCGATGGTGCCGCGCGCGCGCTCGAATTCGAGCACCAGCAAATTGTCGTAGGCGTGGGCCAACACGTCGAACGGCTCCCCCTCCAGGCCGACCGTGGCGATATAGGCCGGACGCTCGCGCAACTGGCCGCCGCTCAGGCTTTGCTGCAGCGCCTGCGCGCTGCGGGCGCCGATGACGTCCGTCAGCGGGCGGCCGAGCGCCTTCTCGGGAGGAATGCCGGTGAAATCGGCGAGATTGTCGCTGACCTGCAGCACCTCGAGCTGCGGCGAGAGCGCCAGCAGAAAGCCGTGCGGCTGAATGCTGCCGGGCGTGCGTATCGGCTCGCTGTCACATGTCGTCAAGTCGGTGTCGGTGCTGGCCTGTGGCATGATGGCTGCGGGCGAACCCGGTATTAACAAAGCCACATCATATCAACTTTTGGACGGGCCCGACGCACGATGCGCCGCCAACAGCGGGTCAACGCCGGGGGCATCCAAACTATGCCTAGCCCAGTTGCAGCTCCCAGTAACCCATGTCGATCCAGCGGTCGAATTTGCGGCCCACCTGCTTGAAATGGGCCACTTTCTCGAAGCCGAGGCGCTCGTGCAAGGCCACGCTGGCGGGATTGGGCTGCGCGATACCGCCGATGGCCATGTGGATTTCGCGCGCGCGCAGTTCCTCCAACAGGGTTTTGTACAACGCCGATCCGATGCCCTTGCCGCCCTGCCCCGGCGCCACGTACACGCTGGTCTCCGCCGAATAGCGGTAGGCGCTGCGCACGCGCCATTTGGTCGCGTAGGCATAGCCCACCACAGCGCCCTCGGACTCGTACACCAGCCAGGGCAAGGCCGCTGTCACGTCGCGGATGCGGCCGGCCATTTCGTCCGGAGTAACCGGGCGCTCTTCAAAACTGATCACGGTGGTGGCGACGTAATGGTTGTAGATATCGACGATGGCGGAAGCATCGTCCGGTGTCGCGGGTCTGATCATCTTTAAGTCAATACGTGTTGTAAAAGTCGTCGAAAATAGGAATGATGGCGAACGACAGCACCGCCAGCGCCAGCGGGACGGTGGCGAGGAAGCCCAATAATTTGAAGCCGAACGCACCAAGCAGGCCGCCAAGCAGGAAAGCGCCCAGCAAGGAACATAGCAAGGATAACCGATTGCGATCCGCCACCACCTTGTCCGGCGCAGCGCCATCTCCGCCAACCTGCCCCAGGTTCCAGTAAAACAGTTTACCCAGTTCGATGCCGATATCGGTCACCAGCCCGGTGACGTGGGTGGTGCGGATCTCGGCGCGCGACACCTTGGTGACGATGGCATTCTGCAGTCCCATCACAAAACAAAGCAGTGCCACGATGGCGGTGAGATGGCCGTGCTCCGCCAGCCTGCTGCCCAGCAGGCCAAAGGCCAGCAGCAACGCCGCCTCCAGCATCAGCGGCAGCGCGTAGCGGCTATGCGCGCCCCGGCGGCGGCCCCAGTTGATCAGGATCGCGGAGGTGGCCGCGCCAAGGAAGAAGGAGAACAGCGATATCGTCCCCGCCAGCAGCAGCGCCATGTCGCCCAGCGCGGCGTTGTCGGCCAGCGCCGAGACGATGCCCGACATGTGGGAGGTGTATTGCCCCACCGCGAAGAAACCGCCGGCGTTGACCGCGCCGGCCACGAAGGCCAGCGCGCGGCCAAGGCGGCGGTTGCTGATATCGGTGCGGTGCGGACCGGTCAAGGCCCGCAGGTAGTGCATGGGCATGGCGGCCTCGCTTGCGGTCTACTGTCGGCCACACGATTGTAATCGATCCCGATGTTCGGATCAGAAGTCGTGATTGCCCGGGTAGTCCGAATAGAAGTCGTTATCCCACCTGAAATGGGTGGTGGAGATGGTGATGGTGATATCGAGCGCCTCGACAAAATGCCACCAGCCGACCGGCAGGAACAGGATCTCTCCCGGTTCCAGCACGCAGTCGATCACCGGCACATTCGCCATCATGGGGAAGCGGCGCACGTCGATGTCCCGCCCGTCGATCGGCGTGAAGCAGTGCCGCTGGTTGTAGAGATAGGGAATATCGCAGGGCGCGATCAGGCGTACGCGCTTGCGGCCCGCGATCTGCATCATGAAGTTGTTGGTCAGGTCGTGATGAAACGGCGTCAGCGTGCCGGCCGGCCCAAACCAGAAAAAGCCGCGCCGCTCCTCGTTCAAATACTCGGCCAACGGCGGCAGATCGTCCATCAGCCCGCGCAGCGCCTCGCGGTTGCTCTCGTCGTTATTGGCGGTCATGTAGAAATCGTTGGTGCGGCCGCCGGCGCGCACCAGTTCCACGTACTCGCCAAAAGGCATGCGGCGCTTGTGCGCCTGGCTGTTCAGTTCGTAGTTCGGATCGGCCTCGCGGCCGAACTGCACCTCGACTTCGCGCTCGCCCAGATGATCGCTCAAATAATCCAGGGTCCACTTGGTGCGGGCGACGCAGTCGTCCAGCATGCCGGTGATGATCACCGGCTGGTTGCGGCGGTAATGCTCTTCGAGGAAGGCATCGCCGGACAGGCGCTCGCGGCGCGGCACCTCGGTCGGCGCCAGACGGTTCAATCGCGACTGGATGCCCAGCACCCAGTCGCGCTTCGCCAGCCGGTTGTGCAAGCGCGACGCCCCCTTGAGGTAAGGGCTGCGCAGCGCGGCATCGACCTCCGCCAGCGCATCCTGCTCGCTGATGCCGGACTGGATCAAAACACCGACCAGGCCTTCCGGCCGGCCGCCCAGCATCAGGTTCTCGGCGATCCAGGTGCGCCATGCGTCGTTGACAGCTACAGGTGCAACGGTGGCATGGCGCGTCATCGCTTATCTTCCTATCCAGACGGCGTTGGTCAGGGCGCCGTTGGCGTCGCCGTCCAATTCCCAGGAGAAGGCGCCGCGCAGGTTTTGATCGCGAACGTACTGCATCTTGGTCGCGATCACGGTGGGGTCGTCATAGCTCCACCACTCACCGCTGCCGGTGTAGAGGTACAGCTGTTTCGTCACCGGATGATACCAGCGCGATCCGGTTTTGTTAATCAACACCTTGTAGTCGTCGATCCCGGCCTCATAGGCGCCGGTCGCGGGGCCGCCTGTGCTTTGATACAGGCCGTTGCCGTTCGGGCCCGCCGCCACACCTTTCCATCCGCGTCCGTAGAACGGCACGCCGAGCAGGATCTTATTGCGCGGCATACCGGCGGCCACCAGCGCGGTGATCGAATCGTGGCTGTTGTACTTGGCCAGATTGCCGGTCGATGGATCGGCCGGATCGTGGTACAGCGGCGCGTGGAAGTTGGTGGTCGCTTCCCATCCGCCGTGGAAGTCGTAGGTCATCAGATTGACCCAGTCCATGTACTGCCCGTACAGCGCCGGTTCGGTCTGCGCGATTTTCTCGCCGCCCGCGCCGATGGCCGCCGTCAGCGCATAGCGCTTGCCGTCGATGGCGCCCTGCGCGTCGAGCTGCGCGCGGAATTCCGCCATGAGCAAGGTGAAGTTGCGCTTGTCGTTGACCGTGTCGACGGTGTTGTAGGTCTGACCGCCGCCGCCCGGGTATTCCCAGTCGATGTCTATGCCGTCGAACACGCCCTTGGCAGCGCCCGCGCCGCCGCGTCCATCCTGGACCGGCAAGTCGCCGGCGATAAACATCTTCACGCAGGACTTGGCCAGCTGCTTGCGCAGCGCGTCGGTCTTGGCGGCCGCCGAGAAGTTCTTCGACCAGCTCCAGCCGCCCAGCGAGATGAAGATCTTCAGGTTCGGGTGCGCGGCCTTGAGCAGTTTCAGTTGCAGGAAGTTGCCGCTCAACGGGGCATCCCATGGCACGGCCTGGCCGTTGACGGTGCGCGCCGGCGAGCGCTGATAATCGGCGTAGGCATCGCCGCCGGTTCCGGCGTCCGGCGAGCTGGGATTCGACCCGCCGGTTTCGGCCTTGGTCACCATGTCGCATTCATAGCCGCCGTTCTTGGCGTAGGTATTGGCGAAAGCGTAGTTAATGAACGTGAGCTGGTCGGCGACGCTGGTCTGCACGCCGTTGACCGGCGTTTTGGTGGTGTGGATGTCGGCCACCTCGTAATTGCGGCCATAGACGCCCCACTGTGCGAAGTAGGAGCCGATTTCCCGGCCGCCCGGAATAGGGGTGGGTGTCGGCGTAGGAGTAGGTGTTGGCGTGGGAGTGGGAGTGGGTGTCGGCGTCGGAGTGGGCGTCGGAGTAGGCGTCGGCGTTGGCGTGGTGGTTTGCAAAGCCCAAGGCCCCCACTGTTCCGTGCCGGGCACGTTATTCTGCGTCCACCACTTGGCCTTGTAGACGGCGCCGTTGTAGGTCACGCACATGTCGACCGTGTAGATCGCCGTGGAGGACCAGGCCGGACAAGTATCGGCTACCGCCGCCGCGGTCTGCACCGCCGCCAGTAACTTGTTGGATGTATCGGAAGCGGGGGTATCGCTGCCCCCGCCACAAGCCGCCAGCATGCCGGCGATCAGGCCCATCACGGCCGCATTCCCCTTCACTGCATGTTCCATCATCTCTCCTTCGGGTGGGTGATCTATGCTTTTCTTGTTTTTTTCAGGATGAAACTGAAAGAATTGGTAGTCAAGTGGTTTTGAAAATTGCATCCACTCCAATACCAGTTACGCATAGAAAACAATCTTAGGGGAATGAAACATGGCAACCGGGCCATGGATAGTGAGCGCACGCTAACACCGGCGGCGCGCTTCTTTATTGGGGCATGAAACTGGCAATAGAGTACCCGTCAATAACGATTTTGTTATTCGGCGAGTACCAATTTGGCACGATAAAAAAGTGGTAGTGAAGCGGGTATAAATATAAACCGGCTTAATTCGCGACTTGCAAAACCGCACGCGCAATACCGTCGTGGATTTCCAGAACGCGGGGCGAGTTTTTACCGAAACTCATTTTGTAACAAACCTGACCATCCTTCCAGGCGGTCGGCAATACCATCAGCAATTGGAAAGCGCTGGGGTCTTCGTCGGTGCATGGAAAAATCGTCGGCGTACCGGCCAGCACAATAGCCTGCATGGGCTGCTCGCCGTCGATTTCCACGTGATGGCCACGCACCGAGATCGCCTTGCCCGCGCCGGAAAAATCATCAAGCTGGACGTGGCCCACGACGCTGTCGTTGCGACCATCGACGACCAGATTCAGCCGCAGGGTCGGGCCGCCATCGACGGCGCTGTTGACTTCATAAACGGCGGTAAATAATTGACTCATATGTATTCTCCTGGTGGACGCAAGTGCATGAGTGCACTGTATCCACCAGTCGAGAACGCCGCCTTCCGTATACCTTCCGATTTCCAAGCCGTTGTTTACAAATAACTTTTACGTGCGCGTAACGAAGTTCAGACCGTTTCAGCGCTTCGGCAGTCGCCAGTCCGGACGAATGTAATGGCAGGTGTAACCGTTGGGAATGCGCTCCAGATAATCCTGATGCTCCGGTTCCGCCTCCCAGAACGGACCTGCCGGCGCCAGCTCCGTCACCACTTTGCCGGGCCACAAACCGGACGCGTTGACATCCGCGATGGTGTCCTCGGCTGTCGCTTTTTGTTGATCGTCGACATAGAAAATGGCGGAACGATAACTCATGCCCACATCGTTGCCCTGGCGGTTGGCGGTGCTTGGATCGTGAATCTGGAAAAAGAACTCCAGGATTTTGCGATAGCTGATGACCGATGGATCAAAATTAATCTCGATCGCCTCGGCATGCGTGCCGTGATTGCGATAAGTCGCATTGGGCACATCGCCGCCGCTATAACCGACGCGCGTGCTTTCGACACCCGGCATTTTGCGGATCAAATCCTGCATGCCCCAAAAACAGCCGCCGGCCAGAATTGCTTTCTCAATCGTCATCATCATTCCTTTTCGATATTGGATCTGAACCTAAGTTGGTGACGCCTATGCAATTATTCAAGAAATAGAGCGGCTTATCCGCACAGAAATGTTAAATACCTTGCCTTTACATACTGGTTTCGCTTTATAATTTGATTCAGGAAGGCAATTCTTTTCCTGCCCGCCGTGCCCAGATTCACCGCACGCGCAACCAAACCCGGCCTGGCCCCAGCCGAAAGACGCAACGCTTCAGTTGCCCACTTTTTCGATCGATATCATGGACCAGTCCAACTCAACCAAACGCATACTCATCATCGACGACAACAGCCAGGCGGCCGACGTCGCGGCGGAATTGCTCAGCCTGTACGGCTACCAGACCGCCGTCGCCTACAGCGGCGCCGACGGATTACAGAGCGCAAAAGACTTCGCGCCCGACGTCATCCTGCTGGACCTGGGCATGCCGGTCATGGACGGCTTCCAGGTCGCCGCCGCCTTGCGCGCGCAGCCGGAATTTAGCGATCTCGCGCTGGTCGCTTTCACGGCCTGGGGCGACAAGGGCACGCGCCAGCGCACGCACGCTGCCGGCTTCGACCAGCACATCACCAAACCGGCCGGCATGGAAGAAATCCTGCGCGCCATCGGCAGCGCCTGCGACATGCGCGCCAGCTTCGCCCGCAAGATCGCGTAACGGCGGCGCCGCGCAGCCCGGTTCCGGGCACGCGGCCGGTGCGCGCAATGCCATTGCTTTTGTGATACTGTCTTCTTAACGACAGGAGGCCACATGATGATAGAACGACGTTCCCGACCAGACCGCGCCAAGGCCATCGCCGTCCATGCAGGCATCGCCATGCTCGATACCGACGGCCGCGAAGCCGCAGCCCTCTTCCTGGAAGACGCCGGCGTCCCGCTACCGGTCATCGCCCGCGTGCTCAACGAGCCCGACAAGCGCCGCGCCGCCGACAACCTATAATCCCGGCCGCTGACCGACGACCGACGAGCCAATTCAAACCACGTCGGGAGGATTGGCCGCCGCGCCGCAGACCTCAAGCATGGCTCTCGGCTAACGAGCCAATCTGAACCACGTAGGGCGGATTAGCGAAGCGTAATCCGCCATGCATGCGCCGCCAATGGCTCATGCAAGACCACGCGATTACTTATCCCCCACCAACTGCACCGCATCGATAACCTTATAGTCATGCTGCAGGTTATTAGCGTAAGTCACCTTCACAGCCTTCGCCTTGTACGCGGTCTTATTAAAAGTCTTCACGAACCATGTACGGTTACCACGATCGTCCTTCTTCACATCGCTCACACCTTCCCACACGGTGTTCCACTTGCCGTCGGTATCCTGCAGCTCCACCTTATTGACCGCCTCCACGCCCTGCCCGCTCGGCAGCACGAAGCGCACCTCGGTCGCATTGACCGGCGTCGCGAACGTGGTCTCCAGCCAATCGAAACCCTGATCGATATGGTTGTTGGTCCAGGTGTTGCCATCGCTAGGACCGACCGCGTTCTTGGCCAGATTCGAATCGGCAGGCGTCTTGCCATCCTGATCCCCGAAGACCGAGCTGGCCTTGGCCTCGGTTGCCCATTGCGCGCGCGGATCGTTAATGTATTTATCCTCCATCACGCCGTAGGCCAACAGCGCCTGCTTCTTAGCCATCTCGCGCTGTTCATCGGTCTGCTCGGCGGCCGGCACCTTGCCAGCGTTGGCGGGGTCTGGCGCGGTGACGGGAACGGGCGCGGCGACGACCGGCGCCTCCTCGACCTTCTCTTGCTTTTTGCAAGCCGCGAGCGCTGCGGCCACGATTATGGCGCCTATGAAGGCATTGCGTTTCATCCGGTATTCTCCCTAGTGAAGTAAGTTATCAAAATGATCTTACATTATTTGGGCGGTTTGGAGCGCACTTAACACTAGCTGCTTGGAAGCGGAGACTACGCACCTAGCTACCCGGAACGATTTCTGAAGTGAGAATCGTGCATTTCTTGCGAGAGATGAGAAATTGCGCTAACGTGGCTCTAAGATCAAACCTACCGAGGAACGCATATGTCACACGCTTCCGAAGACCACGCATCTTCGCGTGAAGAAACAGGACTAACCAGAAGCGATCGGCTGGTTGTCGAACAATTCTCCCGCCTTGTAACTAAACACATCGAGCTTCTAGTGCAGGGGCCGGATCGCAGGCGTCTAGTCGATCTTGCGAAACGAGCCGTGAGTGAAGCACGCGCGTCACTCGGCATCGATTCGCCGGCTACTCCTGACCAGCTTCCCGTGTCAAAACTCAAAGCCTCTGAGGTCGTCGCAGAACGTCGGGTAGATATCTCACAGGCTTCGTTATATCGCGCTGTTGAGAATAACCGCTTTTATTGCACGACTCCCAAGGGTCGCAGTATCGGAAAAGAATTCCCATCATGGCAATTTGTCCAACCGGTGCCAGAATTGATCGCCCCGGTTCTTGCTCTTCTGGCTGACCAGCCGAGCAGCGAGATTCATGCGTTCTGGGTAAGCGCTGTCGATGAGTTGAACGAACTCTCTCCTGCGGAAGTACTAGCCGGAAAACCTTTCGAAACAAGAAGAAAAGTCCACCCAAGTCAGCAAGCGTTTATGGATCTGCCTGCAAGCGAAAGGGTTCGTAAAGTCCTAGCTTCAGCCGAATGGCACCACAGGGGTATGGCCGAAACGATAGGCTAGCCATGGCTCCTCGCCCTGCCCACACTGTAGTCCCACCCGAGGTAGCGCCGTTCCTTCCGCCGCTGGATCTGCTTAAAGACGTGCTGCTAAATAATCTTGTGGTGGCGCCTGCCGGCCAGCCCTTTGTGCGCGCGGTATGGAATGCCGCCTCGGTGTGGCCTCGCAAAGTGACGCGCACATATCGTTTCGGTCCTCCGGAATCATTGGCAGGCAAGCGCGGCTATCCATACCACTGGGTGTATGCGGCGGATAACGTGTTCACGGCCGCTTGGGAGGCCCAACTATGCGTCAACGACGTCACCCGTCCAGGGACATTTTTCATCAGGCCTGGAGCGCAAAAGGCCATTATCTGCACAATAAGTTTTAGTCAACCTATCAGCTTGTTTGATGTCGCCGGCCCGGCGGCAAGCAAGCTAGGCATTTACGACAACTTACACAGCCCAGACCACGCATGGTGCCAATGGTTTGGCTGGCAGTTGGATCAGCTCATCGTTGGACAAAACGGGAGGGTACACGGTGTCCGCTACCCTTCGCGCCGACATCCCGGTCATCGCGCTTATGCTATTTCCTCCAGGGTCATGCGTGCTCTCTCAAAAGGCATGTCGAACACGCATGCGATATTCGGCGCAAGCCCAGACTTTAAATTATTGGTAGACGATCGCTGTCGAACTGACCCGCCGTAAACGATACGACGCCCCCAATCATAAGCTTACGCCTGACCAGGTTTCATTTGACGCGATACAGCGCACACAGCTTGTTCCCATCCGGATCGCGGACATAAGCCAAGTGCATCGCCCCCAAGCTGCCGTCACGCAGGCCGGGCGGCTCCTCGCACGACTTACCGCCATGCGCGACCGCCACGTCGTGAAACTCCCGCACCTGCTCGGGAGAGTTGCACTTGAAACCGATGGTGCCACCATTCGCGCAACTGGCTTCTTCGCCATTGAGCGGCTGGGTCACGGCGAAGGTGTTTCCTTCATGTCGATAAAAAAGCCGCTCATGGCCGGCAGTCGCCGTATTGCGGAACGGCTCACCAGCGCCCAGCACGCCCAGCACCGCATCATAAAACCGTTTGGAACGTTCGATATCATTCGAACCGATCATCACATGACTGAACATTTTTCTAGTCCTCTAATCTATTGAATTCGAGTGGCTGTACGCCGCAGTTAGTGTAACCCCATCGATTCGGCGAAATCAATCACGGCACGTGTATGCTCTCGCCATGGATTCCCTGATTGCCGCCTCCGCGCGCGCCCTTGCCGCCGGCGACGCCCTCGGCGCCCTCAAGCACGTCGCCTTGCGCGACGACCCGCCGGCGTTGGCCTTGCGCGGCATCGCCATGGCCCAGCTCGGCGAGCACCCGCGCGCGCGCGAACTGCTCAAGCGCGCCGCCCGTGGCTTCGGCGCGCACGAGCAACTGGCACGGGCCCGCTGCGTGGTGGCCGAGGCGGAAGTGGCGCTGGCCGTGCGCGATTTCAGCGGCACGCCGCGCGCGCTGACGGCCGCGCTGGCCGTACTGGAAGCCCATGCCGATCACGCCAACGCCATGCAGGCGCGGCTCATCGCCGTGCGCAAGTTGCTGCTGCTAGGTCGGCTCGACGAAGCGCAAGCGCAACTGTCTCATCTGGACGGCCACCCGCTACCGCCGGCCCTGGCGGCCGTCGCCGAGCTGGCGTCGGCGGAACTTGGCCTGCGCTCCCTCGACGTCGCCCCCGCCCGCGCCGCGCTAGCCCGCGCGCAGGCAGCGGCCGAACGCGCCCGCCTGCCGGCGCTACTGGCCGAAGTGGAGGAAGCGCGCGACGCGCTGGAGCATCCGGCGGCGCGTCGCCTGTCGGCCGGCCATTCGCGCCCACTGCGGCTGGAGCAAGTGGCCGACCTGCTCGACTCCGGAGCACTGGTGGTCGACGCCTGCCGCCGTGGCATCGGCACCGGCCCGCACTGGCGGCCGCTGGCCCGCCGTCCCGTGCTGTTCGCGCTGGCCCGCGCGCTGGCCGAAGCCTGGCCTGCCGCCGTCGACCGCGAGGCGCTGATCGACAGCGCCTTCAACACCCGCCAACCGGACGAGACCCACCGCGCCCGCCTGCGGGTCGAGATCGGCCGCCTGCGCGCCCTGATCACGCCGCTGGCAAGGATCGAAGCGACGGCGGGCGGTTTCGTGCTGCGTCCGCTGGACGGACGCGAAGTGGCGCTGCTGGCGCCGCCCATCGACGGCGAACAGGGCGCGCTGCTCGCGCTGCTGTCCGACGGCGCCGCCTGGTCGACCTCGGCCCTCGCATTGGCCCTGAACGCCAGCCAGCGCACCGTGCAGCGCGCGCTGGCCGATCTGGCGGCCGACGGCCGGGTGCGCTCCATCGGCCGCGCCCGCACCCAGCGCTGGCTGGCGCCGCCGCTGGCCGGATACACGACAATCTTGTTACTCCCCGCCACGTCACAGATGGCATAAAGTGCTCTTGCGGCGCCGATCATCGGCGCATCCACAGGAGACCACCATGACCAGCAAAACCAGCAAACCCGCCGAACCGGCGCTGCGCCCGGCCGAGATCGTGCGCGAATACGGCCCCTTCCCCGACACCGACACCGTCGCAGGCGTCACCCACGACGGCAAGCGCGTCTGGGCCGCCACCGGCAAGCGCCTGATCGCCTTCGACCCGGCCAGCGGCGACCCGACCGACTCGCTGCCCTGCCCCTGCGACGCCGGCACCGCCTTCGACGGCACCCACCTGTACCAGATCGCCGAGCGTCGCATCGACAAGATCGATCCCGCCAGCGGCAAGGTGGTGGCATCGATCCCGGCGCCCGGCGACGGCAACGACTCCGGCATGGCCTGGGCCGAAGGCAGCCTATGGGTGGGCCAGTACCGCGACCGCAAGATCCACCAAATCGACCCGGCCACCGGCAAGATCCTGCGCACGATCGAATCGAACCGCTTCGTCACCGGCGTGACCTGGGTCGACGGCCAGCTGTGGCACGGCACCTGGGAAGGCGACGAGAGCGAACTGGTGCACATCGACCCGGCCAGCGGCGCAGTGCTGGAGCGGCTGGGCATGCCGGCCGGCACCGGCGTCAGCGGGCTCGAATCCGATGGCAGCAACCTGTTCTACGCCGGCGGCGGCCCCGGCGGCAAGGTGCGCGCCGTGCGCCGTCCGCAATCATCAGTTTGACCAAGTTCGAAAGGAGCAGATCATGAACACACCACATCATCCCGTCGTCTCGGCGGACCAATGGCTAGCACCACGCAAGGCACTGCTGGCGCGCGAAAAGGAATTGACGCATTTGAAGGACCAGGTCGCCCGCGAACGCCGCGCGTTGCCGTGGGTGCGCATCGACAAGGACTACATGTTCGACACGCCGTCCGGCCGGCGCACCTTGGCCGAACTATTCGAAGGCCGCCGCCAACTGGGGGTGCAACACTTCATGTACACGCCGGGCGCCGAACAGGGCTGCAAGAGCTGCTCGTACATGGCCGACCATACGGATGGCGCGCTGGCGCATCTGGCGCAGCGCGACACAACGATAGTCGCGGTCTCGCGCGCGCCGCTGGCCGATCTGGAGCGCATGCGCAAGCGGATGGGTTGGCAGTTCCAGTGGGTGTCGTCGGGCGAGAGCGAATTCAACTACGACTTCCATGTCAGCTTCACGCCGGAGGAAATGGCCGGCGGTGCGGTCTATTACAACTATGTCCAGCAGCCGTTCCCGCATCCGGACGCGCCGGGCATTAGCGTGTTCTACAAGGACGATGCGGGACAGGTCTACCTGACCTACTCGACCTACGGACGCGGCGTGGAAGTGATGATGCATACCTATAACTTCCTCGACTTGACGCCGCTGGGACGCAACGAGGACGGACTGTCGTATCCGATGGAATGGGTGCGCCACCATGACCGTTACGAGACGGCGCCGGCGGCCGCATCGGCAGCCTCGTGCTGCGCGGCGGGCGCCTGAGCGGGAGCGCGGATCGTGTCCGACTGGCTTCCATGGCTGGCGGTGGCCGGGGTCGGCGCCCTGCACGGGCTGAACCCTGCCACCGGCTGGATGTTCGCCGTCGCGCGCGGAGTGCGGGCGCGCGACAGCGGACAGGCGCTGCGCGCGTTGGTGCCGATCGCGGTCGGACATGCGGCATCGGTGGCGCTGGTGGCGGCTGCGGTGGTGTCGGGGCTGGTGACGGATCGCGCGATGCTGTGGTGGCTGGCGGCCGCGCTGTTCGCCGGCATCGTTGCGCATCAACTGTGGCGCTTCGCGCGCCGGCATCGACGCGCGCCGGTCGGCCCGGCGGCGCTGGCGTTATGGTCGCTGATGATATCGACGGCGCATGGCTCCGGCCTGATGCTGGTGCCGGCGCTGATCCCGCTGTGCCTGTCCGACACTCCAGCGCGCGAAATCACCGCGACCGGCTCCATAGTCATGGCGCTTGCCGCCGTCAGCGTGCACACAGCTGCCATGCTCACGGTCACGGGCGTGATCGCCGTGGTAGCCTGTCGCGGCATCAGTCCAAGGTGGCGGAACGCCACGCCCCCGCTCCAGCAAATGAAGGAAATCCTCATGCGAATTTCAAATCTCATCGTTCTGGTCTGCGCATTTGCGTTGTCGGTCTTTTCCGGCGAAGTCTGGTCAGCCGAACTCCATAGCAAGCCTACGGCGCTCGAACAATGCGGTGCCTATTCGCAAGCAGGAATGCGGGAATGTCTAGAGAAGGAATCTCGCGCGAGTAACGCAGCACTGAAGCGCGCCGAAGAGCAAACTGCTGCCGCGATCTCAAAATGGGACGAGGATGCGAGATTCATCGACCTTGCGAAGAAAAAGCTCAGAGCTTCGAACAAAGCGTACGAGCAATATCGAGATGCGCAATGCGCCTTCGCCTATTCTCTTGGCGGCGGCGCAATCGGTAACGCGCTTGAGATGCGACGCCTTACCTGCCGCATCGATCTGGATATCGGGCGCATCAAACAACTCAACACCGACATGTCTGCGCTGTCGGCAAAGTAGGACGCCGACGTAACTGCATGAGCATGCATAACGCCGAATTCACAATAGAGAGTCCTGGCCAGAGTGCAATCATTCGCACCGGATCTTTGCTGCTACCAGTCGCTGCCGTGATCTTTGCTCTCTTATTTCACAGCGCTTGATCGCCACAGGCAATCGGTGCACCAAGCGAATATCCGTGCCGTCGCCATAGCCGCAGTAGACGAATTTCTCACCGTCTTCTGCGGTGCCTTCGAATCCGAATTCGCGGCCCGCTCCTCGTGGCAGGTCCGCCCCCCGTAACTCAAAAATATCCTTTGCTTCCGCTGTATAGGCACCAGCAGCCCGGAGCAGTGAGCCCTTCTCGATAGAAACGAAACCGTCCCACCCAGCGGGAGCTCGGTCAATTACGTGCCGATCAGCAAGATAACGCGCCGGACACTGCAAGCTAATCGGCTCGGCGGACGCGGTCAGCGCGACGAGAAGACCGAGCGCAAGCACTCTATTCGACAACATAGAAAGTAGTCGCATTATCTGAATCACTATAGAGACCGCCTTCGGCCTTGGTTTTTACCCTGGCCCGGATCGCGCGCCGCTGGATGCGATGAAGCCCCTTAAATTGTTCGATGACGATGATGCTCCCCGGCTTCCCAGTCTTCGGATCGGTGACGCCTAAGCCGACAAAAAAGGCCGCGTGGTTGCCGCGATGCTGGTTCGGATACCTCCCAAATTTATCGAAAGTTGCGATCACCGTGCCGATTCTAAGGCCGCGACTATCGAGCACCCGCACACCCGGCCGCCAATGCGCCACTAGTCCAACTTTCGTATAACTCTGCACCAGCCTGACGCAATTGGCGCCGTCAACGACCGCCTCCCCCTCCAACAACGGAGCTTTTTCGTAAGAATGTGGCATGGTCCCTCCGGGTAGACGAAAACCCGATTGTTGAATGCATCCCTCTTGGATGACTTGAACTGAATCAAAGTGATAGGACTAAGCAATTGCAGGCAATCACAGCACGCTAGCGCCAGCGCTGTACTTGACGCGAGAAATTCGAAGGCACAGTGCCACGATCTGGTGTAACCTTCACCTATGAAAACGCCCCTTTCCCCCATAGAATCTGAGTTTGGAACTGCGGAAGAAGCGGCAGCTTATGATCGCTGGTTCCGAGAGCAAGTGCAGGCAGCCCTCGACGACCCGAGTCCCAGCATTCCGCATGATCAGGTCATGGCTGAAATGCGCGCGCTAATCGCGTCCAAACGGAGAAAGAACAAACCGAGCGATGCCTCGTGAAGCCAGAATGAATACAGGTTCGCTAAACTGTATTTTCTGGAGGATGGATGCTTCTGGTTCGGTGGCTTCCAAAGGCTAGGGTCAACTTGGCCGCGATCATCGAGTAAGAGATCGTTGTGCACCACAACTACGTGATCGTCTATCGGGTTTTGCCGAACGTAATCGAAATAGTGTCGGTACTGCATTCCCGCCGGCGATATCCAGCCAAACGACCGTAAACGACAAAAAACCCGCGCCTCCTGAGGAGAACGCGGGTTTTTAGACTTCTGGTACAGCAAACTACTGTGTTCTGGTGCCGCTTGCCGGAATCGAACTGGCGACCTTTTCATTACGAATGAACTGCTCTACCAACTGAGCTAAAGCGGCGAAGTCGCACATTCTAACAAATATTTCTTACTGCACGCTAGCCCTAAACCGATAAATTTTAGCCATGCTGCAAAAATGTCATTGCTTTGTGCGTGAAACAGGCTAGAAACGGCCTAATCAGCCCTGATGGTAGCCCGTCACCACCGCCACCTCATCGCGCGATCCCAGGAACACCGGCACGCGCTGGTGCAGCTTGTGCGGCTGGATCTCCATGATACGCTGAGTGCCGTCGGTGGCCGAGCCGCCCGCCTGCTCGACGATGAAGGCCATCGGGTTCGCTTCGTACATCAAACGCAGCTTGCCCGGCATCGACGTGTCGCGCGTATCGGCCGGGTACATGAAGATGCCGCCACGATTCAGGATGCGGTGCACGTCGGCGACCATCGACGCCACCCAGCGCATGTTGAAGTTGGTGCCGCGCGGGCCGTTTTCGCCTTCCAGCAGCTCGTCGACGTAACGCTTGACCGGCGCGTGCCAGTGGCGCGCGTTCGACATGTTGATGGCGAATTCCTTGGTCTTGGCCGGGATCTTCATGTCGCGCTGCGTCAGTACCCACGAACCCATTTCGCGGTCCAGGGTGAAGCAGTTGACGCCATTACCGGTGGTGAGCACCAGCATGGTCTGCGGGCCGTAGACGGCGTAGCCGGCGGCGACCTGCTTGGTGCCGGCCTGCATGAACGCTTCCTCGGTCGGTTCGCCCATGCCTTCCGGCGCCTTCAGCACCGAGAAGATGGTGCCGATCGAGACATTGACGTCGATGTTCGACGAGCCGTCCAGCGGGTCGAAGGTCAGCATGTACTCGCCCTTTGGATAACGGTTCGGGATCGGGTGGATGGTTTCCATCTCTTCCGACGCCATCGCCGCCAGGTGGCCGCCCCATTCGTTCGCTTCGAGCAGGATCTCGTTGGAGATGATGTCGAGCTTTTTCTGCACTTCGCCCTGGACGTTTTCGGTGTCGGCGGTGCCGAGCACTTCGCCCAGCGCGCCCTTGCCCACGGCGTGGCTGATGGTCTTGCACGCGCGCGCGACCACTTCGATAAGCAGACGCAGTTCGGCCGGGATCGAGTTGTTCTGGCGCTGTTCTTCGACCAGGTATTGAGTGAGGCTGATGCGTTTCATGGTTTCCCTTGTTGTGAAATATAAATCGTTTAAATCGTTTGTTAGTTCGCGAGTGCCTTGGTCACCACTTCAAGCACGTCGTTCGAGAGCTTGGCGCGGGCCGCGACCTTTTCCAGCGCGCGCTTCATCTTGGCCTGCAGCGCCGGGGCGTATCGGCGCCAGCGGTCCATGCCGCGCGCCAGCCGCGCGGCGACCTGCGGGTTGATGGCGTCGAGCTTGATCACGTGCTCGGCCCAGAATTCATAGGCGCTGCCGTCGGCGGCGTGGAACTGCGACGGATTGCCGCTGGTGAAATTGAAGATCAAGCTGCGCGCGCGGTTCGGATTCTTCAGCGTGAAGGCCGGGTGCTGCATCAACTTGCGCACGCCGGCGACGTTGGTGGTCGGCGCCGACGCCTGCATGGCGAACCATTTGTCGATGACCAGCGCCTCGCTTTCGAAGTCTTCGTAGAAGTTCTTCAGATACGGGCCGGCTTCGGCGCCGCTGTGGATCATCGCCACCAGCGCGGCCGAGCGGTCGGTCATGTTGCCGGCCTTTTCGAACTGCTGCTGCGCGAGCTTGAGCTCCGCCATGTCCGGCGCCACCATCAGGTACGACAGGCACAGGTTCTTCAACGCGCGCTTGCCGGCCGACAGCGCGTCCGGGCTGTAGTCGCCCGGCGTCTGGTTGGCGTGGTACTGCGACAGCAGCTCGGTCTTGAGCGCGGCGCCGATGGTGCGGCGCATGAACTGGCGCGCGGTGTGGATCGCTTGCGGGTCGACCACGTCCATCTGCTCGGCGATGATGGTTTCCGACGGCAGGATCAAGGCTAGCTCACGGAACGCCGGATCGAGCGTGTCGTCGGTCAGCAAGGTGCGCTGGGCGGTAATGAAGGTGGCGTCCAGTTTCAGGCCGGCGTCGCTGCCGCCTGCAGCCGCCACTTGCGCGGTCAGCTTGAGCAAACGCGCCATCGCCAGGCGCTGGCCCGCTTCCCAACGGTTGACAGGGTCGCTGTCATGGCTGAACAAATGCAGCAGTTCGGCGTCGGTGTAATCGTATTCCAACACCACCGGCGCCGAGAAGTCGCGCAGGATCGACGGCGTCGGACGTTCGTCGACATTGCGGAAGCGGAAAATCTGCTCTTGCTCGGTCAATTCCAGCACCACCGTGGTGGCGCCCTTGGCGTGCTTGCCGCCCTCTAAAGTCAAAGGCAGGTCCTTGCCGCTGGCCGACAGCAGGCCGACCGCCACCGGAATATGGAACGGCAGCTTGTCCGGCTGGCCGGCCGATGCGGCGCTGCGCTGGCTCAGGATGATGTCGAAGTTGCGCTTGACGGCGTCGTAGCGCGTGCGCGCGGTGACCACCGGCGTGCCGGCCTGGCTGTACCAGCGCTCGAACTGGCGCAGATCGCGGCCGCTCGAATCGGCCATGGCAGCACGGAAGTCGTCGCAGGTGACGGCCTGGCCGTCGTGCCGCTCGAAGTACAGGTCCATCCCCTTGCGGAAGCCTTCGCGGCCCAACAGGGTTTGATACATGCGCACCACTTCGGCGCCCTTTTCGTACACGGTCACCGTGTAGAAGTTGTTGATCTCGACGAAGGAGTCCGGACGCACCGGGTGCGCCATCGGACCTGCATCCTCGGGAAACTGCGCCTGGCGCAAGGTGCGCACCTGGTCGATGCGGGTGACGGCGCGGCCGCTGTCGGTGCCGATCATGTCGGCGCTGAATTCCTGGTCGCGGAACACGGTCAGGCCTTCCTTCAGCGACAGCTGGAACCAGTCGCGGCACGTGACGCGGTTGCCGGTCCAGTTGTGGAAGTACTCGTGGCCCACCACCGCCTCGATGCCGGCGTAGTCCACATCGGTCGCGACGCGCGGATTGGCCAGCACGAACTTGGTGTTAAAGATGTTGAGGCCCTTGTTCTCCATCGCGCCCATATTGAAGTCGCCGACGGCGACGATCATGAAGCGGTCCAGGTCCAGCTCCAGGCCGAAGCGCTCCTCGTCCCAGCGGATCGAGTTTTTCAGCGACTGCATCGCGTAGTCGGTCTTATCGAGGTTGCCCTCCTCCACCCACACCTGCAGCAGCACTTCGCGGCCGGAGTTGAGCGTGTACTTCTCCTCCTGGCATACCAGGCGCGCGGCCACCAGCGCGAACAGGTAGGACGGCTTCTTGAACGGGTCTTCCCATTTGGCGTAGTGGCGGCCGTCGTCGAGGTCGCCCTCTTCGACCAGGTTGCCGTTCGACAGCAGCACCGGATAGGCGGCCTTGTCGGCGCGCAGCATGACGGTGTACTTGGCCATCACGTCCGGACGGTCCGGGAAATAGGTAATGCGGCGGAAGCCTTCGGCCTCGCACTGCGTGAAGAAGTTGCCGTTCGAGACGTACAGCCCCGACAGCGTGGTGTTTTGCACCGGCGCGCACAGCGTTTCGATCTCCAGCACCACCTCGGCCGGGGCTTTTTTGATCGTCAGGGTCGAGCCGTCGAGCTTGTATTCGGTCGGCGCCAGCGCCTTGCCGTTCATGCGCAGCTGCACCAGTTCGATCTCCTCGCCGTGCAAAACGATGTCCCGGCTCTGGCTCGCCGGGTTGTGCCGCATGGTAATGCGGTTGGCCACGACGGTGCGGTCGGGGTCGAGATCGAATCCCAGTTCAACCGTATCGACCAGGAAGGCTGGCGGGGTGTAATCTTTGCGATATATCGTCGTTGGGCTGCTATCTGTGCGCATGGGGGCTCTGGGTGGACGTAGGCAAAAGCCTATTTTACCAATACCAGCGCCAGCGGACGTGTGAATCGCCCGCAGCCGACCAACGCGTGGCCGGGTTAGCCAAATAAGTTGCACTAAATAAGTTGCTTGTCTCCACGCTGCCGTAACAATCTGTAATAATCGTGCAAGGTCCGGGTGCGCGTCGTAAACTTAGCACTGGAACATACCGTCTTATCTGAGAGGGCACCATCATGAAATATCTCGCCATTCTGGCGACTGCCGCCGTCATGCTGTTGACCGGCTGCGCCACCACCATCCGCAGCAACGTCACCGCCTTCAACGACTGGCCGACCGACCTGCCGGACAAAACCTATGCCTTCGAAGCGCCGCAAGGGGCCGACGACACGCTGGAATACCGCAGCTACCAAGTTCTCGTGAGCAATGAATTGGCCAAGCTGGGCTTCCGCCAGGCCGCCGACGGCCAGCAGCCAAAATTGCTGGTGGGCATGAAATACGTGACCATCGACCATCCGGTGCGCGTACTGGAAGCCGACGATCCGTTCATGGGCCCGTACTGGGGTCCGGGCTACGGCCGTTACGGCTGGGGTTATTCGCGCTGGGGCTACCGTCCGTATTTCTATGATCCGTTCCGCTTCCACTCGATGCGCATGGAAGAACGCATCAAGCACCAGTACCAGCGCCAGCTGCGCGTGACCATCAACACCACGACCGGCCGCAAGCTGTACGACGTGACGGTGCAAAACACCAGCCTGATCCAGGCCACGCCGTATGTGATGCCGGCGCTGGTGCAAAGCGCGTTCACCGGCTTCCCCGGCCAGAGCGGCGTGCCGCGCCGGGTCGACCTCAAGATCGATCCAACCACCCAAGCGGTGCAGGCGCCGGCGGCCGTGGCCGGACAGGCCGCGCCGGCCCGGACCAATTAAACCCGCACCGCCATGCGGGGTCGTACCCGAACGGGTACGACCCCTAAGTGGAACCGCATGCGTATCGCTAAAGGCGGGCGGGTTAATGCAAAAAGCCCCCGTGTGCATCGGCACACAGGGGCTTTTTCTTACCGCGACCAATTTACTTGGTGGCGATGCGGGCGGCTTCTTTCAGGTCGCCGACTTTCTCTTGTACTTTACCTTCGGCTTGCTTGCCCAGGCCCTTGGCTTCTTGCTCTGGCGAGTCGATCAGATCGCCGACTTCTTCCTGAATCTTGCCGCCGATGTTTTTCAGCTTACCTTCGATTTGGTCTTTGTTCATGATGTTGCTCCTGATTGGTGCAAACCGGAATGGCTTGGCTTGAGACACAGAATAGCCAAGCTGAGCTAACTCATCTGTACGCTTGCGTACCAAACTGGCATCCTTGATTTTTTTGCTCAACAAGACGCGAACCGTTGTGTTCGCTGATGTACACTGCGAGCGTGCCACTAGCCCAGCCCCCGCGAGACCGCACAACTTTTACTGCGAAATCCGTCCCCGGTCTTTGGAGCTATATGGAAACACACGATCACAGCGCGCCGACAACGGCGGGCACCGACGCCTTGCGCCGGCAAGCCCACCTGTCCATCTTCGAAAACAGCCCCGACTGCGTCAAGATCCTTGGCGTCGACGGCAGCCTGCTGGCGATGAACGTCAACGGCCAGTGCGTGATGGAGATCGATAACTTTGGCGCGGTGTGTGGCGAGATGTGGCCCAGCCTGTGGCCCGAAGCGACCCGCGAGCAAGTCCACCATGCGCTGGCCGCCGCCCGCAACGGCAGCATCGGCCACTTCGAGGCGTTCTGCCCCACTGCCAAAGGCACGCCCAAGTGGTGGGACGTGGTCGTCAGCCCCCTGCTCGGCAGCGACGGTTCGCTGCAAGGCCTGCTGTCGATCTCGCGCGACATCACCCAGCAACGCGAGGCGGAAGAGCGCGAACGCAAGCTCGCCACCAAGCTGCGCTTCGCGCTGGAGGTGGCGCGCTACGGCGAATGGGACCTGGACGTCATCTCCGGCCGCATCACCTTCAACTCCCACTTCGAACAATGCTTCGGCCTCAACGACGGCACCACCGCCTGGCGTCTCGAGCACCTGCTGTCGCGCGTGCACGCGGCCGACCGCAAGACCGTTTCCACGGCCATGCGATCGGCGCAGACCGGCCCCGACGGATTGGACCTGGAGTTCCGCGTCGTCTGGCCCGACACCAGCATCCACTGGGTGCACATGCGCGGCAGCCGCTATTTGCAACCGGGCTACAGCAACCACCTGACAGGCCTCATTTCGGACGTCACCGGCCGCGCGCTCGACACCGAGGCGCTGCGCGACGCCTACCGCAAGCAACACGAATCGGTTTCGGTGCTGGAGCGCCGCATCAACCAGCAGGCGGCCGACCGCGACCGCATGTGGCGCCTGTCCACCGATTTGATGCTGGTGGCTAATTTCAACGCGGAGATCGTCTCCATCAATCCGGCCTGGACGACGATCCTCGGCTACGAAGCGCCGGCGATCATCGGCCGCAACTTCATGACCCTGATCCATCAGGACGACCAGGCCGCCACGGTGAACGAGATCGGCCGGCTGGCCAGCGGCCTGACGACCCTGCGCTTTGAAAACCGCTACCGCCACGCGGACGGTTCGTGGCGCGACATTTCGTGGACGGCCGTGCCGGACGTCGACCTGATCCACGCGGTCGGGCGCGACATCACCGACGAAAGACGCGCCGCCGAGGCGCTGCGGGAAACCGAATCGGCGCTGCTGCAGGCGCAAAAGCTCGAATCGATCGGCAAGCTGACGGGCGGCGTCGCGCATGACTTCAACAATGTGCTGCAAATCATTTCCGGCAATTTGCAGCTGCTGCAATTGTCGGCCGGCGCCAACGAGGCGACCCTGAAGCGGCTGACGACGGCGATGATCGCGGTCGAACGCGGCGCGCGGCTGGCCTCGCAGTTGCTGTCCTTCGCCCGCCGCCATCCGCTCAAACCGGTGGTGGCCGACCTGCGCGAACTGCTGGGCGCGATGGACGACCTGCTGCAACGGGCGATCGGCGAATCGGTCGCGGTCGAACTGAAGGTCGACGACGACCTGTGGCACACGCTGATCGACCCCAACCAGTTGGAAAACGTGCTGCTCAACCTGGCGATCAACGCCCGCGACGCCATGGATGGCCAAGGCAAGCTGACGATCGAGCTGCGCAACGCCGAGCTGGACACCGCCTATTGCGCCGGCCATCCCGAGGTTTGCGCCGGCCAATACGTCATGCTGGCCGTCTCCGACACCGGCTGCGGCATCCCGTCCGATCTGGCCGACAAGATCTTCGAGCCCTTCTTCACCACCAAGCGCGAGGGCGAAGGCACCGGCCTGGGGCTGAGCATGGCCTACGGCTTCATCAAGCAAAGCGGCGGCCATATCAAGGTCTACAGCGAAGTCGGCCACGGCACCACGTTCAAGCTGTATCTGCCGCGTTCGATGGCCGAGTTGGATGCCTTGCCGGCGGCGCTCAACGGTCCGGTGGTCGGCGGCAACGAAACCGTGCTGGTGGTCGAGGACGACCTGCAGGTGCAGGAAACGGTGGTGGAAATCCTCAAGGGCCTCGGCTACACGGTGCTCAAGGCGGCCGACGGCCAAAGCGCGCTGTCGATCATCGACAGCGGCCTGCCGATCGATCTGCTGTTCACCGACGTGGTCATGCCGGGCGAGCTGCGCAGCCCGGACCTGGCGCGCAAGGCCAAGGCCATCCTGCCGGGGCTGGAGATCCTGTTCACGTCCGGGTACACGCAAAACGCCATCGTGCATGGCGGCCGGCTCGACGCCGGGGTGGAGTTGCTGAGCAAGCCCTACCGGCGCGAGGATTTGGCGCGCAAAATCCGTTTCATGTTCGCCAACCGCCAGCACGTGGAATCGCTGCACCGGGAACGGTCGAGCATGAAGACGGCGCCGGCGCAGCCGGACGGCGGACGCCGGCGCAATATCCTGCTGGTCGAGGACAACGAGGACGCGCGCATGCTGACGGCGGAGCTGCTGGAGTCGCTTGGACACATGGTCGACGCGGTAGGGACGGCCGAAGAGGCGCTGCAGCGCATGGAACGGGGCGATATCGATGTGCTGCTGACCGATATCAGCCTGCCGCGCATGTCGGGCATCGATCTGGCGGCGCAGGCGCGGGCCGGGCAGCCCGAGCTCGACATTGTGTTTGTCAGCGGGCATGACAAGGACAATGCCGGGCTGTCGGATGCGTCGGCCAAGTTTTTGCTCAAGCCGTTTAACCTCGCGCAACTGGACCTTGCGCTGACCTGCTGACACGTCCAACCCGCAATGCGGCCCGTGGGGTCGGACCCGATGGGTCCGACCCCTGTATCCGGGTTGCGGGTTAACGGCACGCGAGCGCCCGCAATTAAACGCCCGAATGCCGCTTCAAATACATCGGCATCAACCACCATGCGATGGCGATCAACGCCGCCATGATGCCGGCCATGACCATGCCCACCGTGGAGCCGAACACCTCGGAGATCACCAGATCCGTCCCCAGCACCAGCGCGATCGCCAGCGCGAACGAGCCGGCCACGATCTGCTTCGTCGCCACACGCTTGAAGCGCGCCCTGTCCTTCAACGGCCGCATCAAACGATGCTGGATCGCCGGCGCGCTCAACAGCACGAGGCTGGTCAGCGCCAGGAAAAACGTCGCCAGGAACAGCAGCTTTTCCGTATGGTCGATGTGCGCGAAACCGGTGTTGAACGGCAGGATGATCAGGAAGGCGGACAGCATCTGCGCCCCAGGCAGCAGGATGCGCATTTCGCTCAGCATGTCGGAGAAATCGCCGTCGTCGTCCTCTTCCTCGTCGCGACGCTGCTTGCCCTTGACCTTGTCCTCCTCGAAAAAGCTGCCGTTCATGGCAGTATGATCGTCGAGCCGGTCGTTTTGCGCCCCTCGAGATCGATGTGCGCCTGCGCGACGTCGGCCAGGTTATAGCGCTGACGCACGTCGATCTTCACTGCGCCACTGTTGACCACGCCGAACAGCGACTTGGCCGCCGCCTCCAGATCCTCGCGCGTGGCCATGTACGCCCCCAGCGACGGCCGCGTGACAAACAGCGAGCCACGGTTGGCCAGCTCGCTCAGCGCCATCGGCGGCACCGGTCCGGACGCGTTGCCGAAACTGACCATGGTGCCGAGCGGCGCCAGGCAATCCAGCGAACCGATGAAAGTGTCCTTGCCGATCGAGTCGTACACCGCGCATACGCCCTTGCCGCCGGTGATCTCGCGCACCCGCTCGGTGAAGTTCTCGCGGTTGTAGTTGATCACGTGGTCGGCGCCGTTCTCGGTCGCCAGCGCCGCCTTCTCGTCGGAGCCGACCGTGCCGATCAGGGTCACGCCCAGCACCTTGGCCCACTGGCAGGCGATCAGGCCGACGCCGCCGGCCGCCGCGTGGAACAGGATGGTGTCGCCCGCCTTCAGGTGCACGGTGCGGTGCAGCAGGTACTGCACCGTCAAGCCTTGCAGCATCATGGCGGCGGCGATATCGAAGCCGATCTTCTCCGGCAGCACCAGCAACTGCGACGCCGGCATGTTGCGCGCCTCGGCATAGGCGCCATTCGGCCGTCCGGCATAGGCAACGCGGTCGCCGACCTTCACTTCGGTCACGCCCTCGCCTACCGCCTCGACGGTGCCGGCGCCTTCCATGCCCAGGCCGCCCGGCAGCGGCTGCGGATACAGGCCGGTGCGGAAGTACACATCGATGAAATTGAGGCCGATGGCGCCGTGGCGCACTTGTGCCTCGCCGGGGCCGGGCGGCGGCAGGTCCACGTCCACCAGCTCCATCACCTCCGGACCGCCCACGCGGTTGATACGAATTGCCTTGGTCATCACTGCCTCCGTTACATGAGTGTCAGAGTGTAGCGCGCCTCAGGCGGCCGCAGCGCGCAACTGCAACTGCGACAACACGAGGTGCGCCGACGACACGTTCGTCGCGCACGGCGTGTTGTGCACGTCGCAGGCCCGCACCAGCGCGTTGATGTCCGGCTCGTGCGGCTGCGGCGTCATCGGATCGCGCAGGAAGATCACGCAATCGATCTCACCCTGCACCAGCATCGACCCAATCTGCAAATCCCCGCCGAACGGCCCGGAATGCTTGCGGTCCACCTCCAGCCCCAACTCGTTGATCAAGCGCCCGCCCGTGGTGCCGGTGGCAACCAGGGTGCAAGTCGACAGGAAGGCGCGGTACTCGCCGGCCAGCAGGATCATGTCGTCTTTTTTCTTGTCGTGGGCAATCAGGGCGATGCGGGTTTTCATAACGTTATCCATGTATACGGTTTATCCAGTTTTATTTTTTACTCTTGGACAGCAGATAAATCCCGGCGATCACCAGCGCGGTGCCGGCCAGTTGCCAGGACGTGACAGGCTCGCCCAACAGCAGCGCGCCCAGAAACAAGGTTGACACGGGACCGATCATGCCCGCCTGCGAGGCGGCGCCGGCGCCGATGCGCTCTACGGCGGCCATCGTCATAAACACCGGCATCACCGTGCACAGGATGCCGTTGACCAGTGACAGGCCGTACACGCCCATCGGTTGCACCAGCGCCGACACCGGCCGCAGGATGAAAAACTGGGCGATACAAGCCACGCTGGAAACGCACATCGCATACGACACCAGCCGCAGCGCCCCGAGCCGCTTGACCATTTCCCCCGACAGCAGCAGATAGACGGCGTAGGCGGCGGCCGATCCGGTGACCAGGGTCGCGCCCAGCGCCACATTGCTGCCGCCGTTGTCCAAATCATGCAGGAACACGAACACGATGCCGCAATAGGAGGTCAGCAGCGCCAGCCACTGCTTGCCGCTGATGTGCTGCTTGAGCAGGGTGGAGCTGATCAGCAGCACAAAGGTCGGCGTCAGGAACAAAATCAGCCGCTCGAGACCGACCGTGATGTACTGCAGCCCGAGAAAATCGAGGAAACTGGACAAATAGTAGCCGACCAGCCCCAGGCCGATCAGGCGCCAGCGGTCGGCTTTCGACAGCGGCGCCTCGCTGCGCATCTTCCAGACGGCGACGGCGGCGAACACCGGCAGCGAAAAGATCATCCTGAACGCCAGCACGGTGACGGCGTCGAGGTCATAACGGTAGAGCAGCTTGGCGACGATGGCCTTGGTCGAGAACAGCACCGCGCCGCCGATGGCGATTCCCAGGCCGCCCAGATAGGCCGTCCGGGCCGGGCTCACATTCGTTATGCTTTTGTCCATCCCTCGATTGTACGGCAAACCCGCTTTGGCGGTAAAAGGCTGCCAACCCCTAAGCCACGGCGGGGTCGGACCCCGAGGGGTCCGACCCCAACACCACCAACGGCGGCGGCCACGCGGGCGCCGGGGGTTGCCGCCCGGTTTTGCCGCCCCCGACTATGGTAAAATACCGCCCTCACCGCATAGCAACGACTATCGCCAACCCCGAACAAAACCGCGCCGAAGGAAGACTGAACATGGCTGGACACAGCAAATGGGCCAATATCAAGCACAAAAAGGCCGCTACCGACGCCAAACGTGGCAAGATCTGGACACGTCTGATCAAGGAAATCACCGTGGCCGCGCGCATGGGCGGCGGCGACATCCAGACCAACCCGCGCCTGCGCCTGGCTGTGGACAAGGCGGCCGACGCCAATATGCCGAAGGATAACGTGCAACGCGCGATCACGCGCGGCACCGGCGGCGAGGACGGCGCGGCCTACGAGGAAGTACGCTACGAGGGCTACGGCATCGGCGGCGCGGCCATCATCGTCGACTGCATGACCGACAACCGCGTGCGCACCGTGGCCGAAGTTCGCAACGCCTTCAACAAAAACGGCGGCAACATGGGCAACGAGGGCTCGGTGGCCTTCATGTTCAAGCATTGCGGCCAGTTCCTGTTCGCGCCCGGCACCAACGAGGACGCGCTGATGGAAGTGGCGCTGGAAGCGGGCGCCGAGGACGTGGTGGCCGATGAAGAAGGCGGCTTCGAAGTGCTGTGCGGCCCGCACGACTTCGCGACCGTCAAGGATGCGCTGGAAGCGGCCGGTTTCAAGGCCGAAGTGGCCGAGATCATCATGAAGCCGGCCACCGAAACCGTCATCACCGGCGACAACGCCGTCAAGATGCAAAAACTGCTGGACGCGTTGGAAGCGCTGGACGATGTCCAGGAAGTCTATTCCAACACGCTGATCGAAGACTGAGGATTTATGAAAATATTGGTAGTCGGCTCCGGCGGCCGTGAACACGCGCTGGCATGGAAATTGGCGCAATCGGAACGCATCCAGATGGTCTACGTCGCCCCCGGCAACGGCGGCACCGCGCGCGATTCGCGCCTGGTCAACGTCAACATCACCGATCTGCACGAACTGGCGACCTTCGTCGAGCAGGAGCACATCGGCCTGACCGTCGTCGGCCCGGAAACCCCGCTGGCCGGCGGCATCGTCAACCTGTTCCGCGCCCGTGGCCTGAAGGTCTTCGGCCCGACCAAGGAAGCGGCGCAGCTGGAGTCGTCGAAGGACTTCGCCAAGGCGTTCATGCAGCGTCACGGCATCCCGACCGCCAAATACCAGACCTTCTCGGACGTGGCGCAAGCGCACGCCTACATCGACGCCAACGGCGCGCCGATCGTCATCAAGGCCGACGGCCTGGCCGCCGGCAAAGGCGTGGTGGTGGCGATGTCGCTGGAAGAAGCGCATCAGGCGGTCGACGACATGCTGGCCGATAACCGCTTCGGCGACGCCGGCGCCCGCATCGTCATCGAGGAATTCCTGGCCGGCGAGGAAGCGAGCTTCATCGTCATGTGCGACGGCAAAAACGTGCTGCCGCTGGCCACCAGCCAGGATCACAAGCGCCTCAAGGACAACGACGAAGGCCCGAACACCGGCGGCATGGGTGCGTACTCCCCGGCCCCGATCGTCACGCCTGCGATGCACGCCCGTGTGATGCGCGAGATTATCAATCCGACCATCGCCGGCATGGCGAAGGACGGCATCGTCTTCACCGGCTTCCTGTACGCCGGCCTGATGATCGACGCCGCCGGCAATCCGCGCACGCTGGAATTCAACTGCCGCATGGGCGACCCGGAAACGCAGCCGATCATGTCGCGCCTGAAGACCGACCTGGTGACGGTGATGGAACACGCCGTCAACGGCACCCTGGACACGGTCGAACTGGAATGGGACCGCCGCACCGCCGTTGGCGTGGTGCTGGCAGCCGCCGGCTACCCGGACGCGCCGCTCAAGGGCGCCGTGATCGAAGGCATCCCGGCCGAAACGCCGGAATCGGTGACCTTCCACGCCGGCACCGCCGAAGTGGGCGGCCAGTTGCAAGTGACCGGTGGCCGCGTGCTGTGCGTGGTTGGCCTGGCCGACAGCGTCAAGCTGGCGCAAAAGCAGGCCTACGAGGTGGTCGACCAGATCTCCTTCGAAGGCATGCAGTGCCGCCGCGACATCGGCTGGCGCGGTTTGAAGCACTAAGACTGAAGCCATAATACGCATGCTCTCCGCCCCGAATCCAGCGGCCGTCAAGGCCTTCCTGCTCGATCTGCAGGCCCGCATCATCGACGCGCTCGAAGCGCTCGATGGCAAGGCCTTCCTGCGCGACGAGTGGGAACGTCCGGAAGGCGGCGGCGGGATTTCGCGCCTGGTCGAGGAAGGCAATGTCATCGAACGCGGTGGCGTCAACTTCTCGCACGTGATGGGCGCCAAACTGCCGCCGTCGGCGTCGGCCGCGCGTCCCGATTTGGGCGGCAACCCATGGGAAGCGATGGGCGTGTCGCTGGTGATCCATCCGCGCAATCCGTACGCGCCGACGGTGCACATGAACGTGCGCTTCTTCACCACGACCACCATCAGCGGCGAACCGGCATGGTGGTTCGGCGGCGGCATGGATTTGACGCCCTATTACGGCGACAAGGAAGACGTTAAACACTTCCACCAAAGCTGCCACGACGCGTTGGCGCCGTTCGGCGACGACCTGCACGCGCGCTACAAGAAGTGGTGCGACGATTATTTCTACCTGAAACACCGCAAGGAGGCGCGCGGCGTCGGCGGCATCTTCTTCGACGATTTGAATGAAGAAGGTTTCGACCAGAGCTTCGCGCTGATGCAAAGCGTGGGCAATTCGTTCCTGACGGCCTACCTGCCGATCCTGGAACGCCGCAAGGACACGCCGTACGGCGAGCGCGAACGCGATTTCCAGGCTTACCGGCGCGGCCGCTACGTCGAATTCAATCTCGTCTTCGACCGCGGTACCCTGTTCGGCCTGCAGTCGGGCGGCCGCACCGAGGCGATCCTGATGTCGATGCCGCCGATCGTCAAATGGCGCTATCGCTGGGAACCCGAGGACGGCACGCCGGAAGCGGCGCTGTACACCGACTTCCTGCCGCACCGCGACTGGCTGGCCGCGTGACAAAGGCCATGGCACAGCGGGTTGCACTGCTGGGCGGCAGCTACGATCCGGTCCACCACGGTCATATCGCCCTCGGCGCCTATTTCGCGCAACTGCTGCAAGTGGACCAGCTGCGCGTGATCCCGGCCGGCCTGCCATGGCAAAAAGCCATGCTCAAGGCGACGCCGGAACAGCGCGCCGAGATGGTGGCCATCGGCTTCAAGGGCCAGCCGTTCGACGTCGCCATCGACATGCAGGAAATCGAGCGCGCCGCCAAGGGCCTGCCAACGTACACCATCGAGACGCTGCGCCTGGTGCGCGCCGAACTGGGACCGGGCGCCTGCATCGCTTTCGTGATGGGCGCCGACCAGCTCCAGCGGCTCGACACCTGGAATGAATGGCAGGCGCTGTTCGACTACGCCCATATCTGCGTAGCGGCCCGCCCTGGCTTCGACATAGGCGCCGCCGGCCTTCCGCCGGCGGTCGCCGCGGCGTTCTCCAGTCGTATGGGAACGCCTGAACAAATCCGCAACACGCCGCACGGTCTGACTTATCTGGCACAAGACTTCGCGGTGGATATCTCCGCCACCGAAATACGTGCGGCATTACAACGGGGGGAACAGGCAAACTCGCTTATCCCGCCGCTAGTGCTAGACTATATTGAACAACACAATCTATACAAAAGCTAAATGGACATCAAAAAACTGCAATCCCTCGTCGTTGACGCCCTCGAAGACGTCAAGGCACAAGACATCACGCTGTTCGACACCACCCACCTGACCAGCCTTTTCGACCGTATCGCTATCGCCTCCGGTACCTCCAACCGCCAAACCAAGGCGCTGGCCGCCTCGGTGCGCGACAAGGTCAAAGCCGCCGGCGGCGACGTCTACGGCATGGAAGGCGAGGACACCGGTGAATGGGTGCTGGTCGACCTGGGCGACATGATCGTCCACATCATGCAAGCGCCAATCCGCGCCTACTACCGCCTGGAAGAAATCTGGGGCGACAAGCCGGTCAAGCTGGGCGCCGCCAAGCGCAAGTCGACCAAGGAAGGCGAGGAAGCCGACGAGCCGAAGAAAATCTCCAGCCACCTGGCCGCCGGCAAAAAAGCCGTCGACGCCTCGCCGGTGATCGAGAAGAAGACCCCGGCCCGCAAAGCCGCCGCCGCCAAACCGGCCGCCGAGAAGAAACCGGCCGCCAAGAAGGCCGCGATCCCGGTCGGCAAAACCATCAAGGTCGGCAAGACCAAGAGCGCCGTCGCCTCGGCCGAAGCGCTGAAAGCCCTGCCACC
This sequence comes from Oxalobacteraceae bacterium OTU3CAMAD1, assembly GCA_024123915.1. NCBI lineage: Bacteria > Pseudomonadati > Pseudomonadota > Betaproteobacteria > Burkholderiales > Oxalobacteraceae > Oxalobacteraceae bacterium OTU3CAMAD1. The sequence goes on along the minus strand of CP099650.1, from coordinate 1,719,331 downwards.
GAAGCCGAAAGCGCCGAAGGCCGCCAAGCCGAAAGCCGACGAAGCGCCGGCCAAGACGGTCATCAAGCGTATCAAAAAAGTCGCGGAATAATCCACGATGCAGCTGATCATCGCTGCGGTCGGCCATAAAATGCCGTCCTGGATCGAAGCGGGCTTCGCCGAATACGCGAAGCGCATGCCGCCGGAACTGAAGATCGTGCTCAAGGAAATCAAGCCGGTCGACCGTTCGGGCAGCAAGACAGCGGCCACCGCGATGGCGCTCGAACGCGAGCGCATCGAGGCGGCGCTGCCCAAATCGGTGCGCATCATCGCCCTCGACGAGCGTGGCAAGGACCTGACTTCGGTCGGTTTGTCGCAGCAGCTGGAAGCCTGGCAGCAGGACGGGCGCGACACCGCCTTCCTGATCGGCGGGGCCGACGGCCTCGATCCGGAGCTCAAGGCGCGCGCCGAAGGCCTGATCCGGATTTCCAGTATGACGCTCCCTCATGGTATGGTACGGGTATTGTTGGCCGAACAACTGTATCGCGCCTGGTCGATCACCCAGAACCACCCTTACCATAGAGTTTGACGCGTCGGAAAATGAAACTGGTCGAAAAAAAGATCTATCTTGCCTCCAAAAGCCCGCGCCGGCGCGAACTGCTGCGCCAGATCGGCATCGATTTTGAACTGCTGCTGCTGCGCGCCGACGGTCCGCGCGGCGCCGACGTCACCGAAGACGTGATCGAAGGCGAAGCGCCGCTCGAGTACGTGGCCCGCGTGGCGCAGGAAAAAGCCGCCTTCGGCTACAACCTGGTGCAACGCCGCCACCTCAAGCCGCGCGCCGTGCTCACCGCCGACACCACCGTCACCATCGACGGCCAGATCCTCGGCAAGCCGGCCGACCGCGTCGAAGCCAACGCCATGCTCACGCAGCTGTCCGGCCGCACCCACCAGGTGCTGACGGCCATCGCCGTGCATTCGGCCGACTTCACCGGGCAAATCACGCAGGTATCGGAAGTGCGTTTCGGCGTGCTGTCGCCGGCCGCCATCACCGCCTACTGCGCCACGCTCGAACCCTACGACAAGGCCGGCGGCTACGGCATCCAGGGCCCCGCCGCGCAATTCATCGAACATATCGCCGGCAGCCATTCCGGCATCATGGGCCTGCCGCTGTACGAGACCGCGCAGCTGCTGCGGCAGGCCGGACTGCCGCTGCCGTAACTCTCCGATTGAGTGTTGACCCGCCCCCCGGACGCCGGGGTCGTACCCCAAGGGGTACGACCCCTTTTTGCCGCAGTGCGGGTTCGTGTATGATCAGTCTTCACATAGCCACAGAAGCCGCGCCAGCCGGCCGCCGAGACACATGAACGAAGACATCCTGATCAACATCACCCCGCAGGAAACGCGGGTCGCCCTGATTTTGCAAGGCGCCGTGCAAGAGCTGCACATCGAACGCACGCTCACGCGCGGCCTGGCCGGCAACGTCTACTCCGGCAAGGTGGTGCGGGTGCTGCCCGGCATGCAATCGGCCTTCATCGACATCGGCCTCGAACGCGCCGCTTTCCTGCACGTGGCCGACATCTGGGAGGCGCGCCCGCACGACGGCGGCCAGAACGCCGCCCCCACCCCGATTGAAAAAATCCTGTTCGACGGCCAGGTGCTGACGGTGCAGGTCATCAAGGACCCGATCGGCACCAAGGGCGCGCGCCTGTCGACGCAAATCTCCATCGCCGGCCGCATGCTGGTGTACCTGCCGCAGGACGCCCACATCGGCATCTCGCAAAAGATCGAAAAGGAAGCGGAACGCGAAGCGCTGCGCACGCGGCTTCAAAGCCTGCTGCCGGCCGACGAAAAAGGCGGCTACATCGTACGCACGCAGGCCGAGGACGCGTCGGACTCCGACATCGCCGCCGACGTTGAATACCTGCGCAAGACCTGGGGCGCCATCGTCCACGGCGCCAAGACCCGTCCCGCCACCACCCTGCTGCACCAGGATTTGAGCCTGGCGCAGCGCGTGCTGCGCGACTTCGTCCACGACGACACGGCCACCATCCAGGTCGACTCGCGCGAAAACTATTTGAACCTGGTCGAATTCGGCAAGGCCTACACGCCCGGCGTGCTGCCACGCTTGCAGCACTACACCGGCGAGCGGCCGCTGTTCGACCTGTATGGCGTGGAGGAGGAAATCCTGCGCGCGCTGGGTCGCCGCGTCGACCTCAAATCCGGCGGCTACCTGATCGTCGACCAGACCGAGGCGATGACCACCATCGACGTCAACACCGGCGGCTTTGTCGGCGGGCGCAATTTCGCCGACACGATCTTCAAGACCAACCTGGAGGCGGCGCACGCGATCGCGCGCCAGCTGCGCCTGCGCAATCTGGGCGGCATCATCATCCTCGACTTCATCGACATGGAGAACAACGAGCACCGCAACGCCGTCTTGCAGGAGCTGAAAAAGACGCTGTCGCGCGACCGCACCAAGGTGTCGGTGTCGAACTTCTCGGCGCTTGGCCTGGTGGAGATGACAAGGAAGCGCACGCGCGAATCGCTGGCGCACATCCTGTGCGAACCCTGCCCGGCCTGCGCCGGCAAGGGCCAGGTCAAGACCTCGCGCACCATCTGCTACGAAATCCTGCGCGAGCTGCTGCGCGAAGCGAAGCAATTCAATCCGCGCGAATTCCGCATCCTCGCCTCGCAGGAGGTGGTCGACATGTTCCTCGAAGAGGAGTCGCAGCACCTGGCGATGCTGGGGGACTTCATCGGCAAAAAGATCTCGCTACAGGTGGAGACGGCGTACCACCAGGAGCAGTACGACGTGATTTTAATGTAATATAAATTCACTTTAAATTCAAAGACTTAACCAATCGGTGCATTGAAAATCAACGCTAGCTACACAACTAGCTACACACAAAGTCGCAGTTGGCGTTGGGATATATAACGACACAAGGCGCAGGTTTGCATCCAGAGGAAAACGCATGATGATCGCAAAGTATCCTCCACTTACCGGCTGGGGTGAAAATGAGGTTGGGGACGCAGCATCGGATGCGCAAAACAAGTTGAAACAGGCTCGCCTGAATACGACTCCAGAATACCAAAAGCATCTAGAGGATCAAACTTGGCTCCGTCATCTATTGCTCGATTTGCTGTACGACGAACACGTGGCCTTTGCTATACCTGCTCCACGCACCCCTATCGTGACTCACCGCACGACTTCAACGGAGCGAAATTCAAGCAAGCCACTGGCTTATGACTCGGATGGTCATGAAACTTCTGCGTACACAAGCTTTCAGCTAGATCGGAGAGCGTTTTCTATTGCACTTATGCGCTTTATCGATACCGTCCGAACCAGTCAATCGGGAATGCGTCGATACGATCAGACAGCCGCCAAGGCTCTCTTAGGAGCCCATGCAATTGATGTACTAAGACAGGGCTTTAAAAGAGCCGAGGTGCCACATGACGTCGGATCATCCCTGTATCTTTACCAGCAGATGTATGATCGAAAGCTATGCGCAGCACCCGCGCTAAGTAGGGCTGCATGGTTACTTAAAAACGCTCCTTTACGAAAGCCAATTTCAGAAAAGCTTATTCCCCGCAGTAAATGGCAACGGATACAAGAACAATGGAAAGATCACTTCTCATCCTCTCATTACTGGGCTGCTGTGGCGGCCACAATCAAATCACCATTACGGTTCAACGAAGATCTGCTTTTTGACTTCGTGTGCAACGTGGACGTTGATCAATTCAAGCGGCTCGCAGATACGTTCTTCGATTTCAGGGTACGCGTGGTTCCTCCAAAGGTCTCAGCAATGCCCATGTATTTGAAGCAGGGCCTTTCCTGGCGCGAGATTGATCAAGCAAACCTTCTTCTCCCCACAGAAGTACCTAATGCGCTTGAACCCTACCAATGGGATGCTCTAGCACTTTACCCCACCAAAGCCAGCAGCAGGGGTTGAAGCTACAGCCGGCGCTGAGCAGCAACTGCTTGCACTCTCCGGCCAACCATCAGATTTAATCCGCAAAAATTCACCACCCCCAACGTACGGTGGGGTCATCGATTTTGCAGTCATGCCACGCTATCCTTTCATCATTCTTTAGACGAAAGGATGCAGTAATGAACACCTATAGAAGCAATACCAAACCGGCCACAGCCGCCTCCACTTCCGAACCGGATGCGCAGGCAGATGTACAGCTAGAACTGCACCAAATCATTCAACAGATTCGCGCACGGACTAGCGACAGCATTCTTCGCCACAGTCAACTCAAAGGCAAATGTGGTCGAGCGAATTCCACCATCCACGCAGACATTGTCAAAGGTGTGTTCCCGCCTGGATTTTCAATTGGTGTTAGGGCGACTGGCTATAGCGCAAACGAGATTGACGCATGGATTGCGGCACACCTATTCGCCTCTCGTAGTAAGACACCTGTTGACATGAAGGCTTTCGTAACCCTGTTGGTTCAATCCCGAGAGCAGGTAAGTGCGCAAGGGAGCGCGGCATGAATCGGGTTCGAACGTTAGCTGAAATGCTGGCATCGGAGCAAGTGCAGCAGAAATTCATCGTTCCTCAGCTCATACCTGCCGCCACAACCGTCCTGATCAACATCGCGCCAGATCTCGATGGCAGGTTACTTGGTCAACTGCTTGCCTACGGTGCAGCGGGCGGCAAGACGTTTATGTCGTTTGGCCAAGCAAAGGAAACGAGGGTTTGCTACTGCACAAGCCGCAACAATGATCTGCCTGACACAAAAAGGTTCGCCCTAATTGGTATGCGAGATCCCTATCCATCATCGCAGGAAAGAGCACGTAAGAACCTGCATATATATCGGCGTAGGGCCGAGGCCCCTATCTTCTTAAATTCGGTTCACGATCAAGGGGAGTTTATCAAAGCGATTCCACACTCCGTGGAATTGATCATCATCGACGATCTCGCGTCCTGGTTAAAGTACGGGCGAACACTTGACGCCACCGAGAGTGGCGATGTGCTTGCGTTCTTTAAAAAGCTAAATGCAAGAGGCATCGCTGTGGTCGCCCTGGACTCTAAGCCAAAAAGAAACAGCCTCATCGCAGAAACCGTAGCGCTCAGCGAGCCGGCCAACGTAATTTGGCTAACTCCTGACCCCGGCGCTCCACGTGAGTACGGCGGTGGCTTTAACATCGTCCGACAGAAGCGTGACGATGAAGATTCAGCCCCAACGACAATTCAATTCTGGTGGAAGGTCGTCAGCGGCAATCTGGATTTCGGCTGGGAGTTCCGAGATCAACTAGACCCCAAAGCAGCAAAAAGAGTTCAGATCATGGAACGCCAAATGAAGGTTGACCAGCTGCTTTCCGAAGGAATGAGTCAGCGCGAAATAGCGATTCAATTAGAGGTTGATGCCGCAACAATATCGAGAGACGCAGCAGCCCTAAAACAGAAAGATGTGAGCATAGATGCCCTGACACCTCATCGCCCCACAGAACCAAGCAGTCCCCCTAAATCAGCGAGCAGCATTGCAGCCAATGGCAATCAGTCGTCATAACGGCCTCGCGGCACAGTTCAATTGCTACGTTGAACAACTACAGCGATCTAGGTATAGCGATTGCAAATTGCATGCATGCGCGCGTGCTCGACTTTCTGGAATTGAAGGCGCAAACCTAGAAGGCGTGGAGGGGCGCTACACGCTCATAGCTATAGTAGCTCAAATATGTTCGTAATTTATACACACCAGCGACAAGCAGTCCCCTTACACAGGCCAACGCCATGAAACCAACCTTACACAATTCAACCCATCAGACTGCCAATGTCCATATAGACCGGATACGTATCCTAGCGCCATGCACCCACACCCCCACCGGCAAGACGTTGTTCTTGGATGAAGAAAGCCTCGCTGAACTGGTTCCCGTGGGAGCTACGGCTAATCAGCTTGTCCTTAAGGACGGTGGTGAAAAGGCCTACGTCCGTTCAAAGGACATTGACTCCAGCACTGGCAAGGCAACCATGATGGAGGTACATTGCTGCCCACCGCTCGTCTTGCAAAGGCATAATCTGTTCGGTCACGGGGATCTGCTGCGATACGCCTATCAAATCATGGATTTGGTTACTAAGCGACTAGGCATTAACGTCAATTCCTTTGAGCGGGATGAGTGGCGGCGCGGGGGCATTCGGCTTACGGAAATCCACCTCACTGCAAACTTCGGTTGTCCTCGTGGAGATGTGCTGCCGATCATACAGGCCATCGATGACAACAGCCCCGATGCAAAGCAGCGGACCATCGCTAGCAGCATAACTCTCGGATACAGCCCTAGGCGCCGATCCACTTTCGACATGGTGACCGTCTACGACAAGAAGCTGGAACTGGAGAGTCAATGGAAAACGCCAGGGCATTATCAGCGCATGCTTATCGCAGAAGCGGCGAAGGGCATCCGCGCGGAAGTGAAGTTGTATTCACAAGGTCTGAGGCATCGGGAACTACATTCGGTCTCTCGCTGGAAGGACGTTGATGTGGCCGCCCTGTTCTTCGAGTGTCTTGCCAAGTATAAGCTGGGATATGCAATCAAGCGTTTGCTAACCAAAGACGAGATGAACATGCTGTCCAACACCGAACGCAAGGCCTATCAACTCTGGCTGACGGGAATGCCGATTGCAGAACAGTTCTCGCGCACCACCGCTTGGAAGTACGCCAAGAACATTCTCAAAAAGACTGGGATTGACATCAGCGGGAGCCGGCGACCAGAGGCGCTTCCAGAGATCGATATGGCCGCCGTTTTCGTGCCAGAAAACGTGCTACCTGTGCCGGACTGGGCTAGAGGTACGGAATGCTATTTTGCGCCTGGACAAACCCGGCTGAGACCACCGGGACTTGCGTATATTCCGATTCCCCCGGATGCGGTCGATGAGGTCATCATGCTGGATGGAGAGCCTTATGTCATCTGAAACTGAAACGACAGCCAAGATGCTGTTCTAAACCGTGTACGATTGCGCCTCTAGCGCCATGCTGGCAGATTGCGGCATGGCGCACCACAACTAACACCGGAACGCTGCTGCATGCCTCTACAATTTGAAGTCCTTGGCGCCGAGTCCGGCAGGTTCATTTACACTGACGATATCTACGATGGCCTGCTAGCTGAGTTCGATGGTCTACTCGATGACCATGGGGCCGGCCAGCTTGGCGATAAGGCCTATCTGGCTGCGTTAGATCGGCTGCTGGCCGAAGCACCGGACTTCGTTGACGTGTACGCGCACATCGCGTCGCACTGGCATCAACAAGGCAAGCCGAAGAAAGCGCTAGATGCAGCACTGCTGGGACTGCGCGTTTCAAACCGGCTGATCCCTGAGGGCTTCACTGGTCGCATTGAGTGGGGGCACCTCGACAACCGGCCGTACCTGCGAGCCATGCACGTTGCGCTGCTGTCGTACATCCGCCTACGCCGTCACAAGGATGCCGTCACGCTCATAGAACTAATGCTGGCTAGGAACCCAAACGACAATCAGGGCGTGCGCTACCTGCTTGGCTCGGAAGCGCTACGGGCCGGGGACCATGATCGTGCACTGGCTGCGTTTGAAGCCGACGCGCATAGCTATCCGCCGTACTTCTACGAGCTTGCACTCTGCCACATGCTGCGTGACGACTGGATAGCCGCAGCCACCGCTCTCCGGGGCGGGTTTGCAGCCAATCCCTACATCGCGGAAATCCTCGGTGGGAATCCGAATCCAGCGCCGCTGGCCATCTGGCATGGCAGCAACCTTGCGGAATCTGAGATCGCGCACGATTACATGCAGATGTACGGCCCTCTCTGGCACAGCCAGCCAGACAGCTTTGCCTTCACCCGCTGGCTATTTAACCATCCGAAGGTGCTGGCTGAACGCGCTGCGATCCTGGAGTGCCAGGAAGCCTTGTTGTGGGAATCCGATGGTGGCAAGCGCGTAGAGATCGTTAGACGTAAAACCGAGCTGATGGACCGGATAGACGACAGCTTGTCCGCTGTCATCGTCACAAAGCGGCAGGAGCGGCGCGGCAAGGATTCGATATGGCCATGGGCGTCTGCGCCACGTCGACTGCTTGGCCAACACTGACGCTTGCCACCTCAACATGCGCTTGAATGAGTGTTACCGCGCTTGGGACTCATTTCAGCAAGCCAGCCGCCGTTAGGCCGAACCAATTTCGCAGTGTACGGTTTGTATATACTTTCACTGGGAGACGACTATGGCACGGCTGACGCGCTGGGGTAATTCTGACGGAGGGCTCCGGATACCCAAGGCCATCTTAGAGGCGGCAGGACTGCGGGTAGGGGATGAGATTGGCTGCCGCCTTCTTGACAATGGGACGGTCTTGCTGACGCCGCGCAAGGGCCGCATAGACGTTTCGGAAGGTCACGTGATGCCGTTGGCGCTTAGTCGGTCAGATGTGAAATGGTGAGAAGATTCATCACCTCAGGAGCTAGAAAAGGAGAACGGGCGCAATGAATTTAGTCGATGGCAATGTATAGCAACTCTGTCCCAGCCTGATGCCGACTATTAGGTGACGAAAGCCGTCCTTGATCCGCTATCGCTACGGCGCATAAGACATTCCTTTGTCGAATTGCTGAGGGTGACATTTCGTGAGTTTTTCGTGTGGGCAAGATGTTATGCTTACACTCTTGGCCACGTACGGCTAGGAGTAGACGTTGACGTATCTCCAATCAATTTTGTGATCAGCCGGATGCCATCCGCAGGCTTTCGCTGCCCACCAACCGTTGAAATCAATAGAGATCGTTGACCTAGCCGTTCCTCTCAGAGAAAAGCGAGACTATGCACATCGAGACCGTCTGGATTCGAAACTTCCGGCGCCTTAAAGACGCCCGCATCGACCTAGCATCTGACATTTCCATCTTCGTGGGAGCCAACAATAGCGGCAAGACTTCAGCGGCACATGCCCTGCAATTGTTCACTGCCGCCTCTCGGAGTCGATTCTCACTTCATGACTTCAGCTCCGAATGCTGGGATGCCATCAATGCATTTGGTGAGGGAGCCGACGGCGTCGAATTGCCAACCATTTCCATCGATATTTGGTTTGGCGTCCAGGCAGCCGATCTTCACCGGGTTGTTGACCTGTTACCGAACTTAGCGTGGCACGGTAGCCAAGTTGGAGTTCGAGTCGAACTCGTCGCATCAGACGCGCCAGCTTTAAGAGCCGGCTTCCAAGAGACGCGAGCGAGCGCCAGGCTCGCTAATGCGCAACCTGTAGGACAAGTTCAAGAACCAGCTGAGGCGGCACCTGCTCGGAACGAAGTTGGATACGACCCGCAACCTCGCACGCTTTGCGACTTCCTGTCAGATGCTACAGGCGATCGCCTTTGGCGAGATTTCGAGTTACGCTATTACGTTCTTGACCGTGCGCAGTTTGACGACAATCTCCATTCCGCTGAAGGCTACACTCCCCTGCGCTTGATGCCAGACAAAGGGCGCAGCGGTAAAGACATCGTGGCCAGCCTAGTGAAGGTAGACTGCCTGCATGCCCAACGTCACCTGTCCGATTCCAATGGTGGGGCCAGATCCGAAGACCTATCCCGTTGCTTGAGTCGTTTCTACGAGCGAAACCTTGAGAAGAGTGGTGAGGACCATGAAGCCCAACGTGCGCTGTACCAGTCCGAGACTTTGCTCAACGATCACTTGGAGCGAGTCTTTGGTCCCACGCTCGAACGACTTGCCCACCTTGGCTATCCAGGCGTCAACAATCCACGACTTCTTATCAAGACCGCGCTGAATCCCGCAACGATCCTCAGCAGTCATGAAGGTGCTCGTGTCCACTACGCTATGGGAGCGTTGGGTGGAGCTGTGAATACAGCCACCTTGCCGGATCGGTACAACGGCCTTGGCTTCAAGAATCTGATCTATATGGTCGTCGAACTGCTCGACGTTCATGCTAGATGGTTGGACATCGAGGAAAACCGTCCGCCTCTGCATCTGATCTTTATTGAGGAGCCGGAGGCACACCTGCACGCTCAGCTACAGCAGGTTTTCATTCGGAAGGTACTGGATATACTCGCAGTGCCAGAGGAAGATGCCCCGTACTGCACGAGTCAGTTGGTCGTTTCGACACATTCACCGCACGTGCTCTTCGAGCGGGGCTTTCGGCCCATTCGGTATTTCCGCCGCGCTGCCGATGCTGGCGTGCAGCGATCTCAGGTCCTCAGCATGGCAGCCTTCTACGAGACAGCTAATGATCCAGCCGATCCTGTTGATCGCACCAGGGACTTCCTTGAGCGCTATTTAAGACTAACGCATTGCGACATATTTTTCGCAGATGCCGCCATTCTGGTGGAAGGGAATGTAGAGCGGATTCTGATGCCTCAGATGATTGCTAAGGCAGCACCGCAGCTCCAGTCGACCTACCTGAGCATTCTTGAGGTTGGCGGCGCATTTGGCCATAGGTTCAAAGGCCTCATCGATTTTCTAGGCCTAACCTCCCTGATTGTGACCGATATCGATAGCGTGTTTCCTCCAAGCGCAGATGCTCCACAGCCACCAGACGAGGCGCCGGCTGATGTGGATGCCGCCGACGCAGATCCTGACGCAACAGAAGAGGCCGAAGAAGCCGAATCGGTTCGGCGTGGGCGCAAGGCTTGCATGGTCCATGAAGTCGGAGCGCTCACGTCGAATCAAACGCTGGTCAAATGGCTTCCAGGATGCCGCACTATCGCCGACTTGCTCGCGGCGACTATCGATCAGCGTATCCAGCCAAGGGCTGAAGGCGGTGACGCACTAGTTCGCGTCTCTTACCAAACACCGGTGGAGGTAACTTGGCAAGGGACAACAGAGAACAGGACCGGCAGAACTTTAGAGGAAGCCTTTGCATTGGAAAACTTGGCCTGGTGCCAGGATGCCGACCGCAAAGACCTTGGGTTACGTGTCAAAGGTTGCAACCGGCTGAACATCGAGGCAGTCGCAGAGAGCCTGTATCGTAAGGTCAAGAATGCGAACTTCCATAAAACTGACTTTGCGCTCGCGTTGCTGGCCCACGATCCCGCTGCATGGAAAGTGCCGAGCTACATCTCTGAGGGTCTGGTATGGCTTGAGGCACAAGTAGCACCCTCACCGCCTGTCGCGGTAGAAGCTGCCCCCGGCGGTGTGGATGCCGCAGCATGACTCGGCGTATCGGACAGCCTGATACGCAGGCAGATCTGGATCTGCGCGCCTGTCTGGACGAGCGCCCCCCGCATAGCTTCGTGATGGTTGCTGGTGCCGGTTCAGGGAAGACTACCTCTCTTGTGAAGGCACTTGACCACTTGGGGCAAACGCGAAGAAAAGAACTCAAGACGCACGGCCAGCGGATCGCTTGTATCACCTATACGGAAGTTGCAGTCAATGAAATTTGGGGCGACGTAGGGAACGATCCGCTATTCCACGTGTCGACGATTCACAGTTTCTTGTGGTCGGTAGTGCGACCTTTTCAGAGCGACTTGAAAATCTGGGTAATAGCACGTATCCATGAAAAAATCGCCGAAGCACAAGAACATCACGACAAGCCTAGGACTCGTCCGGCGACGCGCGTTCAACTAGTTGCGGAGATCGCCCGCTATCAGAGCCATCTTCAGACTATAGAACACCAAACACACTTCAAGTATGGTGCGGGCAGCGACTTCGGACGTGGCGTTCTTGGTCACTCTGACGTCATTGCCGCAGCAGTTAAGCTAATCGACCAAAGCCAGCTGCTACGCGACATAATCGCAAGTCGGTACCCCGTGCTGTTCGTCGACGAGAGCCAGGATACCCGGCCGGAAATCGTCGCCGCCTTGCGTGGTATAGCTGAGACCACCCCGGTCGAGTTCTCCCTGGGATTTTTTGGCGATCCGATGCAGAAAATATACGCGGATGGTGCCGGCGTGATTGATGCGCCCGTTCATTGGCGAAGGATTACGAAACCGGAGAACTTTAGATGCCCGCAACGCGTGCTCGGCGTCGTGAACGCAGTGCGCCAATTAGGTGATGGATTGGTGCAGACTCGTGGTCGGATGATGTCCGTCGATGGAGTACAGGTTCCATTAGAAGGTTCGGCGAGAATCTTCCTGCTTGCTGCCAACGAGGACCGCTCAGCGAAGATTGCAAAGGTTCGGAAATGGCTGCGACTGACCAACCATGACGAGCGTTGGGAGAGCGGAGATCGCGAGGCAGACGTCCGAGCATTGGTGGTCGTGCATCGCATGGCCGCGATTCGACTCGGCTTTCCCAACTTATACGCAGCGTTAAACGACAGAGCACCCTCCAGCATCAAGGAGGGGCTTAAGGATGGTACTTCATGGCCACTAAAGCCTTTCCTGGCCTACTTGCTACCTTTGGCAAAGGCGGTAAGGAATAATCAAGGCTTCGAGGTGATGACCTTACTGCGTGCTGAATGCCACCAGTTGAGTTCGGCTGGACTAGCGGGTGGCAACGCTCCCGATGTTTTAAGGGCACTGCAAACCTCCACAGAGGAAATTGCCCGCCTCGTACTGTCGGGTGATGTGACATTCAGGGATGTGCTCTTCTTTGCGTGGCGCACCGGGTTAACGTTGCTCGACGAATCATGGACCAAATATTTGGAGGCTGATCCTGCGGCCCTCGCAGCCGATGATGACCCTGAGGTCCCAGCCGTAACGGCATTTCTAAACTGCCATATCGGCGAATTGAGCGCTTACCATCATTACCTGGAAGATCTGTCGCCATATGCCACCCAGCAAGGCGTGAAGGGGGCAGAGTTCGAGCGGGTGCTAGTCATAATCGATGATGCGGAAGGCCAAAGTCAACGGCTGTTCTCCTACGAAAAATACTTCGGTATAGCGCCACTGTCAGATACAGATGATGAAAACATTGCTGCTGGTCTGGACAACGTAATTGATCGCACTAGACGCCTTTTTTATGTCTGCTGCTCACGTGCCACACGCGACCTCGCTGTAGTTATGTTCGTTCAAAATATTGCCGCAGCAAGGATAAGTGTCGAGAATGCTGGCCTGTTCGCACCTGAGGACATTGTGGATGAAGCCACTCTAGAAGCCGCCATAGCTTGAGATCGCTTTCTGCAGCGCACAGAATCTTGTTCGCTCGGGCAAATGCCTACCTCTCACTCACTCAAAGGATCTAATGGCAATTTCACTAGGAAAGCTTGAGCATGTTGATGCTCGAACCATATGGTTATCTGAGGCCCGGGATTTCACGCCGTGGCTCGCCCAAAACCTTGGATTGCTCGGCGAGGCGCTTGGGCTGGATCTGGAGCTAGTGCAGATGGAAGCGCCCGTCGGAAATTACGCCTGCGATATCGAGGCTAAAGAAAATGGCAGCGGACGCCGTGTGATAATCGAAAATCAGCTGGAATCCACAGACCATACCCACCTGGGGCAGCTGCTAACGTACGCGGCTGGGTTAGATGCAGCAGTTATCGTATGGATTTCGACCGGGGTAAGAGAGGAGCACCGTGAGGCTATCGACTTCCTTAACCGCCACACGCGTGAGGCTGTCGACTTCTTTGCTATAGCCCTTGAACTGGTACGGATCGATTCGTCATCGCCAGCGGTAGTGTTTCGCCTTGCCGCATCGCCCAACGCGTGGGCCAAAAATGCGGCAGTACGGCCGGAGGTATCAAACCGAATGAATGCGTACCGAGCATTCTTTCAGCCTTTGATGGACGAGCTGCGTGATCGCCACCATTTCACTAACGCGCGGATAGCACAGGCCCAGTCCTGGTATGCCTTTGGCAGCGGCGTGACTGGCATCACCTACAGCCTCTCATTCACGGCCAAGGGCGAGTTGCGAGCTGAGTTGTACATTGACGTGGGGGACGCGCTTCGCAATAAAGCACTATTCAATACACTCTATGCCCTACGCGTACAGATCGAACAGCAGTTGGAGGAGTCTGCGGTTTGGGATCCTCTGCCTGAACGCCGCGCATCCCGAGTTGGCTTGGTGAGACCTAATACAAGAATTGACGATGCTCAGTCTAGTGGAGATGCTGTACGCGCTTGGGCGGTACATCGCCTTCTCAAGCTCAAAGAAGTGCTAGGACCCAAGCTACGCCCGGCACTAGCCTCAGTGGCTACACCACCGGTTGACGTCCCTTTGGAATGACCGTGTAATCGAGCTAAGCTGAGCGCTAACCTTACTGCTCCCCACGCTAAGGTCTGTCGCTGGTTGTATTGATCGCGATCGTATTGACACAAACACCTTGACTGTGTCTATATTGACAATGTTTACTTTTCGATACTTAGCGATTTGTTTCTCCTTGGACTATCAGGATTAAGGTCAGAAGTTCCTTTTTGTCGAATGGCCAGATTGACCCTGCTTGGCGTTTCGGGGAATAAAGGAGTAATTAATGACGCATGGAAATGGTAGAATTGACCAGATTGGCGAGCATATTTCATGCAGGTCAATTTCTAGATAGTCCTACGATACAGACGACAGAATCCTCCACGTAAAGAGTTCGCATCTGGAGTGGTCAGCGGCAAGTCTGCTACCGAATGATACCTAGCGAACACACTGAGAGGATGCCATTGATAACGCAGCAACTTTTGACGCCCCATCAAAGCCAGTACTATGCATGGCTCTTGACGCGGCGCGCGGCGGGCGACACCGTGGAGTCGCTAGCATCTACCCTTGTTGATTCCCAAGTTGACCTTAACCCCCACCAGGTAGAGGCAGCGCTCTTTGCCTGTAGCAACCCACTCTCGCGTGGCGTCATCCTTGCCGACGAGGTCGGACTCGGAAAGACCATCGAAGCGGGGCTCGTTATTTCGCAGCGTTGGGCCGAGCGCCGTCGCCGCATCCTGATCATAGTCCCCGCTAACTTGCGCAAGCAATGGCACCAAGAGTTGCAGGACAAGTTTAGCCTGCACGGGCTAATACTAGAGGCCAAGAACTACAATACCATCCGCAAGCAGAACGGCATGAACCCGTTCCTGATGGCATCAGGTCCTATCATCTGCTCCTACCAATTTGCGAAGTCGAAAGCAGAGGTCATCAAGGCCATCGATTGGGACTTAGTCGTCTTGGACGAAGCTCATCGTCTACGCAATGTTTATAAGACCAGTAATGTCATCGCAAAAACGCTGAAAGAAGCACTGGCCCACGTCCACTCAAAGGTGCTGCTGACAGCTACGCCGTTGCAAAACTCACTGCTAGAGCTCTATGGACTGGTCAGCATAATCGATGACCGAGTTTTCGGTGACATCGATAGCTTTCGCGCCCAATTCACTGGGCAGCCCAAAGAGCAGGCATTCGCCGGGCTACGTACCAGGCTGGCTCCAGTCTGCAAGCGTACTTTGCGTCGCCAAGTTCAGCAGTACGTCCCGTACACAGCTCGCAGAGCAATCGTTGAGGAGTTCACGCCTTCGGCCGAGGAACGCGAATTGTCTAACCTGGTCGCAGATTATCTGCGGCGGCCTAACCTCAAGGCTCTACCTGAGGGCCAGCGACAGCTGATTTCCCTGGTTCTCTGGAAACTGCTCGCATCGTCGACTCACGCCATTGCCGGGGCACTGGCGACTATGGCAAAGCGTCTGCAAGGAGAGCTCGACGAATCCTCGGACATTCCTGATCTTGCGGAGGCGCTGGACCAAGACTATGAGTCGCTCGATGAAACCGCCGACGAATGGAATGAGCAAGCCCCCAGCACCGCACCATCGACGTCAAACGAGCGCGATGCTTTGGCTCAGGAAATCGCCGAGCTTCTACACTTTAAAACTCTTGCTACCAATATTCGCGACAACGCTAAAGGCAATGCGTTGTTGACTGCGTTAGATCGAGCTTTTTTAGAGCTGGAGCGTCTCGGCGCACCCAAGAAGGCCATTATCTTCACCGAGTCAAAACGCACACAGGAATACCTTTTATCCCTGTTGGAGGACACCTCATACGGGCAAGGCATAGTGCTGTTCAACGGCACCAACAGCGACGTCCGAGCACAAACCGTCTATAAAGACTGGATCAAGCGCCACGATGGAACGGATCGCGTCAGCGGCTCCAAAACAGCAGACACGCGAGCAGCACTGGTGGAGCATTTCAAGGAGCGCGGTACCGTAATGATTGCCACCGAAGCGGGTGCAGAAGGCATCAATCTGCAGTTCTGCTCCTTGGTAATAAACTATGACCTGCCTTGGAATCCGCAGCGTATTGAACAGCGCATCGGACGCTGCCATCGATACGGTCAAAAATTCGACGTGGTCGTGGTAAACTTTGTCGACCGCAGTAACGAGGCAGACGCGAGAGTCTACGAACTGCTAGCGCAGAAGTTCCAGCTCTTTGAGGGTGTCTTCGGAGCCAGCGACGAGGTGCTCGGTGCTATCGGCTCGGGAGTGGACTTCGAACGGCGTATTGCCGACATCTATCAGAACTGCCGCGACCCAGAAGCTATCAAGGCCAGCTTTGAGCAACTGCAACTTGACCTGTCTAGCGAGATTAGCGAGGCGATGGTCAAGACACGCCAAATCTTGCTGGAAAACTTCGACGAGGAAGTGCAAGACAAGCTGCGCGTCCGCGCGGAAGATAGTCGCGCCACACGCAGCAGGTATGAACGAATGCTGATGGATCTAACCAAAGCAGAGTTGACCGACTACGCTACTTTCGACGAAGGGGGATTCGTCCTTCAGAGTTCTCCGGAAACTGCCCTGGAGGGAATTGAATTAGGACGCTACGAGCTTCCCCGACGCTCCGGTGACGCACATCTCTACCGAATCGGGCACCCACTTGCCGTTTGGGCAATCGGTCATGCAAAAGACCGAGAGCTCGCCGATACCCGGCTCATCTTCGATTATGACGCCTATGGCACGCAAATCAGCACCTTAAAAACTTATCGTGGTAAAACTGGCTGGTTGACCGTGAAGTTGGTGTCGGTGGAAACCTTGGGGAACCAAGAACAACACTTGATTGTGGCAGCTAGTACCACAGATGGACACGCCTTTGCAGAGGACGATCCAGAGAAGCTGCTGCGCCTTCCAGCGCGATCGCAGTCAGCAGGAATTTTTGCCTCGCTGGACGCCACCCTGATAGCCGACGTTGAATCCCGCAAGATCGGCCTGCTTCGCGAAATCAATCAGCGCAACCTCGGCTACTTTGACCAAGAAGTGCAGAAATTGGACGCCTGGGCTGATGACTTAAAACTAGGTCTTGAGCAAGAAATCAAGGCCATCGATGCCGAGATCAAAGAAGTACGTCGGACAGCTGCAACTTCACCAACGCTTGAGGAAAAGTTGGCACATCAGAAGCAGCAGCGTGAACTGGAATCCAAACGTACAAAGCTGAGGCGAGAGCTTTTCGCCCGGCAAGATGAGGTCGAGACTCAGCGCAACGAGCTCATTGCGCAATTGGAAGTCCAATTACAACAAAAAGTTGTTGAACAGACGCTGTTTACCATCGAATGGGAACTAGTTTAATGGCTGCGCTTGAACCTCGGTACATGGTTATCCTGAAGAAGGTGCTGGCTGAACGCTTTGTGCCGTCACTTCCCCCGCTGCTAGATCAAACGAAGCCAGTAGCAGATCAGCAGGCCAAGCAACTCTCGCGTGCGTTCAGTGCCTTCGCGCTGCACAAGTTACTCGACATTACGCCGCAGGCTGCTGCCGGCTCTGTCGTCGACGATTTTAATGACAAGGGAATCGACGCCATCCACTACCATGCGACCTCTGAAACGCTCTACTTGCTGCAAACCAAGCTAAAGGAATCAGAGCAGTTCAAACAAGAGGATGCGCTTCCATTCTGCGAAGGTATCCGTTTGTTGCTCAAGCAGGAATTCACGGCCTTTAACACAAACGTTCAGAATCGTAAGGCCGAGATTGAAAGCGCGCTTGACTCATGTAGCCACATCAAACTGGTTGTGCCGTTCACGGGCGATGGGATTTCCAAAACCGCCAGTGATGCCCTGAAGGCTCTAATAGACGATGAAGATCTGGACGAGGAACGGTTAGACAAGCAGGTGACGTACTACTCTGCCGTCGAGATCGCCCGCGACCTGCTAGCGGAACAATCCTATCAACCCGTGCATACGGAGATCGGGCTGCAAAAGCATGAGAAGATCGAAAACCCGCGAAGCACGTATTACGGTGTTGCACGACTACTGGATTTGGTGGCGCTTCACCAAACTCATGGCAAAGCTCTGTACGAAAGGAATATTCGATACTTTCTCGGCAGTGGCAAATCCGATGTCAACAAGGCAATTAAAGCCACGTTGTACGACGCACCTGGGGACTTCTTTTACCTCAATAATGGTGTCACGGCCGTTTGCGACCTGATAGAACCGAAGGCCACCAAGAACGGAGTCAAAAAGTTCAAGGTACGCGGGCTATCCATCATCAATGGCGCGCAGACTGTGGCATCGGCCGCCGAGTTCGTGCGTATGTATCCGGCCAAGAGCATCGACGACGCAAAGGTCATGTTCACCTTGATCAAGGCCCCCGCAGACGGGCCATTTGGAAAACGCGTAACCAAAGCCCGCAACCACCAAAATCCAGTCCAAACTGCCAACTTCGCTTCGCTCGACGAAAACCAAGAGCGACTGCGGCAGGAAATCGCGCACCTCGGCTTCGACTATCATTATCGCCCCGAAGTCCTCGCGACCGGCCTCCAAGCCATCACCCTCGAAGAGGCGTTGCGAGCTTTGGCCTCACAACAGCACGACCCTCGCTACGCCGTGTGGCTAAAGACTGAACCGGCGCGGCTCTCCAACCCCGACTCTGCTGAATATCAGGCGCTATTCACTACAACGCTACCAGGGGCGAAACTGATCAACGCCGTCCTTTGCCACAGAGCCATTCGGACCCTTATCGTAGACTACGAGACAAGAGCACCGGCGCGCAGTCAAGAGCGCCTAATCTACCGGCATAGCATTCACGTGAGCACGGCAGTCATGATGAAGCGCTTGCACAACCGTATCAGCGCAGCAGCGGTTGTTGATACCGCTGCTATTTCTGCACTGCTCAGCCGGCCTGACACACTGGACCAACTTCGGCAACAAACCTTCGGCCTAGGTCAACAACGCCTGACCTTCGAAGGGCCACTGGCTTACTTCCGCAACCAGGGAAGCGTCGCGGCCTTTTTCGCCGATCTGATGGAGATACATTTCGCTCTTTCCACCGATCCTGCGATTGTCCCATTGCGCAATATCCAGACTGCAGCGGACGCGTATCCGCGCAAGCGCCTGCTCGACTACTTGTCGGGCCGCGCGCCACAACTATGAGAGCATTTCATGAACAAACAAAAACTAGAACTCACTTGGATAGGCAAGGAAAAGCGGCCCAAACTCGAGCCGCGCATCTTGTTGGAAAACCCCGAGCAATCCTTCCACGCCACGCATCAATTCACGGACAACGACATATTCGACAACCGATTGATCTTTGGCGACAACTTGCTTGCATTGAAAGCCTTGGAGCAACAGTTCACAGGCAAGGTAAAGTGTGTCTTCATTGATCCGCCATACAACACAGGAAGCGCATTCGCTCAATACGATGATGGTCTAGAGCATTCTATCTGGTTGGGGCTCATGAGGGATCGACTGGAGATCCTAAGGAATCTACTCTCGGATGACGGCTCTCTTTGGATCACCATTGACGACAATGAAGCCCACTATCTCAAGGTACTTTGCGATGAGGTCTTTGGCCGAGCAAACTACATTGCCTCGGCTATCTGGCAAAAGACTATGTCAGTCAAAAATTCGACGAAACACTTCTCTGTAGACCATGACTATATTCTTGTCTATGCACGCGATGCTGAGCGGTGGGTGCCGAACCAAGTCGCAGCTTCAGACAAACAACATGCGTCATACAAGAATCCCGACAACGATCCACTTGGGCCGTGGCAGTCGATCTCGTTATCCGCTAGAAACCCTTACAGCAAGGGACTCTATGGGATTCGCACGCCTGGAGGTCGATTGATCGAGGGGCCGCCGGCAGGGTCATACTGGCGAGTTTCAGAGGAAAAATTCTGGGATCTTGATAGCAAGGGGGAGATATGGTGGGGGAAGGATCGAAACGGGATTCCTCGACGCAAAATGTACTTATCTGAACAGGGAGAGTTGACTAAAGCCCCGCAAACTATTTGGTTCTTCGATGAAGTTGGCCATACGCAAGATGCAAAGAAGGAAGCGCTCGCGTTCAATTCAAAGGACGTATTTGCGACGCCGAAGCCAGAAAGACTCATGGCCCGCATCATCGAAATTGCGAGCCGCCCAGGGGATTTAATACTGGACTCGTTTGCCGGCTCCGGCACTACTGGTGCCGTCGCTCACAAAATGGGACGTCGATGGATCATGATCGAGCTTGGCGAGCACTGCCATACTCACATTATTCCTCGAATGCGCCGAGTGATTGCAGGGGAAGATGTTGGTGGAATTTCCGAGAGCGCTAAATGGAAGGGCGGCGGTGGTTTCCGCTATTTCCGTATCGCGCCGACATTGATCGTTAATGATCGTTGGGGTAATTCGATAATTAATCCGGATTACAACGCTGCTCAATTGGCTGAAGCCATCGCTAAGCTTGAAGGCTTTACCTATGCTCCATCTGAGACCAGGTGGTGGCAACATGGCCACTCTAGTGAACTAGACTTCATTTATGTCACCACCCAGAATCTCTCAGCAGAGCAACTGCAAGCTCTATCCGATGAAGTGGGCAAGGAGCAAAACCTGCTCGTATGCTGTGCTGCCTTTCATGGCGTTACCGCCAGCAAGACCTCAGAGCGCTGGCCGAACCTCACCCTGAAAAGGATTCCCAAGATGGTATTAGCTCGCTGCGAGTGGGGGCAAGATGACTACAGCCTGAACGTCTCCAATCTTCCAATCGCGCAGATTGATCAATCTGAACCAGTTATTACCAGCGCCGTAAAAACATCTAGAAACAAAAAAGCTGCTTCTGGACAGAGCGGGCTCTTTGGGGAGAATGAAGAATGAATGCACGTGTCCAGAATGCCGTCACAGGCCGATTGTCTCTTCGCCCTCCCCAGGCAGAGTCTCTCTCGAAATTAGTTAGTGCGCTTGATGCTGCGCCAAGCTTATTGGGACACAATCAAGACGTCGAGGCTATTCTCTCCACCTTGAAGGCAGAGTTTCCCACTTTAGTGGACTTCGAGCGGGATTTTCCTTCATTGTGCTTTGCGCTTGCCACCGGCGTTGGCAAAACCCGCCTGATGGGTGCATTCATCGCGTACCTCCACTTAGCCCACGGTATCAATAACTTCTTCGTGTTGGCCCCGAACCTGACGATCTACAACAAATTGATCGCGGACTTCACCCGCAACACGCCTAAGTACGTTTTTAAGGGGATTGCGGAGTTCGCGCAGCAGCCCCCGCTTATTATCACTGGCGACAACTACGACCAGACGGGAGCAGTTGTGCAGGATCAGTCAGTTGGCTTTGCTCACGACGTCCGTATCAATATCTTCAACATATCGAAGATTAACTCCGAAGTACGTGGTGGCAAAGAGCCACGCATCAAGCGAATGAAAGAGGTGCTTGGGGACAGCTACTTCAACCATTTGTCCAACTTGCCTGATCTCGTGCTACTGATGGACGAGTCGCACCGTTATCGCGCCAGCGCTGGAGTTCGCTCGATCAATGAGCTAAAGCCCCTATTCGGCCTAGAAGTGACGGCGACTCCGTTCGTGGAGTCCACGCGCGGCCCTATACCGTTCAAGAACGTGGTGATGGACTATCCATTAGCCCGAGCAATGGGAGACGGATTCGTCAAAGAGCCTGCCGCTGTGACCCAACGCAACTTCGATGCCAAGGCTCACACATCTGAGGAAATAGAAAAGACAAAACTGGAGGATGGCGTTCGTTTGCACGAAACCACCAAGGTGGAGCTGCTGACCTACGCCCGCGAGAATGGTGTCAAAGTCGTGAAGCCTTTCATTCTTGTCATCGCCCGCGATACCACTCACGCGGGGCAACTTTTGTCACTCTTAGAGTCAAATGCTTTCTATGAGGGGCGCTATCAGGGTAAGGTGATTCAGGTTGACTCCAGTCGCACCGGCGCGGAAGAAGAAGAGATGATCACGCGCCTCCTCACGGTAGAGAGTGTGGACGAGCCGACCGAAATCGTCATTCACGTCAATATGCTCAAGGAGGGCTGGGACGTGACCAACCTCTATACTATTGTGCCGTTGCGTGCTGCTAATGCGCGCACACTGATCGAGCAGTCCATTGGTCGAGGACTGCGTCTGCCATATGGCAAACGTACAGGGGTTGCAGCGGTTGATCGCCTAAACATCATCGCGCACGACAAGTTTCAGGAAATCATTGATGACGCCAACCGGGGCGACTCACCGATAAGGCTGAAACAGGTAATCCTCGACGCGCCAAGCGCAGATGACAAGAAGGTTAGCGTACAGGTCGGTTCAGGTTTGATGACGCGCCTTGGGCTCGTCGATGCGCCATCCATTGCCAGTGCCCCGACGATTGCAGGCACGGCACCAACTGAACCAGCCCCTGCGCCGGTTTTTGCGACGGAACGCGAGCGCCATGCCGCCCGCGTTGTAATGGAGGTGATCGGAAAATACGAAGTCAAGCGCGAACTCGTTCCAACCAGCAGCGCGCTTCTCAACCCAGACGTGCAGGCTGCCATCTTGGCAGAAGTGACCGAACGGCTGAAACCATCGCAGAGTGATTTGCTGTTAGATGCAGAAGAAAATATCCTTGCTCTGGAACTTTCCGTGGTTGTAGCCAAGACCACAGAAATCGTCGTCCAGCAGACTATTGACATTCCTCGAATCGCGGTTGTGCCAACCGGCGAAGTCACAACAGGTTTTCACCCATTCAAGCTCGATATCGCTCAGTTGCATCTTCAACCAGGCGAGCGCGAGATCATCATTCACAACCTGCATACTAACGGACAAGACACGCTGGCATCAGAACTCGGCCTCAAGGAGCAGCGGCTGGAAGACTACATCGTCCACGCGCTTGTGGACTTCGATGACATTGACTACTTCACTCACGCCGATCTGCTCTACGACCTTTCTGGGCAGATGGTGCAACATCTTCTGGGTTACCTATCGGAGGTAGAAACCAGAGGCGTGCTGGATCGGGATCGCCGCCTAATCGCTCGTGAAATTCACGCTCAAATGATGGTGCATTTCTGGGAGGAGGCGACTGAGTACGAGGTGCAAGTAAGCCGTGGCTTCACTGAACTCAAACCCTGTAACTACACGGCTACCGCAGGTCAGACGGCTCACCACTTCCGTGAAACTGTCACCGAGCTGGGCCGGATTAAACAGATGCTGTTCGGTGGGTTCGTGCGCTGTCTTTACCCATTGCAGAAATTCGATTCAGATACAGAGCGGCGCTTCGCAGTCATACTTGAACGCGACGCGTCGAAGTGGTTGAAGCCGGCCAAGGGGCAGTTTCAGATTTACTACAAGCTGGGCACTGAGCAGCCAGAGTACATCCCTGACTTTGTGGCAGAAACGGATTCGACGATCTTCATGGTGGAAACCAAGGCGAAAGCCGATATCAATACCCAAGAGGTTCAGGCCAAAGCTGCTGCCGCAGCAAGTTGGTGCAAACACGCTTCGGATCACGCAGCAAGTGTCAGCACAAAGCCTTGGCGTTACTTGCTTGTGCCGCACGACGAGATCGCCGAATCCAAGCGCCTCACAGACTACATGCGCTTCGAAGTTAAGATCTGACGGGGTGAATATGCAACCATTTTCCATCACGCTCTTCGCAACCACCGGTGATCCAGAAGGAATACGCCACCTCGACAAGTCGAACTGGTCGGGATACGGTGTCGTCTTCAATAAAGAGCTCTTCCACCTGTTAAAGCATGAGCCTGGCTTTTCACAAGCGGGCATCTACATCCTTGTAGGCAACGCCGCTGAGGAGACTATATATATTGGCGAGGCCGATCCTGTCGGAGACCGCTTGAAGAATCATGTATCGAACAAGGAGGGTTGGGAATGGGGAGTCTACTTCTTCGACCGAAACCACAAGATTGGGAAAACCGAAGTTCAATATCTAGAGTCGGCGCTGGTTGCCATAGCCAAGAAGCACGACCGTGCGATCCTACTTAACAAGAACAGCCCTACCGCGCCGACAATGGCTCCTGCTGCCAGGGCAACGGCCCAGGCATTCTTGGCCGATATGTTGCTGATCCTGCCGATGCTCGGAATTAATGCCTTCACTCCGCCAAAGCACGACGACCCCAGCGATCAGGTGCAGCCCGTCGGAACTGAAAGCGACAAGTTTGACACGATCGTGGTACCGGCCCGCGAGGAAGGGTTCAAGCAACGCTTCCTTAACGAGCACTGTTGGTTTGCAGTGCGGATCAATGCAAAGCACCTCTCAAAGCTGAAGTTCATCGCTGCATATCAAGTCGCCCCAGTTGGAGCCATTACTCATATCGCTGAGATCGATGCCATCGTTCCGTACAACGATACTGGAAAATATATGCTCAGGTTCAAGGCCGCCGCAACGGCGATTGTTCCCATCCCGCGCACGGATGGCAGCGAAATTAATATGCAATCTTCCCGCTACGCACTTCGGGACAAGCTGTTGGCTGCAAAAAATTTAGATATGGTATGGGCATCAAACTAGGTCCCATCTATGGCGAGTCGCCCCCCATCGGCACCGTTGGCCGATGGGATTTTAATACTTAACGAGGTATGGACCAGAGGTCAACCCTTACTTCACAGTAAACTAGGAATCTTCCTCTTCGCGACCGGGCGGATGTAACGAGCCAAGGTCACATCCGATCTATGGCCAGTTTGTTCCCGGATTTGATATGGCTGCAGTCCGGTCATCGCCGCTTCCGTACAGTATCCGGCTCGTAGACTATGACCCGCAACCATCTTCGCTCCCGCGTCACCCGACATCATCCTCACAGAAGATTTCACAATGAGGGCGATGCTCTGCGGCGTTAATGCCTTGCTCCCTACCACTTGATCGTGCCGATTTATGGGCCTAAACAGTGGACCCGACACGATTCCTGCCAACTCAAGCCAGTCCCTTAGTGCCTTCACCGGACAGCGGTTGCCGCGTGCATGCGGAATGAATACAGTTCGTCCCACGCCTTCCTGGTCAGTCTTGGACCGTCGAATCAATAGTTCCAAACCATTGTCGTAAGGGCTTATATCCTCGTATCTCAATGCCACCAATTCCGAGCGCCGGAATGCCCCGGCGAAGCCAATCAACAACAGAGCCTTGTCGCGCGCTGCCTTCACGGGTAACTGCTGTTCGATGTAGACCATCATTTCAAGCAGGTCATCTTTTACCAAGGCTTTCACGCGCCGTTGGTTGGCACCCAGCGTGCGCCGGATGCCTTGCATGGTCCGTTTGACGATTTGATCCATGATCGGCGATAGCAGGCCGCGATCGGTATGTGCCCGGTGAATTGCAATCAAGCGATGCTGAAGCGTGGCTACCGCGAGGGTTCCGGCCATGGTGGCTAGGTATTCGGCCACCATGGCCGCTGTCGCGGGAATCGTGCCGCCATGCCGCAGGAAATGCTGGATGTCCGTCGCATATGACCGCGTGGTGGCGCTCGACTGTGCCGCCGCCGAGTAACTAGCGACAAGCGCTGACGGTGCAGTCTGCGGTGATTTAAGCGGCGTCTTGGTGTTCACAGCTTGCGGCAAGTGCGTGGAAGGTTTTTTGAGTGTCTTCATGATTTCTCTCGTTGGTGCCGGTAATGCGGCTTCGATAGGCCACACGTAAAAACGGCAGCACTAGGCCGCCGAGTTGAAAGAATATTGCTTCTTATGGCTTGGCGAGGGGAATGGTCGTGACGGCATCCGGCGCGTAATCGTAGGTGTGCCGCCTACACGCCGCCGATATCCTATGCACCGCGCCAGCCATGTCGTTGAGCTCTGCCACCAGCCATCCCAGCGCTTCGATGGAGTCAGCTACCGTTGCTCCGCCGAGTGGCTCAATCTCCGCTTGGGCTAGCAAACGGCCGACAGCAGACGTTCCAATGTGGATAATCAGAAGCACGGAGTCGGCGGCATCTGCAAGCTGTATCAACAGGGCTGGATCGGCGCCGGCATAGTCGATTTCGCCTGTTTGTGCCACAGATAGATGCGGCATCAGTAGCGTCAAGTTGTAGAGGGAAAATGCAGAGCTGTCGGATGCTGATTGAACTTCCGTCCCTGGTGTCAAGGTATCCATGCTCAGTACTCCGATGGCAGCAGCAGTGTCGTCGACGACCTGTCTGCTTCTGTGATGATCCACAGCCGCTCGGTGCCGACGTCATATGCCGAAAGGACACGTAACCGGTATTTGATCGCAGTCATATTCTCTTGCACGTCGTCTGGACATATTGTCCCGAAGTCGCCGCACTGGTGCCGTGTCAGATAAGTTGTTGCGTTGATCCCGTTGCGGTCCAGTAGATCAAGAGCGCCAGGTGTCGCAACCACAGCGCCAAGCGGAAACAGTCGCGTGGTCCTGAGCGTGGCGGTGGGCGTCCGGCTGGTGGAATTGCTTTTGCCTTGAGTGTCTTTGTCCATGATGATTCCTTTGATATGTCGCCAAGCGCACGGGCGCGCGCCAGCCAACGGCAACTAAGCCGGGCCGGCGTAACGTGCAAGACGATGGGGATGAAATATGGTGGAGGTCAGTAGAATTTCTGACCTGTCCTTGTGCAGCAAGGATCGTGCTAAATGTTCACGATCTGATGCCGCCGAGGGGTGTGCTGTTTTGACGCGATGAGGCTTGCCGTCAGACGAGATTGATGACGGAAAAATCCCGTCTGACGTCGTATGCTTAGTGGTTGATGAAGTTGCCGTACAGGTTGTAGAACTGTTGTCCCGCTTTGACTCCAGCCAGCAGGTCGAACAGCTTCTGCTTGCCATTGATGCCGACCCATGCTGAAATTTCTCGGCTAGATTGGCAGTACAAGGCATCACCTTTAGATGAGGTGGCAGCAATAGCAGCATCCATCGTGCGCAGGTCGGTGACCCAGTTGACTGTCTGGTTAGTGCAGTCAGGATAGTTGCCAACCAAAGTCGCAATGCCTTCATTAAACCATGATGGAACACCTCCGCCGCCATAGCGGTAAAGCGTTTCCGTGTGGGTCAATTCGTGTGCAACGGTATTGCTATGAGCCTGCCCCACGAAACTGGTGTACGTAATGAAGATGGTTGGCTTCCCAGATGTGTAGCTTGCGCTGGGCAGCTGGAAGCCCAGCGGCGAATACACACCGGCATAGCTGCCCATGAAGTATGCGCGGCAGGTCTGCGTTTGGCAGAAGATCATCTGCGGATGCGGTGCATTGAACGTGCCGTAGAAGTTCGTGACCGCAGTATAGGCAGCTGCAACGCCTTGGCGCAGCGCCAATTGATCATCTGCTGTAGCTGTAGGCTCAACATATACGCCGTCACAAATGGCGAGCATAGGCGTTTTGTCGAACATAACCTGCGACTGAGCAGTCGCCGCCGCGGGGCAAGTTGCAACCGTAGGTGGAGTTACGACTGGCGGCATCGGAGCTACTGGAGTAGTAGGGCCAGTTGGTGTTGTGGGCGGAGTGGTCGTCACCGGCGTTGAAGATGCGCCTCCGCTGCCACATGCGGGAAGTATCGCAGAAGTGATTGCAACGATTATTCGTTGAGTGGTTTGCATTGGATAGACTTTCGACTGGTTGCTGAGTTGGATTGCTGCGCTAGCGGGTCAGTTTTCGATGAGCGGGGGCAGCACCCCATCGGTGAACTTCTTCATCTCGGCTAGGTTGGCGGTACGCCCAGCCACTGGAGCAGCAATCGCTTGGATTTCGTATCTGCCGGTGTAGAAGATGCGGCCCCTCCGAACGCTGTCCGCCGACTTGGCGGAAAAATCGGCAACAGAGACATTCCCTAACGCACTTGGCGTGACCTCAGTAATCTGCTCGTTACGCTGCTCGGTCATACTCTTGATCTTGGCGTTAAGATCATCGCTTCCGTGCGCTTGAGGACTGGCAAGCTTGCCGAACCAGATGATCATGTCCGTATCCGGAGTTCCGTATGAACACTGCCACCACTCCTGTCCAGTTTTCGCGTCCTTCTCCGCAAAGCTGCACTGGCCCTGCGACGGTACGCTGGCGACGAACGCGCCTTCTTTCTGAGAGAACTCAGTCCAAAGCACATTCGGACGAGGCAGATGCACGCTACTGTCTCGGCTAACCTTTTCAGCGTTGACATCAAATCGAGGCGGCTCCGCGAAACGCCAGCCGCTCTCTGCTTTAACCATCGCACTGGTGCCACGCATTACGAGGCCAACAGGAATTCCATCGTCAGGAAAGTCCGCTTTTGGTAGCGATGCCGCGCGCATTCTCTCAATAGCAAAATGCGCATTAGGCAACTCGCAAGGCTGTATTTCAGCAAGGCGTTTCCGCACTGCCAGGACTTCGTCCTTGGCTCGACTGACAGCTCCTTCAAGTGGCGCTGGGTTGTCTGACATGGCAACGGCGTTGGCTGCTCGCTCATGCTGCGAACGTCCGCGCTCCCAACGTTCATTAAGCACGTTAATTTCGGGCAGCAGTTTTTGGGCAGCGGTGCTGCCGCCTTTGAGTGCGACCTTAAACGTGTAGCTAACCTCATAGCTGTGATTGCCAAGTTCAGCGCCGTCAGTTTTCTTGACATCGTTGATTTCCAAAATCGGACATTGGAACTCAGTGGCGAGGCTCGTCTTGATGTCTGACTCTCCCGGTTTGGAACTACACCCACTCACGCCAATGGAAAGGGCTGTGACAGCGATGATGGAAAGTTTGGAATAATTCCGTTTCGAGAGGTCGGCTGTCCGGCCGACCGTCGTTTGATCCATGTGATCCATGGCTTAGGCTCCTAGAGAAAACTAGTTACAATAAAAACACACTTTAAGTTTGATTATTGTCTCATGGAAATCAAACTCAAAGTGTGTGGTGCTGAGCGTGGAAAAACCCGATGCTTCGGGTGTGCCCACCCCAACCCAAAAGTGTGAAGCTCAGCTGCTGTTTGCTGCGAATGTCAGAAGGTTCCGCAAGGCCCAATCGATATCTCAGGAAAAACTGGCTGAGTATGCAGGACTACACACGAACTACATCTCGTCCGTTGAGCGCGGCGAACGTAACATCTCGATCTGTAACATTGAGAGGATCGCTCGCGGCCTCGGTGTTTCAATGCCAGATTTGCTGAGCCCACAACCAATTCCAGACGGCGAAAATTTCTGAGCGCCTCGACAGGGCTTATCGCTACTTCTTCGCGGATGTGGTCGGTGCTTTCCCCATCGAATGAACCCCGATGTACCAGGCCGGCGCCAGTGCCTCCAGATCAGTACGAACCTGCTGTTCAGGTTTAGCTGCCATTGGGTCAATCGCATAGATGACCATCTTCGCGTCGTGACTTGCTTTGGCACGGTGAATCACGACATGCCGACCTACTTCCCAGTCAGCGTCATAGTCGACAAGGGCAATACACAAATCAGGAAGCTGCGCCACCTTCGTGCACTCCTTCCAGACGGTCGCGACCAGGGAGTACTTGGCGAACAGTGCGGCCAGAAAATCGCCATCGATGACGTGGTTGTATGGCCCGGTCTTTGGCAGGCCGAGTTCTTCCGCCCTCTTCCACACCTCCTCAAGTGTGGTTCCTGCGATGATCGCCACTGACGCTAATGCGCATGCGTGACGGTCTCTGGTAGCCACAGGCTTAAATGCTGGCTGAAATCCGGCTGCCGAGGAGGCTACGGTGGTAGGTATCGTGACCATGAAATACTCCAATATGAAAATGAATGGGCGCGACAATACCTGCCTGAAACGGCTGCAAGGTGATGTGATGGAATGGAGTGTAGTGAGCTACTTGTCCCGAAGCACTTCGATTTCGAGGAGCTGGGTTTGGGTAGGTAATGTCGCGATGAGCAAGCTCACTCTGCCGGTACTGTGCGGTGCCGACTCGAACAAGCGTTGCACCAATATTATCTCATAGACAATGGGTATTTTGATAACAAAATAACTTTGCCGCAAACAGCCGTTAGAGCCGCAAAAACCTGTGAGCTATGCCGAACGTCAGCATGTTCGGCAAACCACGATGGCAGAGAAGCCACTTAAACGGCCGGACAAGCCGTCAAAATCGGTTAGCTGATACCGATGCATACCGTGCCGTTTTTAAACGCCGCAAAACGCGGGGAAATCAATCAGCCGTTTTTGAAGCACTAAGAGCAAGACTCTCGCCCTCAACAGCAACTAAAAAATCAGACCAAGTCATGAGCGCTTGCTTCCGCTCCTCAAAATAGTTGTGCACGTCATAGATGCCTTCGATGCCGGGCAGCTTGTGGTTCAGGCACATTTCTGTGATGTCCCGCTGCACGCCAAGCGCCCGCATCTGGCTTTTCGCGGTTGACCGCAAATCATGCGGCGTGAACCGGCGCACCTCTGGCCTGTACTCGCTCAACCAGAATTCAATCGCCGCCCCTATCGTGTTCGGATTAATCGGCCTGTCGCCTGTCGAAGATGCGTTTTTGTAGTCGCCACGCATCGGCAGAACGAACGCTGAACTCCCGGCCCGCTGTTTCAGTTCGTCCAGCCAACCTTTGACCGGCTCAGTCAACGGTATCTGGATGCCCGGCCCCGTCTTCGATTCAGGAATGGTCCATATATCGCGCTTGAAATCGACGTGTGACCACTTAGCGGTTCTCAATTCGCAGGTACGTACAGCTGTCGCCAACAGCAGGCGAACGGCAAGCGCATTCTCTCGGTTCATGTCAGCCCGCATCAGGAGCAGTAGTTCATCCCTGCTCAACATCAGGCGCCGCTTAGTTGCCGGACGCTTGCCCAGTAACGCTGTCAGGTCGATACCGATGCATGGGTTGGACGCTACTAGCTTGCGGCCAGCGGCATGCCTGAACAGCATCCGTGCCGTGGTCAGCAGCGTGCGCGACTCGATCCAGGGCGCACCAACGTATTCGATCATCTCCACGATATCCAATGAGGATACCTGCGTCACCATATACGCGCCTAAACGGGACTCTATGCGAATCAGGTTGCGGCCATAGCCCTTTTGCGTACTCACTCCCAAGCCAACCATGATCTTGTCGCGGTAATCGTCAATCAGCTCCCGCACGGTCCAGTCCTTCACCGCCAGCGCTTTCGCGCGCCGCTTGTCAATGGCAGGGTCGCCTGCCTTGTCGACGTGCGCACGCTTTTCGCGGGCAATCTTGCGGGCATCAGACAACCCGATGTCGGGGAAGTTGCCGATGGTGAGCTCCTTCGCCCTGCCGGCACTCCGATAGCGTAAAATCCAACTCGCAGTTCCAGCAGTGGACAGCGTGAACGTTAGTCCGCCACCATCCGACCGCGCCAGGGGCAACGGTAACTCCCTTACCTCGCCCGTTTGAGGATCTTTGGTGGTTGGCTTGCCACCGCCCTTCACTGCCCGTATCCAGTGTTGCAGCTGGAGGGTTTGCAGACCCTCCGCCGCGTTAGTTTTTCCTGTCATTGCCGGTCCTTTTTGTCGTTAGCTACACACATGGCTACGCATATTAGCGGCGACTTTACGGGGCGTCAATGTACGGCAATAGACAATAAAAATCTATTAAATCAAATACTTACATTAAATCGTAGACGCTAATGGATTGCGTTAGAGCATCGAATTACGCTACGACGTGATTTTGATGTAGTTTGATCAGCAACCGCCATCTGGAGATTGGCAATGACGAAAATAAAACTGGCAGCCCTTTATTGCGCGTTTGCGTTGACGGGGTGTGTTGGCGTCCACGGCAACTCGCTTGAATCAAAGAGCGTCAACGCGCCACAGCCTGACCAAGCCACGTGGATTCAGCTATTCAACGGAAAAGACTTATCCGGATGGACCCCGAAGTTCAAAGGCCATCAGGCCGGCGTCAACTACAAAAACACATTCAAGGTTGAAAACGGCATCCTCAAAGTCGACTACAGCGAGTACGACAAATTCAACGGCGAATTCGGCCACCTGTTCTGGAAACAGAAGCTGTCCCACTACCGCATTCGGGCGGAATACCGTTTCGTCGGCAAACAGCTTGCGGGCGCTCCGGGCTGGGGCTTTCGCAACAACGGCATCATGATCTTTAGTGAACCGCCCGATACCATGGAACTCGACCAGGACTTTCCCGCGTCGATTGAGGTGCAGATGCTTGGTGGAGGCGGGCCTGGTGACCAGAACAACGGATCGTTCTGTACCCCCCATACCAGAGCGGTCTTCAACGGACAGCTCACGACTACCCACCGCACTTCGGCCAAATCGAAGGTGTATATGGGAGACGAATGGGTAACAATCGAGGTTGAAGTTCGCGGTGGGAAATTAATCAAGCATATCCTTGATGGCGAGACCGTGATCAGCTACAGCCAGCCTCAGCTCGACCCGCGCGATCCGCACAGTCGGGAACTGATGGCGAAAGGCTTCCCTCAGATGCTGGAAAGCGGCTACATCGCCATCCAGGCGGAAACGCATCCGACGGAATTTCGCCGGATCGAAATCCTGCCACTCGACGAAAAGCTTTAGGCACAGCAAAGCCTGGGCAACAACGGCGTTCGCGCTGTTGCGCGACGCCGTATGGCCGCAATTACGACATGCGCGCGCGCCGGTTACGGCGCACCACCCCGCCCAACATGCCCAAGCCCAGCAAGTACATCGTCGCCATGCCCGGTTCCGGTACCACGCTGGCAGTATTCCGCGCGATGAAGGACAGGTTATCCGCATAGCCATCGTTGTCGCCCGAAACGAGACGCTCCATCGACAGCCAGAACGATAGCTTGCTGGTGCCGGCAGGCATGATTCCCGACGATTCCCTGTAGAACAGGCCGGTCTGGTTGCCGCGATCTTGCGGCGTGACGGGACCGATCGCGGCGCTTCCTATCTCATTGTTCCCCGCATCGAGAAACTGCACATAGAACAGGGCGTTATCGCCCTGGTCGGTCCAGCCGCCGAGCCATCCGCTCAGGGAATAGGAACTGTTCTGGGCCGTCGGCGCGCCGAAGTCGAGGGTCTGAACGCCCACCGCATACTGCCCGGAGCCCGCAAACATCTTGTTTCCGCGATCGACAGGGCCAGGCTGGCTGGGCAGCACCCAGTTGTTGCCATAGTCCACCGCTTGGAAATTGTTGTAATCCGAATAGCCGGTCCAGCCGCTCAGGCCTGCTTCGGCATCGCCGTTGACAATCAGGTTCTGACCGTAGGTGACGGCAGCATTACCGCTACACGCCACGGCGAACAACGCCGCGGCAACGAGAAATCGACACTTCATGAAAAGCTCCCTATAAAAGTCAAACGACGCGGTACTGGTCAAGTTGCGCTGCCCCGCTCATCGCAGGGTCACTGATCGACGGCAAGCCGTTTTCCAGATGGCCGGCGAAGCGGCGCAACCAGCCCGGCAAGCCAGCCACGCGCAGGCTGTAGTCGTACCAGTTGGAGCTGGTTACCAGGGGGAGCCGGACGGTGCTCCTCGAGCGTGCGACGACGCGCACTTCCAGCGGCTTGTTCGCGTAATACTTGTTGGCGGTGAGTTCGAAGGTGCATGGCTGGGCGCCGTTGTTGACCAGGTCGATGAGCAGCTCGCCGGCTTTGCGGTCGGCGCGGATGCTGATTTCCGGCCATGCAGCGTTGCCTGCACCACGCACGTCGCCGACGATGTGGCGATGGAAGCCGTTCGGTCCCAGTACCCACAGATCGTAGGCGGCTGCGGTGTTCCAGCGGCCTTTGAGCTGTTTGCCGGGTTCGACCGTATAGCGGCGCGGGACCTGCTCCAACGCCAGGCGGTCGTACACATGGAACACCGCCCCGGCTTCGCCCAGGTTGTCGAAGCTGAGCTCCACCTGGCCGCCGCCCGCTGGCACCTGCGCCTGCACCTGGAGTTCGTAGGGCAGCGCGCGTGCCGGACGCACGCCGGCAGCCTGGACGGGCGCCGCCAGCGTGGTTGGCGTTGCCGGTACCTTGGTGTTTGGCAGGCTCAGCGACATCGAACGCCGCGCGGCCGTTTCCGGCAGCAGTTGCTTGAACCCGTTGTCGTTCGGGTTGGCGAAGTCGAAACAGGACAACAGGTTGCCGCTCACCGCGCGGCGCCATGGGCTGATCAACGGCTCGCGCACACCGAAACGCGCCTCGATGAACCGCACCACCGAGGTGTGGTCGAAGACCTGCGAATTGACCCAGCCGCCCTTGGTCCACGGCGAGATGACATACATCGGCACGCGCGGCCCGAGACCGTAGGGGCGATGGTGCGTCCGCGCATCGGCGCCATTGAGCACGTGATGGTATTCGCCGGTCGTGTCGACGGTCGACGCACCGGCGAGCTGCGACTGCGCCGGATTGCTGCTGTAGCTCGTGTACGCCGGGACGGCCGGCGGCGGCATGTGGTCGAAGAAGCCGTCATTCTCGTCGAAATTGATGAGCAGGACCGTCTTGCTCCAGCTCTCCGGATTGGCGGTCAGGGCGTCCAGCACGCGCGCGATGTAGTCGGCGCCCGACGCGGGACTCGAGGGACCCGGGTGTTCCGAGCCTTCGGCGGTCGCGACGACCCAGCTGACCTGAGGCAGGCGGTTGGCCAGCACGTCGGCCTTGAGCAGGTCGAGGTCGCGCGTGGTGGTGCCGCGATCGCGCAGGGATTGCGAATAGCCCGGCCGGCGATACCACGCGTTGCGGAAAGAGCGGAATCCCGCCAGCGAGTTATCGGTGAAGTTGTCCGCCATGTTCTGGTAAACCTGCCAGCTGATACCCGCCGCTTCGAGCCGCTCCGGATAGGTGGTCCACAGGTAGTCGGTGGACATGTCCGGATTGAAGTCGTCGCGGCTGTTGTCGGTCGACGGGCCGCCTGCGGCCGCCAGGGGATCGTTGTGACCGGTAAACAAGAACAGCCGGTTGGTGTTGGTACCGGTCTGGGTTGCGCAGTGATAGTGGTCGCAGATGGTAAAGGCACGCGCCAGCGCGAACTGGAAGGGAATGTCGGCGTCGGCGTAATAGCCCATCGAGTGGTTCTGCTTGACAGCGCACCAGTCGTTCATCCGTCCGTGATCCCACGCCAGCTGGGCGTCGAGCCAGCTATGCGGCGTCCCTGCCACGCGCATGACTGGAAAGTCCTGCACCGTGTTGAGCCGGAACGGCGCGATGGCGCGGCCCTGGGGCCAATTGGGCCGGCCAGGCACCGGCGCGCCTCCGGCAGAGCGCTGCACGAAGACCGATTTGCGATTGAAGAGATTTTGCCGGTCCATCACCGGAATCGGGAACGGATCGCCGAATCCCCTTACTCCTTCCAGGGTCCCGAAGTAATGGTCGAAACTGCGGTTCTCCTGCGTCAGCACGACGATATGCTCGACATCCTGCAGGCTACGGGTGCGCTGGTTGGCAGGGAGGGCCAGCGCCTTTTGGATTGATGGTGGAAAGGTCGCAAGCACGGCGCTGGCGCCGGCCGACTTGCCCATTTTGCGGAGGAAGTCACGGCGGCTCATGCACGCACCTGCGTGCGTGCGAGCGCGAATTTGAAAGTATGCATTTGATTGATCCAGGTCGATTGTCGGGGAAACACGAAAACTGAGGTCATGCAGGGCAGCAGCTTACGCACCAACGATGAAAAGTTGATGACATGCCATGCATTTATCGCATTTAACTTATTTCGATAACAATCCTGGCTTGGCGCCTCCGGATCGGAAGAGCAAGTAACTTGCTTTTCGGCACGCATGCTAGACTAGGGGCCATCGACCGGCCCGGGAAACCTGTTCATGAGCGCGCTTAAACACCTGTTGTTCGCCTGTTTGCCGCTGCTCGGCGCGGCGCAGTACACCACGGCCGCCGAGCGCCTAGCCGTGGGAGCGCGCTTCGACCTGATTTTCGACCAGAGCGCCGACGGCCAATGGCAGGGCCTGAGCGTCGAAGTCTTGCGCACCTTGGCGGCACGCGCGGGCGACACGGTTCGATTCGGTATCTATCCTTGGGCGCGCGCGCAGGCCATGGTGCAACGGGCCCAGGCCGACATCCTGATCGGCCCCTACAAATCGCCCGAGCGGGACAAGCTGTTCGCCTTCGTCGACCTGCCGTTCTACCGCGACCGCATGGTCTTCTACGCGCGCAGCGGCGACAACCCGCCATGGCGCGGCGAGTTCGGCCCGCTCAACGCCACGCGCATCGCCGCCGTGCGCGGCTGGCATTACGGCGCGCGCTTCGATCAAGCCCGGCCACGGCTGGACATCAGCGAAGTCAATCAATTGGAAAACGGCGTGCAAATGCTGATGCACGGCCGGGTCGACCTCTTGGCGACCAATGAGCGCAACAACGCCGCGCTGATCGGCGCGCTGCGCACCAGCGGGCACCTGGTCGCCCTGTGTCCCGCCATCGCGCAACTGGACGGCTATCTCGCCTTCCCGCGCGGCGCCGCGTTCGCGGCCGCGCGCGACCAGTACAGCGCGCTGTTCACCGAGATGGTGCGCTCGGGCGAATTCGCCCGCATGGCGGCAAGGCACGGCGTGCTCGCGCCAGCGGCGCTGCTCACGCCACCCCCGCCGAAATGCGGCTAAATCCCTAGTGTGCTACGATGTAATTACGCTGTAACACATTGGAGCAGAGCCATGAGTGAAGCAACTTTTACTTTCCGGGTCGACGCGAGCTTGAAAGACCAATTCACGACAGCGGCCAAAGACCGCGACCGCACCGGCGCCCAGTTGCTGCGCGAATTCATGCGCGACTTCGTTCGACAGCAGCAGGAAACGGCGGAACACGACGCCTGGTTTCGTCGCCAAGTGCAGGCGGGTCTGGACTCGGCCAACGTCGGCAACTTGATCCCGGCTGCGGAAGTTGAGACCAAGTTCGCCGCCAAACGCGCCGCCACGCGTCGCCGGCTCAAAGCCGGCGAGTGATGGTGAGGCGGCCATAGCGGCCACCCGCATTACTTCGGCAGCTTCGCCACGACCTTGATCTCGAACTGGAAGCCGGCCAGCCATGTCACGCCGACGACGGTCGCGGTTGGAAACGGCGCCTGGCCCCAGTACTCGGGCGCCACCTCGTCCCAAACCATTTCGAAGATTTGGTCCGGATTAATCATGAAGATGGTTACGTCGACCACGTCGTCAAACGTGCAGTCGGCGGCGGCCAGGATCGCGTTCAGGTTCTGGAACGCCAGCCGGACTTGCGCTTTCAGATCCGGCTCCGGTGAGCCGTCCTCGCGGCTGCCGACCTGTCCGGACACGAACAGCAGGCCGTCGGCGCGCACGGCCGGCGAGTAGCGGTGCTTTTCATACAGCGCGTGGCGGCCAGGTGGGGATACGACGTCACGGGTTGCCATGCTTAACTCCTTAAACTGTTTAGAAGAACCCAGTCTAATTGCAATCAAACCGAAGATAAACGCCGGAGTTAGCCCATCACTGTTTGTATAATCCGAACAATTACTTGATCGGGAGGCGATATGGACAGGTTCGATGCGATGACGGCGTTCGTACGGGTGGTAGAGACCGGCAGCTTCACGCGGGCGGCCGAGACGCTCCACATCAGTCGCACCAGCGCCACCCAACTGGTGCAGCAACTCGAGGCGCGCCTGCGCGTCAAGCTGCTCAACCGCACCACGCGCAAGGTCAACGTGACGGCGGACGGCGCGGCGTATTACGACCGCGTGGTGCGCCTGCTTGCCGACCTCGACGATACCGAATCGGTCCTGTCCCACGCGTCGGCCCAGCCCAAGGGCAAGCTCAAGGTCGACGTCCCCAGTCCGCTGGCGCGCATGATCCTGATGCCGGCGCTGCCGGCGTTCCACGCCCGCTATCCCGACCTGCAAATCGACATGGGCGTCAGCGACCGCACCATCGACCTGGTCGGCGAAAGTGTCGATTGCGTGATACGCGGCGGCGAACTGCGCGACCTGTCGCTGAAGGCGCGGCACGTGGGCGACCTGCAATTGGGCGTGTATGCGGCGCCCGCGTATCTCGCGCGCAACGCCGCGCCCGCCCATCCGCGCGAGCTGGAACACGGCGCCCACCGCGTGGTTGGTTTTTTATGGGGCCGCACCGGCAAGACCTACCCGGTGGTGTTGCGCCGCGACGACGAGACGCTCACCATCGACGGCCAATACGTGGTCGCCGTCGATGACGGCAACGCCTACCTGGCGGCCGGCCTGGCCGGCATGGGCGTGCTGTGGCTGCCGCGCTATATGGCCAAGCCCCATGTCGCCAGCGGCGAGCTGCTGCCGCTCTTGGAGGACTGGCGCCTGCCCCCCATGCCGCTGCATGTGGCGTATCCGCAGAACCGCTACGTCAGCACCCGGCTGCGCGTGTTCATCGACTGGGTGGCCGAGCTGATGAAGGAACACGCGCCCATCGAAGGTCGATGAAAAGCCGATGAGAGCGTCTCGGATTGTGATAACGTTGTCGAACAAATTACAATTAAAGGAGACAGTATGCGCAACAGCATCACCCTGAAAAGTTGTATCGCCTTTTGCCTGGTCCTGGCCGGACCGTTCGCACTGGCTGAGGCGCGCTTGCCCGCGCCGGCGCCCACACCCGCCGTCGGCGACTCCTGGACCTACCAATACACCGACGTCTGGAAAGGCGTCAAAGGCAACGTCAACAAGATGGAGGTGACCGCCATCGACGACGCCGGCGTGCATGTCGAGGTGCGGCGGGCGTCCAGCAACGCGCTGGTGACCAAGCAGCTCTTCAGCGCGGAAATGAACCCGGTCGAGCGTGGCGCGATGCACTTCTCGCCGTCGTTCGCGCGCTACGCGTTCCCGCTCACGCCCGGCAAGGAATGGAACACCGAGGTCACCGGCGACAACCCGAAACAAGGCAAACACTGGCGCTACACCATCAAGGGCAAGGTGCTGGACTGGGAAAAAATCAAGACGCCGGCCGGCGAGTTCGACGCCATCAAGGTGGTGGTCGAAGCGCTCTACCGCGGCGACGAAACCAACAGCAACGGCGGCAACGGCCAGCTGACGGAGACGGTCTGGTTCGCCCCGGAACTGAACAACTTCGTCAAGCTCGATTACCGCGACACCGACTGGCAGGGCCGCACTTTCAACCGCGACAGCTGGGAGCTGACCTCCTACGTCCGCAACAAGTAGCGGCATGGGGACGCACCGTGGCCACGCAGTCCCCGTCCCCGACACCGCCCGACCCGCATAGCGACGGCCGGCTGCGCGCCCGTCCGGCTTTGCGGCCGCTGGCACTGCTCGAGCACCCGCCGCCGCTGCAACTGCCGCCCGGCCGCCACACCCTGGCCTTCGCCAACGGCCGCCAGGCCATCCTGCACGTGCCGGCGCCCATCGACGGCGCGCCCGCTCGCCCGCTGCAATTGATCGTGCTGCTGCACGGCGTGCGCCAGCTGCTCGGCGGCGCCGACGACAGCGCCATCGCCCACGCGCAACGCCATGGCGCGCTGCTGCTGATACCGCGCTCGCTGACCGACAGCTGGGACGTGATACGCGGCGGCTACGGTCCCGACCTGGCCTTCCTCGACCGCGTGCTGGCGTGGACCATGCGGCGCTACAGCGTCGACCCGGACGCGCTGGTGATCGGCGGCTTTTCCGACGGCGCTTCCTACGCGCTGTCGGTGGGCTTGATGAACGGGGATTTGTTCAGCGATATCGTGGCGTTTTCACCGGGCTTCATGAAGCCGATGCGGCGCGTCGGGCGGCCGCGTGTGTTCGTCGCCCACGGCAGCGGCGACGAGGTGCTGCCGGTCACGCAGGGACGCGCCATCGCGAACCAGCTGGCGCGCGAGGACTACGAGGTTCAATACACGGAATTCGACGGCGCCCATGTGGTGCCGGCGCCGGTCGCGCGCGAAGCGCTGCGCCGGATCCCCGGGCGGTGAAAGCTTACTTCGAAATGCGCAGGATGGCGCTGGCCAGCTTGGAGAAGCATGGCGTCAGGTCGGCCTGGGTGGCGGCATAGCAGTAGACCCCGACCGGCTTGGCGGCGTTGAAGCAGCGGCTCGGCGCGTCGGTGGAGTTGGCCATGCACTTGAGTGTGTCCTCGCCCTTTTCGCCATCGGCGCCGCTGCCGGCCTTCAGCGCCGAGCCCAGTCCGAGCGTGAAGACGAAGATGCCTTCGTCGCGCGACTTCGCCGCCATCGCTTCGACCAGGTTGCGCGCGGCGCGGTTAACGTTGCGATAAGTGATGGCGTTGGTCACCACGCGCGGCGAGTTGGTCACGATCGGATACTCGTAGGTTGTCTTCGGGTCGATGTACTGGTCATACGTGACATGCGCGTTGTAGAAGGCCGGCAGCGCGGAGGCGCGGTTCTTCAGGTAGGTGGGGTTGTTCTCGGTTTCCGGGGTGCAGCCGCCGCCTACATCGTCGGACTGCTGGTCGAGTTTGAACAGCCCCCCCGGCTCGCCGCTACCATCGTCGTCAGTGGTCACCGTGCCGGCTGTCTTACAGTTCACACCGTTGTTCCACGTCAGATAGGTGCCGAACGAGTTGGGCGCGCCGTCGGAGAAGAAAACGATCACGCGCAGATTGGAACGGTTCAGGTTAGCCGTCGGCACGCTGTTAATCTGCTGCCGCGCCATATACATGCCCTCCGGCGAAGCGGTCGAACCGGTGAACGAGTACCCCTTGATGTGGTTGGTCATGCTGGTGCGGTCAAAACCGCGCAAGATCGGACGGATCGGATCGTCCAGCACGGCGCCGTAGGAAAAATGCAGCAGGCCGACCCGGTCGCGCTCCGAATTGAATTGCTTGAGGAAGGTGATCGCCGAGCTGCGCACGGTGGCCGCCTGGCCGCTGAGCGAACCGGAGGTGTCGAGCGTGATGACCATGTCGAGGTCCTTGCGCTTGGTCTCTGTCAGCACGCTGGGCGACAGCGG
Source organism: Oxalobacteraceae bacterium OTU3CAMAD1 (assembly GCA_024123915.1). Taxonomy (NCBI): domain Bacteria; kingdom Pseudomonadati; phylum Pseudomonadota; class Betaproteobacteria; order Burkholderiales; family Oxalobacteraceae; species Oxalobacteraceae bacterium OTU3CAMAD1. The sequence goes on along the minus strand of CP099650.1, from coordinate 1,678,696 downwards.
CCCGGACACTACACCGCCCATCAACACGCTCGGCATGGTGGCCGAGGCGCTGACGTTGATCGTCACCTCGCCGCCGTTGAAGCTCACCTGGGTCTCGTTGAGCGTGGGGGTGGACAGCAAATAGTTGGCCGGGAAGTTGGCGTTGAAAAACCGCGTCGCCGCCGCCCGCGCGTTGGCCGTCTGCGTGGCCTGGTCGCCGCCGATGCTGGTGGCGCGCGCGGCGGCCAGGCTGGCGGCGTCGGTCGCCGCGTTGAGCTTGGACTTGATCATATAGCTCAGGCCGGCGCTGAGGACCAGTCCGACAGCGGCGATCAGCACCGTCACGCAGATCGCCAGCAGCACCGTCACCATGCCGCGTTGTTGGGGTTTGGAAAAGCGTCTCATCAGAACACCGTCATCGAGTAAAGATCGGGGCCGATGGTCGAGGTCGACACCGAGCCGAGGGAAAATGGCGCGAACACCATGTTGAATTTGTAGAACGTCTCGACGACATAGATCACCTCGCCGTCGGCCAGCGAGCCGCTCATCAGCGCCACCGCCGGCGCGTTGGCGCCGGTCGGCACCACGCAGGTGCCTGCCACGGCGCCGGCCCAGCTGCCGCACGTCCAGATCTTGCTGGCGGGCCCGTAGCCGCTGACGCGGAAGCCGCGGTTGTTGACCGAGTCGTCCCAGCGGTACTGCTCGAGCACGATGCTGCGCGTGGTGCTGCCGCTGGCCAGCCCCATGATGCGGGTCACGTAAATCATGCCGCGCTCGTTCATCTCCAGCGGCGAGCCCGAGGCGGCGACCTGGCCGATGATGACCTGCGCGTTCTCCGACAATTGCAGCTTGCCGCGCGAGGCCAGGTTGGCGCCCTCCCGGCTCAGATTAATCAAGATCATGTTGGCCTGCACGCCACGCGCGATGTCGACCAGCGCGACGATCAGCAGCAGCAGCAGCGGCAGCCACAGCGCGAACTCAACGGCGGCCAGTCCGCCGGCGCGGCGGCGGGACATGCGGGGTGTCATGTGGGGTGGCATACTGCGGCTCATTGGTAGGTCTCGTTGCGCATCGTCGTCGCCACGGAAAAATGCAATACCCCGCCCTGGAACATCGCGCCGATGATCGGCGTGACGATCTTCCAGCTGCAATCGAGACGGATGACGACCACGTCGTCCGGGCCGCCGAACATCGTCGCCGAATAGGCGTTGGCGGTGGCGTACGTCGTGTTGTTGACCGTGATGACCGGGTTGACCGAATCGTACATCCCCACCGAATTGTCCTTGATCGACTGGATGATGGCCAGGTAGCGCTGGCGGTTGCTGGCGGCGGGATCGCGGTCGCTCTGGCCGGTGATGGCGTAGCGCGAACCCTCGCGCACGGCATATTGCATCGTCAGCGACGTGAAGAAGATGATCGCGAACTCGAACACGGCCATGAGCAGCAAAAACAACACCGGCGCGATAAACGCCATTTCGACCGCGGCAGAGCCCTTTTGGCGTGCGCGCGGGAATCTGGATACATTCATAACAAGGCTTCCGTGAGGCGGACAGCAGGGGGGACAGGCAAGAGCGCACGCGGCGCGGCACTGCGGTGGAGGCGATTCCGGGGGCTTGCGCGCCGGCGCCGACGCCACTGGATCGGGGTGGCGGTAGGGACATTGTAGCGCGCTTATTTTGTTTCGCGTAGACATTTAATGTTTTTCCTCAACATCATGTCCGCGCGATCTGCTAGATCCGGCTAGACAGGACAGACATCTGTGCGTAGACTCCGACGTGTCGCTAGCGCAACTATTTTGACGATCTTTTAATGTATGTTCACTATAGTGAAACCAATGCTGTCGGGCAACCGTATAAGCTCCATGGGCCGGGAGAGAGCCACACATTGGACAGCTTAGCCACAACTTTCATGCAAATAGCAGCACAACCGCGCAACAACGACGTCGCCGGCGCCTCGATGATTTTCATCATGCGCCTGGTGCTGGCCGTCTCGGCGCTGCTGACCTTGTTCATCGCGCCCGACGACATGGGCGCCTACGAGCGCCAGGGCGCACTGACCTGGCTGATCTTCATCGGCTATCTGCTGCACAGCGTCACCTTGCTGGTGGCGGTGCGCTACCACGGCAATCCGTTCTGGCATGGCAAAGTCGTCTATTGGCTCGACCTGGGCTGGTACTGCCTGATGATTTACTGCACCGGCGGCGGAAGCAGCTATTTCTACCCATTTTTCTTCTTCGTGATCCTGACCTCGTCGTTCCAATGGGGTTTCGACGAGGGCGCGCGCATTACGCTGGCGGCGGCGGTGGCGCTGACGGTGGCAACGTGGCTGGCCAACAACAGCACCAACCAGGGCCAGCTGTGGTTGCGCACCACCTTCGTGCTCGCGCTTGGCTACATGATTGCCTACTGGGGCGGGCTCGGCCTGATCCAGCGGCGCCGCCTGGCGTTGCTGCGCGAGGTCAGCCAGCTGTCCAACCCGCGCTTCGGCGTCGACCAGACCATCGCCTCGATCCTGCACCAGACGCGCGACTTCCATCATGCCAGCCAATGCCTGCTATTGATGCGCGACGGGCCGGACGAGCTGTGGCGTTTGCATTCGACCAGTGCGCGCGGCCAGGCGCGCCAGGGCACCCAATCGATGCTCGGCGAAGCGGCCGCCGCGCCGCTGCTTGCCTTCAACGACGACGCGCTGGTGCATTACGCGCGTGCGCTGCACCCGCGCCTGCCGCGCACGCTCGAGGCGGGGCAGCGCGGCCGTGGCGCGGCAGCCTGGCAGCGGCTCGGCGCCGACGCCGTCGAGCCGCTGGCCGACCTGCTCGACGCCGCCTCCTTCGTCAGCGCGCCGCTGCCGCTGCGCAAGGGCGAGGGCCGCATCTATCTGGTGTCGGACCAGCAGCGCCTCAACCGTGGCGACGCCGTGTTCCTGCAACAACTCGCGGCGCAGGTATTCCCGGTCATCGAAAACATCATGCTGCTCGACCGCCTGGCGTCCGACGCCGCCTTCCGCGAACGGCAAAAGATCGCCCGCGACCTGCACGACAGCACCATCCAGCCCTACATCGGCCTGCGCCACGGCATCAGCGCGGTGCGCCAGAGCCTGGAAGCCGAGCACGCGGCCGCCGCCGAACTGGACCGCTTGCTCGACATGACCGGCCAGGTCATCGCCGACATGCGCGCCTTCGCCAAGACCGTGCGCCAGGGCGCGGCGCGTCAGGAGGCCGAACTGCTGGTGGCGCTGCGCCGCCAGGCGGGCCAGGTACGCGCCTTTTACGGCATCACAATCGAGGTGCGGGCGGCGGACGACCTGAGCGTGAGCGACCGCCTGGCCGCCGAGGTGTTCCAGATCGTTAATGAAGGCATGAGCAATATCCGCAAGCACACGCGGGCGCGCGGCGGGCTGGTCGACCTGAGCAATGTCGACGGCCAGCTGCTGATCCGCATCGAAAACGACAGTCCGGAACCGCCAGCGGCCCCATTCCTGCCCGGTTCGATCGCCGAGCGCACCGCCGCGCTCGGCGGTACGATAGCGATCGAACACCTGGCGCGCGGCGCCACCGTGGTCAGCGTTGCCATTCCGGTCTAACCTGGAACTACCTCATGAGCACTACCACCGCCACCCCGATCCGCCTGCTGTTGGTGGACGACCACAAAACCATGCTGTGGGGCCTCGAGAAACTGGTCGAGAGCGCCGGCGCCGAACTGCAACTGGTCGGCACCGCCCACAACAACGACAGCGCGCTGCTGGAGGCGCGCCGCCTGCGCCCGGACCTGATCGTGCTCGACCTCGATCTCGAGGGCCGCAGCTCGATCGAGATCCTGCCGGCGCTGCTGGCCGACAGCGGCGCGCGCGTGCTGATCCTCAGCGGCAACCGCGACCAGGCGCTGCTGGGCGAGGCGGTGCGCCTGGGCGCGCGCGGCGTGGTCGGCAAGGAGGCGCCGGCCGAGGTGGTGCTGGCGGCGATCCGGCAAGTCCATCGCGGCGAGCTGTGCCTGGACCCGGCGCTGACCCACGCGCTGCTCAACAAGATGGTCACGGCGGCGCCGGCCGATCCGGAGGCCCCGCGCATCGCCACGCTCACCCCCAAGGAGCGCAAGATCGTCGCCGTCGTCGCCGACAGCAACGGCGCGCCCAACAAGGAGCTGGCCGCCAGGCTGTTCATCGCCGAGCCGACCTTGCGCAACAACCTGACGACGATTTATCAAAAGCTCGGCGTGGCCAACCGCCTCGAACTGTACGTCTACGCCAACCGGCACGGCTTGAACGCCTCCTAGGCGCCCTCCCTCCCCGCAACACCGCGCCAACGGCCGCCCCCGTGACATTTGTCACGGCGCGGCCGCCACACATCGTGACAATCCTCCCCCGACAAAGTGACATCCGTCTGATGTGGATCAAGACGGGCTTCCGTAGAATTCATTACATCAGCAGCGAACTTGAAACAGCTGAGAGAAACCAGCCAGTAACGACCAACAGGAGTGCGGGATGCAAGGATCAAAAGGCAAGCAACGCGACATCGGCCGGTTCATCGGCGATGCCGGCGGTGCCAGCCTGATCGAATATGCATTGATCGGCGCACTCGTTTCAGTGGTGGTCATCATTACGCTGCTAGCAGTTTTTAGGACCTAAAACCTGACCCCCGTTTTAGTGGAATGCCGTAACACCATTTCGCAATCTCACTTACCTCTAAGGAAACGACCATGAACGCCATCAAAAATTTCATCAATGACGAAGCCGGTGTCACCGCCATCGAATACGCCCTGATCGCCGCCGGTATCGCCGTCGTCGCAGGCGCCGCCGCCACCGCCATGGGCCCTGCGCTCAAGACCAAGTTCAACGCCGTGATCGAAGCACTGGGCGGCACCAAGGTAGCGTAATCGCTGTCAGCAGCAACAAGGACCGGCCCGCGCGCCGGTCTTTTTTTTGCCCAGCGCAAACACACCGCGCTACTATCGCAACACCTCCCCTTTCCGGTCGAACGCGTCATGAACAAGCTGCCCCTGATTTTGCTGTGCGCCCTGCTGGCGCTGGCTGTGTGGAACGACCTGCGCACGCGCCGCATTCCCAACGCGCTGGTGTTCGGCGGCGCCGTGCTGGGCATCGCGCTCAACTGCCTGTACCCGGAAGGCGCCGGCCTGTTCGTCGCGCCGCAGGGCGGCATCGGCTTTGTATGGTCGCTGGCCGGCCTGGCGACCGGGCTCGCGCTGCTGGTGCCGATGTACGCCATGCGCGCGCTCGGCGCCGGCGACGTCAAGCTCATGGCCATGGTGGGCGCCTTCGTCGGCCCGTGGGGCACGGTCGTCAGCGTGCTGCTGACCTTGCTGGCCGGCGGCGTGCTGGCGCTGGCGGTCGCGGCCTGGAACGGGCGCCTGCGCGCGATGGTGCGCAACACCTACCACATGGGCGTGTACGCGCTGATGCGCCGACTCGGCGGCGAGGCGATCAAGATCGAGGCGCCGGCCGAAGCCAGCGGCCGCCTGCCGTACGCGCTGGCCATCGCCGCCGGCACCCTGCCCTACCTGGTATGGGGCGCTTGGCGCGGCGAAGCGTTGTTTTCCTGAGAAGTGTGTCTTTTTTTTGCCACGCGACACACATGAACAACGCATGATGTTGACCTAGGTCAATTATCTACCGACAATCTTCATATCCGTATCACTTCAAGGATTTCATGCACGCCGAGCCGGACCTCATGGCCGCCACAGCCGAGCGCGACGCGCCGGCCAACGCCCGCGCGCCACGCAGCATCGAGGAAACTGGACTGCCATTCCTGTTCCTGACCGAACTGGTGGCCAAGGTCTTGTTCCAGCGCGGACAGGTGCGGCTGCCCGAACTGGCTAGCCATCTGAAACTGAGCATCAGCGCCATCACGCCGCTGGTGACGTTCCTGAAGACCGAAAAACTGGTCGAGGTCACGCGCAGCGGCCACAGCGGCACCGACGCCGACCTGACCTACAACCTCACCGAGGCGGGCGCCCAGCGCGCCGTCGCTTGCCTCAACCGCAACGCCTACGCCGGTCCGGCGCCCGTCACCCTGGCCGCTTATGTGGCCCAGGTGGCCGCGCAAAGCGTGCGCCACCTGCACGTCACGCGCGAACACGTACGCGCGGGCTTCCACGACGTGGTCGCCAACCAGGCCGTGCTCGACCAGATGGGCGCGGCGATGAACTCGGGCCGCGCGATGTTCATCTACGGCCTGGCCGGCAGCGGCAAGACCTTCCTGGCCGAGCGCCTGTGCAGCCTGCTGCACGGCGTCATCGCCGTGCCCCACGCCATCATGATCGACGGCGAGGTGGTGCCGTTCTACGACCCGGTCCAGCACCGCATGGCCCCCGGCGGCGAGGCGCCCGAGCCGGCCGAGGGCGGCGAGCTGCTGCGCCAGCTCGACGCCCGCTGGGTGCGCGGCGTGCAGCGTCCGGCCGCCCTCACCGGCGGCGAGCTCACGCTCGAGATGCTGGACCTGCGCTTCGACCCCAACACCCGCCTCTACCAGGCGCCGCCGCACCTGAAGGCCAACAACGGCATCTTCATCATCGACGACCTGGGGCGCCAGCGCTGCTCGCCGCTGGAGCTGATGAACCGCTGGATCGTGCCGATGGATCGTGGCGTGGATTATCTTTCGTTGCATACAGGCCACATTTTCCAGGTACCTTTTGATGTGGTCGTGGTATTCTCCTCGAACTTCTTGCCAGAGCGATTATCCGACGGCGCCTTTCTGCGCCGGCTGGCCTACAAGATCGAAGTGCCGCCCCAAACCCAGGCGGAATATGAGCTGCTTTTCAGACAGGCGTGCACGCAATACGGCATGGAGTTCGACGCCGACGCCTTCGCCTACCTGCTCAGCGAACACCACGCGAAAGAAGACACCCCGCTGCTGGCCTGCTATCCGCGCGACCTGATCCGTCAGGTGCGCGACCTGGCACGCTACGAGGGCACGCCCGCGCGCGTCGACCGGCGCGCGCTCGACTGGGCGTGGAACAATTATTTCGCCGGCGCCGGCGCGCGCCGGGTCAACGAACAGCAGAAAAAAGAACGCGACCGCCGCGACCAGTCGCCACCGGCCTAGCCGGCCGCTGGCCGCCCGGCACGCAACAACGACGAATAACCACGAAAGCACAGCATGAGAAATACGCGGGCCTTGACGATGATAGCGGTGGCGCTGGTGATGGCGCTGGCGGCGGTGGTGCTGGCCGCGCAATGGATCGCCGGCCAGTCGGCCAGCAACAGCAACAAGGTCGCCGTGGCGCTGCTCGACATCGGCATGGGCACGCGCGTCGCGCCCGAGCTGATCCACATGGTCGATTGGCCGGTCAACTCGATGCCGCCCGGCGCCATCGTCGACGCCAAGACGCTCGAGGGCCGCATCACGCGCACCAACATCCTGCGCGGCGAGCCGCTGATGGAAAGCAAGCTGGCCCCGGCCGGCACCAGCGGCGGCCTGTCGGCCGTGGTGGCGGCCGGCAAGCGCGCCATGACGGTGCGCGTCAACGACGTCGTCGGCGTGGCCGGCTTCGCGCTGCCGGGCAACTTCGTCGACATCCTGGTCAACACCCAGAGCGACAGCGGCGGCGACACCGGTGTGCGCGAGCAGGCGATCTCGAAGATCGTACTGGAACGCATCCTGGTGCTGGCCATCGCGCAGGAATCGAACCGCGACGACACCAAACCCAAGGTGGTCAACGCCGTGACCTTGGAACTGACGCCCGAGCAGGTCGAAAAGCTCGACCTGGCGCGCAGCGTCGGCACCCTGTCGCTGGTGCTGCGCAACCAGATCGATCCGCTGTCGGCCAACACCGAGGGCGCCACCAAGAGCAGCCTGCTCGACGACGGCAAGCCGCAACCGGTGGCGCATGCCCCGGCGCCGACGCCGGCCGCAGCCCCCGCCGCCGTTGCGCCGCGACCGCCGGCAGCGCGCCCGGCGCCGGCCGGCGACAAGGTGGAAATGATCAAAGGCCTCGACCGCAGTTCCCAGCAGTTCTAAACGATACAGCCCTCACCAGAGAGATAGCCTTGATGACTGCAACCACGCGCGCGGCCCGGCCGGCGCCCTCCCGTCCCCCGCTGCTGGCACGCGCCGCCCTGGCCGTGCTGTGCGCGCTGCCGGTATTGGCGAACGCGGCTGCGGCGGCCGCCGCCGCCGCCGCCGCGCCTTCCCCCGCAGCCAGCGCGCGCAGCACCGAACTGGCCGCGCTGATGACCTTGTCCGAGGGCAAGTCGACGCTGATGCACCTGCCCTACCCGGTGACGCGCCTGGCCGTCGGCGACACCAAGGTGGCCGACGTCATCCTGATCAACCCGCGTGAAGTCTATATGCTGGGCAAGTCGACCGGTTCGACCAACCTGATCCTGTGGAACAAGGCCAACCAGGCCACCATCATCGACATCGTCGTCGGCCTCGACAGCACCGCGCTGCGCCAGCAGTTCGACCAGCTGTTCCCGACCGAAAAAGACATCCGCATCACCGTCTCCGGCGGCGCGCTGATCCTGTCGGGCGTGGTGAGCGACTCGGTCAAGGCGGCCCAGATCGTGTCCGTGGCCGGCGCCTACCTGCAGCGCAACAGCCGCTCCGGCGCCTCTACTCCGGCCCCGGCACCGGCCGCAGGCGGCGCCGATCCGGCGTCGCTGCTGTCGGCGGCCACGCCGGCCACCAGCGCGGCATCCGCGTCCTCACCGAGCGGGGCCGGCGGCGCCGGCGGGCGCGTGATCAACATGCTGGCCGTGGCCGCGCCACAACAGGTGATGCTGGAGGTGCGCATCGCCGAGATCTCGAAAACCCTGGTCGACCAGCTCGGCGCCAGCGTCGGCCTGGTGGGCAACAGCGGCAGCTGGACCTATACCCTGCTGAGCAATCTGCTCAGCGGCAATCCCGGCAAGCTCGACGCCTTCAACGGCAAGAACGGCAAGTTCCTCACCTTCGACGCGCAAAAAAACGACGGCCTGGTCAAGATCCTGGCCGAGCCGACGGTGATGGCCATCAGCGGCCAGGAGGCCAGCTTCCTGGCCGGCGGCAAGATCTACATCCCGGTGTCGCAGGATAGCGGCGCCGGCTTTCCCCGCGTCACGCTGGAGGAAAAGGAATACGGCGTAGCCGTCAAGTTCACCCCGACCGTGCTCGAGGGCGGACGCATCAACCTGAAGGTGTCGCCCGAGGTCTCCGAACTGAACCGCGAAGGCATCGGCATCACCAGCGGCAACAGCTCGGCGACGTCGGTGCTGCCGTCGTTCACCACGCGCCGCGCCAGCACCACGGTGCAGCTGTTCGACGGCCAGAGCTTCGCCATCGGCGGCCTGATCAAGAACAACGTCACCACCAACATCAAGGCCTTCCCGGGACTGGGCGAGATCCCCGTCCTGGGCGCGCTGTTCCGCAGCAGCGACTTCCAGAGCGACCGCACCGAGCTGGTGTTCATCGTCACGCCGCACCTGGCCAAGCCGCTGCCGCCCAACTCGAAACTGCCGACCGACGCCTACAGCGAGCCGAGCCGCACCGACTTCTTCTTGCGCGGCAAGCTAGAAGGCAACGCGCCTCCCCCGCCGCAAGACGCCGCCGGCTTCGACGTGAAATAGGACGCCCCATGCCAGTCAACCCCACTTCGCTGCGCCACTTCGGCGCCCGCCTGCTGGCCCTGGCGGCCGCCTGCGCGCTGTCGGCCTGCGCCAACTCGCCCAACATCGACCGCCAGTTCGGCGCCAGCGTGCGCGCCGCCGTGGCCCAGCAAACGCTGGACCCGCGCGCCGTCGACGACCGCCGTCCCGTCAACGGCCTCGACGCGCAAGCGGCGGCGGCCGCCTACGAAAACTACCAGCGCTCCTATTCGTCGCAGGACCAGCAGCAGCAAAGCGGCTTTACCATCGGTTCCGGCCTCAAGTGACCGGCGTTCCACCCACCAGCGAGCACGAACCAAATTGAAGATAGCTGTCATTTCCCGCGATGAGCGGCACCTGGCCGACGTGATGCGCATGCTGCGCGCGCGCTCGCCCTCCGACGAGGTCGACCACCTGAGCGGCGGCGTGGCGCGCCTGTCGATGCTGGGCGACGAACAGTTGCCGGACGTGCTGGTGATCGACCGTCCATCGGTCGAAGACGGCGACCTCGACCTGCTCGAACGCTTCTCGGCGCAGCACCCGCGCATCGCCTGCGTGGCCCTGTGCGAAGCGCGCGACCCCGAGTTCCTGATGCAGGCCATGCGCGCCGGCGTGCGCGAGGTGCTGCCGTCGCCGGCCACCAGCGCCACGCTGAACACGGCCATCGAACGCATCGGCGAAAAACTGGAGCGGCGCAGCCAGGCCAACGGCAAGGTGCTCGCCTTCATCTCGTGCAAGGGCGGCAGCGGCGCCACCTTCCTGGCCACCAACCTCGGCTACGCGCTGGCGGCCAGCGGCAAGTACAAGGTCGCGCTGATCGACATGAACCTGCAGTTCGGCGACGCCTCGCTGTTCGTCTCCGACCACAAGCCGCTGGCGACCTTGAGCGACGTGGCCCAGCAAATCCACCGGCTCGACCCCTCGTTCCTGGCCTCGAGCATGCTCAACGTCACGCCCAACTACGGGGTGCTGGCCGCGCCGTCGGATCCGACCCACGCCAACGACGTCAAGCCCGACCACATCGACGCCATCCTCAAGCTGGCGCGGCGCCACTACGACTTCGTGCTGCTCGACGTCGGCCGCAGCCTCGACGCGGTCACCATCCGCGCGCTCGACCACACCGACCAGATCTACCCGGTGCTGCAAACCACCCTGCCCTACATCCGCGACGGCAAGCGCATGCTCAACGTGTTCCGCTCGCTCGAATACGGCAAGGACAAGATCCACGTCATCGTCAACCGCCACGACAAGGGCGGCGAAATCAAGCTCAAAGACCTGGAAGGCGCGTTCGACACCGACGTGAGCATCACCATGCCGAACCACTACGACGCCGCCGCCCGCTCGGTCAACCAGGGCGTGCCGGTGATCCAGCTGGCGCCGGCCAGTCCGCTGAGCGTGGCGCTGGTCGAACTGGCGCGCAAGCTCAGCGGCGAGGCCGCGCCCGAGCAGCAGGGCGGCGGCTGGCTGTCCAAACTGCGTCCGCGCAAAGCCTGACCCCGCGCTCCCTCACCAAGGCTAAACGACCATGTCCACACCTCCCATCTCCCTGCGCGAACGGCTTGAAAGCGGCGAAACGCGCGTGGCCGGCCAGCGCGCCGTCGCCATCGACAACCGCGCCTACCAAAAGCTCAAGCAGCGCCTGCACGCGCAACTGCTCGACCGCGTCGACCTCGAAAGCATGCAGCGCCTGAGCCAGGACCAGATCCGCGTCGAGTTGCGCAACCTGGTAGAAAAGCTGCTCGAGGAGGATGCCGTCGTCATCAACGACGCCGAGCGCAAGACGCTCACGCGCGACATCCAGAACGAAATGCTCGGCTTCGGCCCGCTCGAGCCGCTGCTGGAGGACCCCACCGTCTCCGACATCCTGGTCAACACCCACCGCCAGATCTATGTCGAGCGGCGCGGCAAGCTCGAGCTGACCGACGTCACCTTCAGCGACGACGCCCACCTGATGAAGATCATCGACAAGATCGTCTCGCGCGTGGGCCGGCGCATCGACGAGTCCAGCCCGATGGTCGACGCCCGCCTGCCCGACGGTTCGCGCGTGAACGCCATCATCCCGCCGCTGGCCATCGACGGCCCGATCATGTCGATCCGGCGCTTTTCGGCCGACCCGCTGCGCCTGGCCGACCTGGTCGCCTACGGCAGCATGACGGCCGACATGGCCGAGGTGCTGCAGGGGCTGGGCAAGGCCAAGGTCAACATCCTGATCTCCGGCGGCACCGGCTCGGGCAAGACCACCATGCTCAACGTGATCTCCGGCTTCATCGGCCGCACCGAGCGCATCGTCACCGTGGAAGACGCGGCCGAGCTGCAACTGCAGCAGCCGCACGTGGTGCGGCTTGAAACGCGCCCGCCGAACATCGAGGGCAAGGGCGAAGTGAGCCAGCGGGCGCTGGTGCGCAATGCGCTGCGCATGCGGCCCGACCGCATCATCCTGGGCGAGGTGCGCGGCGCCGAGGCGCTCGACATGCTCGGCGCCATGAACACCGGCCACGAAGGCTCGATGGCGACCATCCACGCCAACACCCCGCGCGACGCCCTGACCCGGCTGGAAAACATGATCAGCATGGCGGCGGCCAACCTGCCGACCAAGGCCATGCGCCAGCAGATCAGCAGCGCCGTGGGCGTGGTGGTGCAGGTCTCGCGCATGACCGACGGCAAGCGCAAGGTCATGTCGATCCAGGAGGTCACCGGCATGGAGGGCGAGATGATCACGATGCAGGAGATCTTCACCTTCAAGCAGACCGGCCTGGGCGACGACGGCGCGGTGCACGGCCACCACACCGCCAGCGGCGTGCGTCCGCGCTTCATCGAGCGCCTGCGCAATTTCGGCATCAACGTCTCGACCGGCGCGTTCGACCCGGTGACCAAATAGGACCCGCCATGGACCTTCGTCTGATCCTGTTCGGCGCGCTCGTGTTCGGCGCCGTCGGCCTGCTGGTGTGGGGCGTGTTCACCGGCTGGAACAAGACCCGCAGCCCCGAGGCCGAGCGCGTCGCGCGGCGCCTGCGCGCGGCCATCGGCGACAGCGGCACCGAACTGGCCGTGTCGATCACCAAGGAACGCACCTACAGCCGCGATCCATCGCTGAACCGCCTGCTGGCGGCAATGCCCGGCATCGCCAAACTCGACCGCCTGCTGCTGCAGGCCGGGCGCACCATGAGCACCGCGCAGCTGTGCGCGCTGATGGGCGGCTGCGCGCTGATCGGCTTCATCGTGTTCTCCAGCATGGGCCTGCCGTGGGTGGGACGCCTGGTGCTGGCCGGCCTGTGCGGCTGGCTGCCGGTGCTCGAAGCGATGCGGGCGCGCCGCCTGCGCATCACCACCATCGAGCGCCTGCTGCCCGAGGCGCTCGACATGATGAGCCGCGCCATGCGCGCCGGCCACGCCTTCCCCACCGCGCTCAAGATGGTCGGCGAGGAGATGCACGACGTCGTCGGCGCCGAGTTCCGCGTCGTCTTCGACGAGGTCAACTTCGGCGTGGCGATGCCGGACGCGCTGATGAACCTGGCCACGCGCGTGCCCAGCACCGATTTGCGCTACTTCGTCATCGCCGTGTTGATCCAGCGCGAGACGGGCGGCAACCTGACCGACCTGCTGACCTCGATCAGCGCCATCATCCGCGACCGCCTCAAGCTGCTCGGCCAGGTGCGCGTGATGTCGGCCGAGGGCCGCATGTCGGCCTGGGTGCTGGGGCTGCTGCCGTTCGCCGTCGGCGGCCTGGCCACCCTGGCCAACCCCGGCTCGCTCGATCCGCTGTTCACCGACCCGCTGGGGCGCAAGATGCTCTACGGCGCGGCCGGCATGATGCTGCTCGGCGTGTTCGCGATCCGCAAAATCACCCATATCCGGGTCTGAGGAGCTTTGATGACGCTGATCCAGATCCTGTTCCTGGCCGTGCTGTTCGTGTTCGTCTTCGGCGGCGTGCTGCTGGCGGTGCGCCTGCTGACGGTCAACCCGGTCAAGGACCGGCTCGAGGCGCTGCAGGAGCGCAGCCAGGTTACGCGCCGCAGCGCGCGCTGGCTCGAGACGGCCATCAACCTGGCCGCGCCGCTGGCCAAGCTGTCGGTGCCGGCCGAAGGCTGGGAAAACTCGCCGGTGCGCACCCGCTTTATCAACGCCGGCTGGCGCACGCCGTCGACGCCGGGCCTGTTCTATGCGGGCAAGACCGGCTTGGCCGTGGCCTTGCCGCTGCTGGTGTTCCTGTACCTGAGCAGCCGCGCCGCCGGCCCCGGCGACTTCAAGATGCTGTGGCTGGTATCGGCTGCGGGCCTGGGCTACTACCTGCCCAACGTCGTGCTCAACCACGTGTTGAAAAAACGCCAGCGCGACATCTTCGAAAGTTTTCCCGACGCGCTCGACCTGATGACGGTGTGCGTCGAGGCCGGCCTGGCGATGGACGCGGCGCTGGCGCGCGTGGCCAACGAGATCGGCCTCAAAAGCCTGGTGCTGGCCGAGGAGCTGCAACTGGTGACGCTGGAGCTGCGCGCCGGCAGCGCCAAGGAAAAGGCGCTGCGCAACCTGGCGCTGCGCACCGGTGTCGAGGATGTCGACGCGCTGGTGACGCTGCTGATCCAGGCCGACCGCTTCGGCACCAGCATCGCCGATTCGCTGCGGGTGCAGTCGGAACTGCTGCGCACCAAACGGCGCCAGCGCGCCGAGGAGCAGGCCGCCAAGATCTCGCTGAAACTGCTGTTCCCGCTGATCTTCTTCATCTTCCCCAGCCTGTTCGTGGTGCTGCTCGGGCCGGCGATGCTGAATATCTACCGCAACCTGATGCCGTCGCTGACGGGAACCAACTGATGGCGGCGCGGCTGATACCGTTGCTGGCGCTGGGCGCCTTGCTGGCCGGCTGCGGCGCGGCGCCGACCCGGCCGCCATGGACGGTGCAGCCGCTCATGCGCGTCGAGCACGCCGGCGACGAAGCCGACGCGCTGTACCGCGTGGGCCGCCATCACCAGCAGCGCGGCGAGCTTGCCGCCGCCGACGACGCCTTCGTCCGCGCGATCGCGCTGCGGCCCGAGCGGCTCGACGCCCGCAACGCCCGCGCCGTGCTGCTGGCCGGCGCAGGCCGGCAGGCGGAGGCCATCGACCTGCTGCGCCAGCTGGCGGCGGACTTCCCGCAAGCGGCCCAGCCGCTCAACAACCTGGGCTACCTGTACTATCTGCAGGGCCGGACCGGACCCGCACGCGCGGCCATCGAGCAGGCGCTGCGCATCGATCCGCTGCACGCGCAGGCGCGCGCCAATCTGGCGCGCCTGATGCCGGTGGTCGCCGACAGCGCAAGCGCAACGGTGCCCGCCGCGACGCCGGCCCCCACGCCGGCACCGGCCGACCCGGTCGCGGACGATGGGTTGGCGCGCGCGCGCTGGCAACTGGTGCCGCTGGCGCCGAACGAATTCAGCCTGCAGGCGGTCGCCGCGCCCCGGGCCCCAACAACAGCCGAGGTGTCCGACGCCAGCCAGGACCATGGCGGCGCCGCGATCCAGATCGTCAACGGCAACGGCGCGCGCGGGCTGGGCGAGCGCACCCGCCGCCTGCTGGCGGCCAACGGCGCGCTGGACGCGGCGGCCGATGCCGACGTCGTCAACCAGCGCGGCCACCACCAGCGCGACACTATCATCGAATACCTCCCCGCCCAGCGCGAGCGCGCCGGCCTGGTGCGCGCCGCGCTCACGGGCCGCGCCACGCTGGTGCCCGTGCGCGTCCTGCCCGACGGCCTGGGGCTGCGCCTGGTGCTGGGCCGCGACCACGCCCAGCCGGACAAGGTGCGCGCCACGCGCGTTGCCCGCGCAGAAAGAACCGCTACGCCCAAACGCTTGCCCGACGCTGCGCTGCTGACGATGAACAGCACCGCCGCCCCCCATTTCAATCAGGAGTAACCATGCTCAGAACAATACCGTCCCCGCGCTGGGCCAATAAACTAGTGGCCGCTTGCGCCACCGTGCTGGTCGCTGTCGCGCTGAGCGCCTGCGGCGGCGGCTCCGGCGGCGCCAACGGCGGCTGCACCACCATCGATCCGAGCCGGCCCAGCAGCCTGCCCGGCTGCGGCACCACTCCCGGCTCGCCGGCCACCGGCGCGGCCGCCGTCACGCTGGCATTGACCGACAGCTCAGGGGCCGCCGTCGCCAGCGTCACGCCCGAGCGCGGCGCCACCGTCACCGCCACGCTCAGGAACGCCGCCGGCCTGGCCGTCCCCAACGCGCTGGTCACCTTCACCAGCACCGACAAGACCGGCGTGTTCACGCCGGCCAGCGGCAGCGCCATCACCGACGCCAGCGGCAAAGCCAGCATCACCCTGGCGGCCGGCAGCGTGTCCGGCGCCTTCGGCGTCAGCGCCACCGCCACCGTGGCCAACGCGACCGTGACCGGCAACGCCGCCTATTCCGTGCAGGTGCCGCAGCTGACCCTGGGCGCGCCGGTGGCCGCTCCCACCACCCTGGCCGCCGGCGGCACCGCCAGCCTGACGGCCACCGTGCTCAACGGCGGCACGCCGTACGCGCCGGCGCAGTCGGTCGCGTTCACGTCGCCATGCGTGACCAACGGCAAGGCGCGCATCGCTTCGCCGGTGACCACAGTCAACGGCGTGGCCAGCACCTCCTACACCGACCTCGGCTGCGGCGGCGTGGACGTGGTCACCGCCAGCTTCACCTTCAACGGCAACCCGATCAGCAGCAGCGCCAGCCTGACGGTGCAACCGGCCAGCGCCGGCCAGTTGGCGTTCGTGTCGGCGCTGCCCCAGAACATCGCGCTCAAGGGCAGCGGCGGCGCCGGCCGCCAGGAAAGCGCGACCATCACCTTCAAGGTGCTCGACCGCAGCGGCAACCCGGTGGCCGGCCAGGCGGTCAACTTCTCGCTCAACACCACCGCCGGCGGCCTGACGCTCAATCCAGCCAGCGGCACGACCGGCGCCAACGGCCTGGTGACCACCACGGTGGCCGCCGGCACCGTCAACACGCCGGTGCGGGTGACGGCCAGCCTGCCGGGCACCAGCCTGAGCACGCTGTCGGACCAGCTGGTGGTGTCGACCGGCGTGCCGGAACAAAACAGCTTCAGCCTCAGCGCCGTGGTCAAGAACCTCGAAGGCGGCCAGTTCAACGGTTGCCCGGCGCCGGCCGGCACGCTCGTCACCGCCCGCTTGGCCGATCATTTCCGCAATCCGGCGCCGGACGGCACGGCCGTCAGCTTCACCGCCGAGGGCGGCTCCATCGACGCCTCCTGCCTGACCGGCCTGACCAGCACCACTTTGACCGACGGCACCGTCATCACGCAAAAGGGCACGCCAGGCGAATGCACGGTGCGCTACTGCGCCGGCAACCCGCGTCCGGCCGACGGCCGCGTCACCATCCTGGCCTACGCGCTGGGCGAGGAAAGCTTCATCGACGCCAACGGCAACAACCTGTTCGACAGCGGCGAAAGCTATACGGATCTGGGCGAGCCGTTCCGCAACGACCGCGCCGTGACCGACGCGAACGCCAACTTCGGCGACGACATCTGGAAGAGCGGCAACGCGGTGCGCGCCACCGGCGAGCAATACATCGATTCGAACGGCAACGGCGGCTGGAACCAGGCCGGCAACGGCGCCTACAACGGCGTGCTGCAGGCCACACCGAACGTCAACACCGGCGGCGCCAACACGGTGAACGTGCGACAAGGGATGGTGATGGTGTTGTCCAACAGCACGGCCAATGTCTCGCTGCTGAACGAGGCGGCCAACGGCGCGCCGACCATCGGCACTTTGGCGCTGGCGCAGTGCGTGACCGGCACCAGATTCGACAACGTGCCGCGCAGCTACCAGTTCGCCATCCGCGACGACAATCCGACCGTGTTCGCCGGCAACCAGCGCTCTGCGCACGCGGGCGATCCCCTGTGGTTGTTCGACCGCCCGGGCAATCCGCTGCCGGCCGGCACCGTGATCACCTTCGCCGCCAGCAACGGCCTGGTGACGGGCATCCCCAGCTACACGGTGCAAAACACGAATTCGGCCGACTCGGCGGCGTGGACCTACAGCGTCTCGTTGATCAGCGATGCCGGCCAGGACGCTTCCAGCCTGCTGTGCACGAACCCGGTGCGCTCGGGCGCGCTGACCATCACCGTCACCACCCCGAGCGGCGTGGTCAGCCGGTTCAATTATCCGGTCACGGATTGAGCAAGCGGTTCAACCCGCACCCCTGACGCCGGGGTCGTACCCGGAAGGGTACGACCCCTTTTTGCCGCCGTGCGGGTTAACGGTTGCCTCCAGGCTCACCCCAGCATGGGCCGCAAGCTATTCCACACCAGCTCCGGCGCCATCTGCACCATGCAGTTCTGGTGCCCGAGCGGACACTCGCGCTGCTTGCACGGCGAACAATCCAACCGCAGCGAGATCGACGCGGCCATGTCCGAGAACGGCGGCGCGTGGTCCGGATCGGTCGGGCCGTACAAGGCCACCACCGGCCGGTTCAGCGCCGAGGCGATATGCAGCAGGCCCGAATCGTTGGCCACCACCGCCGACGCGCGCGCGATCAGCGCGATCGCCTCGGCCAGGCTGGTGGCGCCGGCCAGGTTGAACACGGCCGCGCCGGCGGGCATGGCGGCCGCCACCTCGGCGCACGCCTCCTTGTCCTTCGGCGAACCGAGCAAGGCGATCTGAGTGGACGGGTCGTTGATCAGGATGGCCTGGCCCAGGCCGGCGAAATGGCGCGCCGGCCAGCGCTTGGCGCCGCCAAATTCGGCGCCCGGCGCGAACGCCACCAGCGGCCGCGCCGGATCGATGCCGGTGCGCGCGCAGACGGCGGCGATCTGCGCGGGGCTGGCCACCAGGCGCGGACGCGGCAGCGCGGCGCGGAACGCCTCGCCCTGGACCGCACCCTGCGCCAGCGGGGCGCCGGCCAGCGCCGCGTAGAACGCCACCATCGGGCGCGGCGGCGTCTCGTCATGGTGCATGACGTTGATCAGGCCGTGCCGGCTCTCGCCCTTGTAGCCGACCCGCCGCTTGATGCCGGCCAGCCACGGGATCAGCGCATATTTAATGGTATTGGGCAGCACATAGGCTTGCTCGTAGCCGCGCCGGCGCAGCAGCCGCGCGTACTTCCAGCGCTCGCGCAGCTGCAGCGCGCCGTGGCGGAACGGCGTCTCCAGCACCTCGTCGACCTCTGCCATCTGCCGCCACACCGGCGACACCGCCGGCGGCGCCAGCACATCGATGGGCAATCCGGGGTAGGCCGCGCGCAGCAATTGCAGCAAGGGCTGCGCCATCACCGCGTCGCCGATCCAGTTGGGGGAGATGACCAGGATGCGCGGCGCGCTCATGGCGCCGTCCGCGCCGATGGCGCCACCGGCCTGCCGCCCAGGCAAAAGCCGATCAGCACGAACAGCATCAGCGCGTAGAACATCGCGGCGCGCGTCGACCAGAAGATCACCTCCGTCAGGCCGAAGCTGAAATAACAGAGCGTCAGCAGCATGCCGGCCAGCGCCGGCGCCGCCACGCCGGGATGGCGCATCTGCCGCAGAAAGAACAGGAAGGGCACGAACAAGGTGGCCAGCCACGCCAGCAAGCCGATGACGCCGCCGTAGACCGTTTGCTGCAGAATATCGTTATGGAAATGCTCGAACTCCAGCACGAAAGCCCGGCTCTGGCCGGTCTCGACCATGTGCTCGAGCTGCTGCCTGACATCGCGCTCGCTCGCGCCCATCAGCGGGTTGCGCTCGATCACGCGCAGCGCCGTGCGCCACAGCTCGAGCCGCACGCCGACGTTGGTGTAGCGCTGCTCGCCGTCGACATACTGGCGCACGTCGCTGATGCCCTGGTCGAGGCGGTCGCGTGCGCCCGTTTGCGGAATAAAATAGGTGCTCACCAGCAATCCCAATCCCACCAGCGCCAGGCCCTTGCGCAGGCGTCCGCGCAGCACGTGGCCGTAGCGCGCAAACAGCAGCATCGAGAACAGGATGGCGACCCAGCCGCCGCGCGTGCCGGTGGCGACCGACCCGAGCAGGCCGGCCAGCGCGCCCAGGCCGGGCCAGATGGCGCTGCGGCCGGCGAAATCGAGGGTGCCGGCCAGGCACAGCAAGCCCATGCACAGCATCAGGTCGCCGAAGGTGATGGCGTTGATCAAGCCGCCCGGGCGTTCCATCCCCAGGCCCCAGCGCTGGTAGGCGATGAACGCGGCGCCGGCGAACGCGCCGGCGATCAGTCCCCACCACAGCGCCTTGCGGCTGGGGCGGCACACCAGCACGGTCAGCATGGCGCTGGCCGCGATGAGCATGCGCAACGGTTTTTCCAGGTTGCGGGTGCGGCCGTCGACCCCGGCGGCGGCCACCGCCGCCAGCAACAGGAAGACACCGAACGCTATCAAAACACCACGAATCTCAGTAACATGAGGTAACAAGGCTGGCGTCGCCCGGCGCCAGTGGT
Source organism: Oxalobacteraceae bacterium OTU3CAMAD1 (assembly GCA_024123915.1). Classification (NCBI taxonomy): domain Bacteria; kingdom Pseudomonadati; phylum Pseudomonadota; class Betaproteobacteria; order Burkholderiales; family Oxalobacteraceae; species Oxalobacteraceae bacterium OTU3CAMAD1. The sequence goes on along the minus strand of CP099650.1, from coordinate 1,658,745 downwards.
AGAGTGCCACGACCAAAAACCCGACGCTGCACAAGCCCACGCCAAAGTTGGTGATCAAGACCAGAAAAGGCAAACAAAAGACCAGGCTGTGGATAAAGACAGTGCCGACGGAGAACTTGGTTAAGGTATTATTCATTCATTTTTAGATATTATTACTACAGGGCATTTCGTAGCGCTCATTACATGTCAGCCGTCAATATTTCACTCATCATCACCACCTACAACCGGCCCGATGCGCTCACGGCCGTGGTCGACGCGTGCTTCGCGCAGTCCGACCTGGGGTACGAAATCATTATCGCTGATGACGGCTCGGGCCACAACACACGCCAGGCCGTGGCCGCGCTGCAGGCGCGCGCGCCGCTGCCGCTGCGCCACGTGTGGCAGGAGGACAAGGGATTTCGCGCCGCCCGCGCCCGCAACCTCGGCACGCTGGCCGCCAAGGGCAATTACATCATCTTTCTCGACGGCGACTGCGTACCGCAGCGAAATTTTATCAGCCAACACAGAAAGCTGGCGCAACGTGGGCACCTGGTCTCGGGCAGCCGCGTCCTGCTGAGCGAGGCGGCCACCCGCCGCACGCTGGAACAGCACCTCGACCTGCAGCGCCTGGGCGTGGCCCAGAAGCTGCGCTGGCGCCTGGGCGGCGACCTCAATAAGGTGGTGCAGCTGATGGTGACCTTGCCCGACTGGCAGCGCACCAGCAAGCGCTTCACCTGGCGCCGCATCAAGAGCTGCAACCTGGGCGTCTGGCGCGCCGACCTTGAGCTGGTCAACGGCTTCGACGAGAGCTTCCTCGGCTGGGGCCACGAGGACGCCGATCTGGTGATGCGCCTGTTCAACGCCGGCGTGATGCGCAAAGACGGCGCCTTCGCCACCGAAGTGTTCCACCTGTGGCATCGCGAGAACGCCCGCGACCAGGCCCGCAGCAACCGCGCGCTGGTGCTCCAGCGCGCGGCCGAACGCTGCACCTGGGCGGTGCGCGGATTGCGGGAACAACAGGAGCCGGCGCCCCTCGCCGCAGGCCAGATAATGCCGCAATGAACTGTTATAATCGAACTGTTCCGCTGATACCGTCCCGGCCCGCCGCCACCCACCCTCGCGCCCATGAATACTGCCAGTAACTCGCTGCCGCTACCCGAGACAGGCAGCCCGTTCGCTTCCGCATTGTTGTTCGCGCTGCCCGCGCTGGCGCTGGCGGCCGGCGTCGGCGTCGGCGCGGCGCACGTGACGCTGGTGCTGGTCTCCATGGCAATCTTCCTGCTGCGCGCGCGTCCAATCCTGCCGGTCTACCGGCGCCATGGCGTCGAGCTCGCCGGCCTGCTTGTCGCCTTCTACGCCTGGTTCGCCGTCTCGGTGCTGCGCGCGGCGCCGGGGCAAGCCTGGACGGCAACGGGCGCGCCGGCGCTCGCGCTGCTCGGGCTGGCCAGCATCGGCATCACCTACCACCTGCGCCCCCGCGCGCGCCAGCTTTGGACCGGCCTGTGCGCGGCCGGCGTGCTGGCCGCGCTGCTGGCGTTTTACCACCTGCCGGAGCGGGGCGCGGGCCTGCCCCTCCACGCACTGAACTACGGCGACCTGGCATTGGCCTGCGGCCTGATGGGCTTGTGCGGCCTGGGCGCGCTGCGCGACACGCGCCTGGCCTGGCTGCCCGTGCTGGCGATGCTGTTCGGCATGGCCGCGTCACTGCTGGGGGGCGCCCACGGCTGGCTGGCACTGGCGCTGGCGCTGATTCCCTTGCTCGTGTACGCGCGCTCCCTGGCCGACCGCCGCCTGTTGGCGCTGTGCGGCCTGGCGCTGGTGATCGCCTGCGTGATGCCGGCCGTCGGCATGGCCGGGCGCATCGGCGCCGCCTTCGAGGAAGTGCAGCGCTACCTGGCCGCCGGCACCGTGCTCGACAGCGCCGTGCTGCTGCTGTTGTACCTGGCGCCGCTATGCCACTTCATCGTTCAATTGCGCCGCCCGGACCGCGGCCAGCATCCGCTGGCGCTGGCCGGCCTGGTGCTGGTGGCCGCCTTCGTCGGCTTCAGCCTGGACGGCGCGATGCCGCTGGCGCTGGCGCCCGAACCGTTCTACGTGATGCTGGTGGGCAGCCTGAGCGGCCTGTGCCTGGCGGCGCGGCACAATACGCCGCCGCGCCGCATCATGATCACGCGCACCGACAACATCGGCGACGTGGTGCTGACCTTGTCGCTGGCCGGCTACCTCAAACAAATTTACCCGCAGGCCGAAATCGTCTTCCTGTGCCGCCGCTACGCCGCCGCCGTCGTCGCCCAGTGCCGCCACGTCGACCGCGTGCTCACGCTCGAGGAGCTCGGCGACGACCAGGCCGGCGCCATGGCGCGCGCCGAGTGCGACACCGTGCTGTTCGCCTTCCCGCGCCGCCACCTGGCCATCGCCGCGCTGCGCGCCGGCATCGAGCGCCGCGTCGGCAGCAGCCGCCGCGTCTACCACTGGTTCACGGCCAACCGCCTGATCAACATCAGCGCCAAGAAAACGCCGCTGCACGAGGCCCAGCTCAGCTTCAAGCTGCTGCTGCCGCTGGGCATCGACTACGTGCCGACCCTGGAACAGGTGTGGAAGCTGTACGGCCTGGCGACGCCGCGCCACCCGGCCGCCGACGCCGTGCTGGCCGGCCCCGGCTTCAAGCTGATCCTGCATCCCAAATCCAACGGCAACGGCCGCGAATGGCCGCTCGAACACTACACCACGCTGGCGCGCATGCTGGGCGCGGCCGGGCACGGCGTGCGGGTGCTGGTCACCGGCAGCGCCGCCGAGGGCGAACTGCTGGCCAAGCAGGCGCCGGCGTTGCTGGCGCTGCCCAACGTGGAAAACATGTGCGGCCGCCTCGACCTGGAGGGCTTCACGGCGCTGATCGGCGGTTGCGACGGCCTGATCGCCAGCGGCACCGGGCCGCTGCACCTGGCCGCCGCGCTGGGCCGCCCGGTGGTGGGCCTGTTCCCGCCGCTGAAACCCATCGACCCGTCGCGCTGGGCCGCCATCGGTCCGCGCGCGCACAACCTGGTCACGGCGCAGGCCTGCGGCCATTGCGCCGACCCGGCGCGCTGCACCTGCATGCTGGCGATCGCGCCGCAGCAGGTGTTCGACATCGTCCAGGGATGGCGCGAAGAGGCGGCCCAGGCCGCCGCCTGAACGGCGTGCGCGCCGGCAAATCAAAATCCGGTACTATGACTTTTTCGTCCGAGGAGGAAATGTCATGCGTGTGGATATTTATTGCCGAGATGAAGCACAAGGGAAGCACAGCTATCTAGCCGTGCCGGAAGGAAAGCCGATTCCCGAGGAAGCGACCAATACCGACTGGCAGCCCGAGGCGCAGAAGGTGGAGGTCGACGACGACAGCGACGATTTGCCGCGCTATCACATCGTGCACCCGCTGGAGCAGATCGGCGCCAAGGGCTACGCGATCACCAGCTTGAACGAACAACTCTGATATTTTTAACCCGCACCCCGGGCACACCGGGGTCTGACCCCGTGGGGTCAGACCCCATCGGGTCGGGTTTGCGGGTTGAGCTTCTTAATACTCGATTTCCACTTCGCTCGCGCCCAGGCCCTGCTTGAGCGCCAGCTGCAAATCGTCCGACGGCGCCACGCGCCAGCCCTCCCCCAGCTGCAACACGCACTTGACGCCCTGCGGCGCGACTTTCATCGCCACCGGCAGGCCATCGGCCATGCGGTGCGGCGCCAGCAACTCGGCCATCTTCTTGGCGTCGACAGTGGTCGGCAACGACAACGCCAGCTGCTTGCCGTAATTGATCCGCGCGGTGACGATGTCGAACACCCGCTCGGCCGAAATCCGCAGCCCGCCGGAGAAGCGGTCCTCGGACACCTTGCCGACGACGGCCAGGAATTCGTCGTCCTTGAACATGCGCTTGTTCTCTTCGAACACCTCGGAATACACGGTCACTTCGACCACCGCCGTCTTGTCGTCCAGGGTGACGATCAGTATCTTGCCGCGCTGCGTCATCTGCGGCCGAATGCCGGTGATCACGCCGCACAGCATGCGCGGCTCGCGCGACGGCTCCAACTCGGCCAGCTTGGTGCGGGCGAAGCGCCGCGCCTCCGGCGCGAACGAATCGAACATGTGGCCCGACAAATAGAAGCCCAGCGCGATCTTTTCCTCGGCCAGCTTCTGGCGGTCGGTGAACGGCGCACACTTCACATACTCCGGTGGCGCCACCAGATCGCTGTCGTCGCCGCCGAACAGGCTGACCTGGTTGGCCGCCTTGGCTTCCTGGTCGGCGCACTCCATCGCGAAGCCGACCGACGCCAGCAAAATCGCGCGGTCGATGTTGAGGCAATCGAAGGCGCCCGAACGGATCAGCGATTCGATGGTGCGGCGGTTGATCTGCTTCTTGTCGACCCGCTTGCAGAAGTCGAACAGGCTGGTGAACGGTCCGCCGGCGGTGCGCGCGGCGATGATCGCCTCGATCGCGCTCTGGCCCGAACCCTTGACGGCGCCCAGGCCGTAGCGGATCTGCGTGACCTTCTTGCCGGTCACCGACGGCGGCGGGCCGTCGGGCATGAAGCGGTAGTCGGACTTGTTGATGTCCGGCGGGAGGATGGTCAGCCCGCAGATGTCGATCGAATCCTCGACCAGGATCTTGACCTTCTCGGTGTCGTCCATCGCCAGCGACATGTTGGCCGCCATGAACGCGGCCGGGTGGTGCGCCTTCAGATAGGCGGTGTGGTAGGACAGCAGCGCGTAGGCGGCGGCGTGCGACTTGTTGAAGCCGTAGCCCGCGAACTTCTCCATCAAGTCGAAGATCTCGTCGGCCTTCTGCGCGGTCAGGCCGTCCTTGGCGGCGCCGGCGCGGAAGATCTCGCGGTGCTCGGCCATCTCCTCGGCCTTCTTCTTACCCATCGCACGGCGCAGCATGTCGGCGCCGCCCAGCGAGTAGCCGCCGACGATCTGCGCCATCTGCATCACCTGCTCCTGATACACCATGATGCCGTAGGTTTCGGACAGAATGGATTCGGTGCGCGGATCGGGATAGTCGAACTTTTCGCCGTGCTTACGTTTGCAGAAGTCGGGGATCAGGTCCATCGGGCCCGGACGGTACAACGCCACCAGCGCGATGATGTCCTCGAAACGGTCGGGACGCGCGTCCTTCAACATGCCCTGCATGCCGCGCGACTCCAGCTGGAAGACGGCGACCGTCTTGGCCTTGGTCAGCAGCTCGTAGGACGGCCGGTCGTTCAGCGGCAGGCGCGCCAGGTCGAACTCGGCCTCCTTCGGATCGAGCGCCTTGATGTAGCGCACCGCGCGGTCCAGGATCGTCAACGTGGTCAAGCCCAAAAAGTCGAACTTGACCAGGCCCACGGCCTCCACGTCGTCCTTGTCGTACTGCGACACCACGCCGCCGTCGCCGCCCTGCGTATACAGCGGGCAGAAGTCGGTCAGCTTGCCCGGCGCGATCAACACGCCACCGGCGTGCATGCCGATGTTGCGGGTGATGCCCTCGACCTGCTGCGCCAGATCGAGCAGCTGCGCCACCTCCTCCTCGTTCTGCTGGCGCTCCTTGAGCATCGGCTCCTCCTCGATCGCCTCGGCGATCGACACCGGCTTGCCCGGCTTGAACGGAATCAGCTTGGAGACGCCGTCGCAGAAGTTATAACCGAAGTCCATCACGCGGCCGACGTCGCGGATCGCGCCCTTGGCCGCCATGGTACCGAAGGTGGCGATCTGCGAGACCGCCTCCTTGCCGTACAAATCCTTGACGTGCTGGATGACGCGGTCGCGCCCCTCCTGGCAAAAGTCGATGTCGAAGTCGGGCATCGAGACACGTTCTGGATTCAGGAAGCGCTCGAACAGCAGGTTGTATTTCAGCGGGTCCAGATCGGTGATCAGCAGCGAATAGGCGACCAGCGAACCCGCGCCCGAACCGCGGCCAGGGCCGACCGGCACGCCGTTCTCCTTGGCCCACTGGATGAACTCCGCCACGATCAGGAAGTAGCCGGGGAACTTCATGTTGCAGATGGTATCGGTCTCGAACTTCAGGCGCGCCTCGTAGCGCGGCCGCTCCTTCTCGCGCCGCTCCGGGTCCGGGTACAGGTGGATCAGGCGCTTTTCCAGGCCGGCCTTCGATTCGGCCACCAGGAACTCGTCGATCGTCATGCCCGGCGGGGTCGGGAAGTTCGGCAGCTGCGGCTTGCCCAGCACCAGGGTCAGGTTGCAGCGCTTGGCGATTTCCACCGAGTTTTGCAGCGCCGCCGGCAGGTCGGCGAACAGCTCGCGCATCTCGGCCTGCGACAGGAAGCGCATGTTCTCGTTGAACCGGCGCACGCGCTTGTTATTGGCCAGCATCTCGCCTTCGGCGATACAGGTGCGCGCCTCGTGGGCGATGTACTCGTCGCCGGAGATGAACTGCACCGGGTGCGTGGCCACCACCGGCAGGCCCAGTTTGGCCGCCAGCGCCACCGAATGGCGCACCTGCGTTTCCTGGTTGGCCTGGCCGGCGCGCTGGATCTCGATGTAGAAATGGCCGGGGAAGATCGCCGCCCACTTCTGCGCGTTCTTTTCGGCCAGCGCCGGGTTGCCGTTTTCGATGGCGATGCCGACGTCGCCGAAGTGGGCGCCGGACAGCGCGATCAGGCCGTTGGCCGGATTATCCTCGGGCAGCAGCTCGTAGGTTTTCGACGCCAGCTCGGCCAGCCACTCGGTGCGGATCTCGGCGCGGCCCTTGTACTGGTTGGTCAGCCAGGCGGTCGACAGCAGTTCGCACAGCTGCAGGTAGCCCATGCGGTTTTTGGCGAACAGCATCAGGCGCGACGGCTTGTCGCGGTTGTCGTCGTTGGTGATCCAGACGTCGACGCCGATGACCGGCTTGATGCCCTTGCCGCGCGCGCTCTTGTAGAACTTGACCATGCCGAACATGTTGGACAGGTCGGTGACGGCCAGCGCCGCCTGCTTGTCCTTGGCGGCGGCGCCGACCAGGTCGTCGATGCGCACCAGGCCGTCGACGATCGAATACTCCGAGTGCACCCGCAGGTGGACGAAGGCCGGGCCGACCGGGGCCACGACGCCTTCATCCGGCGCCACTACTTGTTCGTTTGCTACCATGTTCATATGCTGCCCACCGCTGGTTCAATAACCGGCTATTTTACAGCGCACGCGGCTGGAGCGAGGAATCTGATTGCTGGATTACGACAGCGTGCGGATCGGCCTGCACCGAGGCAATGGCAGCGTCCACATCAGCCGCGACGTTGGCTTGCAATTTTTTATATTGTCGGCCAAATCGTCTGGTCTGCCGAACTTGCCACATTACTTAACCCGGTCGGCACGCGGCACGAACGGCTGCGCCAATTCACGAGGTTCGGCCAGCGATGCCAAGGACTCGGCGATGAAGCCGACGGGCAAGTCGGGGTTGTCCAGCGCCGCTCTGCCAACCCGCGCCCAAAATTCGATCTGCCCCGAGATCGACCGATGCTCAGCGGCGGCATCCTGCTTCGCCTGCTCGTATAACTCCTGATCAATACGAATCGATGTACTGTTCGCCATAATGCCTCCTTGCTACATTTGTAGTAACCATCTTAGCATTTTCGACGGACCGCCTGCCTATTTAATAAGCAAAAGAAAACGCGTATAATATCGGCTCTTCCGTTTTTTTGATCCCATCCATCATGCTCGCTAATACCGCTTTACAAGCTGAAGCGCATGCCGCCGCCATCGCAGCCGCTGCCGCCCACGTCAATATCGCCGCCTACAAGTTCGTCACCTTCGACAACACCGAAGAGATGCGTCCGCTGTACCAGGACATCTGCAAGCGGCTCGGCCTCAAGGGCACCATCCTGCTCACGCCGGAGGGCATCAATATGTTCCTCTCCGGCCCGCGCTCGCACATCGACGAGTATCTGGCCTGGGTGCGCGCCGACGCCCGCTTCGCCGACCTCGAAGTGAAGGAAAGCTACTCGGTCGAGCAGTCGCACAAGCGCATGCTGGTCAAGATCAAAAAAGAAATCATCACCATGCGCATGCCGCTGATCAAGCCCGAGGAAGGCCGCGCGCCGTTCGTCGACGCCCACACGCTCAAGCGCTGGCTCGACACCGGCGTCGACGACAACGGCAAGCCGGTGGTCATGGTCGACACCCGCAACGACTTCGAGGTCGACGTCGGCACCTTCGACAACACGGTCGACTACCGCATCACCAAGTTCACCGAGTTCCCGGAAGTGATCGCCGCGCACAAGCCCGACTTCGACGGCAAGACCGTGGTGACCTTCTGCACCGGCGGCATCCGCTGCGAAAAAGCGGCGATCCACATGCAGAACATCGGCTACGACAGCGTCTACCAGCTCGAGGGCGGCATCCTGAAGTACTTCGAGGAGGTCGGCGGCGCCCACTACACGGGCGACTGCTTCGTGTTCGACTACCGCACCGCGCTCAACCCCAAGCTGGAGCCGACCGAGACGGTGCAGTGCTTCGTCTGCCGCGCCGTGGTCACGCCGCGCCAGCAGTTGTCGCCGGAGTATGTGTACGAGAAGTCGTGCCCGCATTGCTACGGCAAGCACGTAACCGCTTGAACTTCCGGCGGCGCACGCATTGGCGGATTACGCTGCGCTAATCCGCCCTACGTGTTTGCGCGGCATTTCGCCGATGTCCTATCCGCGAAATGCCCGCCCTGCCCGCTTATTGGAAGTAACGGGATAAATCGTAAATGTCGGCCGCCGTCAAAGTGCCCGACGCCGCCTTCACCCGCATCAACCCGATCAGATAGCTGTAGCGCGCCTGCGCCAGATCGCGCTGGCTCGTCACCAGCTGCTGCTGGGCGTTAAGCAAGTCGAGATTGATGCGCACGCCGCCCTTGATGCTTTGCTCGGTCGCCTTCACCAGCAGCGTCCCGGAGGCCACCGCTTTTTCCAGCGCATCGACCTTGGCAACGCTGCTCAGCACGATGCTGTGCGCCTTGCGCAATTCCACGAGCACCTTGTTGGTGCGCGCATCGAGGTCCGAACGGGCGCGCTCGCGCGTGGCCACGGCCTGGCGCGCGACCGCGCTGACCTGGCCGCCCGAGTACAGCGGAATGTTAATCTGGATACCGACGGCGCGATTGACCGTATCCTGCTGGTAGGTGCTGATCGAGGCCGCATCGTCCCTGCTGTAGGTGCCGACCACATCGACGCGCGGCGCGTGGCCCGCATAGGCCTTGCGCACTTCCTGCTGCTGCACTTCGATCGTGGCCCGGGCCGACTTAAGCTCCGGATTCGATTCCAGCGCCACCCTGCGCCAATCCTCGAAACTGGCCGGTTCCAGCGGCAGCACGCGGAAATTCGGCGACAGCTCGGTCAACCGATCGACCGGCATGCCGACCACGCCTTGAAGCGTTTCCAGCGACGCCTTGACGGCGTCACGCCCCTCGATCACCTGCGCCTCGGCAAGGTCTAAACGCGCTTGTACTTCCAGCATGTCGGTTTTTGTGCCCTCGCCTTTTTCAAACAGGCGTTTATTGACGCGCATGTGCTCCAGATAGGCGTCGCGCTGCGCCTCGATCAGTTTGAGCTGATCGCTGGCGTACAGCGCGTCTGCATAGGCGCTGACAACCCGCACGATCACGTCCGCCGAGTTGTACTCGAAGCGCGCGGCCGATTCCTTGGTCTGCGCCAGACCCTGGCGGTAGCGCGCGTACGCGTCCAGGTTGAACAGCGTCTGGCGCACCTGCACGGCGGCCGAGCGGCTGATATAGCGCGGTTGGCTAAAGAAATCCCTGCCACCGGTGTGCTGGGTCTGATCGACGATGTTGCGGCTCGCGCTATAGCTGGCGGATAACTGCGGTAACAGATTAGACCGACCAACGTTGGCGTACTCTTTGCCGTTCTCATTATCGTAAAAACTCATACGGTACTGCGGGTCGTTCTGCAACGCCGCCTGATAGGCTTCCTGCAAGGTCAACGCCTGCGCGGCCGAGGCCATCAGCCCCAGCAGCGCGGCCAAAGCCAGTGGTTTCAACTTCATCAATTATTCCTCGCTCAGGGACGACTTGGCGCGGTCGGCCAGCGGTTTCAACAGGTAGCTCATCATCGAGCGCTCGCCGGTCTTGACGAAAACTTCCACCGGCATACCGGATTGGATCACCAGCTTGTGGCTGGCGATGAGCTTGGCGCCTTCAGGCGTGACCTTGACCCGCACGTGATAGGTCGGCACGCCGGTGCGCTCGTCAACGAAGCGATCGGCCGAAACTCGTTCCACCTGACCGGGAATATGCGGCGTGCGGTTCGAGTTAAATGCCGAGAACATGAGTTCCACCGGCAAGCCGGCGTGGACCTTGTCCACCAGATGCACCGGCAATTGGCCTTCGACCACCAGCGGATCGTCGCTCGGGACGATGTCCATCAGTTTGTAGCCCGGCGCTACGACGGCGCCCTGAGTAAATACGGCCGAGCCGACGACGGTGCCGCTGACAGGCGCCTTGACCTCGACGTTAGCCAGCTCATAGTCTTGCGCCGTCAGACGAGCTGCAAGCGACTCGGCTTCTTTCTGTACGTCGCTCAAACTGGTGCGCACTTCTTTTTGGTAATCCTGTTGCCGCTGGCTGCGGCGCAGCGTCAGTTCCATGATCTGGCTCTGCGAGCGACCGATCATGCCGATATCCTCGGACACCGAGCCGCCGATCTGGGCGTAGGTACGCTCCAGGTCGAGCAGGCGGTTGCGGGCGACGTAGCCTTCTTTGGCCAAGTCGCGCATCCCGTCAAGCTGCTCCTTCAACAGGTTCATCTGCTGTTTCTTGCTGTCGCGCGATTCCTTGGTACCCGCTACCAGTGCCTTAAGGCCGGCAATGTTCTGGTCGATCGCCGACAGCTCGTTGCGTAAAGACGTCGTACGCGAGGAGAACAGCTGGCTCTGCAGGTTCATGATCTCGGCCGCGCGTGGCTCGTTCTTCAGCGCCAGCAACTCCTCCGAAAACGTCACCGCGCTCTTGCCGTCGCGCTCGGCCATCAACCGCGCTTCGGTAGCACGTGCCGTCAGATACTGGGCACGCGAGATGTCGGACTGCGACTTGGCCAGCACACTGTCCATCCGCAGCAAAACCTGGCCGGCCTTCACCACATCGCCGTCGCGCACCAACAACTCGCGCACGGTGCCGCCCATTTGGTGCTGGACCGCCTGACGGTTCGACGCCTTGGCCACCGTGCCCGACATTGGCACACCTTTGTCGAGCGGCGCCAGGAAAGCCCACAGCAGGAACCCGCCCATGCCGAGCAGGACGATGAGCCAGCCGATGCGCGCGTACACGCGGGCATCGGTATTGACCAACATGGGCTCGATGTCACGCACCACCACGTCGGAGACTTCTTCTTTTTTCGTTATCGCGTTCGTCATTTACTTGCCTTGCTCAGTCGTTGCTGCGATGGTTTCCTGCTCCGCAGCGGCAGCGGCAGCCGGGCCTTGCGCCAACGTCGCCTGCGGCGCCGCAGCTGCCGTGTTCTGTGCCGCCTGCGTTTGCAGTTGGGCCTTTGCCGCTTTCTCGTTGGCCTCTTTCAGCGCCGCGATCACCTGCTCGCTCGGGCCGAACATCTGGCCGACGCCGTCGCGCATCAACAGCAATTTATTGGTGATGCCGATTGCCGTCGTGCGGTGTGTGATGATGATGATGGTCTTGCCGCGCTTGCGCAGGTCCAGAATCGCCTGCATCAGTGCCGCTTCGCCGCCGTCATCGAGGTTCGAGTTCGGTTCGTCGAGTACGATCAGCGACGGGTCGCCGTACATCGCGCGCGCCAAGCCGAGACGCTGCTTCTGTCCACCGGACAATCCCGCGCCGGCGTCGCCCAGCATCGTATCGTACCCTTGCGGAAGCCGCAGGATCATCTCGTGCACGCCAGCTCGCATCGCCGCCAGCACCACTTTTTCCGCATCGATCTGGCCGAAGCGGGCAATGTTCTCACTGACGGTGCCGGCGAACAGTTCGATGTCTTGCGGCAGATAGCCCACGTACGGCCCCAACTCGGCCTTGTCCCACTGGTGGATGTCCGCGCCATCCAGGCGCACCTTGCCGTTGATAGTCGGCCACACGCCGACCAGCAGACGGGCCAGCGTGGATTTGCCAGAGCCGCTGGCGCCCAGAATCCCCAGCACGTCGCCAGGCACTATGCTAAAACTCAAACCTTTGACGACCGGCATCTTGACGCCGGGTGGCGCCGCCGTGACGTTCTCGACCTGAATCGCCCCCAACGGCGCGGGCAAGCGCATGCCCATGTCACGGGCAGGGTTGTTTTCCAGCAAGCCGGTTAGCCGTTCATAGGCGCTACGGGTGGTACTCCAGGTCTTCCAAACGCCGATCACCTGCTGCACCGGCGCCAACGCGCGGCCCACAAGAATCGAGGCGGCAATCATCATGCCCGGGGAGATCTTGTTGTCCAATACCAGCAAGGCGCCGAAACCGAGCACCAGCGACTGTTGCGATACTTGCACAAACTTGGTGATGGCACCCACCGTGCCGGCCTTCTGGCTAGCCTCTGCCTGCAACGACAGGAATTTGGTGTGCAGCTTGAACCAACGCCCCATCAGGTTAGGCAGCATACCCATCGATTCGATCACTTCGGCGTTGCGCAGGTTGTTGGTGGCCAACGTCGATGCGGAAATCGCCATGGCATTCGCCTCGGCCAATGGCTTGTGCGACACACGCTCGTTGACATATGCGAGCACGATCAGGATGGAGGTCCCCCCCAGAGCGAACAGGCCCAAGGTTGGCTCGAACAGGAAAATGACGATCAGGTAGACGGGAAACCACGGCGCGTCGAAGAAGGCGAACAGCGCATTGCCGGTGAGGAACTGGCGTACGGTGGTCAGGTCATTGAGCGACTGGCCGGCGTTGCCGCCGGCGAGCGTCAGGTTTTGCTGAAACGCGGCAGTGTAGACGCGCTTGTTGAGCTGCATGTCGAACTTGGCGCCCACACGCACCAGCACGAAACTACGCATCAGTTCAAGTGACGACATGACCAGGTAGGCACCCAGCATCATCAGGGTCAGCATCAGCAGGGTGATTTCGTTCTTGCTGCCAAGGACGCGGTCGTACACCTGCAGCATGTAGATCGACGGCACCAGCATCAGCATGTTGGTGATCGCGCTGAACACGCCTATCGTGATGAAGACACTCTTAAAGCTGGCAAGCGCTAGTTCAATCTCGTTGCGGACTTTTTGCAATTTGTTTTTCATTTGGCTATTCATGGAGGTAATGCCAGCCGCCTGGCTGGGCATGTTGTCTGGAGCGCCATAGCTGCGGCTTCTCAGAATATGCAACATTATCTCTCATAAACACCAAAAAATGTGATCCCCATCACAAAATTTTGCCTATTCGCACAAAAAATAAGCAGGACAATAAGTCTTGGGGAGAAATTAAAGTTCCCTATGACCATTTCCGCCTCAAAAAAAAACCCCTCTACCTAAGGCAGAGGGGTTTCGCCAGTCTGGCCGAAGATCCGGCCAGATGGAGGCTACATCACCAGGTAATTAAACGTGGGAGATGATGCCGTTGGTGAAGACCAGATCGGCAGCGTTCACGCCGGTCAGGGTGATTTGGATTTCAGCTTCAGCGGCCGAGTTCGAACCGAACGCTTTGGTTTCCAGGTGAACAACAGTGTTAGCGCCGTTCTGGATCATGAAGACTTCCAGAACTGCGTTGTTGCCGGTGTTCAGCGCGCCGTTGTTGTAGGTGAAGTCTTTACCAACGTACAGAACGTCATCACCTTGCAGAGCGAAGTTAGCGATGGTCGAAACTGCATCGCCTACCAGGAAGATGTCCGAACCAGCGGTGCCAGCAGCAAAGGCGGTCAGGGTTACTGGTGCTTTGAAGTCGTGGTCTGCGAACGCGCCTTGAGCAGCAACAACAGCTGCGTCCAGGGTAGCCAGCGTGTTGGTGTGGGTGTTAGCGGTGTTCAGATCGATAACAGCTTCTGCCAGATCGTTCACGCCTTTGATTGCGGCGTCCAGATCGGTTTGTGCGGTCTTCACAGCAGTAGCCAGTGGGTTGGCGTTGGCGGTGTTGAAGGTCGCCACTGCGGCTTCAAAGTCGGTCAGTTTGGTCTGGGCGGCAGCTTGGTCAGCTGGAGCAGCAGCAGCCAGCAGGCCTTTCAGGGTCAGGATTTCGGTCTGAACTTCAGCAGCGGTCGGAGCAGCAGGGATTGCTGGCTTGCGAGCTGCGTCAAATGCGGCACCCAGGGTACCCAGGGCCGTTACTTCAGCACCGCCAGCGCTGTCACGGATGTTGACATCCAGTTGGGCGATAGCGTGTGCATCGGTAGCAGCGGTCACAACTTTAGTTGCGGTCAGCTCAGCCTTAACAGCGGCCAGCAGAGCGGTCACGCCTGGGTTTTTAGCTTCGGTGACGCCGGTTTCCAGCACCAGGGTGCCGGCAGTGTTCAGTTTCAGCAAGCCAGCTACGGTGCCGTCGGACGCGATGGTGATGGTGACAGGAACGGCCACGGTCGAATTCAGCGTCTCGTACGAAATTTCAGCAGCGTTCTGAGCGGCGAGGGTGACCACTTCGGCCTTGGTCGCAGCGGTAACGGTCGCAGCGGCTGCGGTTTCAGCGGTGATCGCGCTGGTCAGGCCAGCAGCTGCACCAGCAGCCTTCACTGCATCGTTGTAAGCAACTTGCTTGTCGGTAACAGCTTTATCAGCGTCAACTTGTGCGTCGGCCAGAACAGCTGCTTTAACACCTGCGGTACCGGTGGCATAATCTGGAACCAGAGCAACAACAGCGGCAGTTGCATCGCTCAGTTCGGTGATGATTTCTGCACGGGTAGCTGGGGTGGTTGCGTCGTCGTCCAGGTCCAGATTTTTCAGGTAGGTGGTAACAGCTGCGTTAGCTGCGTCCAGATCGGCCAGGCCGCCGGCCAGGGTGAATGCGGTGCCAGCTTTAACAACGCTAGCAACGGTTGCGTCCAGGGCAGCTGGGGTCAGTTCGGTAGCCAGCGATGCGTCGGTCGTGATTTTGGCGATAAAGGCTTTAGCGGCGTTGTTAGCGTCGGTACCGGTGTAGGCGGCTTTTTCAGCGTCGGTGTCAACTGCGGCGGTGAAAGCGGCAGCAGCGGTGGTTTTGTTGGCGAACGCGGTTTTGTCGGTGCCTTGGGCGCCGTTTGCGACTTCAGCAACGATTTGGTCGATGGTGAAAATCTTGTCGTCCAGGGCTTTGACCCAGAAGGTACGGCCGACTGGATCAGGAGCGTGGCCGAACAGGTTCTGGTACACCTGGGTGATGATCTGGGTGTTCGACATGCCGCTGTAGATGGCTTTGTACTCAGCCGAAGCAGCGAAGGCGGCCGAAGCGGCTGCGGTGCTACCACCAGCGTTGGTCACGGCGGTGTTCCAGAATTCCAAACCAGCTGGATCTGCAGGACGGTTGAAGTACGCGACGTACAGCTTTTGCAGTTCGGTGGTGAAGGTAGTTGCCATTTATTGCTCCTGAAAAGATCGTAGTGATCAGTTAATCATCTGTTATGCAGCTACACGGTATGTGTCCTGCAGCCCAACGTTCCGAATCATGACAGAACGAATTGTTGAAAAATGTGACGGGCGTCACAAAAAGCACAATTCTTTCAATCAAAGATGTTATTAGCGAAAATTAAAGGCGATGAATTATGGTACATAAGCGCCAGTTTGTAAAATCCACAAGCCTTACTGCCTTTTTATTCAGCAGCATGCCCCTTGGCTATCAGTCAGATATCGAATAACCATATGCGCAGCATGGACCGGCCATAATGCAAAAATGCCACCAAGGCTTAAC
Source organism: Oxalobacteraceae bacterium OTU3CAMAD1 (assembly GCA_024123915.1). Lineage (NCBI taxonomy): Bacteria > Pseudomonadati > Pseudomonadota > Betaproteobacteria > Burkholderiales > Oxalobacteraceae > Oxalobacteraceae bacterium OTU3CAMAD1. The sequence goes on along the minus strand of CP099650.1, from coordinate 1,643,011 downwards.
TTGATGGCATTTTTCGACACCGTGCTTATTCACGCGGCGTGGGTTATCAGATAAAAGTATCAGCTATTTGCGCCAATAAGCGGCGCCGTTGACAGTGCGCTTGTCATCCAACCTGCCGTCGAAAATATACGCTGCAGAGCCGCCATTCTCATTGCTGAGCAATCCCTGTACGTTCATGACGCCAGCGCCTGTGACGCCATTACCGAATATGCGGCCATCGGAAGTAACCAGGCCGTTCGAGCGCATGGTGAATTTATCGGCATTGCTCGTCATGTCCAAATTAGTGGCGTAGGTACGGGTACCGAAATCGACCGCGAGCTTACCACCCAATATCGCCGCCTGGCTAAACGTTTTGATGCCCGCTGCACCGGTGGTGGTGACAAAGGCCTCGCTCTCTTGCAGCTTAAAAGCGATATTCCCCTTTTCCGCCGCCACGTAGTCGCTGCCCGGCGTGCGGAACAACGCGTAATTGCCGTTTACAGCGATTAACTCCGATTTGGCTTTTTGATTAATCAAACTGAATTTGGCCGGGGTGCTCGCCAGTGCCTGCCAGCGCCCCCACACAATACCGCTTGGAGCAACTTCCGGCGTCACGACCGGCGGCACCACCACCAGCGGCGGCGGCGTCACGGGCAATTCGGGATTCACCACCGGCGGCTCGGCCGGCGCGGTGACAGTGGGCACCTCGGCCGCGTTCTGTTCGGCAACGACCTTGAGCGTGTTACCTTTTTGCGCATCCAGATTGAGCACTAGCGGCAGCACGCCGATGCCGCCGGCCTTGGCCGTGGGCTCGTCCGGGCGGCCCGGCGAAACGTTGTCGGGCGACAACAGTCCGGCCGGCACCAGGGTCGGCGTCGCGCTGCCGCGTTGCACCTGCAGCAACTTGCCACGCTGGGCGGCGAACAGTTCGACACTGGCCTTGCCCTCGCACGGCCCGCCGCCGTCCGGCGTGCAGCCGGCGCCGAAGCCGCTGACCACCACGCCGCCGCTGATGACGGCGACGCGCGTTTCGTTCTGGTCGGTGAAGACGGTGAAATCGGTGCCGCGCACGCCGATCGCGGCCACCGGCGTGTTGAAGCGGAAGTTCTGGCGCGCGGCCTTGACCGCGTCGCCCGACTTGGCGCGGGCCACGCCGCTGAGCAACTCAAGCTTGACCTGGGTCTTTTCGGGATTGGCGCTGTCGACCTGGTAGGTGGCGATGCGCGCCGACGAGTTCGGACGCAGGATGAACAGGCCGTTGTCGACCGTCTTTATATAGATGAAGCCGTCAGCCCCGGTTTTCATCAGCTCGCCCTCCTGCACGCCCAGGCCCAAGGTGGCGGGACGATCGACGATCTGGGCCTTGCCCGCGACAAAAATGACCTTGCCGGCTTCCCCGGCATGGGCAAATTGTGCGGCCAACAAGGCGGCGAAAACACAGACACTACGCAACATGACTTACTCCTGGTAACTGACCCCGATTATCGCCCTCGGCAACGAAGTTGCAGTGACGACAGTCACATTCTAGCGGAATCAACTAGGCAACATCGGGGCCTTACATTTTGTAGCAATATGGCTCCCCGCTCCGTCCACACGCTATAATCGTTGCCCAGTATCACGTATTGCCACATTTCCCCCGGTGCCGGGCGCCGTTTTTAGGACTTCCCCCTTGATCCGTTCCCTGATCGCCTGCCTTGCCTTCCTGCTAACGCTGGTCACGGCGTGGGCGCCCAGCCAGACAGTGTCGTATTTCGGCAACGAATGGCTGCGGGATACCTTCCTCACGTTGCAACAGCGCCACACTCCGGAGCCGCGCGTGCTGGTGGTGGACATCGACGAAAGCAGCACGGCCGAGCTGGGACCATGGCCGTGGCCGCGCGCGCGCATCGCCGAATTGGTGGAAACCTTGCTCGGCCACTACGGCGCGCGCGGGGTGGCGCTCGACATCGTGTTCCCCGACCCGGCCGACGCCGGCGGCGACGCCCGCCTGGCCATGCTCTCGCAGCACGGCCCGGTGGTGCTGGCGCAGGCGTTCGACTTCCAGCGCAACCGCCCGGCGCCGTTGCGCGAGGGCGAACTGGGCGGCGCGCTGAGTAAAACCGTCGTCCCCGCCCCTGCGGCCGTGCCCGCAACCGGCTACATCGGCATCCACGCCGGCCTGGCCGGCGCCGCCAAGACCGGCAACATCGGTTTCATTCCCGACGCCGACGGCGTGCTGCGCCGGGTGCCGCTGATGACCAGCTTCGAAGGCAAGTACTACCCGGCGCTGACCCTGGCGCTGATCGACTGCTGCGCCGGCGCGCCGGCCTTGCCGCGCCCGCTGCCGGCGCAGATGCGGGTCGGCTACACGCGCGACTGGAGCGCCTACACGGTCGCCACCGCCGCCGAAATCCTCAAGCAGCAATACGCGTCCGACGCCTTCCGCGGCCGCCTCGTCATCGTCGGCTCCAGTTCGCTGGGCCAGGGCGACCGCGTCGCCACCCCGCTCGGCGGCAGCCGTCCGGGACTGGGCGTCCAGGCGGCCATGCTGTCGACCTTATTGGATATCCAGGCCGGCACGGCGCCGGCGCCGTGGCCGGGCACGGCCGTCGCCTGCGTGTTCGCGGCCGCCGCCGCGCTGCTGGGCGCGCTGGCGTTTCCGCGCCTGTCGGCCGTCTCCAGCGTGGCGCTGCTGGCGGCGCTGTCGCTGGGCTGGCTGGCGTTCGCCTACGTCGCCATCGGCCACGACCCGCAACTGGTGGCCACCGCGCCGCTGGCGACCAACCTGTTCCTGCTGGCCGTGGCCGTGCCCTACCAGTGGCAACAGTCGCAGCGCAACTCGCGCCGCCTGCTCGACACCCTGCGCCAGTACGTGGCGCCCGAGGTGGTCGCCGAGTTGTTGCGCAGCGACATAGACGACCCGCTCAAGCCGCGCCTGCTCGAGGTGACCACGCTGATCGCCGACATGGAGGGCTACACCAACCACGTCGAAAGCTTGCCGGTCGAAGAGGCGGCCGCGCTCACGCGCGACTTCCTCGATTGCCTGACCGGCCCCGTCATCGCCCTCGGCGGCACCCTGGACAAATACACCGGCGACGGGCTGGTGGCGTTCTGGGGCGCGCCGCTGCCCAACGCCGACCACGCCGATCTGGCGCTGGAGGCGGCGCGCGGCATCGTGGCGCGGGTCGCGGCCCTGAGCGCGCGGCGGGCGGGCGCGGGCGGGCGTCCGCTGCGGGTGCGCATCGGCATCGAGAGCGGACCGGCGATGGCGGGCGATTTTGGCACTTCGTTCCGAAGCATATATACTGCGGTCGGCGACAGCGTCAACACGGCGTCGCGGCTCGAGAGCGCGGCGCGGGACTTTCCGCACGATGTGATCATCGGCACGGGCACGGTCGAGCGCGCGCGCCGCCACCAATTCGTCCTGCTGGGTGAGCGTTATTTGCGTGGCAAGGAAAAACCGACCACACTTTTTACGTTCGAACCGGACATGGATGTAGCAATCAAGACCGCCCCGACGCACCCCTCGCCGCCGCTGGACCGGGCCGGATCGGCCGCATGACGGCCGTTCGTTCCCTGCTGCGCGCGCCGGCGCTGGCGCTGCTGCTGGCCTTGGCCGCCACGGCCACGGCTGCCGCCGCCCAGGAAGGCGCGCCCGTGGCGCCCCAGGCCGCGCCGGCCGACGCAGCGGCGACGGAACCGGCCGCGTCCACGCCCATCGGGGCCGAAGCGGCGCCGGACCCCGACGAAACCCAGCTGCTGTACCGCGAAGCGCTGCAATCGATCGCCGAGGGCCGCAAGCAGGACGCCAAGGAGACGCTCGAGCGCGTGGTCAGCCGCGAGGCGCTGCACGCCGGCGCCTGGCTCGACCTGGCGCTGATCCAGTGCGGCCTGGGCAACCAGGCCGAGGCCGAGCGCATGTTCCGCCACATCGAGCGCGTCTTCGCGCCGCCGCCGTCCATCCTCGAATTGATCGCCGAGGCGCGCGCCAGCAAGTGCAACGAGTGGCAGGCGCTGAGCCAGTTCTCGATCACCAGCGCGCGCGGCACCAGCAGCAACGTCAACCAGGGCACCAACGCCACCGGCGCGACCGCCGGACTGCCGGTCGACCTGCCGGTCACCGACGAGTTCCGGCCGATGCGCGACAGCTACCTGAGCGTGTCGGCCGACTACTGGCGCGACCTCAGCCCCAACGGCACCGTCGGCACCTTGCAGGTCCAGGCGCGCCGCCACGACCGCCTCAACGACTACGACAGCGCCTACCTGTTCGCCGGCGTCGACAGCCCGTGGCGCTCGGGCGACTGGACCTGGCGCACCAGCGCGCTGGTCGGCGTGATCTCGCTGGGCGGGCACCTGTACCAGGAGCAGGTCCAGCTGCAGCTGCGGGTCGAACCGCCGTTGCCGCTGCCGAGCGGCGTCAAATTCAACCTGAGCACGGCCGTCACCCGCGCCGATTACCGCACGCTGAGCAACTTCGACTCCGACACCGGCGAGCTGCGCGGCCAGTTGACTTACCGCGCGGGCAACAACTACATCAGCGGCAGCGCCGGCTACCTGGTGGACAAGGCCAGCGGCGAGCGCCCCGGCGGCGACCGCCGCGGCTGGCTCACCAACCTGAGCTGGCGGCGCAACCTGCCGGCCAACGCCATCGGCGAGCTGGCCTACTCGCGCCAGAACTGGAACGGCGATCAACCGTATTCGCCGGGCTTCATCGACATCGTGCGCGACCAGGCGACCCAGGTCTGGCGCGGTTCGCTGAGCTATCCGCTGTCGGCGCGCCAGGCGATCATCCTCGACGCCCGCGTGGTGCAGAACAAGGAAAACATCGCGTTGTTTCGATACAATGACCGGCAGTTACAATTGAGCTGGCAGTGGCAGTTACCTTAACCGCCCTGCCCGCCGCCCCGCGTGATGAACGTGGCATACTGTGCAGCAAGCGTATTGCACCGCCTTGATTAGTTTTAGGAAATAACAATGATGTCGAACGACCAGGACCCGGCGCCGGACGCGGCGGCGGAACAAACGCCGGAACAGCGGCAGTTCAACGTCCACCTGCGCAAAATCCCCCTGCTGGCCGAGTTGTCGGAGCTGGAGATGGGGCGCGTCAAGAGCGATATCCGTTTCCGCCAGTACACCAAACGCGAAGTGGTGCTGCACAAGGGCGGCAGCGGCGACGGCCTGCTGTTCCTGCTCGGCGGCCAGTTGCAGGTGGTCGACATCACCGAGGACGGGCGCGCCGTCGGCCTGCGCATGCTGGCGCCGGGCGACTTCTTCGGCGAGATCGCGCTGATCAACAATACCACCCGCTCGGCCTCGGTGGTGGCCATGAGCGACGCCGTGGTCGCTTTCCTGCCGGCCGGCACGGCGCTGCACCTGTTCTCGCACGCGCCGTCGGTGGCCAACCAGATGCTGCGCTACCTGGCGCAGAAAATCCAGCGCGACTCGGAATTCCGCTCGCTGTTGAGCATCAACAACACCTCGCGCCGCATCTACACCTATCTGTTGCTGATGCAGAAAAGCGCGCCCGACGGCGGCGCCCTGGACAACCTGCCGACCCACCAGGACATCGCCAACATGATCAACACCAGCCGCGAGACCGTCACCCGCGCGCTGCTGGCGCTGGCGCAGCAGGGCATCGTGCGCAAGGACGCCCACCGCCTGGTGATCCAGGACCTCGAAGCGCTGCAAAAACTGACGCAAAGCCCGTAATTACTTCGTGACAACTCGTTACATCTTGGGCAAGTGCGCTGCGGTATAATATCCGCTTTCCAAATTCCACCCGGCTTGCCATCCGGCACGCTTTTGCGCCCACGCCATGACGATTTTCTTCCTAGTAACGCCGCCCGTCCCCGCAGGGGGAACGCGATGATCTCGCGCGCCATGCTGCGCGCGATCGTCGCCTATCGCGGCTTCATCCTTGGCAGCGTCAAGCGGGAATTCCAGGCGAAATATCGCAACACCATGCTGGGCGCGGCCTGGACCGTGCTCAGCCCGCTGGCGATGATCCTCGTCTACACGATGATCTTCTCGCAGGTCATGCACAGCAAGCTGCCGGGCGCGAGCTCCGAGTTCGCCTACAGCATCTACCTGTGCGCCGGCATCCTGACCTGGGGCCTGTTCGCCGAGATCACCTCGCGCGGCCAGGCCATGTTCATCGAGCACGCCAACCTGCTCAAGAAAATCAGCTTCCCGCGCATCTGCCTGCCGATCATCGTGGTCGCCAACGCGCTGGTCAATTTCGCCATCATCTTCGCGCTGTTCATCGTCTTCCTGGTCATCAGCGGCCAGTTCCCCGGCGCCGTGTTCGTCACCTTGCTGCCGGTGCTGCTGCTGCAGATCCTGCTGGCGATCGGCCTGGCCATGGTGCTGGGCGTGCTCAACGTGTTCTTCCGCGACGTCGGCCAGTTCTTCACCATCTTCACGCAGTTCTGGTTCTGGCTCACGCCGGTGGTCTACCCGGCCAGCATCATCCCGGAAAGCGTGCGCGGCTACCTCGCCTGGAATCCCATGACCCCGATCATCCAATCCTACCAGCAGGTGCTGGTGAGCGGCCAGGCGCCCGACTGGCAACGCCTGGTCGGCCCGGCCGTGCTGGCCTTGCTGCTGTGCGCGCTGGGCATGCGCCTGTTCCGCAAGCGCGCCGGCGAAATGGTGGACGAACTGTAATGGGCGCCATCACCGTCACCAACCTGGGCAAGGCCTACAAACAATATCCGACGCGCTGGTCGCGGCTGGGCGAATGGCTGCTGCCGTCGCGCGGCCCGCGCCACGCGCTCAAGTGGATACTGCAGGACGTCAGCTTCCGCGTCGAGCCGGGCGAGGCCGTCGGCCTGATCGGCATCAACGGCGCCGGCAAGAGCACCTTGTTGAAACTGATCACCGGCACCTCGCAGCCGAGCACCGGCGCCGTCCACCTCGAGGGCCGGGTCGCCGCGCTGCTCGAACTGGGCATGGGCTTCCACCCCGACTTCACCGGCCGCCAGAACGTCTACATGGCCGGCCAGCTGCTGGGCATGAGCGTGGCCGAGATCGACGCGCTGATGCCGCAGATTATCGCCTTCGCCGAGATCGGCGACTACATCGACCAGCCGGTGCGGGTCTACTCGAGCGGCATGCAGATGCGCGTGGCCTTCAGCGTGGCCACGGCGCGCCGCCCGGACATCCTCATCATCGACGAGGCGCTGTCGGTCGGCGACACCTATTTCCAGCACAAGAGCTTCGAGCGCATCCGCCAGTTCCGCCGCGAGGGCACCACCCTGCTGCTGGTGTCGCACGACAAGCAGGCGATCCAGTCGGTGTGCGACCGCGCCATCCTGCTCGACGCCGGGCGCCTGTCGCGCCAGGGCAAGCCGGAGGAGATCATGGACTACTACAACGCCATGATCGCCGACCGCGAAAACAGCATGCTGGTGCTGAACGCGCGCGACGACGGCAAGGTCCAAACCGTCTCCGGCACCGGCGAGGCCACGGTGGCCGACATCGCCCTGCTCGACGAGCAGGGCCAGCGGGTCGAAGTGGTCGACGTCGGCCAGCACGTGGTGCTGGAGGTGACCGTGCGCGCCAAGGCGGAGATCCCGCGTATGGTGCTCGGCTATATGATCAAGGACCGCCTGGGCCAGCCGATGTACGGCACCAACACCCATTTGAAGGAACTGCCGCTGGACGACATCGGCGCCGGCGAGACCGTGGTCTACCGCTTCGGCTTCGACGTCAACCTCGGCCCCGGCACCTATTCCGTCGCCACCGCCATCGTCAGCACCGCCACCCACCTGGTCAACAACTACGAGTGGCGCGACCTGGCGCTGGTGTTTACGGTGATGAACATGCGGCGGCCGCATTTTGAGGGATCGGCCTGGCTCGATCCGACCATCGATATCTCCCGTTCCCGTCTATGACCCTGCTCTCCTATTCGCAAAATTTCGAGGACGTGCTGCTGTGGCGCGCGCTGCGCGACGTCCCGGCCGGCTTCTACATCGACGTCGGCGCCAACGATCCCGAGCTGCACTCGGTCACCAAGCTGTTCTACGACGCCGGCTGGCACGGCATCAACATCGAACCGATGCCGTCCTACCTGCAGCCGTTCCTGGCGCAGCGCCCGCGCGACATCAACCTGTCGTGCGCGGCCGGCGCCGCCGCCGGCGAGATCACGCTGTTCGACGTGCCCACCATGAACGGCTGGGCCTCGACCGACAGCGCGGTGGCCACCGCCCACCGCGCCGAGGGCTACGACGTGGTCGAGACGGCCGTGCCGCTGCGCACCCTGGCCGACATCTGCGCCGAGCATGTCAGCGGCGAGATCCACTTCCTCAAGATCGACGTCGAAGGCTTCGAGGGCGAAGTCCTGAAAGGCATGGACTTCAAGCGCTGGCGCCCGTGGGTGCTGGTGGTCGAGGCCACCCTGCCCGGCAGCACCGAGACCAACCACGGCAGCTGGGAACACCTGATCACGCCGTTCGACTACGAGTTCGCCTATTTCGACGGCCTGAACCGCTACTACGTGGCGCGCGAGCACGCCGAACTGATGCAACGGCTGACGGTGCAGGCCAACGTCTTCGACGACTTCATCCCGCACCACCTGGACAAGGCCTGGCGCCAGATCGGCGACCTGCAGGCGCAAACCACGCAGGGCTGGGAGCGCGCGGCCGAGATGGAACGCGCCGCGCTCGACGCCCGTGAACAGCACGACCAGGCGGCGCGCCACGCCGACCTGCTGGCGCAACAGGGCGACTTGCTGCGCCAGCAGTTGCGCGACAGCGAAACGCACGCGCGCCAGGTCGAACTGGCGCTGCGCACGGCCGAACTGCAAAGCCAGACGCTCGAAGCCCAGCTGCACCAAAGCGCCGCCTGGGGCCAGGACATGGAAAGCCGCTTGCTGGCCATGCTCTCGAGCACCTCGTGGCGCATCACGGCGCCGCTGCGCTTCATCACGCGTCGCGGCCCCAACAGCATGGCCGGCATCGCCAAGCGCAAGGCCAAGGGCGCCGCGCGCCGCGCGCTGCGCTGGGTCACCTCGCGCGAATCGCTGCGCCGCACCGTGCTGCCGCTGGTGATGCGCTCGCCCGCCCTGCAAGCCTGGGTGGCGCGCACGCTGGCCGCCGCCAAGCAGGCCACGGCCAACGGCGCCGCCCCGGGCCGCGACGTCCCGTACTCCCTGCGCGAACTGCCGCAGTCGGCGCGCGACGCGCTCGACGACCTGCGCCGCGCCCTTGAACAGAATAAACACTGACCATGCGCCTGATTATCGATTTCCACTCCCCGCACGGCGCCTCCGCGCACGACACGGCCCTGCTGCGCGCGCTGGCCATTGGCATGTTGCGCGAACATGGTGAACATGGCGAACACGCGGTGCACGTGGCCGTCAGCGGCCTGCAGCCGGTCGACATCGACGTGCTGCGCCACGCCTTCGACGGCGTGCTGCCGGCCGGCCGCTTCCATGTGTACGCGCAGCCGCCCGCCGGCGACGCCTGGCGCCGCCATAGCGCCGCCACCCTACGCGCCGGCTTCCTGGCCGCGCTGGCGCCGGACGCGATCCTGGACCTGTGGCGCGCCGACGACGCCGACGCCGATATCGACGCCAAACTGGTGCCAGCGGCCACCTTGCGCGCCCGCCTGGTCGGCTCGGCCCCGGCCCTGCTGGCCGCGCCGCGCCCGCAACAGGCGCCGCTGCGCGACGCCGCGCTGCTGTTGGCCGCCAGCGAGGCCGAGGCGCGCCAGCTCGACGCGGTGTTCGCCCCGGTGCCGGTCATCGACAGCAATGCCGCCGACGCCGCCGGCGCCGTCTGGCGCGCGCTGGAACAGGCGCTGGCCGCCACGGCCGCGCCGCAAGCGCCGGCCGACGTCCAAGCCGCCGACAAAGCGGATGACAAAGGCGCGACCAAGCCGACCCTGGCGCTGGTGTCGCCGCTGCCGCCGGAGCATTCCGGCATCGCCGACTACAGCGCCGAACTGCTGCTGGAGCTGGAACGCCACTACACGGTCGAACTGGTGGTCACGCCGGGCGCCGCCCCGGAGGCCGCGCTGCAACGCTTCCCGGTGCGCGACGTCGCCTACTTCGAAGAGCACGGCGCCGGCTACGACCGCGTGCTCTACCACTTCGGTAATTCGAACGTGCACAAGCACATGTTCGCGCTGCTGCGCCGCCACCCGGGCACCGTGGTGCTGCACGACTTCTTCCTCAGCGGCGTGCTCGACAACATGGAGCGCGACGGCGACGTCGCCGACGCCTTCATGCTGGCCTTGTACGAATCGCACGGCTACACCGGCCTGCGCCACCACCGCGAGCACGGCCGCAACCCGACCATCTGGGCCTACCCGTGCAACAAGGCGGTGCTGGAACAGGCCGCCGGTGTGATCGTCCACGGCGACTTCTCGCGCCGCCTGGCCGAGCAATGGTACGGCCCCGGCAGCGCCGACGACTGGCGCACCATCCCGCTGCTGCGCGGCCAGGTCGGCGCCGGCGTCGACCACGCGGCCGCGCGCGCGTCGGCCCGCCAGCGGCTCGGCGTGGCGCCGGACGACTACCTCGTCAGCAGCTTCGGCATGCTGGGCGCGACCAAGCTCAATCACCGCCTGCTGGACGCCTTCCTGGCCTCGCCGCTGGCGGCCGACCCGCGCTGCCGGCTGGTGTTTGCCGGCGCCAACGACGGCGGCCCGTACGGCGTCGAACTGCTGCAAAAGATCGCCGCCAGCCCGGCCGCCGGCCGCATCCGGATCACCGGCTTCGTCAGCGCCGCCGGCTACCAGGACTGGCTGGCCGCCAGCGACTGCGCGGTGCAACTGCGCACGCAGACGCGAGGCGAGACCTCGGCCTCGGTGCTCGATTGCCTGATGCACGGCTTGCCGACCATCGTCAACGCCCACGGCGGCGCCGCCGACCTGCCGGACAACGTGCTGTGCATGCTGCCGGACCTGTTCGACGACGCCGCGCTGCGCGACGCGCTGGCCGCGCTGCACGCCGATCCGGCCGCGCGCGCCGCGCTGGGACAACAAGGCCGCGGCTACGTGGCGCGCCAGCATGCGCCGGCCGCCGTCGGCGCGCTGTACCACGCGGCGATCGAGGCGTTCGCGCGCGACAGCGCCAAGGCCCGGCGCCGCCGCCTGATCGGCGCGCTGAGCGCGCGCGGCACGCCGCGCCCGACCGACGACACGGCCCTGACCGAGACCGCCGCCATGCTGGCGGCCAACCAGAACCAGCTGCCGGCCGCGCCGCGCCAGCTGCTGGTCGACATCTCCGCGCTGATCCAGGCCGACCACAAGACCGGCATCCAGCGCGTGGTGCGCAGCATCCTGCTGGCGCTGATCAAGGCGCCGCCGGCCGGCTACCGGATCGAGCCCGTCTACAGCGACGGCGGCAACCGCTGCTACCGCTACGCCCGCCAGTTCAGCCTGAACATGATCGACGCCCCGGCGCTGCCGCTGGAGGACGCGCCGATCGAGGCGCGCGCCGGCGACCTGTTCCTGGGCCTGGACCTGGCCACCAACATGACCACCCAGAACCAGCCGCAATTGCTGGCGCTGCGCCGTGGCGGCGTGGCCGTCTGGTTCGTCGTCTACGACCTGCTGCCGCTGCTGCGGCCGGACTGCTTCCCGTTCGGCGCCGAGAAATACTACGGCGACTTCATCGACACCATCGCGCTGGCCTCGGACGGCATCGTGACGATCTCGCGCGCCGTCTCCGACGAGCTGGCCGGCTGGCTGGCGCAACGCCCGAACCGCCGCCTGACGCCGCTCAAGCTGAGCCACTTCCACCTGGGCGCCGACATCGACGCCAGCGCGCCGACCAACGGCATGCCGCCCAACGCCGAGCGCACGCTGCAGGCGCTGACCGAGGCGCCGACCTTGCTGATGGTCGGCACGCTGGAGCCGCGCAAGGGCCAGGCCCAGGCGCTGGCCGCCTGCGAGCAGCTGTGGGCCAAGGGCGTGGCTGTCAACCTGGTCATCGTCGGCAAGAACGGCTGGCTGGTCGACGCGCTGGCCGAGCGCCTGCAGTCGCACCCGCAGCGCGAACAGCGCCTGTTCTGGTTCAACGGTCTGTCCGACGAGATGCTGGTCAAGCTGTATGAAAATTGCGCCGCGCTGCTGGCCGCCTCCGAGGGCGAGGGCTTCGGCCTGCCGCTGATCGAGGCGGCGCAAAAGGGCTTGCCGATCATCGCGCGCGGCATCCCGGTGTTCCGCGAGGTCGCCGGCGAGCACGCCTATTACTTCGACGGCGGCGCGCCGGAGGACCTGGCCGCCGCCATCGAGGCCTGGCTGGCGCTGCACGCGGCCGGCCAGGCGCCGGCGTCGTCCGGCATGCCGTGGCTGACGTGGGAGCAAAGCGCGCGCCAGCTGATGGACGTCACCGTGCACGGCCTGAGCCATGCCAGCGTGGCCGCCGACCAGGTTGCGCCGCAACTGCTGGTGGACGTCTCGGCCGTCGTGCGCGAGGACCTCAAGACCGGCATCCAGCGCGTGGTGCGGGCCCAGTTGCTCGAGCTGCTGCGCAGCGAAGGCCGCCACTACCAGGTGCTGCCGGTGTACCTGAGCGACGTCGGCGGCTACTGGCATTACCGCTACGCGCGCCGCTACCACCACGAGCTGCTCGGCACCAACGGTGACGGCGTGCTCGACGAGGAAGTGCACGTGGCCGCCGGCGACGTCTTCTACAGCCCCGACTTCTTCCCGAAGGCGGTGATCGAGGCCTGCCGCCTGGGCCTGTACCGCCGCTGGCGCGAGGCCGGCGTTCGCGTGCACTTCCTGATCCACGACCTGCTGCCTGTGCTGCGGCCGGAGTTCTTCCCGCCCGGCACCGAGCGCGATTTCGCCGACTGGCTGCGCGCCATCGCCGCCGAGGCCGACGGCCTGGTGTGCATCAGCGCCGCCGTCGCCGACGAGACGCGCGCCTGGCTGGCGGCCGACGCCCCGGCGCGCGCGCTACCGCAATTCGCCGTGCTGCACCATGGAGCCGATATCAACGCCTCGCTGCCGAGCAGCGGCATGCCTGCCGGCGCCGGCGCGGTGCTGGCCGATATCGCCGCCGCGCCCAGCTTCCTGATGGTCGGCACCATCGAGCCGCGCAAAGGTTATCTGCAAGCGCTCGACGCCTTCGAGCAATTGTGGGCCGAGGGCGTCGACGCCCGGCTGGTGATCGTCGGCGGCGAAGGCTGGAAGGGCTTGCCCGACGGCGCCCGCCGCACGATCCCGAAAACCATCGCCCGCCTGCGCAACCATCCCGAGCTGGGCCGCCGGCTGCACTGGCTGCACGGCATCAGCGACGAGTACCTCGACCGCCTGTACCAGGACAGCGCCTGCCTGCTGTTCGCCAGCGAGGGCGAGGGCTTCGGCCTGCCGCTGATCGAGGCGGCCCGCCACGGCCTGCCGCTGCTGGCGCGCGGCCTGCCGGTGTTCCGCGAGGTGGCCGGCGCGCACGCCAGCTACTTCGACGGCGCCACCGGCGCCGAGCTGGCCGCCGCCGTGCGCGACTGGCTGCGCCTGGACGCGGCCGGCCAAGCCCCGGCTTCGGCCGGCATGGCCTGGCGCACCTGGGCCGACAACGCCGCCGAGTTGACGGCCATCCTGTTCCCAGCCCGGACCTGACCAATGTCCGCCACCCCGCCCCACGTCCGAGTTCCCGGCGCGCCCGCCGGCGCGGCGCGCCGCATCGACCCGGCGCAGCCGCCGCTGGTCGTCGACCTGGACGGCACGCTGATCTATTCGGATCTGCTGTGGGAGGGTTTGCTGTTGTTCATCAAGCGGCACTTCTGGCAACTGTGGCTACTGCCGCTGTGGCTGCTTAAGGGCAAGGCCGGCTTCAAGTCGCGCCTGGCCGCGCGGGTCGCCGTCGATCCGGCCGGGCTGCCCTACGACCGCGTGCTGATGGAGCAGATCGCCGGCGCGCGCGACGGCGGGCGCCATATCGTGCTGGCCACCGGCGCCGAGCGCCGCAACGCCGACGCGGTGGCGGCCCACACCGGCCTGTTCGACAGCGTGCTGGCCACCGGGGACGGCGTCAACCTGACCTCGTCGAACAAGGCGGCCGCGCTGTGCCGGCTGTACGGCGAGCGCGGCTTCGACTATGTCGGCAACTCGCGCGCCGACCTGGCCGTGTGGGCCGTCAGCCGCCACGCCTACGCGGTCACGCGCGCGCCTTTCCGCCTGCCCGGCGGGCGCCTGACCGAGTCGATGGGCGGCGCGCGGGCCGCCGTCGCGCCGGCGCTGCTGCGCGCCATGCGCCCGCGCCAGTGGCTCAAGAACCTGCTGGTGTTCGTGCCGATGCTGGCCGGGCACGCCGTCGGCGCCACCACCTTGCTGCAGTCGCTGGCTGCCTTCGTTGCCTTTTCGCTGTGTGCCTCGAGCGCCTACCTGCTCAACGACGCGCTCGACGCCGGCGACGACCGCCGCCATCCCGTCAAGCGCGGCCGCCCGATCGCCACCGGCGCCCTGCCGCTGCCGGTGGCCATCGCCGCCAGCGCGCTGCTGGCCGCGCTGGGGCTGGGGCTGGCGTGGGCGGCCAGCGCGATCTCCGGCGGCGTGCCGCTGCTGGCCGGCGTGGTGCTGATCTATTTCGCCTGCACCCTGGCCTACTCGCTGCTGCTCAAGCGGCTGGTGATGATCGACATCGTCGCGCTGGCCATCCTGTACACCTTGCGCATCCTCGGCGGCAGCGCCGCCACCGCCATCGCGCCGTCGTTCTGGCTGCTGGCGTTCTCGTTCTTCATCTTCCTCAGCCTGGCCCTGCTCAAGCGCTACAGCGAGCTGTTCAACCTGCTGCGCCAGGGCAAGGACAAGACCAGCGGACGCGGCTACACCACCGCCGACAAGACGCCGATCGGCGTCATGGGCGTCAACAGCGCCTTCCTGTCGGTGCTGATCTTCATGCTGTACTTCAATTCGCAGACGGTGCTGACGATGTACCGCCATCCCTATTTCCTGCTCGGCATCGTGCCGCTGCTGGTGTTCTGGCTGGGCCGGCTGTGGATATTGGCCGCGCGCGGCCAGGTCAACGAAGATCCGGTACTGTACGTCAGCAAGGACCGGGTCAGCCTGGCGGTGCTGGCGCTGTGCCTGCTGCTGGCGCTGGCCGCCACCTATTAATATGAGCCCGCCATGAAAACAACCGCCCCGATGAAAAGAGTCCGCCCATGAGTCCCGTCCTGACCGGCTGCCTGTGGTGCCTGGTGGCCTCCGTGGCCAGCGCCGGCGCCACCCTGCTCATTAAATTGTCCGGCGACGGCAGCGCCGGCTGGACACTGGTGCGCCTGGCCTGGCTGGCCGGCGCCTGCGCCACCTATGGCGCCGGCTTCGTGTGCTACGCGCTGGCGCTGCAAAGGCTACAGATCAGCCTGGCCTACCCGGTCATGACCGCCTTCACCCTGGTGCTGGTGACGGTGCTCGGCTATGTCGTGCTGCAGGAGGCGCTGACCCCATCCAAACTGACCGGACTGGCGCTAATCGCCGCCGGTGCTTTCGCGCTGTCGCGCTAATTTTTATTTGACACCACCATGCTTATCTCCGCCCAAAACCTCCCCCGCGTCGCCGTCGTCATCCCCAGCTACAAGGTGACGCGCCACATCATCGGCGTGATCGCCGGCATCGGCCCGGAAGTGGACCGCATCTATGTGGTCGACGACAAGTGCCCGGACCAGTCCGGCGCGTACGTGCGCGAGCACTGCACCGACCCGCGCGTGGTCGTGCTCGAGCACGCGGAGAACCAGGGCGTCGGCGGCGCCGTGATGACCGGCTACCAGGCCGCCATCGCCGAGGGCGTCGACATCATCGTCAAGGTCGACGGCGACGGCCAGATGGATGCGCGCCTGATCCCCGACTTCATCGGCCCCATCCTCAGCGGCGAGGCCGACTACACCAAGGGCAACCGCTTCTTCGACCTCGAGCAGATCAGCGCGATGCCGCCGGTGCGCCTGTTCGGCAACGCCGTGCTGTCCTTGCTGACCAAGCTGTCGTCGGGCTACTGGGACCTGTTCGACCCGACCAACGGCTACACGGCGATCCACGTCAACGCCGCGCGCCACCTGCCGCTGCACCGCATCAGCAAGCGCTACTTCTTCGAGACCGACATGCTGTTCCGCCTCAACACCATCAACGCGGTCGTGGTCGACGTGCCGATGGACGCCAGCTACGGCGACGAGGTGAGCAACCTGAAGGTGTCGAAGATCGTCACCGAGTTCATGGCCAAGCACCTGCGCAACTTCGGCAAGCGCATCTTCTATAACTACTACCTGCGCAATATGTCGCTGGCGTCGATCGAGTTGCCGCTGGGCCTGGCGATGCTGCTCGGCGGCGGCACCTACGGCGTCATCCACTGGCTGCAGTCGGCCAGCGCCGGCATGGCCACGGCGCCGGGCACGGTCATGCTGTCGGCGCTGCCGGTGCTGATGGGCATGCAGCTGGTGCTGGCCTTCCTGGCGCACGACATCGCCTCAGTGCCGCGCCGTCCGATCCACCGCATGTCGCGCGCGCTGGCGCGTCCGCCGGTCCGTGCGTAGGCTGGCCGATATCGCCTGGGCGGCGCTGCGCAACCGCCAGTTCGCCATCTACGTGGCCGGCGGCGTGCTGTGCGCGCTGATCGACATCGGCCTGATGCAATGGCTGCTGGCGCGCGGCCACAGCGCCTTCACGGCCAGCTCGGCCGGCTTCGGCGCCGGCCTGGCGGTCAACTACGCGTTCCACGCCAAGGTCACCTTCAGCACCGTCACCGGCGGGCGCAGCCTGGGGCGCTACCTGTGCGTGGTGGCGCTCAACTACCTGCTCACGGTCGGCCTGGTCGGCGCCGCCCACCAGCTGCTGGGCAGCGCGCTGGCCGGCAAGCTGGTGTCGCTGCCGCTGGTGGCCGTCAACGGCTACCTGCTGGGGCGCTACTGGATCTTCCGCGCGCCGCGCGCGCCGCGTTGACCCAAGTTAACGCTATGAAATATTGAAGATTTAATAAATGGGCGCTATCATCGGCTTGTGTTGTTTTTGAAAGTTTTCTCCAGATGAATGTATCCCCCCTTTCCCCGTCGTGGCGCGCGGCGGTGGCCCGCCACGGCCTGCCGCTGGCGTTGATCGCTATCGTGCTGTATCTGATTTTGCGCAACACGGGGGCCTATCCGGTGGTGTTCGCCGACGAATGGCTTTATAGCAAGTCGGCGCGCCTGCAGCCGCTGAGCGAATCGCAACTGCCGTCGTATCTGTACCTGTGGCTGTTCGGCATGAGCAACGCCTGCGGCGAGGGCTTCCTGCAGTGCGCGCGGGTGCTCAACGCGGTGCTGTTCGTCGCCTCGGCGCCATTCATCTACCTGGTGGCGCGGCCGCTGACGGGCGCGCGGGCGGCGGCCGTCATCGCCGCACTGGCCATGCTCTCGCCGGTGAGCAGCTACACCGCCTACTTCATGCCCGAGGCGATGTACTACTTCGGCTTCTGGGTGGTGACCTACCTGCTGCTGCGTCCGGGAGCGCTGCGCGCGCCGATGTCCGCCACCCTGGGCTACGGCCTGCTGGCCGGCGTGCTGCTCGGCCTGCTCGCGCTGATCAAGGTCCACGCGCTGTTCCTGCTGCCGCCGCTGTGCGTCTACATCGTCTGCGCCCGCCGCGCCGCCGGCGCCGGCACGGGCACCACCACCGATAATTGGCTGGTCGCAGGCGCCGCCGCCGCGTTGCTGGCCGTGGTCACCACCTTCGCGGTCAAGGCCGCGCTGGCGTACGCGCTGGCCGGCCCGGTCGGCCTGAGCCTGTTCGGCAGCTTCTACGGCGGCCACGTCAACAACAGCGGCCACGGCCTGGGGCGCCTGCTGGCGCCGTTCGCCCACAACCTGCTGGGCCATTCGATGGCGCTGATACTGCTGTTCGTCTTCCCGCTGCTGATGCTCGCCAGCGCCGCCGCCAGCGGCGCCGTGCGGCAGGCCATCGGCCCGCAGGGCCGCGCGCTGCTGCTGTGGACGCTGCTGATGCTCGGCGGCGCGCTCGGCATGACGGTGGCCTACACCGCCTCGATCGCCGACGCCGGCCCCAACGAGATCATCCGGCTGCACCTGCGCTACTATGACTTCACCTTCCCGCTGCTGATGATCGCCGGCGTGGCCGTGGCCGCCGCCGGCGCCCGGACCAGCCTGCGCCTGCGCGCGGTGCTGGCCGGCCCGGCCGCGCTGCTGCTGGTGCTGGCCACCGCCGCGCTGCTGCCGGCCTTCCTGACCTCGCCCATCGACAGCCCCGAGCTGTTCAGCATGACGACCTACCGCCCGCTGTTCCTCGGCATCGTCGCGCTCGAGCTGGTGGTCATCGCGCTGTGGGTGGCGCAGCCGCCCCGCGCCGGCCTGGTCTACCTGGCGGCGCTGCTGCCGCTGGTGTCGCTCAGCGGCGAGATGATCAACAGCTACCGCCTGCAGCGACTGCATGAGCCCAGCGCCTACGACAAGGCCGGCCGCTTCGCCCACGACTACCTCGACGCCGACCAGCGCGCCAAGCTGAGCATCGCCGGCGCCGACCTGGCCGGCATGATGCGCGCCCAGTTCCACGTCGACCACGCGCAAACGGCCATCATCGAACTGCAGGCGAACGCGCCGGTCGAGGCCAGCCAGATGCCGGCGCGCCAGCGCTGGCTGCTGGTGGTCGGCCCGCACCGCCTGCCGACCGAATGGCAGCCGGTGCTGGCCACCACCGACTACGCACTGATGCGCCCGTCCACCGGCGGCCGCTCGCTGGTGCAGATCCCGATGACGCGCCCGATGTCGGCCGGCGCGCTCGAGGGCGTCGACGGCCTGGCCGACCCCGAGGACTGGGGCAGCTGGTCCAACAGCGACACGGTGGTGCTGCGCTTTAAGCAGGCGCTGCCGCGCAACCTGACGGTGCTGCTCAACGGCCGCGCCTTCGGCCCCAACGTCGGCCAGCCGTTCGTGCTGAGCGTGGGCGAGGCCAGCACCCGCTTCAAGCTGCCGGCCACGCCGCAGGAACTGTCGCTGCGGCTGCAGACCGACGGCGCCCAGCACGAGCTGCGCATCGGCGTGCCGCGCCCGACCACGCCCAAGGAGATCGGCGCCGGCAACGACCTGCGCCGCCTCGGCGTCGGCCTGATCAGCCTGGAGATCGGCGAAGCCCTGTCGGCGCCGCGCGCACCGGCCGCCGCAGCGCCGGCCGCGCAATAACCGTCCGTGAGCACCCGACCATGACATCCCCCACCTCCCTGTTCGACCCGCGCCGCGCCCCCGCCTTCCTGGCGGTGGCGCTGGCGGTCATCTTCCTGTTCCTGTTCTTCCGCAACGCCGGCATCTATCCGGTGGTGTTCATCGACGAATGGGTCTACAGCAGCGCCACGCGCATGCTGCCGCTGGCCGACGCCCAGGTGCCGTCCTACCTGTATTTCAAGTTCTTCCGGCTGACCCGGTTCTGCGGCGACAGCTACCTCGATTGCAACCGCCTGCTCAACGGCCTGTTCTACGTGCTGGCCTCGCCGTTCATCTACCTGATCGCGCGCCGCGTGGCGCCGGCCTGGCCGGCGGTGCTGGTGGCGATCGTCGCCGCGCTGGCGCCCAACAACGCCTACACGCCGTTCTTCATGCCCGAGGCCATGCACTACTTCGCCTTCTGGTGCGTGAGCTGGGCCGCGTTTTATTTCCACGACCGGCCGTCGGCGCGCCGCGCGCTGCCGCTGGGCGCGCTGCTCGGGCTGGCAGTGCTGGTCAAGATGCATGTGCTGTTCCTGGGCCCGGCGATCGCGCTGTTCGTGCTGTATGCGGCCCACGCCGAGCAACGCGGCGACGGCGGCCGCTGGCTGGCGCGCGGCGCGCTGTGGGCGGCGCTGGCGCTGGGCACGGCGATGGCGGTGCGGCTGGGACTGGGTTATCTGCTGGCCGGCAAGAGCGGCCTGAGCCTGTTCGGCAGCCTGTACACCGGCCAGGTCGCCTACACCGCGAAAAGCCACTACCCGGTGGCGCAACTGATCTTCTTCGCCTGGCACAACCTGCAGGGCCATCTGATGCTGCTGGCGCTGCTGTTCGCGGTGCCGCTGGCGGCGCTGCTCGGCGCGTTCAACATGCTGCGTCCGGCCGGCGCGCCGGAGCGGGGATTGCAGGCGGTGGCGGTATACACCGTGCTCGCGCTGGGCACCTTGCTGGCGGTGACGATCATGTTCACGGCCTCGATCACCGGCCTGGCCGCCAGCGACAGCACTGCCCGCATCCATACCCGCTACTACGATTTCGCGCTGCCGCTGCTGCTGCTGTGCGCGGCGGCGGCGGCGTACGCGCCGTCGCGCCCGCTCAAGCCGCTGGCGCGCGCGCTGATCGGCGCGCTGCTGCTGCTGTTGCTGTGGCACGCGCGCGCCCACCTGCTGCACTGGTTCGCGCCTATCCTGATCGACACGCCGGAATTGCGCGTGGTGTCGATGGAGAAATGGATGTTCAACGCGCTCACGGCGCTGGCGCTGCTGTCGCTGCTGCTGTGGACGGTGAGCCAGAAGGCCGGGCTGCGGCTGTTCTTCGTGCTGGTGCTGCCTGCCACCACCTTGATGTGCGCCTGGGGCACGGCGCGCGAGGTGCGCCTGTCGATCTGGCCCGATCCTGCCTCCAAGGCCGGGCTGTTCGCGCGCCACTACCTGACGCGCGCGCAGACCGACCGGCTGCTGATCGTCGCCACCGACATCGCGGTGCTGCACCGCAGCCGCTTCTTCATCGAGAACCCCAACAGCGAGATCCTGATGCTGCAGCCGGGCCAGGCGCTGACCTGGGACCTGGTGCCGGCGGGACGGCAGTGGGTGATGGCGATCGGCCAATTGCAGGCGCCGAAGGATGCGCGCGTGGTCGCCAGCAAGGATGATCTGCTGCTGTTCCAGACGCCGGCGCTCGACCCGGTGGGCAAGCGCTTCAACTTCAACGAACCGATCACCGACTACGGCCGCATCGACGGCCTGGCCGCCTACGACACCTGGGGCGCCTGGTCGCAGGAGCCGCAGGTGATCATCGAGTTCGCCCGCCCGCTGCCCAAGCGCTTCACGCTCAAGTTCGAAGGCCGCGCCTTCGGCCCCAACGCCGGCAAGGACGTGGTGGTGACGGTCGGCGCGCAGCAGCAGGTGATGCGGATGGCCGCCGCCGACGGCGAGGCGGTGCTGCGCTTCGATACCGACGGCCAGGCGCGCCAGATCAGCTTCAAGATTCCGCAGCCGGTCTCGCCGAAGGCGCTGGGCATCGACAACGACACCCGTCCGCTGGGCATCGGCTTCGGCCACATGACCATCACCGACGACGACGCCGCTCCCCGCTGAAGCGGCGGTGCGGTTGTGACGGTGTAGTAGTTTGAAATAACACCGGCCGGGTCCGGCCGGTGTTCAAGCGAAAGCGCCGAGGCGCCGCATTGACTTAATGTTAGCGCGCCAGCGCCGGCAACACCGGCGGCGTCACGCGGCTGGCCTTCAGCGCCGCCTGCTGTTTGGCGAACAACTCCCCCATATACAGATCGCCGCGATAGCTCAGATGATGGGTGTCGCGGTACATCATCATATTGCCCTTCATCGCGTTGCAACGGTTGGCGTCGCACAGCGGCGCGGCCGTGTCGAACAGCTGCACCTGCGGGAATTCCTTGAGCAGTGCCTGCAGCGCGATATTGTGCTGCGCGACGGCCTTGTCGAAGACCTTGCGGTCCATCGAGCAACCGGTGCTGGTTTTGGAATTGGGCACGCCGGCGCGGCCGATGCAGGCGCGCGGTTCGAAGTCCAGCATCGGCACGTCGTACACCAGGATGACCTGGCGGCCGTCGGCCAGCGCCTGGCGCAGCGTGTCTCGCAACGCGGCGATCATTTGAGGGTCCTGGACGCCGCCGGTGGCCAGCTTGGACGCGGTCGAGATGATCATGGTCTTGATGCCCGGCAGGGTCAGCGCCAGTTTCATCATCAGCGGCGTGGCCTTCTGGTACGGATCGTCGCCGACCGGCAGGCCGACGTAGGGAATGCGGGTGCCCATGTAGAGCAGGTTCTCGCCCTGGCTGTGGTAGTACTTCAGCAAGCCGGCGCTGATGTGGTAGGCGTGGCTGTCGCCGACCATCACCACGGTCGGGTCGCGGCTCGGATCGTTCATCAGGCAGTACTCGTACAGGCTGTCGAAGCCGTAGCGTTTTTTGCAGGCGGCGGCGTTGGCGACATCCTCGACCAGGATCAGGTCTTTTTGCTGCAGCGCGTTGTCGGTCACGCTGGCGCGATGCGGCAGGCCGTCGCGCTTGTACAACCAGCCGGCGGTACCGGCCAGCGCCAGCATCGCAACCGACAGCACGATCACCTTGGCGCGGCCGTGGCGGGTGCCGCGCAGCGGCCTTTCCAGCAAGCGGTAGGTCAGCCACGCCAGCGCGATGGCCACCACCACGGCGGCGGCGCGGATGCCGCGCGACGGCGTGCCCGATTCGATGATGCGGGCGAACGACAGCAGCGGCCAGTGCCACAGGTACAGTGGATAGCTGATCAGGCCGACCCACACCATGATCCGGTTCGACAGCAGCACGCGGTTGGCCCATGCCTGCGGGCCGGCGGCGATGACCAGCATCGCGCCCACGGTCGGCAACAGCGCCCACCAGCCGGGGAAATGCTTGTCGGCGCGCAGCAGGGTGACTGTCGCCACCAGCATCGCGATGCCCAGCGCGGAGACGACGTTGCGCGCGCGCGGCGAGTCCAGGTCGATCACGGTCTCGGCGCCGACGCCACGGCGCACGCCGGCGAACAAGGTCACGCCCTTGAGCGACAAATACGCCAGCACCGAGCCGATCAGCATTTCCCACACGCGGCTGGCCGGCGAATAGAACGTCGCGCTGGCGAACTTGTGCACGCCGGCGACGTTGATCAGCAGCGACAGCAACAGCACCCCGACGGCCAGCTTGAGCAGGCTTACGCGCATGCGCCACGCCAGGATCATCAGCACCGGCCAGAAAATATAGAACTGCTCCTCGATACCCAGCGACCACAGATGCAACAGCGGCTTGGTCTCGGCGGCCGTGTCGAAATAGCCCACCTCCTTCCACAGGAAGAAGTTGGACAGGAAACCGGCGCCGCCCACCACATGCTTGCCGAGCATCTTGTACTCGTCGGGGAACAAGGCGAACCAGCCGAACACCAGGCACGAGCCCATCACCAGGATCAGCGCCGGGAAGATGCGGCGGATGCGGCGCGCGTAGAAATCGGCAAAGCTGAACGTGCCCTGTTCGATGCCCGCGATGAGGATGCTGCCGATCAGGAAGCCGGAGATGACGAAGAAAATGTCGACGCCGGCGAAACCGCCGCGCAGCCAGTTCGGGAAGGCGTGATATAAGACCACCGACAACACGGCCAGGGCGCGCAGGCCGTCGATATCACGTCGGTAAGCGGGGTGGGACGGCAATGCCGGGGTTACGGGGGAAGCAAGCGAGGCGGGATTCTCTAATTTCATATATCAAAACTGGGTGCGCACCGTTGAGGGGCGTCAAAACATGCGGAGAATCGATATTGTAGTCCAAAAGCAATTACCATATAATCAATTGCCCACCTTTTCGATCCCTCCAGCAACGCTTTTCCGGCCCCGTCACCATGCTTCGTGTTCTACGTTCCAGCGGCTTTTTCGCCGCGGCGCTGTTTGCGCTGGCCACTTATCTGCTGCACTCCTGGGTACCGATCCACAACGGCGACGTCGCCGAGTACACCCTGACCACCCTGGCCATCGCCAACCACGGCACGCCGGACATCCGGCCGTCCGACATCGAGGACGGCCGGCGGCGGCTGCCGGAGCTGGCGCCGCTGTACGCCAACCTCGAGCGGGATATGAACAGCCAGAGCGGCGAGCTGAACATGCCGTTCGCCCGGGGCCTTGGCGGGCGCGTCTACGCGATCCATTTCTTCGCCTATTCGGCGCTGGCGGCGGTGCCGTTCAAGCTGCTGCCGCTGGCCGGCATCGATCCGTTCAAATGTTATCTGGCGGTCAACCTGGCGTGCATCGCGATGCTGGGCCTGGCCCTGCGCCGTCTGCTTGGCGACAATCTGAAGGCGGTCTGCGCGCTGGGGCTGTTCCTGGGCGCCGGCGTGTGGTGGTATCTGCGCTGGAGCAGCCCGGAAGTGATGAGCGCGGCCGCGCTGCTGTCCGCGCTGATCCTGTTCTGCACCGGCGCGCCGCTGCGCGCGGGCCTGCTGGCGTCGATCGGGGCGATGCAGAATCCGTCGATCGTGCTGGCCTTCGGCTTCATGCCGCTGCTGCGGCTGGCGCTGCGCCACACGCCGGGCCAGCCATGGCGCGCGCGGCTGGCCGACGCCGTGCAGGGCTGGCGCGGCGCCGCCGGCATGGCGGCCGGCACCTTGCTGGCGCTGTCGGCGCCGCTGTGGAACCAGATCCAGTTCGGCACGCCGAGCATCATCGGCAAGATTTTCACCCGCTCCTACCTGTTCACCTGGGCGCGGCTGCACTCGCTGTTCTTCGACCTGAGCCAAGGCATGCTGATCGGCATCCCGGCCATCGCCGCGCTGCTGCTGGCGTGGGGCTGGGCCGGCCGCCGCGACGGCGGCGGCGCCGCCTGGCGCCTGCTGGGGGCGTGCGCGGCCATGACGCTGGCGCTGGTGCTGCCGGCGCTGCCGGTGATCAACTGGAATTCCGGCGCCCAGGGCATCATGCGCTACGCCGTGTGGGCGGCGATGCCGCTGCTGTTCGCGCTGGTGTGGCAAATGCACGGCCGCCGGGGCTGGCGTTGGCTGGTGCCGGTGCTGGTGGTGCTGGGCCTGCAGGCCGGCGTGACGCGGGCGCTGGGCGCCTTCCGCTACGTCGAGTTCAGTCCGCTGGCCAAGCGGGTGATGGAGCACGCGCCGGGCCTCTACAATCCGGACCCGGAACTGTTCGCCGAGCGCACCACCCACGTCGACGAGTACTTCAAGGAGCCGGAGATCTATCTCTACCGCTACAAGGGCGTGGTCACCAAGGCGCTGTATCACATCAGCAATCCCGGCGTGGCCGCCGCCTTGTGCGGCCCGGGCAGCGCGCTGGCTGCGGACAACGCCCTGGTCGACGCCTCGCGCGGCTGGCGCTATGTCAACGGTCCGGTCAAATGCGTGCCGGCGGCGCCAAAATAGCGCGAGGGGGCGCCGGGCGCCGGCGCTATTGTCGGTCCGGCACGCTTTAGTGCAACAATTGAAAGAAACAGCTTGTCTTTCGCTTCATCTTGCCATAAATTTAAACGCTTCATAGTGGCAAAGACCAGGAGCAGTCATGGCATGTGTAGTGTGCGGCACCCCCACCCTCCCCGGCTTGACCGACTGGCACCGGACGTGCCCGGCCTGCGGCTATGAAAGCGCGGCCCTGGAGCCGACCATCAACGACGCCGCCGCCCACACCCAGCTCAACGAGGCCGACCGCGAAGCGGGCCTCAAGGCGATACGACAAGAAAATTTCCAGACCATCGTCGGCTACGCGGCCAAACTGGCGCCGCCGGCAGCCGCCACCCTGCTCGACGTCGGCAGCGCCCACGGCTGGTTCCTCGAGGCGGCCGCCAGCCGCTTCCAGGTGCTCGGCCTCGAGCCCGACACCACGGTCGCGGCCGGCACAGAGGCCAAGGGCCTGCCGGTGCGCAACGGCTACTTCCCCGACGCGCTGCACGCCGGCGAGCGTTTCGACGTGATCGTGTTCAACGACGTCATCGAGCACATCCCCGACATCCGCGCCGCGCTGGCCGCCTGCCACGACCGGCTCAACCCGGACGGCATCCTGATCCTCAACCTGCCCAGCAGCAGCGGCCTGTTCTACCGCCTGTCGAAATTGTTCGCGCGGGTCGGCTGGCGCGGGCCGTTCGAGCGGCTGTGGCAAAAGGGCTTGCCGTCGCCGCACGTGCATTATTTCCGGCCAGGTAATCTGACCAAGCTGGCCGAGAGCGCCGGCTTCACCCTGCAATTGAACGAGGAACTGCCGGCGGTGCGCGCCACCGGCTTGATGGCGCGCCTGCGCTGCGCCGGCAAAACCAGCGCCGCCGCGCTGTACGCCAACTACGCGGCGGTCATGCTGGCGCTGCCGGTGCTGCGCGCCTTCCCCAGCGATATCGTGGTGTGCGCCTACCGCAAGCGCCCGGTCTGAGCGGCCGGAGGGGCGTCCCGGTGGGAATTGGAGAGCCTTCGAGGGCCGAGTCCGGTTAAAATTGCGGACCCGCGCCCAAACAACGCGCGGAGGAAAGCTCTCCATCGCATGAATCACACCAAAAACCTGGACTGGGTCCAGTTGCTGCGCGGTGTGGCCGCGTTGCTGGTCGTCCTCACCCACGCCCGTTACGCGCTGCTCGACACCCCCGGCTACCCCTTCGCGGACCAGATCCTGTTCCCCGGCGCCATGGGGGTCGACCTGTTCTTCCTGATCAGCGGCTTCATCATGTGCTACGCCACCGCCGGCAACGACGGCAGCCCGGCCGAGGTCGCCCGCTTCCTGATCAAGCGCTTCGCGCGGGTGTGGCCGGTGTACGCCGTCATCACCTTCCTGTCCGTGTTCGTGATCCAAAGCGGCGTCGCCTACTTCCACCAGGCGGTCAACCGCGTCACGTTCTGGCACACGCTGGGCATGCTGCCGGCCAATCCGCACGCGCCGCCGTACTTCTCGCTGACGTTGCCGATCGCCTGGACCCTGGAATTCGAGATGTACTTCTACCTGGTGTTCGCCGTCAGCCTGCTGTTCCGGCGCCTGCGCTGGTTCGTGCTGGCCAGCTGGGTGCTGCTGACGGTGATCCTGCTGCCGCTGGGGCGTACCGGACTGGACATGAACGTCAGCCGCGACCTGGGCTACCAGTTCGGCTACATGAGCATCGTCGCCAGCCCCTTCGTGCTCGAGTTCCTGGCGGGCGCGGCGATCGGCTGGCTGTATCAGCAGCCCTGGGCGCGCATCCGCAGCGCCTATGTCGCCTGGCACGTGCTGTGGCTGGGAACGGCGCTGGCGGCCTGGGCGATCTATGGCCGCGTGGTGGACACGCACGGCCCGGCCGGCTTCGGCTGGCCGCTGGCGGCGATGGTGCTGGCCATGGCGCTGGCCAGCAAGACCGTCCATATCCGCGTGCCGCGCCTGCTGATGTGGCTGGGATCGATCTCGTATTCGCTGTACCTGACGCATCTGCTCACGCAGGTGCTGCTGCGCGACGCGCTCACCGCCCACGGCATGGGGCCGTTCGCGAAAACGTGGTCGTATATCTTCCTGTCGACCGCGCTGGCGCTGTCGGTGGCGGCGCTGTCGCACCATTATCTGGAACAGGGGTTGGCGACCTGGTGCCGCAAGTGGCTGCTCAAGCTGGTGCCGGAGCGGCGCCCGCGCGCGGTGGAGGATGGTGTGAAGCCGGGAGTGGAATTGAAGGTGGCGAACCGCTAATTGGCGCGATGCGCGACGGGCCGCCGAGGCGGCCCGCAATGTCGGCTAGTGCAGCGCGACGTTTACTTCGGCGCGCCGCCCAGCAGGAAGGCCAGCTTTTGCTTCGGCTTGGCCGTGGTGGCGCCCAGGGTGGCGCTCGGCGCCGGCGCGGCCGACTTGGCCGGCTCGTACGGCTTGAGGAACCATGGATCGACCTTGTCGCGGCGGCCGCCCGAGCTGTACGGCGACGAACCGGCGCTGCGCGGAGCACGGTCACCCCGGTCACCGCGGTCGCTCCGGTCGCCCCGGTCCGAACGCTCGGACGGACGGCCGGCCGGCGCGCGGCCGGCGCTGTCGTCGCGGCGCGGACGGCGCTCGGCGCCGTCGCCGTAGGAAGGCGCCGGGTTAAAGCCGGTCAACTCGCCGCGGCGGATGGTTTGCTTGATCAGTTTTTCGATGTCGGCCAGCAGGCGCTCGTCCTTGTCCGAGTAGATCGACAGCGCGTCGCCGGAGGCGCCGGCGCGGCCGGTACGGCCGATGCGGTGCACATAATCCTCGGCGTTGTACGGCAGGTCGTAGTTGATCACGCACGGCAGGTCGGTGATGTCGAGGCCGCGCGCGGCGACGTCGGTGGCGACCAGGATGTCGATCTCGCCCTTCTTGAACGACTCGAGCGCGGCCATGCGTTCCTGCTGCGTCTTATCGCCGTGGATGGCGACCGCGCTCATGCCCTCCTGCTCCAGCCCCTTGGCCAGGCGCGAGGCGCCGATCTTGGTGTTGGAGAAGATAATCACCTGTTTGAGGTCGCGCTGACGCAGCAAGTGCGCGGTCAGCGCGTGCTTCTGGTTTTCCGGCACTTTATAGACGACCTGGGTGACCTTGTCGGCGGTCTGGTTGCTGCGCGCCACCTCGATCGTGACCGGGTCGGTCAGGAAGGTGTTGGCCAGCTTTTTGATTTCCGGCGAGAACGTGGCCGAGAACATCAGGTTCTGGCGCTGCTTCGGCAGCAGGTTGATGATGCGCTGCAGGTCCGGCAGGAAGCCCATGTCGAGCATGCGGTCGGCTTCGTCCATGACCAGCATCTGCACCTGGCCGAGGCTGATGTTCTTTTGTTCGATGTGGTCCAGCAGGCGGCCCGGGGTGGCGATGACGATCTCGACGCCGGCCTTGAGGATGATGGTCTGGCCCTTCATGTCCATGCCGCCGAACACGACGGTCGAGCGCAGCGGCGTGTGCTGGGCGTAGGCCTTGACATTCTCGGCCACCTGCACCGCCAGTTCGCGGGTCGGCGTCAGAATCAGCGCGCGCACCGGGTGGCGCGCCGGCGAGGTGCTGGTGCTGGCGTGGGCCAGCAGCATCTGGATGATCGGCAGCGCGAAGCCGGCGGTCTTGCCGGTGCCGGTCTGGGCCGCGCCCATGACGTCGCGCCCCTTGAGCAGCACGGGAATGGCTTCGGCCTGGATCGGCGTCGGGTGCACATAGCCCTGGTCGTTGAGCGCGCGCAGGATGTGCGGCGACAGGCCGAAATCGGCGAAGCGGACTTGTTGCACTTGCGGGACTTCCAGCGGCGCCGGCGCGGACTGTTGCGCTTCTGGCGCCACTTGCACCTCTGGCGTGGCGGCTTCGGCGGCGGCCGGTTCGATGGCGGACGGGGTGGTGATCTCGGTTTCGGACATAGTGTATGCGGCGGTCCTGCGGCGGACAGCCAAGCTTTCTTCAATTAACGACAAATTCTGCGCTGCCCGCCCCGGCGGCGCGCCCCACGACGGAGGCGGAACCGGGGAAGTGCGAAAAGGATGATGCGGTGGCAGCGCTATGGCAGCAAATACAACGAGCAGGAGACAATAAGCGCCGTAAACTATACCCTAAATACGGCAAACACGCTAAAAATGCCAGCTTTTATATCGAAACCATTGCATCATTGGCATGTATAATACGGTTTCTATTCAGAATCTATCTTAGTCGAGCCTAACACCGCTCGCTGACGTGCACTTCGTTACGCCATCGGATACTCCACCATGTTTGTGCTATTAACGGCCTTACGCCGCGGCTATCGCCTATTGCTGTCAATTTCCCCCGCGCTGCTGGCCGCGCTGCTGGCCGTCTCGCTGGCCGCCCCGGCCGCGCAGGCCCAATCGGCGCCGGCGCCGTCGCTGCGTTTC
The DNA here is from genome assembly GCA_024123915.1 of Oxalobacteraceae bacterium OTU3CAMAD1. NCBI lineage: Bacteria > Pseudomonadati > Pseudomonadota > Betaproteobacteria > Burkholderiales > Oxalobacteraceae > Oxalobacteraceae bacterium OTU3CAMAD1. The sequence goes on along the minus strand of CP099650.1, from coordinate 1,613,616 downwards.
AAGAAGCTGGGGCCGCTGGGCGGCGACGAGCCGTCGATGCTGTCGATGATGCAGGACCGCAAAGGTTACGTGTGGGTCGGCACCCACACCAACGGCCTGTACCGCTACAACGGCTACCACGCCGTCAAGTACACCAACATCCCCAACGACCCGACCAGCCTGCCGCACGACCGCGTCTCGGCCATCTACGAGGACAAGCAGGGCCGCATCTGGGCCGGCACCCAGGCCGGGCTGGCCCGCTTCAATCCGGAGAGCAACAACTTCACCGTGGTGGCCCCGCCCAAGGCGCCGAAGAACCACCGCATCGTCAAGAACATCATTTCCGACGGCAAGGACGGCATGTGGATCGGCAGCTGGGGCGGCTTGCAGCACTTCAACCCCAACACCGGCAAGTTCACCGTCTACGCGCACGACGACAACGATCCCGACAGCCTGGCCAGCAACGACCTCAACGCGCTGGCGCTGGACGACAAGGGCGGCGTGTGGATCGGCACCTGGCCCGGCGGCCTGGACTACCTGGCGCCGGGCGGCAAGGTGTTCCGCCACCACCAGGTCGATCCGGCGCCGGTGCCCGACGCGCGCGTGAACATCGTGCGCGCGCTGCAGTTCGACCGCTCCGGCGCGTTGTGGATCGGCACCGAGTCGGGCGTGATCCGCTGGGACGGCAAGAGCGACTGGAACACGCGCAAGGCGATCGACTCGCCGTACAGCCGCATCACCAACTTCGACGTCGACGACAAGGGTGTCCTCTGGTGCACCACCCTGTCGGCCGGCCTGCTGCGCTGGAACGAGGCCAACGGCAAGTTCGACCAGTTCGTGCACGCGGCCGACGATCCGTACAGCCTGCCCGGCGACAACCTGCGCGCGGTGATGCAGGACCGTGGCGGCATGCTGTGGATCGCCTCGTTCACCGACGGCATCGCCCTGGCCAACCTGTCGAGCGAAGGCTTCACGCGCCACGTGCCGTTCCGCATCGACCGCCGCTCGGCGCCGGCCAGCAACGCCTTGCTGAGCCTGGCGCGGGCGCCGGACGGGCGCCTGTGGATGGGCGGCAATGTCGGCATGAGCTTGTACGATCCGGCCACCAGCACCGTCGTCAAGAGCTACCACGCCGACGACAAGACCCCGGGCAAGCTGTCGCACTCCATCGTCTACAGCATGTTCCAGGACACGCGCGCCGACAAGGACGGCAAGAAGCCGCTGTGGCTGGGCACCTCGAACGGCTTGAACCGCCTCGACACGCCCGACAGCCCGTTCCAGGCCATCCACTTCGGCAACACGGCCAGCGACTACATCAACGCCATCGCGCCGGCCAGCGGCGGCGCGCTGTGGCTGGCCACCGGCAACAGCCTGATCCGCTACGACCCGAAGACCGACGCCCGCAAGATCTATTACAACGATCCGCAGAACATCAGCAGCCGCAGCGTCAACGGCACCTCGGCGGTGCTGGAGGACAGCAGCGGGCGCGTGTGGGCCGGCTCCGAATGGAATGGCGGCGGGCTCGACCTGCTCGACCAGGCCAGCGGCAAGTTCACCCACTTCCGCCACGCCAACGCCGACACGGCCAGCCTGTCCGACGACAACATCGTCAGCCTGCACGAGGACGCCAAGGGCCGCATCTGGGTCGGCACCAGCAAGGGCCTGAACCTGATGCAGACCCGGGCCGACGGCAAGATCAGCTTCAAGTCGTACGCGTCGGCGATGAAGGCGCACAAGATCCTCGCCATCGAGCACGACCTCGGCGGCAATATCTGGTGCAGCACCATCGCCGGCCTGTACCGCCTCGATCCGGAGACGGGCAAGGTCAGCCACTACACCTCGTCGGACGGCCTGACCGAGGGCTTCACCGTCAACTCGTCGGCCACGTCGGCCGACGGCGTGCTGTATTTCGGCGGCGTGCACGGCATGACGGCGGTGACGCCGGCCAACGTGCGCACCCGCTCGGTGCCGCCGCAGGTCGCGATCACCGACATCACCGTCTTCAACCACTCGCTGCAAAACGGCAAGCCGAGGGCCGACGTCAAGGCCGAGGGGCCGGTGACGTCGCCGACGGCGCTGACCCTGTCGTCGCAGGCGTCGGTGTTCTCGCTCGAGTTCTCGGCGCTGCACTACACCGAGCCGTCCGAGAACCGCTACGCCTACCAGCTGCAGGGCTTCGACCGCGAGTGGGTGCACACCGACGCCGCGCACCGCAGCGCCAGCTACACCAACCTCAATCCGGGCCACTACCTGTTCCGGGTCAAGGCGGCCAACCACCTGGGCGTGTGGAACGAGGAGCCGGCCACGTTGAAGATCACCATCACGCCGCCGTTCTGGCAGCGCTGGTGGTTCCGGCTGGGCATGGCGGTGCTGATCGTCGGCTCGCTGGTGCTTGCCTACAAGATCCGCATCCACCGGCTGACCCGGCACCAGCTGGAGCTGGAGGCGCTGGTGGCCGCGCGCACCGGCGAGCTGGAGGAATCGAACCGCAAGCTCGCCGCGCTCAGCACCACCGACGGCCTGACCGGCGTGAGCAACCGCCGGGGCTTCGACCTGGCGCTGGAGGCCGAATGGCGGCGCGCCGCCCGCACCGGCCAGACCCTGGCGCTGTCGATGCTCGACGTCGACTACTTCAAGAAGTACAACGACCACTACGGCCACCAGGCCGGCGACGCCGCGCTGCGCAGCGTGGCCGAGCTGATCACCTCGCACGGACGGCGCACCACCGACATCGTGGCGCGCTACGGCGGCGAGGAGTTCGCGCTGCTGGCGGCCGCCACCGACGCCACCGACGCCTTCGGCGCGGCCGAGGAGATTTGCGCGCAACTGGTGCTGGCGCGGATGCCGCACGAGCAGTCGCCGTTCGGCATCATGACCATCAGCATCGGCGTGGCCGTGATCGTGCCGACCGAGGACACCTCGCCCGAGGTGCTGGTGGAGATGGCCGACAGGGCGCTGTACCGCGCCAAGGAAAAAGGCCGCAACATGGCGCTGCTGGCGATGCCGCCGTTGTGATGGAGGTAAAGGCGATGAAGGCGGACGATCCCGAGCCGGTGGCGCCGCAGCCGCCGGACCCGCGCGACTGCTGCCACAGCGGCTGCACGTGGTGCGTCGACGATATGTACCAGGACGAGTTGGAGAAGTATCGCGCGGCGCACAAAGCGTGGCTGGCGCGCCGGAACCCCGACGGAACCACATGAAAAACACGGGAGACAGGTAGGGCGGATTAGGCGAAGCCGTAATCGGCCATTTGTGAGCGGCCGACAACGCCGGCATGGCCGATTACGGCGTGCCGCCTAATCCGCCCTACGTGGAACCGTGGTTAAAAGGTTTCCCATTCATCGCCATTGGCGACCTGCTTGACCGGCTTGGCCGGCTTCTTCGGCGCCAGCGCCACCCGCTCACGGGCGGGCGCCGGCAGCGGCTTGCGCGGCGCACTGGCCAGCGCCACCGGCGCCGCCATCGCGGCCGTCCCGCCCAGCTTGAAGATACCCACCACCTCGCTCAAGCGCGCCGCCTGCTCCTGCATCGACTCGGCGGCCGCCGCGGCCTGCTCCACCAGCGCCGCGTTCTGCTGCGTCACCTGGTCCATTTGCGTGATCGCCACGTTGACCTGCTCGATACCGTCGCTCTGCTCGGCGCTGGCCGAGGTGATCTCGCTCATGATGTCGGTGACCCGCGTGATGCTCGAGACGATCTCGTTCATCGTCGTGCCGGCCTGGTCGACCAGTTGAGAACCGGCCTCGACCTTCTCCACCGAATCGCTGATGAGCAATTTGATGTCCTTGGCCGCCGCCGCCGAACGCTGCGCCAGGTTGCGCACCTCGCTGGCGACGACGGCGAAGCCGCGTCCCTGCTCGCCGGCGCGCGCCGCTTCCACAGCGGCGTTGAGCGCCAGGATGTTGGTCTGGAAGGCGATGCCGTCGATCACGGAAATGATATCGACGATCTTGCGCGACGATTCGTTGATGGACGACATCGTGCCGACCACCTGCCCCACCACCTCGCCGCCCTTGACGGCGATGCCGGAGGCCGACTGCGCCAGCTGGTTGGCCTGGCGCGCGTTGTCGGCGTTCTGCTTAACGGTGCTGGTCAGCTCCTCCATCGACGACGCCGTCTCCTCCAGGCTCGACGCCTGCTCCTCAGTGCGCGACGACAAGTCCTGGTTGCCGGCGGCGATCTGCGCCGACGCTGTGGCGATGGTGTCGGTGCCGCCGCGCACCTGGCTGACCAGGCGCTGCAGATTATTGGTCATGTCCCGCAGCGCGCCCATCAGTTGCCCCGTTTCGCAGGCGCTTTCCACCGTGATGGTGCGGGTCAGGTCGCCGCCGGCGACGGCGGTCGCCACCGACACGGCTTGCCGCAGCGGCGCCGACACGACCCGGGCGATCCACAGCGCCAGCGCGATGCCGATGCCGATGTTGACCACCAATAAAATGATCGACGTCATGCGCGCGTGTTCGTAGGTGGCGGTGGCGGCGTCGCTGGCGGCATCGCCACCGTCGACGTTCAGCTTGACGAGCTTGTTGATCGATTCGGTCAGCGCGGCCATGGTCTTGGCCGAGGAGCCGCGCGACAGCGCCCGCGCCTCCTCCTTCTGGTCGCCGGCCGAGAATTTCACGATCTTGTCGTGGTCGACCATGAATGCGCTCCAGCCCTGGTCGAACTCGGCCACCAGCGCTTTTTCCTCGGCACTGTTGATCAGCTTGTCATAGGCTTCGCGGTGGGACTTCATCGTGGCCAGGGTGTCGGCCATGCGCTTTTCGTACGTGGCGTATCCGTCCGGCTTGTCATTGATTAGGTGCGCCAACTCCCAGCGGCGCATTTCGCCGATATCGGCGCGCAATTCCATCGCCATGCGCACGCTCGGCATCCAGTTTTCCGCCAAGTCGCTCGAGGCCTGGTTGACCCGTGACGTCGACAACATCGCGGCCACGCCCATCACCAAAGTCAGCAACAGGACGACACCAAAAGAGACTATTAATTTGGTAGCGATTTTCAGGTCATAAAACCATTTCACGGAGTACTCCTCATAGCTGAACAGACCGATCAGTATGAGGCGATGCGCGGGCCGCTGCCAGCGCCACACCGCAGTTGTAGCCCATAAGCAACAAAGGCGTTCCAGTCTCTAAACCTTGCGTGATGCGCAAAATTTATCGATTGGAACGCCTTGCTCCGCCGTCGGCGGAGGCCCCAGGTTTAGCTTACAGCTTGCCGTTCAGGGTGACGAAGATCTGGCGCGGCGCGCCGGTCAGCAAGGTTTGCGCGGTGCCGTTCGGATCGCGGGCCTGGAAGCCGTTGGTGCCGATCGTGCTGATGTATTCCTTGTCGAGCAGGTTGGTCACGTTCACCTGCAGCGACAGTTCCTTGAGCATGCCCAGCGACTTCATCTTGTAGCCGGCCGACAGGTTGGCCAGCCAGAACGACGGCACGCCGTTGTCGTTCATGTAGGTGTAGTAGCGCTTGCCGGTGAGCTTGCCGCCCAGGCGGGCGAACCAGCTGCCGGTCTCGTACGAGGCTTCGGTGCTGAACAGGTTGCGCGGCGCGTTGACCACGGTCTTGCCGCTGACCGGCACCAGGGTGCTGCCGTCCATGTAGTCCGACTTGTATTTCGAATCGTTGAAGGTGTACGAGTTGAACCAGCTGATTTCGCGGTTCAGTTTCCACACGGCGATCGCTTCCACGCCCTTGGTGTCGACCTTGCCGACGTTGACGAAGGTCGACGGGCAACCGACGATGCCGGCGCAGGTGGCCACGCTCAGCTGGCGGTCGTCGAAGCGGGCGTTGTAGACGGCCAGCGAACCCTGGATGCCGGCGCGCTTGAAGCGGTAGCCGAGGTCGACGTTGGTCGAGGTTTCCGGCTTCAGGTTGGCGACGCCGGCGTCATAGGCGGCCTGGGTTTGGGAGAACGGACCGCCCACGCCTGGCTGGTGCGCGCGCATGTTTTTCGACGCCGAGGCGAACACCTCGTCGTCGGCGCTGATGGCGTAGTTGACGCCGGCCTGCGGCAGGAAGTTCTTCTCGGCCGACAGCTTGCCGGCGGCGCGGGTGCCGACGATGTTGCGGGCGGCGATGTCCACGCTCATGCTCTTGAAGCCGGCGTTGATCTTGAGCTTGCCGTCCATCAGGCTCAGGCTGTCCTGCACGTAGTACTGGGCGGTGGTGGTGATGAAGTTCTGCGCCCAGTCGGTGCGGAACGGGTTGCGCAGGTAGACCATCGTGTCAGCCGGGCCGGTGACGCCGTAGTAGTTGCGGCTGCCGGTGTGGTCGTTCCGCTCGCCCCAGGCGCCGGCGGTGATCGTGTGGTTGCCCAGGTCCCAGGTCAGGTCGGTGGTCACGCCGTGGCGCTTGATCTCGTACTCGGTGGTGCGCAGCGAGATCGGGTTGGCGGCGTTGGTGGCGACGTAAGGCGTGTACCAGTGGCCCTGGCCTTCGTTCTCATGGTTGTAGACGGTGGTCTTCAGCTGGAAGGTCGGCGTGAAGTTCAGGTCCAGGGTCAGGCCGCCCAGGGTGTCCTTGCGCAGGCCGCCGGCCGAATAGTAAGCGTCGTCGAGGCTGTTAACGGCGCCGCTGAACTGGCCCTTGGCGGCGTTGACCGCGCGCTGGAAGTCCGGCTCGTAGTTGTCCCACTCGTAGCCGAGGCGGTTGATCATTTCCTTCGACATGTCCTGATAGTCGACTTCCTTGCGGTCCGAATGGTTCAGGAAGCCGGTCAGGCTGTTCTCGCCGAAGTTGAACACGAAGCGCGAATTGATCTGGTCCTGGTCCTGGGCGCCCTCGCCCTTGGTCTTGTCGGTGCGCTGGCGGGTGCCGCTGATGAAGGCCTTGACGGCGCCGTTGATGAGGCCGGTATCGACGCGGACGAAGGTGCGCGAGGTCGAATCGCTGCCCAGGGTTTGCGAGGCGGTCAGGCCGAACTCGTCGGTCGGGGCCAGGGTGAAGAACTGCACCGTGCCGCCCAGGTTGCTGGTGGAGGCGGTGCCCAGCGAGCCGGCGCCCTGCGACACCTGCACGCTGCCGATGTTTTCCGACGAGATGGCGCGGCTGATGTGCAGGCCGTTGTTGTTACCGTAGCTCATGTCGCCCAGCGGCACGCCGTCCAGGGTGAAACCCAGCTGGCTCTGGTTGAAGCCGCGGATGCTGAACGAGGTCGACCACTCGTAGGCGCCGAACGGATCGGCGGACTGGAAGTTCACGCCCGGCAGCTTGTCGAGCACCTTCAGCGGGCTGGTGCCCGGCAGCGCCTCGGCCAGATCGGCCTTGTTGATGTTCTGTACCTGGCGCGACTGGCCACGGCCGGTGATTTCCACCGTTTGCATCGGACCGGCCAGGGCGCCCGCGACGGCCGCGCTATCGGCGGCGTCGGCGGCATCGGCCGTGTCGGCTGCATACGCCTGGAAGGCCAGTGCTTGCAGGACCACCAGGCACAAAGGTTTCAGAGGGAAGCGCTGTTGCATGAGTGTTCTTCTTTCTTGCGGTTAGTGGAATGATCAACTCGCAAGATTGTAGGAACAGCATGTGACGTTGCGATGACGGCGACATGACATCTGGATGACATGACAACAATTTGCAAGGGGAATCGGGTAAGCTGCTATTTTGCGGGGACGCGGAGGCTGCCATGTTGCGGATGATCATGTTGCTGATGGCGACGATTTTTGTCGCCTTGCTGACCGCGTCGCTGTCGCCGCCGGCACTGGCCTTCGAGCGCCCCTTCCCGCCCAACGCGCTGCGCGGCAAGATGACCCCGGGCTATTTTCCCGACCTGAGCATCGACGGCAAGGCGCGCAAGCTGTCGCCTTCCGCGCGCATTTTCAATGAGGAGAACACGATCGACATGCCGAGCTCCCTGCGCGGCAAGGACATCGTGGTCAACTACACCGTCGACGCCATGGGCGATATCGACCGGATCTGGATACTGACCCGCGACGAGGCGGCGCGGAAAGTGCCGACGGCGGCCGAGGCCGCCGCCGCCGCCAAGTCAGGAAGCCGGTAGCCGCCGCTCGCCGGCAAAGCGCAGCAGTTCGTCCGGCGGGATCGGCCGGGAGAAATGATAGCCCTGCAGATAGTGGCACCCCATCTTTTCCAGGATCGCCGCCTGGCCGGCGGTCTCGACGCCCTCGGCCACCAGTTGCAGCCCCAGGCTGTGTCCCATGGCGATGATGGCGTTCACCAGACTGGTGATGCGCTCGCTATGCTCGATATCCATGACGAAGGCGCGGTCGATCTTCAAGGTGTTCAACTGGAAACGGGTCAGGTAGCTGAGCGAGGAATAGCCGGTGCCGAAGTCGTCCAGTGAAATGCTCACGCCCAAGGCGCGCAGCCGCCGCAGCACCGCGCGCACCTGGCCGCCGTCGTCGATCAGCACGCGCTCGGTCAATTCCAGCTCCAGCTGGCGGCCGTCCAGGCCGTTGCTGGCGAGCGCCTGCTCCACCAGGGTCACAAAGGCCGGGTCCGCCAGTTGCCAGGCCGAGACGTTGATGCTGATGGTCACGCCGTCCAGCGGCCCGCCGCGCCATCGCGCCATCTGCCGGCATGCCTCGTCGAGCACCCAGCTGCCGATGGCGACGATCATGCCGCTGTCCTCGGCGACCGGAATGAAGCGGTCCGGCGCTATCCACCCCAGCCCGGCGCTGTGCCAGCGCAGCAGCGCCTCCACCTTGCCCAGCTTGCCGGTCCGGGCGTCGACGATGGCCTGGTACAGCAGATTGAACTCGCCGGCTTCGATGGCGCCGCGCAAGGCGCCGTCGATCACCAGCGCATCCTTGGCGGCGGCGTTCATGGCGTCGTTGAAGAAGCGCAGTTCGCCCCGCCCGGCCTTCTTGGCCTCGTACATGGCGATGTCGGCGTTGCGTATCAGCATATCGCTATCGCTTCCGTGCAACGGATAGCACGCCACGCCGACGCTGGCCGAGACGGCGATCGCGTGGTGGGACAGGTCGAAACGGCTGGCCATGGCGCCGATGACGCGCTCGGCGCACTGCGTGGCCATCAGCGCGGCCGTGCCCGGCGCCAGGTCGGGAATGACGATGATGAACTCGTCGCCGCCGAAACGGGCCAGCACGTCGTTCGGGCGCAGCACGCCATATAGGCGGTGGGCGGTCTGGCGCAGCAGTTCGTCGCCGATGGCGTGCCCGAAGGAGTCGTTGATCCGCTTGAACTTGTCCAGGTCGAGGAACAGCACCGCGCACTCCCGTCCGGCCGCCGCCGCGCGCGCGACCTCCTGCGCCAGCGAAGTCGACAGCGCATGGCGGTTGAAAAAGCCGGTCACCGGGTCGACGCGGGCGGCCTGGTACAACATGTCGTCTTTTTTCTTGCGCTCGCTGATGTCGAGCAGCTGGACCAGGCAATACAGGCGGCCGCGCTCGATGTAGGGCGAACCCATCATCTCGACCGGCAGCCGGGTGCCATTGTGCAATCTAAACGTTGCCGTTTCGGTCATCGGGTACTGGACGCCCTTGGCATCGAAGCGCTGGAAATACTCGTCGGCCATCTCCCGGCTGAGGTCCGGCAGCAGCTGGCACACGTGCTTGCCGATCAGGTCGGATGCGCTGTCGAAGCCCAGAAGGCGGGCGCAGCGTTCATTGGCGACATGGACATAGCCGCCCCGGTCCCGTATCAAAAAACCATGGCTCAGGCTGTCGATGGTGCGCACGTAGCGTTGCTGGATCTCGTCCTGCACCGAATAGATCAGGCCGAGCATCGACAGCGTTTTGAGGATGGAGGTACCGGCGAACCAGAGCAAATACAGTTCCGGTTCCAAGGTGATGGAAGAGATGATATTGAATATGCCGCGGGCGACCAGTGTATATCCCAGCCACCGGTAACGCTTTTGCGCGCGAACCAATCGCACGCCCATCCACAACATGACGACGCCCATCACCGACGCAGTGGCGGGCACCACTATTTCATAGAATAGATTCCACAGCAGATAAAATAAACCGGTTAATACGATAACGGCGGTCGATATCGCGCGCAAATGGCGCCGGTTCAAATGGCCCAGAAAATACTGCGTTCCGCCCCAATAACCGACCAGCCCGAAGGTCAGCATCAATGCGCATACAAACAGGCGGATTTGATGTGGCAGCACATCCTCACCGATAAACCAGGCCATGACACCGGCCATCATCGCCAACTGGCCAGCCCCCCAGAATAAGGCGTGTTTCTCTTTGCGCTGCGTCAACCAGAGAAAGATAAGCAAGCCGCTCAAAATGGCATCCGACGCCAGGGCCGCCGCCATTGTCGATTCGCTCAGGTAATTGCCGGGTTCCATACGTATTTATTCCCACTGATCGGCGCCCGAATATCCTGGCGACTTTCAGCATTGTATGCGAAATGCGGCCAGGGACGTTCTCGATGGAAATAAATTTACAACTAGATTAACTTAACTACCTAAAAATCTAACGATCCAGGCAATTCGATGTGGTTTTCATGCCAAAAATAAGCATGATCCCGCCATTTTTCAGCTTGTCTCCGATTGAACTCTATAGAAACAACGTGACCGCCAATATCCACATCACCACCGCGATCACGCCGTCCAATATCTGCCAGGCGCGCGGACGTGCGAATACCGGTATCAAGAACCGAGCGCCCAAACCCAAACTGCAAAACCATATAACCGACGCCAGCATCGCTCCCAGCGCAAAATAAGTCCGGCCATCGCCTGGTTGCTGGCCACCTATCGATCCGAGCAGCACCACCGTATCGAGATAAACATGCGGATTCAATAAACTGAAGGCCAGCATTGCAGCGATCACCGCGTATCGGCTGGTCGCGGGTTTATCGTTATCGGTTTTCATCGCAACCGGATTCAATGCGGAACGCGCAGCCCTTACCCCGTACCAGAATAAAAAACCGGCGCCGGCTAATTTAATCCAAAACAGCAACGCGGGCGCCTCGACAATCAATTGGCCCATGCCGGCGACGCCGGCGCCGATCAGCATCACATCGCAGATAATGCAAATGGCTATGCACGTCAGTACGTATTCCTTCTTCAAAGCCTGTCGCAACAGATAAGCGTTTTGCGATCCGATGGCGACGATCAATCCCCCGCCCAGCCCCATGCCCTTTAAAAATGCGGTCACTTCCATGCTTCCTCCCCCTGTTCAAGGACGTCAGCTTAGACCGCGCCAAAAGATAAGTATAATTAATATTACTGACCAAATATTAGGAACGCTAATGAGCCGGATCGACTATCGCGGATTGGCGGCGCTCGACGCCGTGATCGACTATGGAAGTTTTGACAAGGCCGCAGCAGCTTTGTCGATCACCCAATCGGCCGTGTCCCAGCGCATCCGCATGCTGGAAAACAGCGCCGGCGAATTGCTGATCGTGCGCAGCCAGCCGCCGGTGGCGACCGAGGCCGGCCAACGGCTGATCGCCCACTACCGCCAAGTGCAACTGCTGGAGGCGGCCCTGACTGAGTTTCCGCACGCAGGCCCCGGCGCTCCGGCCCGGCCGGAGATCGCGATCGCCATCAACGCCGATAGCGCCGCCACCTGGCTGCAGGAAGCGGTGGCTCCGTTGATGAGTACGGGTGATTGCATGTTGCAGATCCGCTTGGACGACCAGGACCACACGATGACGATGCTGCGCGAAGGGCGTGTTTTCGGCTGCGTTACGAGCGAAACCGCACAAGTAGCCGGCACTTCGGCCACGCCGCTGGGAGCGATGCGGTATCTGTGCGTCGGCAGTCCAGCCTTCGCAGCGCGCTGGTTCCCGGACGGATTTACGGCCGAGGCGGTGCGGCACGCGCCAAGTTTGCATTTCGACCGCAAGGACGCGTTGCAAACACGCTTTATCGCGCAGTGCACCGGCTATACGGGGCGGGTGCCGCATCACTCTTTGTCCAGTTCGGAAGGTTTTGTGCGCTTCCTCGAAGCGGGATTCGCTTATGGCATGCTGCCGCTGTTGCAGTGCGAGGCGCAGCTCAAGGCCGGAGCACTGGTGGATTTGGCGCCTGGCCACGTGCTGGACGTGCCGCTGACGTGGCACATCTGGGATATCCAGACGCCATTCACCCGCACGCTGTCGGACAATATCGTCGCGACCGCGCGCAAATGGTTGCTTCAGGGGGCCTAAGCTATGCCCGCCCGCGCGTCCATGGCGTCCAGGTCCTGGCGCGCGCGCGCTTCCCACTCGGCCGGGTCGGGCTGGTGCGGGTGCGTGATGTCCGCCGGCGGCAGCGACTCCAGGGTGCCGGTGCGCTTATAGAGCATCACGTTGGTCCAGGCGACCGTGCCGGCCGGGAAGTAATGCAGCAGTGTGAAAGCGGGATGCTTGAGCGCGTAGGTGGTGGTCGTCACCAGCGCGCCCTCTTGCAGCTCGCGCGCCAGTTTGTCGGCAAGGGCGTCCATCAGCGGACCGAAACAGGTGCTGTACAAGAACACCAGGCTGGCGCCGCGCACGTCCACCTTGAACATGTCGCTTTCGACAAAGGCGATCCGCGATGCGAGGTCGAGCAGGTGGTTGCCGGTGGTCGCCTCGCCGAAAGGCAGGGTCAACGGGGCGTCGGGAGTGAGCGGCGCCGGCAGGTGCGCCACGCCGCGCTCGGCCAGCACCAGCAGATTGTGCAGGCGCTGCTGGGCCATCCGATGGCGGTAGCCCATGCATTCGACACCGATGCAGCGCTGGAAGGGAAACGCCAGCGCCGCCGACATCACCACTTTGCCCAGGCCGCTACCGAGATCGACCATGACGCCGCCGGGGCGTATCGACGGCGCGATCGCGTCGAACAGGTTATCGAGCTCGTAACGGGCGAATTCGCCGTAGATCAGGCCGCCGTCTTCGATCAGCCAGGCGCGGATTTCGTCGTCGCTGATCTGTTGCAGATCGCGGAAGCCGGGCGGCGCCGGTTGTTTGGGCAGCATGCCGTGCGGCTGTATGCTCGCCGGCAAAGTGCCGATCATCACGCCCAGATGGGGGCGCAGGCGCTTCAGCAGGTAATCGCGGCGTGATTTATCTTCCAGGCAGGCGCGCAGCGCGTAACCGACCTCGATAAAACCGAGAAAGCGGGAATCGGGCACCAGGTCCAGCAGCGGCCGCACATGCTTTTCACCGCCTTGTATGCTTTGAAACAGCGCTTCAAAGATATCGGCGGGTTGCTTGAAGCTGGCGACCGGTGTGACCGGCCCGTCTTCAGTGCGAAAAACTGGCGGCATCGTGTGACTGTTCATCGGCGGCTTCAGGTGGGTGAATCTCATCAGTATTCTAGAACAGATCGATCCCGCGTGTGGTCACTATCTCAACAGTTTCAGCTTAACCATTGAAATGAAAACGGTATCAGCCGCGCAAACCGACCAACAACTTCGCCACATCCTCGTGCGCGGCCTGCCAGCCGGACGTGGCCAGGGCCGGCGCGCAGACCGGGCACACCTCGAACGGATTGCAGTCGTGCGGCAATTCCTGATACAGCTTGCCGATCACCGATTTGCCGACATAGGAGTCCACCGAGGCCGGCTTGGCCTTGGGGGCCGCGGCGGCCTTGGCCGGCACGAAGTCGGCGCCGCCCGGCGGCAGCCAGCGTTCGAACGCCTCGGTCGGCTTACCGTCCGGCACGTACCAGGATTTGCGTTCGCCGTTCCAACGCGCGCCCAGCGCCTTGGCCTCGTCTTTTTCCGCAAACGGAACTTTAAGAAACATCATCTTCGCTACTCCGCTATGGGGAAGGCGCCATTTTACCGCCTGCCCCGCGCGCCATGTTGACCGCACGGCACAACGGCGCTATAGTCTCTCGAAGTACTTGCCAAAGGCAACCAAATCAACCGAACGGAGTGGTATGGATCAGCACATGCAGCAACAGGCCGAGGTGGTAAGGCAATTCAATCGGTTTTACACGGTGCATCTGGGATTGCTGCGCGGGCGCTACCTCGACACCGACTACTCGCTCAGCGAAAGCCGGATGATGTACGAACTGTCGCAAAGTCCGGGCTGCACCGCCAACCATCTGCGCACCAAGCTCGGCCTGGACGCCGGCTACATGAGCCGCATGGTGCGCTCGCTGACCGAACGCGGACTGGTCGAGGGGGTGCGGTCGGCGCAGGACAAGCGCGCTACCTTGCTGAGCCTGACCGCCAACGGCCAGGCCGTGATCGCCGACATCAATCACCGCGTCTCGTCGGAAACGGTGCGCATGCTGGACCAGCTGGGCGAGGCGCAGCGCGCCGAGTTGCTGGCGGCGATGAGCAAGGTGCGGGAAATCCTGTCGCCGCCGGCCACGCACCTTGTGCGCGCCACGGCCGCGCAACTGAACGACGCACGCCACTTGTTGTACGAATACTTCGACGTCATCGGCGTGGTGCTGCGCGACGACGACGACGCCATCCGCGCCTTCCTCGACGACGCTAATTCGGCGATGTGGATCGCGTATGTCGACGGCGCCCCGGCAGGCTGCGTGGCGATGCGGCCGCTTGCCGATATCGCCGGTGGCGGCGCGGTCGAATGCAAACGCCTCTATGTTTCCGACCGCTACCGCCGGCGCGGCCTGTCTCAGGCGCTGATGCGTGCGCTGGAAGACCACGCCGCGCAAGCCGGCCACACCGCCGTGTATCTCGACACCAAGGACGACCTGCACGCGGCGATCAGGCTGTACGACCAGCTGGGCTATGAACGCTGCGAACGCTACAACGACAATCCGCAGGCGACCATCTTCATGCGCAAGCCGCTGCGTTGAACATCGGCCGGCTTTACTTGGCGACGGCGCGCGCGAGGTAATCGCCGACGTACGGCATGGCGGACACCTTTTTAATGATGTCCGCGCGCACGCCCGCCATATGGGCTTGCAAAGCATCCCTGTCGATGGCGGCAACAAACGGATCGTCGGCCTTCGGCACCACGCCCAGTCCCAGCAACATCGAGATGAACGACGGATCGCCGAAACCGTCGTGATCGTAGATGACCACCCTGCCGGTTTCGCGAAACAGCTCGATCTGGTGCCGCACGCTGTCCGGGATCGGCATGTTGGCGCAGTAACGCCAGAACTCGGTATCGGTGCGCTGGGTCAGCTTGTAATGCATGATGATGAAGTCGCGTACGGACTCGTAGCGATACGCCATGTAGCGGTTGAACTCGGCGGTAGATTCGGGCAGGAAATCGCGATCGGGGAAACACTCGATCAGCTTGCCCACCGCGTTCTCGATCAGGTTGATGCTGGTCGATTCCAGCGGCTCGATGAAGCCGGCCGCCAGGCCGAGGGCCACGCAGTTTTTGATCCACGATTTGCGGCGCCGCCCGGTGACGAAACGCAGTTGCCGTGGCTCGTCGAGCGGCGCGCCGTCGAGGCCGTCGATCAGCACGCGGGCCGCCTCCTCGTCCGTGGTGAACGCGTTACTGTAGACGTGGCCGTTGCCGGTGCGGTGCTGCAACGGAATGCGCCACTGCCAGCCGGCGGCCTTGGCGGTGGCGGTGGTGAACGGTTCCAGCTTCTCGGCCTTGGCGCACAGCATCGCCAGCGCACTGTTGCACGGCAGCTGGTCGCTCCAGTCGTCATAGCCGGCCTTGAGCGCGCCCTCGATCAGCAAGCCGCGGAAGCCCGAGCAATCGATGAAGAAATCACCATCGATGCGGCGGCCGTCCTTCAACTTCACGGCGGCGATAAAACCGTCCTCGGGGCGCAGCTCGACGTCGTTGATGGTGGCCTCGATGCGCGTCACGCCGCGCTCGATGGCGTACTCGCGCAGATGGATCGCGTACAGGGCGGCGTCGAAGTGGAAGCCGTAGGAATACGGATCGTCGGGATTGGCCGGCGCGAAGCGGTGGTTGCGCGACATCACCGTCGAGATCGACCAGTTCTCATACGATGGAATGTTCTTGTCGACGCGCGCCAGATGCAGCCAGTGCATGTGCGGCGAACGGCCCCCTATCTTCGGCCCGAAGTCGCCGAAGCCGTGGAAGAAACGGTTGCCGATATAGCCCCAATCCTTGAATTCGATCCCCAGCTTGAACGAGGCCTGGGTTTTGCGGAGGAATTCGGCGTGGTCCAGGCCCAGCGCGGCGTTGAAATAGCGGATGGTCGGCAGGGTCGCCTCGCCGACGCCGACGGTGGCGATGTCGGGCGACTCGATCAGCACGATCTCGCAATCCTTGCCCAGCCGCTGGGCAAGGGGCGCGGCCGCCATCCAACCGGCGGTGCCGCCGCCAACAATCACTATCTTCTTCAACCTTCTGTCCGTCATATCGTCTCCTGGGTCTGGACAGTCGTACGCTGTCTCTCAGGAAAGTATAACAACGACTTCGTCGACAATAGCCGGACTGGGCAAAATCAGCGGGGCAAAACGTCAAAATCGTAATCGCCGGCACAACAAGTTGGCGCGGGATGCAAGCGACTGTGAGAAAATGGCGCCCAATAATTGACGATTCGACTAGCGCCCATCATGCCCACGATAGAACCCCTGACACTGACTTTGGCGGAACTGGCTGCCCGCTGGAATATGACGGCAAAACAAGTTCTGGAATACGGCCCGGCAAACGGATTGCCGATGTACTTTTACTTCGACGGCCTGGTATTCAACTTCGGCGACAAATGGCACCGCGCCAACGGCGACGCCAGCATCGCCCAAGACCTGGACTCGCACCAGAGCCGCGCCGCCGCCATCGAGATCGACCTGCAACGGCAGACCTTGCACAAACGCGGCCTGCTGAAACTGACCCAGTGGGAAGAAGCGCTCAGCGATGACGAGCTCAGCCATCAACAGGCGGAGTCCGACCGCCTGACGGAAGAGATCGTCCGGCTGACGGCGATGCTCAAGCAACGCGGCGAGGACCGCCAGAATCATGTGCGCAACGGCCTGCTGCGCGCCGCGCCGAGGACCTTGCACGAAATCGCCGAGCACGGCAAAACGAGGTTCCCGCAATTCGCCTTCATGCCGCACACCCCGCCGGGCGGCGAGGTGGAGGAAAAGGTCACCGCCGGCGCCGTGATCGCGATGGAGGACGGCTTCCCGCTGAAGGAACTGCTGACCGAGGACGACCTCGTGATCTCGATGCTGGACATCAAGATCGCCGAGGAAGCCCGCAAAGCCGAAGGTTAAATTACAGCACGATCCGCTTCTGCTCGCGGGCGGACTTGTAAATCGCCTCGATGATGCGCATGTCGCGCAGCCCTTCCTCGCCGGGAACGATAGGCTCGCGGTTGTCGATCACGCAGGTCGACATATGGTCGAGCTGGCCCGCAAACTGGGTCTTGCCCGGCCCCGGCGGCGGCGTGATCTCGTTGCTGCGCCCGTTCCCGACCCATAAACGATGTCCGTTATAAGGGGTTCCCGGCTCCAGCTCGATACGGCCCTTCTCGCCCATCAGCAAGATATGGTTTTGATTCGCGCTGTACATCGACATGCACGAACCGATCACGCCGGACGGAAACTCCAACTGGAACTCGATCATGTCCTCGACCTCGCGGAAGCGTGGATCGGAGCGATCCGTGGTTTCCTTGGCGTACACGGCGATCGGCTCCTCGCCCGTCATATAGCGCGCCGCCTGCAGCGCATAGATACCGATATCCATCAGCGAACCGCCGCCCGACATCGCCTTCTTCAAGCGCCACGACGAGGTGCCGCCCTGCATGAAACCGTGCTCGGAACGGAAATAACGCAGCTTGCCGATCTCGCCGGCGCGGGCGCGGCGGATCGCCTCCAGGTTATGCGGCTCGAAGTGGCTGCGGTAGCCGATCATCAATTTCTTGCCCGCTTTTTTGCACGCCGCGATCATCTCCTCGCACTCGGCGGCGGACAAGGCCATCGGCTTCTCGCACAGGATGTGTTTGCCGGCGGCGGCGCCACGGACCGTGTATTCCTTGTGCATGAAAACAGGCAGGCAGATGTAGATGACATCGACCTCGGGATTGTCCTTGAGCTTGTCGTAGCTCTTGTAATCGTAGATGCCGGACTCCGGCACGCCGTACTCGGCCGCTACGCGCTTGGCCTTGGCAGCATCGCCGCTGACCAGCGCGACCAGCTTGCTGTGCTGGCAGTTTTTGAACTGCGGAATGATGACGCCAAGGCCGTAACCACCCAGGCCGACTATCGCATAACCGACTTTACGTTCGGGCGTCGCTGCCCACACCGGAGCGCCGACCGCTGTCGCCGCCAAGGCGCCGCCAGCGGCAAGAACAAGACTACGCCGATCCAGATCTATCATCCCGTTTCTCCTCATTGAGCGTTAATTGGCGTTTGTTTTGAACGGCAATTTTAGTATAGAAGCAACGCGCGCGATTGGATGGGCGCGCAAAAATTCCGGTTGGTCCGGCGTGGTTCTCAGCGCGCGGATGCCAGCAGCGAAACGAACATCGACCCCGAAAATGCCAGCAGCACGCCTGCCGCGATGCGATGCACCAGCGGCTGGCGCGGCGTCGCGCTCGGGTAGGCCAGCACGGCCGAGCCCATCGCGATCCACAGCGCGGCGATTGGCAGCAACAGGCTACTGAACAGCAAGTAAGCCTGCGACAGCGCGGCGACGCCATCGGCCAGCGGAGGGAACACCACGGTGGCGAAGAAGAACGCCTTCGGATTCAGCAAGGTCACGAAGAACAACTCACGCGGACCGATGGCCGCGCTGCCGGCGGCGCCGGCCTGGGGCGCGGTGCGCCACAATTTGATGGCCGAGTACGCGATGTAGGTCGCCGCGCAGGCACGCGCCACAGTCGGCGCCCAGGGCGCGACGGCGGCGGCCAGCGCCAGGAAGGCGCACCAGATGCTGATGGCGATCATGTATCCGCCCCACTCCGCAGCGATCAGACGCAGCGAACGGCGGAATCCATCGCGGCTTCCCGCCAGGAACAGCAGCGTGTTGGTGGGGCCTGGCGTCAGCAACACAGCGGCGATGGTCAGCGCCATCAAGGTGGTGCCGTGCGGAGCCAGTTGCGACAGGGAAGGCAAATTCATTCGGTTATCCTTTTTGTGGAAGCGCTTGCGGCGGTAATTTTGGCATGTATGCAACTGGATGCCCAGCAAAATATGCGCTGGATGAATTGCCGCTGGAATGAGCGTATATTGACAGCTCACGAATCAGGTCATCGCAAAGGATATGTCATTCATGAGTAAGTTCATCCGCAACGTCGGAATGGTTGCCGTGTTTCTGCTGGCCAGCGCCAGCGCCTCGGCGGCGGCGACGGTCACCTATATCAATCCCGAAAAAATGACCGATGTGCCGCGCTTTGCTTCGGACCGCGAATCGATGGAAATGATTTTCCGTGAGCACTTGAATCTGCTGGCGTCGAAGCTGCCGGCGGGACAGGAGTTGAAGGTCGAATTTATCGATATCGATTTGGCCGGCGATGTGTTTCCGAGGGTGCCGGTGCGGGATGTCCGCGTGATGAAGGGCCAGGCGGACTGGCCCAGGATGCACCTGCGCTACAGCATCGAGCAGGACGGCAAAGTGCTGCGCAGCGGCGACCGCGAATTGTCCGATCCGAACTATCTGATGGGTTCGCGCAGCTATAACCAGGACCTGTACGGGCACGACAAACAAATGCTCGATGACTGGTTCAGGAAAGAGGTCATGCCGGCACATTAAGGCGCCGCACCCGGCTGCGGATGGCTAAATGTTGATATATGAAAAAGCCCGCTGGAGCGGGCTGGTTTCTTACGTAAGTCCAAACTTCTTCAATAGGCCAGGCAGCATCTGCGCCAGTATTACGGCGGTTACAACCCACAAAATAATGGTTGCCTTGGCCTCGGCGAGGTCCGACTTGGTCGGAAGTGGCCTTGAGGATTCCCAGATCCAACTCGATCGCGGCAAGCCTGCGTTCAAGTTTTTCGATACGCTTTTCCATCTGCCCATCATCCGCGCTGTCTGATGCCCTGTCAACGTACTGGCGTTTCTGCCATGACGTCAGTTCCAACTTCAGATTTTATGGGTACCACCCGCCCCGCCGAGGCTTCGCAGACCCAAATAAAAAAGGGTTAGCGCGATCGCCAACCCTTTGTGTCCCTGCCTTATGTCACTACCGAATTTGGTGGGCCTCCCGTGAGTCGAACACGGCACCAACGGATTATGAGTCCGCTGCTCTAACCAAGCATGAGCTAGAGGCCCAGGGTATTACTGATGCGCTGGGAACCGGCTAGCCCCTCTGACGCGCGCTCGCTTTTAAAACGAACTCGCGAGCATAAGGGCTAGCACCGGCGCTAGTCAAGCCTTAGTTGCCTTCTAAGAAGCTTTTCAGCTTGTCGGAACGGCTAGGATGACGCAGCTTGCGCAGGGCCTTTGCTTCGATCTGACGGATGCGCTCGCGGGTGACGTCGAACTGCTTGCCGACCTCTTCCAGCGTGTGGTCGGTCGACATTTCGATGCCGAAGCGCATGCGCAGCACCTTGGCTTCGCGTGGCGTCAGCGAGTCGAGCACATCCTTGACGACGCCGCGCATCGAGGCGTGCAGCGCCGCGTCGGACGGCGCCAGCGTGTTGTTGTCCTCGATGAAGTCGCCCAGATGCGAATCGTCGTCGTCGCCGATCGGCGTCTCCATCGAAATCGGTTCCTTGGCGATCTTCATGATCTTGCGGATCTTGTCTTCCGGCATTTCCATCTTGATGGCCAACGTCGCCGGATCGGGCTCGGCGCCGGTTTCCTGCAGAATCTGGCGGGAAATGCGGTTCATCTTGTTGATGGTTTCGATCATGTGCACCGGAATACGGATGGTGCGCGCCTGGTCGGCGATCGAACGGGTAATGGCCTGACGGATCCACCACGTCGCATAGGTCGAGAACTTATAGCCGCGACGGTATTCGAACTTGTCGACCGCCTTCATCAGGCCGATATTGCCTTCCTGGATCAGGTCGAGGAATTGCAGGCCGCGGTTGGTGTACTTCTTGGCGATCGAGATCACCAGACGCAAGTTGGCCTCGGTCATTTCGCGCTTGGCCTTGCGCGCCTTCATTTCACCGGCCGCCATCTGGCGGTTGATGTTGCGCAGGTCCGGCAGCGGCAGCACGACGCGCGCTTGCAGGTCGATCAGGCGTTGCTGCAGTTCCTTGATCGTCGGAATATTGCGTCCGAGGATGGCGCTGTAGGCGTGGCCGGCGTTGACTTCGCCGTCGACCCAGTCCAGATTGGTTTCATTGCCCGGGAAGACCTTGATGAAGTGGGCGCGCGGCATGCCGCACTTGTTGACGGCGACGTCGAGGATCTGCTTCTCGATGTGGCGCACTTCGTCGACCTGGCCGCGCAAGGTGTCGCACAGCTTTTCGACGACCTTGGCGGTGAAGCGGATGCCCAGCAGCTCGAACGAGATCGCTTCCTGGGCCTTGATGTAGGCCTTGGAGTTGTAGCCTTCCTTCTCGAAGGCGCGGCGCATCTTGTCGAATTGGGTGGAGATGACGTCGAACTTGTCGAGCGCGGCGTTCTTCAGCGCTTCGAGCTGTTCGGCAGAGAAACCGGCGGCACCGGAGGCGCTCGCTTCTTCCTCTTCCTCTTCTTCCTCTTCTTCCTCTTCCTCTTCCTCGTCTTCCTCTTCGGCCGGCGCGGCCACGACCGGCGCGGCGGCGACCTCGTCGCTGTCATCGACCAGGCCGTCGACGATCTCGTCGATCTTGATCTCGTCGGCGCGGATGCGGTCGGAGGCGGCGATGATCTCGGCGATCGTCACCGGACAGGCGGAGATGGCCTGGATCATGTCCTTGAGGCCGTCTTCGATGCGCTTGGCGATTTCGATCTCGCCCTCGCGCGTCAGCAGCTCGACCGAGCCCATCTCGCGCATGTACATGCGGACCGGGTCGGTGGTGCGGCCGAAGTCGGAGTCGACGGTCGACAGTGCGGCCTCGGCGGCGGCCTCGGCTTCGTCGTCGCTGGTGACGGTGGCCACGTTGTCCGACAGCAGCAGGGTCTCGGCGTCCGGCGCGTGCTCGTAGACGGCGATGCCCATGTCGTTGAAGGTGCCGATAATGCCCTCGATCGCTTCCGGATCGACGATATTCTCTGGCAGGTGGTCATTGATCTCGGCGTACGTGAGGAAGCCGCGTTCCTTGCCGAATTTGATCAGGGTCTTGAGTTTCTGGCGGCGGCGTTCGAGCTCTTCCTCGGTCGCTTCGGTGTCCGACGAGAAGGCGTCCTTGAGCAGCGCCTTCTCCTTGGCCTTGCGGTCCTTGGCCTTGGCCTTGTCCACGGCCTTGAGCTCGGCGCGTTCGACCGCGTTCAGCGCGGCGACTTCGTCGTTTTCTGGCTGGAATTCTTTCGGCTTGCGCCCGCGCCGGCCCGGCACTTTGACCGATGGCAGCACGTAGCCCGAGGTATCGATGGCCGCGAGGGTGGCGGCGTCCGTGGTCTGGCTGACCACGGGCGGATTGCCGCTGGCGACGCGCGTTTCCGACTTGTCCGCGGTTTTGGCGGATTGAGCGGTCACTTTGCTCGGCTTTGCAGCCGCTTTGGATTCAGGTTTCTTGATTGGCACAGGCGCTTTCGATTACACAACGACTTGCTTATTTAGGATAAAGTTTCTTGCGGTTCAATTTTCTTGGAACCTACGTCTTCGAACTTGCCGAGCAGTTCGACAATACTACGACTTACTTACACCCGGTCAGACCGATCGACGTCAACAGAACTCCACCGCTGTCGGCAAAATTCTACTGCATCCGGACACGTGCGTGGGGGCAAGAAACCATGACTAGGTTAGACAGCAAACAGAAGGTCCGCTGATAGCGTCCCACTAAAGGTTCGCCGACTAAACCAAAGCTGGCCCTGGCCGCCGACACTGCGTCTTTCCATGTCGATCAAGAGCCTAACTTACTGAAAACAAACACACTCTGAACAAAAAACGATGCCAAAAGATACAACACTTAGCGTTTTATTATAGCACGCCACTTTTCAATATCCAGAGGGAAGAGCCCCACTTCCCCCTCCAGAAACATGACAGAAACATTACTTCCAAAAACGCGCGGCAACCTCAACTCGCCGCACCGCAACATTATCGGTTCGCCAACTCCGCCTGCGCCTCGCGCAACAGTTGGTCCTGCTGCGAAGTCAACTCCCGATAGCGCACCCCGATCTCGTCGGACGACAGGCCGGCGGCGAACAACTGACTCAATTCCTGCTTCAAGGCGTCGTTCTTGACCTGGCGGATCGCCCCGCGCAGGAACGCCCGCACTGCATCAAAATCGGACTCGGACTCCTTGACCACTTCGGCGATGATGCCGTCGTACTCGTCGCCCTGCGACTTCAAATGTTGCGCGAACGCCGCAAAACTGCCGTTCGGCCCCATCGCCTGCGCCGCGCCCACCAGTTGCGCCAGCCGCTCGGCCGGCTCGGCGCCGAAGAACTCGAACGCTTTCAACGCCGCCGCATCGATATCGAGCGACAACGGCGGATGCGCCACCAGCAGCCGCACGATCTGCAATTCCAGCCCGACCGGCACCGGACGGCCGCTGCGGGGCGGCGCCTTGCGGGCCACCGCGACCGGCTTGGCCAGTTCGAACAGCACCTCGATCTCGGACGGCGTGGTCTGCGTCAGCTGCGCCAGGCCGCGCACGATCTGCAGGCGCAACGCCGTCGGCGTCATCGACTGCAGCAGCGGCTTGGCGTCGAACTGCGCGCGCGCCCTCCCCTCCGGACTTTGCAAATCATGCTCGCCAACCACTTCCTTGATCAGGAACTGCGACAGCGGCATCGCTTCGTGTATTTCCTGCTCGAACGCTTCCTTGCCATGCGCGCGGACATAGCTGTCCGGGTCGTGCTCGGTCGGCAAGAACAGGAACTTGATGGTCTTGTTGTCCGTCACGTGCGGCAGGCAGGCTTCCAGCGCGCGCCGTGCGGCGCGGCGGCCGGCCTTGTCGCCATCGAAACTGAAGATCACCATGTCGGTCTGACGCAACAATTTCTGTACATGATGGGTGGTGCAAGCCGTGCCCAGGGTCGCCACCGCTTGCGGGAACCCCATCTGGGCCAGCGCCACCACATCCATATAGCCTTCCGTCACCAGCACGTAACCCGCGTCGCGGATCGCCTGGCGCGCTTCGAACAAGCCATACAGCTCGAATCCCTTTGAAAATAAAGGCGTTTCGGGAGAATTCAAGTACTTTGGTTCGCCGTGGTCCAGGACCCGGCCACCGAAGGCGATGACCTGGCCTTTGGTGTTCTTAATAGGAAACATGATCCGCTCGCGGAAGCGGTCGTAGCGTTTGCGGTTGCCGCCATCTTCGTCGACCTTGTCGATGACCAGGCCGGCCTCGGCCAGCGCCACCGCCTCGTAGTCGGGGAAGATGCTTTTCAGGCCGTCCCAGCCGGCCGGCGCGTAGCCCAGGCCGAAGCGGGCGGCGATTTCGCCGGTCAGGCCGCGATTTTTCAGGTAGGCGATGGCGTCGGTGGCGCCGCGCAGCTGGGCGCGGTAAAAGTCGCAGGCCTGCGTCATCGCGTCGGACAAGGCCATGCTTTGCGCCTGCATCTGCGCGCGTTGCGCCGGCGGAATCTTGTCATCCTGCTCGGGCACCACCATGCCGACGTTCTGCGCCAGGTCTTTGACGGCGTCGACAAAGCCCATGCCGGAGTATTCGATCAGGAAGCCGATCGAGGTGCCGTGGGCGCCGCAGCCGAAGCAATGGTAAAACTGTTTGGTCGGGCTGACCGTGAAGCTGGGCGACTTTTCGCTGTGGAACGGGCACAGGCCCATGAAGTTCGCACCGCCTTTTTTCAGCTGCACGTAGCGTCCGACAACGTCGACGATATCGACGCGGTTCAGCAAATCGGAGATGAATGATTGTGGGATCACAGGGCTGAGCGGTCTTGGTAATTTTTCAGACTATACCGCCGCGCCGATCCGGTTTTGATGCGAATCAAGGCACGGCGGAGGTAAAAACGGCGCCAGGCACAACACCCGGGCGCCAACATGCCGCCAACCGGCGGCACGCTGATTATGCCGGGGACAACGCCTTCTTGACCAGTGCCGACACGACAGTCATGTCGGCGCGGCCGGCCAGCTTCGGCTTGACGATGGCCATGACCTTGCCCATGTCCTGCGGACCGGCGGCGCCCGAGGCGGCGACGGCGGCGGCCACTTCGGCGGCGATTTCCTCGTCCGACAGGCCGGCGGGCATGTAGGCGGTCAGCACGACCAGCTCGGCTTTTTCGATATCGGCCAGGTCCTGGCGGTTGCCGGCTTCGAACTGGGTGATCGAATCCTTGCGCTGCTTGATCATTTTTTCCACGATGGCGACGGTCTGGTCGTCGTTGACCTCGATACGCTCGTCGACTTCCTTGCGCTTGATCTCAGCGAGGATCAGGCGGATGGTGGCCAGGCGCGACGCTTCCTTGGCGCGCATCGCGTTTTTCATGTCTTCGGTGATTTGTTCTCTCAGGCCCATGTGGATTTCCCTCGGTAAATGATGGTGTATAAATGCGAAAACCCGCTGCGGATGACCGGAGCGGGTATCTTCTAAAACTCAACCCGCGGCGCAAGCGCCATGTTGCCGGGTTGGGTCTGCGTAAAGCAGAATTAGAACAGTTTTTTCGGCAGTTGCTGGCTGCGGATGCGCTTGTAGTGACGCTTCACTGCAGCTGCCAGCTTGCGCTTACGCTCAGCCGTTGGCTTTTCGTAGAACTCGCGTGCGCGCAGTTCGGTCAGCAGACCGGTTTTTTCGATGGTGCGTTTGAAGCGACGCATTGCGACTTCGAACGGCTCGTTTTCTTTAAGGCGAATAGTGGTCATGTAAAAATTCAAACCGTTTGAGGTTATAGGGAGAAAGAGACTATAGCAGCTTTTGCAGCAAAATGGAACCCCACAGGCCGCGTGGACGGCCCGTCATGTGGTTTTCCCTGCAAAAACAATGCGGCATCAGTGACACAACCTGAGGCAATCTTTCTATAACTTCAACGATTGCACAAGCGCCGCTACAGCAGGAACGACGAGTATATCAGACGGACTGGCCCGCCGCCACACCCGATGCCCACGCCCACTGGAAATTGTAGCCGCCCAGCCAGCCGGTGACGTCCACCGCCTCGCCGATGAAGTACAGGCCAGGCACCTTGGTGACCATCATGGTCTGCTGCGACAGCTCGCGGGTGTCGACGCCGCCGCGCGTCACTTCGGCCTTTTTATAGCCTTCCGAACCGTTCGGCGTCAGCGTCCACTGGTTGATGGCCGCGCCCAGCTTGCGCAGTTGCGCGTCGGGCATGTCGGCCAGGCGCGCGTCCAGCGCGAAACCGTGCGCCAGCAGCAAGCCTTCGGCCAGGCGCGCCGGCAGCCATTGAGACAATACATTGCCCAGCTGCTTCTTGATGGTGCCCTTGCCCTCGATCAGCGTAGCGGCCAGGTCCATTTCCGGGATCAGGTTGATGACGATGGGCGTGCCCGGCGTCCAGTAGCTGGAAATTTGCAGGATCGCCGGACCGGACAGGCCACGGTGCGTAAACAGCAAGTCCTCGCGGAAGCGTCCGCCGGTCGGGTTGCGGCCCTTGAAGGAACCGGTCTCGACATCGACTTCCAGCGCGATGCCGGCCATTTCGACGAACGGCGCCCAGGCTTGCGGGTCGAAGGTCAGCGGCACCAGCGCCGGGCGCGGCTCGACCATGCGCAGTTCGAACTGCTGGGCAATGCGGTAGCCGAAGTCGGTCGCGCCGATTTTCGGGATCGACAGGCCGCCGGTGGCGATCACCACGCTATCGGCTTCGATCGTGCCGCTATCGGTTTGCAGCACAAAGCCGCCTTCGCCCTGCTCCACGCTCTCGACCTTGCACGGCATCCACCAGTGGACGTCACCGGCGGCGCATTCGTCCTTGAGCATCTCGATGATCTGTTCGGCCGAGTCGTCGCAGAACAGCTGGCCGCGATGCTTCTCGTGGTAGCCGATGCGGTGCTTCTTGACCAGCGCGACGAAGTCGGCCGCCGTGTAGCGCGACAAGGCGCTCTTGCAGAAGTGGGGATTCTCGGACAGGAAGTTGGCCGGACCGGCGTTGATGTTGGTGAAGTTGCAGCGCCCGCCGCCGGAGATGCGGATTTTCTCGGCCAGCTTGGTGGCATGGTCGACCAGCACCACGCGCTTGCCGCGCTGGGCCGCCGTTGCCGCGCACATCATGCCGGCCGCGCCCGCGCCGATTACTGCCACATCAAACTTTGCCATTTTGGATTCCCATCAGATAAGGGGCGGTATTGTACGCGAGTCGCGCCGGCCGCCCCTACTTGGCGACCTTACTCGATCGGCTCGCTGACCCGCTGGCGCGACTGCAAGGTGCGCGACACCAGCAGGCATTGCGCCACCTGCTCGGCGATCGAAGGCGGCACCGGCACCTCGCCGCGCAGCACCGACGAGATCCACTCGGCGGTGGCCGCAGCGCTCTTATCCTCCGGCAGCACCGGCAGCTCGCCAACCTGGGTTTGCTTGGGCACCAGCGTCGTGCGCAGGCCGCCGTGGAACCAGTCGATCTGCTGCGCCTTGTTGGCGTTGGCCACCGTTTCGCCCTCCGTGCCGCGCATCAGGAAGGCGTCGCCGCGCTCGTGCAGCGCCGACGTGGTGAAGTATTCGCCCAGCATTTCCAGGTATTCAGGGTGGGTGTAGGACACCAGCCGCAGCGCCGGTCCGGCGAACGGCTGCATGATCTTCACGAGGGTGTGGGTCGAATTGCGCACGCCCAGGCGGCGCCGCAGCGACAGCATGTACGCCAGCTTCGGCGCCAGCGCGTCGATGGTGATGAAGGCAACGTGGCCCTTGGCCATCTCCTCCTCGGCCTCGGCGCGATGCCGCACCGCCGTCACGCCCAGCGCCTCGAATACCTCGGCGCTGGCGACGCGGCCCAGGTCATGGGCCACGCCGTGTACCAGCACCGGCACGCCTTCGCGCGCCAGCAGCATGGCCAGCAGCGGCGTCAGGTTGGCCATCTTGCGGGCGCCGTTATAGCTTGGAATACACACCGGCGCGAATTGCCCGGGCGGCGCGGTCAGCGGCTCGAACGCCCCCTCGGCGGCGTCGAGGAAGCCGGCGATCTCCTCCACCGACTCGCCCTTGATGCGCATTGACAACAAAATACCGCCCAGTTCCAGATCGGACACGCGTCCGTCCAGCATGGCTTGATAGAGGTCGTGGGCGTCATCACGCGTCATGCTGCGGGCGCCGTTTTTACCGCGGCCGATCTCCTTGATGAGTCGGGCGGCGAGGAAGGGTTCAGTGTTCGATATCGTCATGACATCAAGCTTATACGATTTTGCCGAAATGTGAAAAAACCTTACTGCCGGAACCGGTATTAGCTAATTCGGCTACACTATGTATCCCCTCGAAAAGAAATACAGTCCAATCATGATTTCCCCAGACATCGAAAATATCAACGTCACCTCGTTCGCGCCGATGCCGTCGCCCGAGGCCTTGCACGGCAAGCTGCCGCTGACCGACAGCGCGTCCGAGACCGTCATGAAGGGCCGCGAAGCCCTGCGCAGCATCATCGACCGCAAGGACAAGCGCCTGTTCGTGGTGGTCGGCCCGTGCTCGATCCACGACCCGGTCGCCGGTCTGGACTACGCCCGCCGCCTGAAGGCGCTGCAGGCCGAAGTGGCCGACACCATGCTGCTGGTGATGCGCGTGTATTTCGAAAAGCCGCGCACCACCACCGGCTGGAAGGGCTATATCAACGATCCGGACATGGACGACTCGTTCCGCGTCAACGTCGGCATGGAAAAGGCGCGCCAGTTCCTGCTGGACGTCTGCGAGATGGGCCTGCCGACCGCGACCGAAGCGCTGGACCCGATCTCGCCGCAATACCTGGGCGACCTGATCGCCTGGACCGCGATCGGCGCGCGCACCACCGAATCGCAGACCCACCGCGAAATGTCGTCGGGCCTGTCGACGCCGGTCGGCTTCAAGAACGGCACCGACGGCGACATCAGCATCGCCATCAACGCCATCCTGTCGTCGGCGCATCCGCACTCCTTCCTCGGTATCAATGCGCAAGGCAACGTCTCGATCGTGCGCACGCGCGGCAACGCCTACGGCCACGTGGTGCTGCGCGGCGGCGACGGCCGTCCGAACTACGATTCGGTGTCGATCGCGATCGCCGAGCAGGCGCTGGCCAAGGCCAAGCTGCCGGCCAATCTGGTGGTCGATTGCTCGCACGCCAACAGCTACAAAAAACCGGAACTGCAACCGCTGGTGATGGGTGACGTCATCCATCAAATCGTGCAGGGCAACCAGTCGCTGGTGGGCGTGATGATCGAATCGAACATCGTCGGCGGCAACCAGAAGATCCCGGCCGATCTGAGCCAGCTGAAATACGGCTGCTCGGTGACCGACGGCTGCATCGATTGGGAAACCACCGAAAAGATGCTGCGCGACGCGCATCAGCAGTTGTCGAAACGCCCGTAATTTAGCGCAGGCCGTTGGCGGCTCGGTGGCGGATTACGGCGTTCCGCCTAATCCGCCCTACGTGTCTCCGTGGTCACGACATGTCGCTCCCACGCGGAGGCACGTAGGGCGGATTAGCGCAGCGTAATCCGCCACAGCGCCGCCGGCGGCTCATTCTGCACCATTAACCGAACGCCATCACCCGCGTAGCAACACCGAACGAGCCGGCCAGCGCCGCCTCGGCCTTGCTGGCCGGGGCGCTCAACTCCTCCAGGTCCAGATAGACCTTGCAATCCTCGACCTTGACGGAGTAGCGCCGCGCCTCGCTCGCGCGCGGCTCGACGTCCACCGTCTGCAGCACCGCGAACACGCTTTCCTCGTCGGTGCGGTACAGCGCCACGCCCGGCAACTCCTGCCAAGCCAGTCCACGCGGCACAAGGCGCGCGCCGCTCAGCGGCACATCCTTCACTTTGCAAATCAGCTTCCATTGTTCCGACATAGCGCCCTCCGGCTGTCAACTTACTTGCCCTTCCCTAAGCAAAACTGGTGCCACACGGCAAATACGTTAAATCCGGGTCAAACCCTGTCCTATTGGCAAAATTGCGCACCCGGCCGGTGCGGTGCCGGCATCGGGTGGTGCGGCGATGCAAGGTCAACGGGCGCGCTTTCCATTACAATGGCGGATTACACTTTCACCTTGCAGCCCTTTCATGATCGTTCTCGGCGTCGAATCCTCCTGTGACGAAACCGGCCTTGCGCTGTACGACACGCAACACGGCCTGCTTTCCCACGCCCTGTATTCGCAGGTGACGATGCATGAGGAATACGGCGGCGTGGTGCCGGAACTGGCCTCGCGCGACCACATCCGCCGCGCCATTCCGCTGCTGACGCAAACCCTGGAAGGCGCCGGCAAGTCGCTGGCCGACATCGACGCCATCGCCTACACGCAAGGCCCCGGCCTGGCCGGCGCGCTGCTGGTCGGTTCGTCGGTCGCGTGCAGCCTCGGCCTGGCGTTGGACAAGCCGGTGCTGGGCGTGCACCACCTGGAAGGCCATCTGCTGTCGCCGCTGCTGGCGTCGCAGCCGCCGGAGTTCCCGTTCATCGCGCTGCTGGTGTCGGGCGGCCACACGCAGCTGATGCGGGTGGACGGCGTCGGCCAGTACACCCTGCTGGGCGAGACCCTGGATGACGCCGCCGGCGAGGCGTTCGACAAGTCGGCCAAGCTGCTGGGCCTGGGGTATCCGGGCGGACCGGCGATCTCCCGTCTGGCCGAGTTCGGCGATCCGACGGCCTACAAGCTGCCGCGCCCGATGCTGCACACCAAGGATTTCAATTTCAGCTTCTCCGGCCTGAAGACGGCGGTGCTGACGGTCGTGAAGAATCACGACGAGAAGGTCATCGCCAATATCTGCGAGCAGGACAAGGCCAACATCGCGCGCGGTTTCGTCGATGCGATCGTGGAAGTGCTGACGGCCAAGTGCGTGTCGGCGCTCAAGCACACGGGGTTGAAGCGGTTGGTGATTGCCGGCGGGGTTGGGGCCAACTCCCAGCTGCGGGCATCGCTGAACGACGCCGCGGCCAAGAAGAAATTCAAGGTGTACTACCCTGAACTGGAGTTTTGCACCGATAACGGCGCGATGATCGCCTTCGCGGGCGCGATGCGGCTGATGATCAACCCTGACGCGGCCAAACGCGATTATTCGTTCAACGTGCGACCGCGCTGGCCGCTGGACGAAATCAAGGTTGTCTAGGACAGGTCCTGGGTTTTTAGCCCTGGGCGAAGGCCATCGAGGCGAGCACGGCCAAGCCAACCAGCGGAATCAGGTATTTTCCCTTGACCTTACCGAGGGACACACCACGTGCGGCGATACGCTCGCTGCGCAGACGGTGTTCGTCGGCTGCCGATTCGTGGAACAGATTCGATTTTGCTTTGTCTTCAGTTGCGTTCATAACGTCCTCCTTAAGATTCGATCTTCTTCCTTTCTCAATAGCAATGCAATTGTCGTGCCAAGAAGATTGGACAAAGTTTGTCCTAATCGACCTATTCTAGAGATTTTTGTCTCAAAGACACCACACGATACGGCTGGGCAAGCACTAAAACTGTGCGGCCGCACCAATATTGTGGACTGAAAGCCGAGGAATCGAGCAAATACGTAGGGCGGATTAGCGCAGCGTAATCGGCCATGCGGCGTTTCGACGGCTCATGCATCGGCCGATTACGGCGTTCCGCCTAATCCGCCCTACGTGGAACAGTGGTAATTTTAATGCTGTGGTGAAAGCAAGTCCTCGCGCGGATAGCCCCAGCCGGGCACGCCTTGCGGACAGGCTCCTGCCGGCACGATATGCAACGTGGTGAAATTGCCGCGCGGCGTCAACGCGAACCGATAGTCCGACAAATCGCCCTTGGTCATGTCCAGCCAAGGCGCGCGCCCGAAACGCAGCCAGGCGTCTACCTGGCAATTGCCGTTTTTCAACGCACGCAGCCCGGCGAGACTGCCGTCCTTCGTCTCGAACTGCATCACCGACGGCGACAGCGCCCGCGCCGACGGCGATTCCACCAGCCCGGCCGGACACGAAAGCGGCGCCAGCCAGGTCGGAGCAATGCTCGCCACCCCGCGCCGCAAGCGGTAACTGCCCGCCGCCTCGTGGCTTTCGACACTGATATAACTCCAGCACAACGGCTGCGACGGGTACGCGGTCATCACCACGTCGAGCACGCGCGACGACGAATCGGCATGGTGCAGCGCCGAGACGATCAACCGCCTGCCCAGTTGAGAAGCGGCGCCCTGCACCGCGATAAAGCCGACGCTGATCCCCAGCGCCAGCAGCAAGCCCGCCCTGCCGTTGGCGCCGGCCCGCCACTGCGCCGCCCCGCACGCAAGCGCGATCAGCACCAGTACGCTCACCGACGGCCAACCTAGATACTGCCTTGAGGCAAAGAACATCAACGCCGCGAACAGCCCCGCCAACCCGAGCCAGCGCGCGAAACGCCAGCGCATGATCAGCGCCATCGGCGTGCCGATCGCCACCCAGAACAGCGGTTCGATGATAAACACCATGTCACCGAAGAACCAGCGGCCGCTGAACGGATACCAGGGATGCACACCGTACGAGTTGGTGTAATCCATCAACAAATGCAGCGCGAAGCCTGTCGTGATGCTCGCCGCCAAGCCCCAGCGCGCCGTGCGGCTTGACTTGAGCAGCGCCCGCGCCGACGGCCAGCATAGCCATAGCAGCGCCGCCAGCAGCAAGGCCTGCGGCAGCGCCAGCAACGCTGTGTGCGTATGGCCGCGATGGTGCAGCAGATAGCCCAACGGGTCGGGCAACAGCCGGGTCAGGAACAGGTCCAGGTCGGGGAAATTGCTGGCCAGCGCGCAGGAGACCAGCAACAGCCGGTGCCGCACGCGCTGAGCGCTGTCGTCCGCTTCGCGCGGCAGGCTGCGGTGTACCAGTTCTCCAACGCCGAAACCGATGATGCTATGAGTAATATTGTCCATGTACCTAGTCTTGATCGAGCAATTGCTGCAAACGGCGCGGGTAGTGGTTGAGGAAGTCGCGCGTGATGGCGAAATGCTCGGTGTCCTCGTAAGCCACTTCGGTGATGCCGGTGCCGTCGAACAGCAAAATCTTCGCGTTCGGATAGGCCAGCAGGATGGGCGAGTGCGTGGCGATGACGAATTGCGAATCGTCCCGCACCAGTTGATGGATCGCGCTCAGCGCCGCCAGTTGGCGATTGGGCGACAGCGCCGCCTCCGGTTCGTCCAGCAAATACAGGCCGTTGCCTTTGAACTTGTTCAGCAACACCGCCATGAACGCCTCGCCGTGCGAGCGCGCATGCAGCGAACCGCCATAGCTGGCGATATAAGGCAGCGTTTCCATATAGGTGGCGACATTGTGAAAGCTCTCCGCCCGAAAAAAATACTCGTCACGTGGCTTGCGGAAACTTTTCGAAAGCCGCAACGATTCATGCAGTGGAGCCGCTTCCCCGGCGCTGTTCAAGCGCACACTCTTCGTGCCGCCTTCCATGCTGAACCCCAGCGCCAGCGCGATCGATTCGAGCACGGTCGACTTGCCGGCGCCGTTCTCACCAATGAAAAACGTCACGTCCGGATGGAAGCTGATCGATTCCAGCTCCCGCACCGACGGCACGTTGTACGGATGCCGCTCCCAATCGACATCGTCGCCAAACTGCGCCGTGATCCGTTGCAGATACGGCTTGGCCGACAACGCCATCGGCTAGCGCTGCACGTCCACGCCGCGCCAGAACGCGATGTGGTCCTTGATCTGTGCCGCCTTTTCCAACGGCTGCGGGTAGTACCAGGCCGCGTTCTCGTTGTCCTTGCCGTCGACGCTGACGGTGTAGTAGCTGGCCAGTCCCTTCCACGGGCAGCGGCTGGTATGGTCGCTGGGCTTCAGGTACTCGGATTTGACCGCCGATGGCGGAAAATAGACATTGTTCTCGACGATCTCGACTTCGTCGTCGCTCGCTTGCGCGATGACGGCGCCGTTCCAGGTGGCGGTGGGCATCAGGGAATTCCTTTCAGTGTCGTTCAAGGACCGCGCCTTCGACGCGGTTGCGGCCGGCATGCTTGGCGCGGTAGAGCGCGTCGTCGGCCTGGCGCAGCAGGCTTTCGGCGTCGGCGATTTCCATATGGTCGAACGCGCCCACGCCGAAGCTGGCCGTCACCGGCAGCGGCCGCGCGCCGGCGTAATGCAGCTGCGCCTCGATCTTGACGCGCAGGGTCTCGGCGAACTTCAGCGCCCCTTCCAGCGGCGTATTCGGCAAGATCACGCACAGTTCCTCGCCGCCGTAGCGGCCGGCGATGTCGATCACGCGCACGCTCTCGCGCAACAGGCGGCCGACGCCGGCCAGCACCTGGTCGCCGGCGGAGTGCCCGTGTTCATCGTTGATGCGCTTGAAGTGGTCCAGATCGATCATCACCGCCGACAGCGGCGAACGGAAGCGCTTGGCGCGCGCCGCCTCGAAGCGCAGCCGCTGCAGCAGCGAGCGGCGGTTGTGCAGGCCGGTCAGCTCGTCGGTGGTGGCCAGCATTTCGAGCTCGCGCACGGCGTCGCCCAGGGTGCGCTCGCTGGCCCGCAATTCGATCAGCGCCATCACCTGGCGCCCCAGCCGCGACAGGATCGAGCGCTGCTCCTCGTCCAGGCCGCCAGGCTTGGTGTCCATCACGCACAAGGTGCCGATGGCGAAGCCGTCCGACGACGTCAGCGCCACGCTGCTGTACATGCGCATGTGCGGGGCCTTGACGGTCAGCGGCATCCGCGCGGTGCGGTAGTCCTCGGTCAGGTCGGGAATCTCGGTGGCGGCCTCGCCCAGCACCGCCAGCGAGCAATAGCTCTCGCCGCGCGGCAGCTCGCCCATGTGCATGCCCGCGCAGGATTTGATCCACACGCGGTCGGCGTCGACCAGCGACACGAAGGCATAGGGGACGTTGCAGATGCGCGCCGCCAGCTCGGTGAGGAAGCTGAAGTCTTCGCAGGCGGGGGTGTCGAGGATGTCGTAGCGGTGCAGCGCGGCCAGCCGGAACTGGTCGGCTGGCGGGCGGGAGGTGCTCAGCGTGTGTACGTTGTCTGCGGCCAGCATAGGGTTCCCGGGTAACGACGTGGTTTTATTATAAAAGGATGCTGCCAGTTAATTTTATAACAAAACCAGGAGTCACGGCGGGCAGCCGCGCCGCTGACCCGCATATTTTTACGCTTGCGCCATGATCTCGCGCAGCGCCTTTTCAAACACGGCGGCCGGCTGCCCCCCGGAGATCAGATGGCGTTCGTTGATGATCACGGCCGGCACCGAGTTGATGCCGTGGCGCTGGAAGAACTGCTCGCGCTCGCGCACCTCGGCCGCATAGCGGTCCGATTGCAGCACCTCGGCGGCGACGGCGGTGTCCAGGCCCACCTCGCCGGCCACGCGCAGCAGCACCTCGTGCGAGCTGGGATCGTCGCCCAAGGTGAAGTAGGCGGCGAACAGCGCCTCCTTCAGGGCGCGCTGCTTGCCCGCGTCCTCGGTGTCGGCCCAATGCAGCAGGCGGTGGGCGTCGAAGGTGTTGTAGATACGGCTACGCTTGTGCATGGCAAAATCGAAGCCCACCTCGGCGCCGCGCGCGCGGATCATGTTGCGCGCCTGGTCCTGCTGTTCCGGCGTGGAACCGTATTTCTCGGTCAGGTGTTCGTCGATGTTCTGGCCTTCGGGGGCCATCTGGGGATTGAGTTCGAACGGCTGGAAATGCAGGCTGACATCGGCCTCGCCACCGATGTTGTCCAGCGCTTGTTCCAGCGACTTGAGGCCGATCGCGCACCACGGGCAGGAAACATCGGAGACGAAATCGATTTTGACAGGAGTGCTCATGCGGGGCCTTTGCTGAAAGTGATAAGCCAGCATATAGCGGCGCTCGTCTCAAATTCAAGCGCCGGCCCCTTGAAGACTTTATTTTTTGGCTTTGACAGCGTCTTTGCTCTTGCTGCCGATGCGGCTTTCCTTGCCGGCGATCAAGTTCGAGATGTTGTTACGATGACGGAAAATCAACAGCACGCACATGATGAACACGGCAGCCAGCTGCGGATCGAAGCCGAACAGCAAGCCGTAGTAGAACGGCGCGAACAGCGCCGCGATCAGCGCCGCCAGCGACGAGTAGCGGAACGCGAACGCCACCGCCAGCCAGGTGACGAAGGTCGCCAGGCCCAGCCATGGATTCAGGCCCAGCAGCACGCCCAGCGCGGTCGCCACGCCCTTGCCGCCGACAAAGCGGAAGAACACCGGCCACAGATGGCCCAGGAACACGGCGATCGCCACCAGCGCGATGGTGGCGTCGCCGATCTGCAACTGCTGCTCGTAGCGCATGGCCAGCCACACCGCCAGCCAGCCCTTGGCGCCGTCGCCGATCAAGGTGACGATGGCGGCCGCCTTGTTACCGCTGCGCAAGACATTGGTGGCGCCGGGGTTTTTGGAACCGTAGGTGCGGGGATCGGCGATGCCGAACAACTTGCTCGTGATCACGGCAAACGAGATCGAACCGAGCAGATAGGCGGCTACGGTCATCCAAACTGTATTCATTGTTTCCTCAAAAAATGTGACGTCCCGGATGAACGCCGACGCCGGAAATACCATTAAAACACGTAGGGCGGATTAGGCGGAACGCCGTAATCCGCCAATGCATGCGCCGTCGAAACGCACGCATTGGCCGATTACGCTGCGCTAATCCGCCCTACGTGGATCAGTGGTCATCCGGCGGGGATGGTGAATATACACTGCCAAGGCTCAGTCGGCCAGAGCGCAGTGGACGGGCTTGGCCCCCAGCAGGTCGACCAGCACTTGCGGCGCGATGCCGACCAGATAGCCCTTCCTGCCGCCATTGATATAAATGGTTTCCAGCGCAAGGATGCTATCCTCGACGTACACCGGCAGCGCCTTGCGGGTGCCGAACGGCGACGTACCGCCGATCTGGTAGCCGCTGTGGCGCGTGGCCACGTCCGGTTTGCAGGGCTCGACCGACTTGCAGCCGATGCCGCGCGCCAGGTTCTTGGTCGATACCTTGCAATCGCCGTGCATCAGCACGATCAAGGGTTTGGCGGCCTCGTCCTGCATGACCAGGGTCTTGACGACGTGGTGTTCGTCCACGCCCAGCTCGCGCGAGGACACGCTGGTGCCGCCGTGCTCCTCGTAGTCGTAGGGATGCTCGGTGAAAACGACCTTGTGCTTGCGCAGAAACTGCGTCGCCGGGGTCTCGGAGATGTGCTCTTTTTTGGCCATGCGTGATACGCTGTTCGTGAAGGTTGTCGTCTACAGGAGTTTCTCATTATGCAGCAGGAAATTCGCTTTGCCACTTTCAATGTTTGCAATCTTTCCCAGCCTGGGGCGAAATTGTACGACAACTTGGCGCCGCTCACGCCGGACCAATACCAGGCCAAGGTGCTGTGGACGGCCCAGCAGCTCGACCAGCTCGACGCCGACGTCGTCGGTTTGCAGGAGGTGTTTTCGATGGCGGCGCTGCGCGACGTGCTGGCCGCCAGCCGCCGCTACCGCGAAGCGTCGCTGTCCGGCTTCGACCCGGCGCCCGATCCGTTGACCGGCGAACCGCGCCTGACGCCGCAGGTGGCGCTGATCTCGCGCCTGCCGCTGGCCGCGCCGGCCCACGCCTACCAGCTGTTCCCCGACGGTGTGGCCATGCCCGAGGGCAACCGCGACGCCGACCGCTTCGCCCGCGCGCCGCTGCACGCGCAGGTGTTGCTGCCGGACGAGCGCGTCATCGACGTGCTGGTGATTCATCTCAAATCCAAGCGTCCCGACTACCGCCATGGCGACCCCGGCGACGAGGCCATGCTGTACGCGCAAGCCAACCTGCGCTCGCTGATACGGCGCGGCACCGAGGCGGTGGCGCTGCGCGCGCTGCTGAGCCAAATGGACCGCGACGGCCGCCGCCCGCGCATCGTGCTCGGCGACTTCAACGACACCGCCGACGCGGTGACCACCACCATCGTCATGGGCTCGGGCTGCGTGGGGCTGGCGGACGAAGAGCTGAGCGGGCGGCTGTTCGACAGCAACCAGATCCAGCGCGGCCGCGACCGTCTGCGCCATGTCGGCTACACCAACATCCACGAGGGCCATTACATGACCATCGACCACGTGCTGGTGTCGGAGGAATTCAACCCGGCGTCGCGCTTCGCGGTCGGCGAGGTGATGGACGTGACGTATCTGAACGACCATCTGCTGCAGGCCAAGCCGGAGGCGTCCGACCACGGGCAGGTGCTGGTGCGGGTGCGGATGTATGACGAGCGCAGGGGCCGTGAGCGGGCCACTGAGATGTAGCTGGCGTTAACGTGGTGACACGTAGGGCGGATTAGGCGGCACGCCGTAATCGGCCAATCCGAGTGCCGTCGAAACGCATGCATTGGCCGATTACGCTGCGCTAATCCGCCCTACGTGTTTTAGATTGTTTCAATCGTCCGAGGCCACAGCGCAAGGGAACCATCAGGCGTCTAACAGACCGCCTAAACCGTCGAGGCTTCCACTTACGCGCGCATAGCGTCCCTGGTACTGGTCGCAACCATGCTCACGCAGAAAGCGCAACTGCGCCTCGGTCTGCACGCCCTCGGCCAGCACCGTCAGCCCCAGGCTGTGCGCCATCGCGATGATGGCGTTGACCACCGGGGCGTGCACCACGGCGTCGCCACCGCCGCCCTCCCCTTCGCCGATGCCGCTGACGAACGACAGGTCGATCTTCACCTTGTCCAGCGGATACTCCTTCAAATGCCCCACGCGCGTGTAGCCGGTGCCGAAGTCGTCCAGCGCCAGCCGCACGCCCAGTGCCCGCAACGCGCCCAGGGTGGCGGCCGCGCCGGCGCTGTGCTTCATCAGCATGGCCTCGGTCAACTCCAGCTGCAGCAGCGCCGGCGGCAGGCCGGACGCCTCCAGCGCCGCGCGCACCTTGTCGACCAGGTTCTTTTGCAGGAACTGCGTCTGCGACAGGTTGACGCCCACCACCAGCGGATGGCCGGCGTCGCGCCAGCGCCGCGCCTCCAGGCAGGCCTGCTCCAGCACCCAATCGCCGATCCGCACCATCAGCCCGCTGTCCTCGGCCACGCCGATGAAGCGCTCGGGCCGCAGCAGGCCCAGGGTCGGATGGCGCCAGCGTATCAGCGCCTCGGCCGCGAGCGGCTGCCCGCTGGCGATGTCGACCTCGGCCTCGTACTCCAGGATAAATTGCCGGTTCGTCAACGCGCGCCGCAGCTCGTTCTCGAACGCCACGCGCTCGACGATCTGCGCGTTCATCTCCGGGCTGAAGAACTGGTAGCCGTTCCTGCCGCTTTCCTTGACGTGGTACATCGCCAGGTCGGCGTTTTTCATCAGGGTCTCGATGTCGGCGCCGTCGTCGGGAAAAATACTGACGCCGATGGACGTGCTCACGTGCAGCCGGTGCGGCTCCAGCACGAACTCCTGGGCGATGGCTTGCTGGATGGTGGCCGCCACGTGGGCGGCCTGGGCGATGCTGCCGATATCGGCCAGGATGACGACGAACTCGTCGCCGCCCTGGCGGCTGACCGTGTCGACCCCGCGCACGCATTTGACCAGCCGCGCCGCCACCTCCTTGAGCAGCAGGTCGCCGACGTGGTGGCCGAGCGTATCGTTGATGTACTTGAAGCGGTCCAGGTCGAGGAACAGGATGGCGGCCATGCGCTGGTTGCGCCGGGCCGCCGCCAGCGCCAGGCTCATGCGGTCGAGCAGCAGCACGCGGTTCGGCAGGTCGGTCAGAAAATCGTGCTCGGCAAGGTGGCGGGTGCGCGCCTCGGTGCGGCGGCGGTCGGCCAGATCGTTCATCAGCGCCAGGTACATCGTCATTTGCTCGTTGCGGCGCGCGGAGATGTCGCGGATCGCCGTGTACAGCAGCGCGCCATCCTCCTGGGCGACCGTCGTCATCAGTATCTCGGCCCAGAACTGGCGGCCCCGGCGGCCGACGCAGCACCACTCGAAACGGTGGTTGCCGTCGCCCTGGGCGCGCGCCGCCAGTTGGCGCAGCAACGGCGCCGACAGCGCGCCTTCGGCCTGCTGCAGCGGCGAGAAGTCGGCCAGCTCCTGGCCGAGCATGTCCGCCGCGTCGTCGCATTCGAACATGGCGAGCGCGGCCGGATTGGCGCCGACGACGCGCCCGTCCCGCACCAGCACGATGGCGTCACTGGTGTTTTCGTACATCACTTGGAAGTCGACAGACACATGGCCCTCTCTTGGCGATCGCGCCCTCGCAGGCCTTCGCCATTCTTGCGCCTGCGGCGGAAGCCCCATTGACTTGCCTCAAACACGCTTGATGCCGGTTTTATGCATTTCAGCCGCGCTTTTGCGCCACTCGTCGCATTTCGATGGCGATCGTCCTTGCAAATTCATAAAGTGCCAACATGCGCGGTCCCTCCGGCGCCACAACATTCGCAGAAGAACGATATGAAAATTGAAACCTTGCCCCTCACCTCCATGCCCACGGTAAGCAACAAGAACTGGCGCAAACCGTTGGCTGTCCTGATCGTGCTGGGCCTGGCGGCCGGCGGCTGGACCGTCATGCGCGGCAACCAGGCCGCGCCGACGCCACCAGTGGCGCAGGCCGAGGGCAAGAAAGAGCAGAAACAGGAAGTCTTCGAACTGGCCAGCGGCGACATCGCGGCCATCGATGCCAGATCATTGGCGGTCAGCTTGCCCTTATCCGGCTCGCTGGCGCCCCTGAGTTCGGCCACCATCAAGTCCAAGATCTCGGGCGTGGTGGAGGCCACCACGGTGCAGGAAGGCATGGCCGTCAGCGCCGGCCAGGTGCTGGCGCGCATCGACCAGGCCGACCTGCGCGCGCGCCTGCAACAGCAGCAGGCCATGCTCGACGAAGCCCAGGCCAAGCTGTCGATGGCGACCAAGAACGAAGCCAACAGCCAGGCGCTGCTGTCGCAAAAATACATCTCGCAAAACGCCTTCGATTCCACGCAGAACACCGTGGCGCTGGCGCGCGCCAACGTCAAATCGGCCGCCGCGATGGTCGAGATCGCCCGTATCGCGCTCAACGACGGCATCATCAAGGCGCCCATCAGCGGCATTGTCAGCAAGCGCCACGTGCAGGCCGGCGAGAAGCTGGCGCCGGACATGGCGGTCTACAGCATCGTCAACCTGTCGGAGCTGACCCTGGAGGCACAGGTGCCGGCGTCGGAAATCCCGCGCGTGAAGGTCGGCCAGGACGTGCGCTTCAAGGTTGACGGTTTCCAGAAGCGCGAGTTCGACGGCAAGGTCGCGCGCATCAATCCGGCCACCGAGGCCGGTTCGCGCTCGATGCTGGTCTACATCGCCGTGCGCAACGACGACAGCGCGCTGCGCGCCGGCATGTTCGCCAAGGGCACCATCGTCACAGACCGCTCCGGCGTCGCGCCTATCGTGCCGATGACGGCGCTGCGCGACGACCAGGGCAAACAGGTGGTCTACAAGATTGAGAACGGCAAGGTGGTGGCGCAACCCGTCACCCTGGGCTTGCGCAACGACGACGAGGGCTACGCCGAGGTCACCGACGGCCTCGACAAGGGCGCCAACGTCATCGTCTCCAAGCTCAACGCCGTCAAACCGGGCGCGCAGGTCAAGCTGCCCGCCTCCACGATACCTTCCGCTCCAGCCAAAGCGGCCATGCTGGCGAAGGGCTGATCATGTGGATCACTAAAACCAGTATCCAGAACCCGGTGTTCGCCACCATGGTGATGGTGGCGCTCGTGGTGCTGGGCATGTTCTCCTACCGCGAGCTGGGCATGGAAGCGATGCCCAACGTCGATATCCCCGGCGCGCTGATCGAAGTCAACTATCCGGGCGCGTCGCCGGAGGCGGTCGAGAACGACATCACGCGGCCGATCGAAGAAGTGGTCAACACCGTCAGCGGCATCAAGACCTTGCGCGCCAACTCGTGGGAGGGCCGCGGCGCCGTCTACGTCGACTTCGAGCTGTCGACCAATATGGACAAGGCCATGCAGGACATCCGCGACAAGATCGCGCAGGTCCGGCCGCGCTTCCCGAAGGAAGCCAAGGACCCGTTCATCGTCCGCTTCGAAGGCGAGAACAGCCGCCCCATCGCCCAGATCGGCCTGACCGCCACCGCCCACAGCCTGCGCGAACTGTCGACCATGGCCGACCAGGTCATCGGCAAGCGCTTCCAGGGCGTGGCCGGCGTCGGCCAGGTGCGCCTGAACGGCATGGCCGCGCGCCAGATCCTGATCAGCCTGCGTCCCAACGACCTGACCGCGCAAGCCATCGGCGTCGACGAGGTCATCGCCGCGATCCAGGCCACCAACACCAACCTGCCGGCCGGCTCGATCAGCTTCGCCGGCAACGAGCAACTGGTGCGCGTCGAGAACAAGATGAAGGAGGCGCGCGACTTCAACAAGATCATCGTCGCCCGCCGCGCCAACGGCCCGGTCTACCTGGAACAGGTCGCCACGGTGATCGACGGCGCCCAGGAGGAGATGTCGATCTCGCGCCTGAGCGGCCAGCGCGCCGTCACCATCGACATCACCAAGGTGCAGGACGCCAACGTGGTCGAAGTCGGCACGCGCATCCAGAAGGTGGTCGCCGAGCTGCAGAAGTCGCTGCCGTCGGACATCACGCTGACCCTGCTCAACGACGAATCGGTCAAGGTGCAAAGCCAGCTCGACAACGTCAAGCGCACGATCATCGAAGGCGCCGTTCTGACCATGGTCATCGTGTTCTTCTTCCTGCACTCGTGGCGTTCGACCATCATCACGGGCCTGACGTTGCCGATCTCGGTCATGGCCAGCTTCATTGCGATGAAGGTGTTCGGCTTCACCCTGAACTTCCTGACCCTGATGGCCCTGTCCCTGTGCATCGGCCTGCTGATCGACGACGCCATCGTGGTGCGCGAGAACATCGTGCGCCACCTGGGCATGGGCAAGAACCACCGCAAGGCGGCCGAGGACGGCACCAACGAGATCGGCCTGGCCGTCATGGCCACCACCTTCGCCATCGTCGCCGTGTTCATCCCGGTGGCCTTCATGCAGGGCATCATCGGCCGCTTCTTCCTGCAGTTCGGCATCACGGTCGCGGTGGCGGTGATGGTGTCGCTGTTCGTCAGCTTCACGCTCGATCCGATGCTGTCGTCGGTGTGGCCCGATCCGGTCAAGGACCGCTTCAAGTACGTGCCGTGGCTGGGCCGCCTGATGCACTGGCTCGAGGGCGGCGTCGACAGGCTGCACGTGGTGTATGGAAAAGTCCTGGGACTTGCGCTGCGCTGGCGCAAGCTGACCCTGGCGTTCGCCTTCGCGCTGTTCGCCGGCAGCCTGATGCTGGTGCCGATGATCGGCGGCGAGATGATGCCGGAGCAGGACAACGGCTGGGTCAACCTGCAGATGAAGACGCCGGTCGGCTCCAGCCTGGAATACAACGACAACAAGGTGCGACAGGTGGAGGCGGCGCTCAAGGAGTTTCCGGAGATCGCCAGCGTCATCGCCGTGGTCGGCACCGAGGACGGCCGCAACACCGCCCGCATCGACATGAAACTGGTCGACCGCAAGTTCCACAAACGGCCGTCGCAAAAAGTCATGGAAGGCAAGATCCGCGCGCGTCTGGGCAAGATCGCCGGCATCACGATGTCGGTCGGCTGGAAGCCGATCTTCATCGCCATCCTCGGCACCGACGAAGGCAAGCTCGACGCCGTGGCGCACCGCCTGATGGACAAGATGCGTCCGATAAAGGGGCTGGTCGACCTGGAGTACAGCCAGGAAGGCGCCAACCCGTCGACCACGGTCAAAATCAACAACGAGCTGGCCAGCGACCTGGGCCTGACGGTGCAGCAGATCGGCACCGCGCTGCGGCCGTTCGTGGCCGGCGACACCACCAGCCACTTCCTCGCCTCCGACGGCCAGAACTACGACGTCAACGTGCAACTGCCCAAGTCGGGCCGGCAAAAGGTGGCCGACCTGGCCGACCTGTCGCTGGCGTCGAGCAAGCTGGGGCCGGACGGCCGTCCGGTGATGGTGCCGCTGCGCCAGGTGGTCGACTTCGTGCCGTCGTTCAGCCCGCAGGTGCTCAAGCGCCAGGCGTTGCAGCGCCGGGTGGCGATCTATGCCAACACCGAGGGCCGTCCCGGCGGCGACGTCGACGGCGACGTGCGCAAGGCGATGAAGGAAATCGAGTTGCCGGACGGCGTGCGCTTCGACGTCGGCGGCAACGCGCAGGAAATGGAAGAAAGCATGACCTCGGCCATGATCGCGCTCGGCATCGCGGTGATCTTCATCTACCTGGTGCTCGCGTCGCAGTTCGGCAGCTTCCTGCAGCCGGTGGCGATCATGATGTCCTTGCCGCTGTCGCTGATCGGCGTGCTGGTGGCGCTGCTGGCGACCGGCAGCACCTTGAACATCTTCTCGGTGATCGGTTTCATCATGCTGATGGGGCTGGTGACCAAGAACGCGATCTTGCTGGTGGACTTCACCAATCAGGCGCAGCGCGAGGGCGCGGGGCAGTTCGAGGCCATCATGAGCGCGGGCCAGGTGCGGCTGCGTCCGATTCTGATGACGACGTTGGCGATGGTTTTCGGCATGTTGCCGATGGCGATAGGCCTGGGCGAAGGTGGCGAGACGCAGGCGCCGATGGGCCGCGCGGTGATCGGCGGGGTGATCACGTCGACCATTTTGACGTTGGTGGTGGTGCCGGTGGCGTACACGTATCTGGACAACCTTGGCAAGCGCTGCGTGCGGTATTTCAAGCGCAGGCAGCATGAGGAGCACGAGGAAGCCGTCGAGCACCTGCGCGAAGCCGACGCGGCCTGATCGACCGCGGCGGCGGCGGAAACCGTTCAACCCGCACGGCGGCGAACGGGGGTCGTACCCCGTACGGGGTACGACCCCAGCCTTTTCGGGTTGCCGCGCGGCTCATTCCGCGGCCGCCGATTTCATTACTCTGTGGGTGCTTCGGCGGACTCGCCGCCCTCTTCGTCGTCCTCGACCACTTCGCCCTCCTGGGCCAGGCCCGGGTTGGCCTTCAGCTCGGCCTTGCGCCGGGCTTTTTCATCCGCTTTTTTCTTCTTTTCCAGCTCGCGCTGACGTTTTTCGTACTG
This sequence comes from Oxalobacteraceae bacterium OTU3CAMAD1, assembly GCA_024123915.1. Classification (NCBI taxonomy): domain Bacteria; kingdom Pseudomonadati; phylum Pseudomonadota; class Betaproteobacteria; order Burkholderiales; family Oxalobacteraceae; species Oxalobacteraceae bacterium OTU3CAMAD1. Next base: position 1,568,813 of record CP099650.1, on the reverse strand, counting down.
GAAGTTTGTCTTCGCCATTTGCTACCTCTTCTCTATCCGGTTGATTACCTGCTCACATTATGACGCAGATACGGCCGATGCAAGTTTTTCAGCCTCGGGGATGATGTTGCGCATGCAGATGTTTCAGGCGTTCCCGTGCGACATGGGTATAGATTTGCGTCGTGGAGATGTCCGAATGACCAAGCAATAACTGCACCACGCGCAGGTCGGCGCCATGGTTGAGCAAATGCGTGGCGAAAGCGTGACGCAAGGTGTGCGGCGACAACGGCGCGGTGATGCCGGCCTTCAACGCATGTTTTTTGATCACGACCCAGAACATCTGCCGCGTCATCGGACCGCCGCGTCCGGTGACGAACAGCGCGTCGTCGACCTGGCCGTTCAGGATCACGCCGCGCGCGTCCTTGACGTAGCGCTCGATCCACACCCTGGCCTGCTGGCCGAACGGCACCAGCCGCGTTTTGGCGCCCTTGCCGGTGATCCTGAGCACCCCGTCATTCAAGCTCAGCTCGAGCATCTTCAGGTCCACCAGCTCCGACACGCGCAGGCCGCTGGCGTACATCAGCTCCAGCATGGTGCGCTCGCGCAGGCCCAGCGGCGTGTTGACGTCAGGCGCCGCCAGCAAGGCCTCAACTTGAATTTCGCTCAAGGTGTGAACGAAGCGGTGCGGCTGCTTGGCCGATACCAATTTAAGGCTGGGATCGTCCGTAATGCGCCGCTGGCGCAGCAGCAGCTGGTAGAAGCGCTTGATCACCGACAGCCGCCGGTTGGACGAGGTGGCCTTGCCGCTGTCCTCGTGCCGCGCGGCGATATAGCCCTGGATGTCGTGCGTGGCCACGGCCGCCAGCCCGGCCACGTTCGGCCGCTGCGACTCCAGCCAGCGGGCGAACAGGCGCATGTCGCGCCGGTACGCTTCCAGCGTGTTTTTCGACAGGCCGTCCTCCAGCCACAGGCTGTCGCAGAACTCGTCGATCAGAGCAGCGTTGTCTGTTGCCATGCGTACTCGCTCGAACCTTCGTGGGCCAGCAGCCAGCGCTTGATGCCCAGCAGGTAGCCGTTGGGATCGTCGCTGTTGGCAAAGCCGCCCAGGCCGGCGGCGGAGGTGACGCGGTGGCATGGCACCACGATCGGGAACCAGTTGGCGCCGCAGGCCTGCCCCACCGCGCGCGGCGCCGAACCGATGTGCTTGGCCAGCTCGCCATAGGTGCGCACGCTGCCGCGCGGGATGGAACTGATGGCGCCCCACACCGTCTTCTGGAAGTCGGTGCCGGCCTGCTTGAGCGGCAGGTCGAAGCGGTAATCGGCATCCTCGCAGTACGCCTGCAGCTGAACCACCGCTGCCTGGGCAATCGGGCCTTGCGCGTCCTTTGCATCAAAATGGGGCGGCAGGTAACACAGCTCAGTGATCAGACCACTTGCGGTGCGCACTCCGATTTTTCCGAATGGCAATTCCACGATGGCAGAAAAAATTTCACGCTGCTGTTGTATATTCGTCACAGTTGATGCACCAAAAAAGGTCTTCGTTGATCCCAGCCGTTTTTCGCAACGCACCATCATGTTGCGTGCCCGCGACAACCTTTTGTTGTGGAAGTCGCGAAAGTGGTCCGGCGGCGGCGGGAAGGTTTTCGCGCCACGCCCGCATTGTAAAACGCCAGGCGAAAAAAAAACGCACCTGAAGGTGCGTTTTTAAACCTGCTTCACGTTCCCGGTCGTTTGCGTGTCCCCGTAGCGCGCTTGTGGCGGCCTGCAGCGACTATCACAACGACATTCTGTAAAACGTGTGTCTCCTCGATCGATTGCCGGTATTAATTACCGTTTCTATCACACTCCCCACCTACAATTCCTTGCTCTTGCTACCGAACCAAATTTGCTTATTCGGGAACCCCTGAGAGCGACGCCATCATAACGCATCTTTTTCGGTTTTTCCCGTTTTTTTCAGGTTGCAGCGCAGCGTTACTTTAAGAGTAAATTAAATTCGGGAGCCACAAAGAAATTTGTGGTACATATGTGACCAAGATCAAGAAGCCCAGCATTGTCAGCAGCCATGGCCACACGGCAACAGTCAATTCTGTTATGCCCATCTTGGTAATCCCCGACGCCACGTACAGGTTCAGGCCGACCGGCGGATGGCACATTCCCACCTCCATGTTGACCACGATCAAGATTCCGAAGTGCACAGGATCGATGCCCAACTTCATCGCCACCGGGAACAGGATCGGCGCCATGATCAGCACGATCGACGACGGTTCCATCACGTTGCCGGCCAACAGCAGCAACACGTTCACCACCAGCAGGAAGGTGATCACGCCCAGGCCCTGGCCGGTGATCCATTCCGCCATCGCCTGCGGGATATTTTCGCTGGTCATCAGGAACGAGAACAGGATGGCGTTGGTGATGATGTAGAGCAGCATCGCCGACATCGCCGCCGAATCGAGCAGCACCTTGCCCACCTGCTTGAGCTTCAAATCCTTGTAGACGAACACCGCGATGATGAACGCGTACACCGCCGCCATCGCAGCAGCCTCGGTCGGCGTGAACGCGCCGCTGTAGATGCCGCCCATGACAATGACGATCAGCAGCAGGCCCCAGGCGCTCTTGCGGAAGGTCGCCCAGCGCTCGCCCCAGCCGGCCTTGGGCATGCGCGGATAGTTGTTCTTGCGCGCCAGATGCCAGGTCGTCAGGCCGAGGAAGAACGCCAGCATAATGCCCGGCACCACGCCGGCCATGAACAGTTTGCCGACCGAGGTGTTGGTGGTGACCGAGTACATCACCATGACGATCGACGGCGGAATCAGGATGCCCAGCGCGCCGGAGGTGGTGATGACGCCGGCGCCGAACGATTTCGGATAGCCCTGGCGCACCATGGCCGGCAGGATGATCGAGCCGATCGCCACCACGGTGGCCGGCGACGAGCCGGAGACGGCCGCGAACAGCGCGCAAGCGAGCACGCCGCCCAGCGCCAAACCGCCGTGCCAGTGGCCGACCATCGACGTGGCGAAGTTGATCATGCGCCGCGCGACGCCGCCGTGCGTGAGGAAGTTACCCGCCAGGATAAAGAACGGGATGGCCATGATCTCGAATTTCTCGATGCCGGTGAACAGCTTGAGGGCCACCGTATCGATCGGCACCTCGGTCATGGTGAACAGGAAGGTCAGCACCGTCAGGCCGAGCGAGATGGAGATCGGCATGCCGGTCAACATCAGCGCCAGCAGCAGCACGAAGATAATCATGGCGTTCATGCTTTGGCTCCCTTGTCATTCGACAGTTCTTCTTCCAGTCCCTCGACGTGCGAGTGGTCGTGTTTTGGCAGGTCGCCGGTCTTGACGAACGACACCAGCACCTGCAGGAAGCGGAAGCACATCAGGTAGGAGCCCAGCGGCACGGCCAGGTAGACGATCCACATCGGCATTTCCAGGTCGGCCGAGACCTGGTCGGTCTGCGACATGTGGTGCACGAAGTTGGCGCCCAGGGTGCCGATGATGCCCGTGAACAGCGCACCCGCCAGCAGGCCGAAGACGACGAACTTGGCGCGCCACGGGGTGCTCATGCGGTTGATAATGACGTCGACGCCGACGTGGATGCCGGTGCGCACGCCGTAGGCCGCGCCGAACTTGGCCATCCAGACGAACATATAGATACAGGCTTCCTGCGCCCAGCTGGTATTGAGTTGAATCAGGTAGTCCTGCAGGCCGGGAATAGGCAGCCCGGACATGTAGCGGTGGACCACCGATACGAAGATCAGAACGGTGGCCGCGCCCATTAGGGTCGCGATCAGCCATTCTTCGAGTTTATCGAGGAATTTCATGGAGGGATCCTTCAGTGAGGAATTGTGGACGGGGCGGCGAGCGCCGCCCCGTCTGGCAGGCTGTGCTTTAAAGCTGTGCTGTAAAGCTTACTTCGCCGCTTCTTTGTTGATGGCCGAGATCAGGTCTTTACCGATTCGGCTTTCCATCGATTGCTGTACCGGCAGCAGGGCCTTGCGCCACTCCGCCTGTTCTTTCACGCTCAAGGTGTAGATCTCGGTCTTGCCGGTCTTCTTGATGGCTTCGAGCGCCAGATCGTTGTCGCGCTGGGCGATGGCTTTCTCGAACGTGGTCGCTTCCTTCATCGCCTTGTCGAGCGCGGTGCGGATGTCCGGCGGCAGGCCGTCCCAGAACTTCTTGTTGACGATGACCGCGTAGCCCAGGTAGCCGTGGTTGGACACGGTCACGTACTTCTGCACTTCGTGCATCTTCTGCGTGTACATGTTCGACGGCGGATTCTCCGTGCCATCGACCACGCCGGTCTGCAGCGCTTGATACACTTCCGAGAACGCCAGCACCTGCGGGTTCGCGCCCAGCGCGCGCATCTGCGCGTCCAGCACTTTGGACGACTGGATACGCAGCTTCAGGCCTTTGAAGTCGGCCGGCACGCGCAGCGGCTTGTTGGCCGACATGACCTTGAAGCCGTTATCCCAGAACGCCAGGCCAGTGATGCCCTTCGGCTCCAGCTTCTTCATCAGGCCCTTGCCGATTTCGCCTTCGGTGACGTTGTACAGCGCGGTTTTGGACGGGAAGATGAACGGCAGGTCGAAGGCTTCGAATTCCTTCACGCCCAGCGGGCCGAACTTGGCCAGCGATGGCGCCAGCATTTGCACGGCGCCCAGCTGCAGCGCCTCGAGTTCTTCCTTGTCCTTGTACAGCTGGCTGTTCGGATAGACCTCGACCTTGACGCGGCCGTTGGTGGCCTTTTCGGCAAGTTGTTTAAAACGCTCTGCCGCCTGGCCCTTCGGGGTGTCGGTCGCCACGACGTGGCTGAATTTAATGACGATAGGAGCTTGCGCATAGGCGTTAAAGCTCAATGCGGCGCTCAGCACGAGCAAGGCGTGTTTCAGTTTCATACGGTCTCCTGAGGGTTTGAAAGTACACTATTATTGTAGTTTGATAGATTCTTCAGGACAACGTCGCATCTTTCAATTGTGGAAAACCACAATGCCCGTTTCCCGCCAACGCTATACCCTGAGCGCCCATGACAAACCCGCATTCCCAGCCGCTCCCAGCCCGACGACCCAGCGCAAACTCGACGCTGCGCTGGGTTTTGCCCATCGTGCTGGTGTTGTTTTTTCTAGCGATTTTGATCTGGCTTCCGTGGCAAGCTCGTCAGATGGAAAGCAACGAACGGCAGGAACAACTGATCGCCGACACGCTGTGGGTTGAGCAAACGATACGTTTTCAGCTGGGCCGGGACGAGGAAAGCCTGGCCGCGCTGGCGCAGGAAATCGGCCTCGGCCGCCTGACGCCGTCACAGGGCCACGACCGGCTGAGCCGGGTTCTCAAGAACGGCAAGGAGCTGCTGCGGGTGGTCTGGCTGCGGCCGGACGGCTCGCTGGTGGCCACCAGCGACCCGCAAACCACTCCCATTGTGCTGACGGCGGCCTCGCGCGCGACCATGGAGCTGACCCGCAAGACCCGCAACGCCATGTACACGCAGCCGGAGGTGCAAGCGGCCAATCCCTCGGCCGCGCCTTCCGAGGTGCTGATGGACTATCACGTGCCGCTGTTCAGCGGCGCCGACTACCTGGGCGACCTGGTCGCCACCTATAAAACCAGCGCCCTGCTCGAAGAGATGGTGCCGTGGTGGTTCGCGCAGGACAACCAGGTCACCCTGGTCGACCGCGACGACAAGGTGCTGGCGCGGCGCGCGGCGGCCGGTCCGGGCCACGGCGTCTACACCCACAAGCGCGCGCTCGACCTGCCCGGCGCCTCGGTGCGGCTGGTGACGGACAGCGTCAAGAGCGCGCCCAAGCTGCTGCCCAATTTGCTGGTCGGCTCGGTCATCGTGCTCTCGCTCGGATTGTTATGGAGCCTGGTGGCGCTGTGGGGCCACATCTCGCGGCGCCTGGCGGCCGAAGGCGCGCTGCGCCAGCAAATGTCGTTCCGCACCGCGATGGAGAACTCGCTGGTGACCGGCCTGCGCGCGCGCGACCTGGAAGGCCGCATCACCTACGTCAATCCGGCGTTCTGCCAGATCGTCGGCTATCCGGCCGAGGACATCGTCGGCCGCCTGCCGCCCATGCCCTACTGGGCGCCGGAAGCGATGGAGGAATACCAGAGCCGCTTCGCCTCCGTCCTGGCGGGCAGGGTCACGCCGCAGTTCGAGACCTTCTTCCAGCGCCCGGACGGCCAGCGCGTGCCGGTCCTGGTGTTCGAGGCGCCGCTGGTGGACAACCACGGCAAGCAGACCGGCTGGATGGGCTCCATCCTCGACATCTCCGACCGCAAGCGCGTGGAGGAACTGAACCGCCAGCAGGAGGAAAAGCTGCAAGCCAGCGCGCGCCTGGCGACGATGGGCGAAATCGCCTCGATGCTGGCGCATGAACTGAACCAGCCGCTGGCCGCGATCTCCAGCTACACCACCGGCGCGCTCAATGTGCTGGGACGCGCCCAGGACAAGGGCGACACGGTCGACGCCGGACTGCTGAAACCCGCGCTGGAGCAGGCCAGCGCGCAGGCGCAGCGGGCCGGCCAGATCATCCGCAGCGTGCACGAATTCGTCAAGAAGCGCGAGCCGCTGCGCCAGTCCGTGGGCATCCAGTCGCTGCTCGACGGCATCCAGGCGCTGATCGAGCTGCAGGCGCGCCAAAGCTACGTCTCCTATCAAACCAACATCCCCGAGGATCTGCCGGCGGTGCTGGCCGACCGCGTGATGATCGAGCAGGTGCTGCTGAACCTGACCCGCAACGCCATCGAGGCGATGCAGCACATTCCGCCGCAGCGGCGCATACTCAACGTGGTGGCGGAGTATGATGCGACCACCGCGCAGGTGAGCGTGGCGGTGATCGACCAGGGGCACGGCATTCCGGACGAAGTGGCGCAGCGTTTGTTCTCGCCCTTCTTCTCGACCAAGGCCGAGGGGATGGGCATGGGATTGAACATCTGCCGGACTGCGATAGAATTCCACGGCGGTTCGCTCACTTACAGCCCCAATCCGCAAGGCGGAACCATATTTACGTTCGTGCTGCCGGCGGTGACGGTGGCCACGGAACAGGAGACATAAAAAAATGCTGCATATCGTCGATGACGAAGCGGTCGTACGCGACTCGCTGACCTGGCTGGCCACTTCGCGCGGGATCTCGTCGCGCGCCTACGAGGGCGCGCTGCAATTCCTGCAGCAAGTGGAGATGGGCGAATTCGACGCCGACGGCGACTGCCTGCTGCTCGACGTGCGCATGCCGGACATGAACGGCGTGGCGGTGTTCGACCAGCTGGCCGCGCGCGGGCTGACGCAGCGCATGCCGGTGATTTTCCTGACGGGTCACGGCGACGTGCCGATGGCGGTCGACACGCTAAAACGTGGCGCCTTCGATTTCTTCGAGAAGCCGTTCAACGACAACCAGTTGATGGACCGGGTGCAGGAAGGCCTGGCCGGCTCGCGCAAGGCCGGCGAGATGGCGGCCGTGCACGCGCGCGTGGCGACGCTGTCGGTGCGCGAGCGCGAAGTGCTGGACCTGATCCTGGCCGGAAAAATGAACAAGGTGGTGGCCGACCAGCTGGGCATCAGCATGCGCACGGTGGAGGTTCACCGCGCGCACATCTTCGACAAGATGCAGGTTAAGACGGCGGTCGAGCTGGCGGGCTTGCTGAAATAATGCTGCTTAAGCCATCGGCGGCGCTGGCATGGCGGATTACGCTACGCTAATCCGCCCTACGTGGCTCCAGATTGAAACGTAGTTCAGTGGCCGACGGCCAAAACCCATGCATACCTCGGATACACGTAGGGCGGATTAGGCCGAAGGCCGTAATCCGCCATTGACGAGCCGCTATCAGCCCTTCTGCGTGGCGATCCACTCGTCCACTACCTTTTCCAGCACCGACAGCGGCACATCGCCCGTCTGCAGCACAGTGTTGTGGAAGCCCTTGATCGAGAACTTGTCGCCCAGCGCCTTCTCCGCCTTCGCGCGCAGATCCAGGATGCGGATCATGCCGATCTTGTACGCGCACGCCTGCCCCGGCATCACCACATAACGCTCCACCTCCGACGCCGGAATACCGTAATCGATGCCCTGCTGGCGCGTCCACTTCATCGCGTGCAGGCCGGTGTCCACCACCAGACGCTTGGCGCGGAACAGCTCCGCGTCGAGCTGCCCCAAACGTCCAACGGTATCGCCGTCATACCATTTATTCTCCGACGCCAGCTGCTCCGCATACAGCGCCCAGCCCTCGACATACGCCGATCCCGATGCGAACACGCGGTCGCGGCGATAGCGCGGCAATCCCGTATTCTCCTGCTGCAGCGCGATCTGGAAGTGATGGCCCGGCACCGCCTCGTGGTACACCAACGTGCGCATGCCGACGATACGGAAGTCCGGCCCCGGCATCGGCGCCCAGAAAATGCCCGGCAAGGTGCCGTCCTTGGCCGGTGCCGAATAATGCGCGGCCGCCGTCTTCTCCGTGAACGCCGGCTCGCGCTTGACCACCACCGGCGCCTTCGGCGTGATATCGAACAACTCCTTCGCGCGCGCCTCGGCGTCGCGCATCAAAGCGTCGTAGCGCGCCAGCATCGCCGGGCGCGGGTCGGCCTCCTTCGGCTGCGAATCGGCTTCCAGCTTGACCATGCGCTCCTTGATGCCGCCCTCCTTGTAGCCCAGCGATGCCAGCAAACCATCCATCTCCTTCTCGATGCGCGCCACTTCCTTCAGGCCGATATCGTGTATCTGCTGCGGCGTGTAGTCCGTGGTGGTCATGCGGCGCAGCGCCAGCGCGTAGGCCTTGTCGCCGTTCGGCAGGCGCCACAGGCCGGCGTCGGCGGTGGTGCGCGGCAGCTGTTCCTTCAGCAGTGTGCGGGTGCGCTCGAACGCCGGCAGGATAGTCTGCTTGACTGTCGCCGAGGCCTCCGCCGTGAACTTGGCCTGCTGCTCCGACGAGACATCCTTCAACGCCGCCATGCGCTGCGCCAGCGAGGCGACCAGCACGTTCTTCTCCGCGCCGCCGTCGAGGAAGCGGTCCAACTGGCCGATCGACGATTGCGTGATAAAGGTCGGCATCAGGAAGCCACGGCCGGCGGCGCCCTGCGCGCGGGCGATGCCGGTGTCGATCTTGCCGGCGACGGATTTCAGGCGCGCCAGATAGTTTTCGATGTCGCGTTGGTTGCGGATCGGGTGCTGCTGCGACAGGAAGTTCACGATCTGCACATGCAGGCCGGTGAACTGGTTGAACACGAACTGGTGGTCCTCGAACTCCACCGCGTCGACCGCGCCCTGCAGATTCCACGCGATGGCGGCGGCGCTGGCGCGCTGCTGCGGCGTCAACGCCTTCTGATCGATCGCCGCCAGCTGCTTGAGCGAGACCTTGGCCTTGGCCACTTCCGCCTTGCGGTATTCCGGCGTGTTCGGCGTCAGCGCCCGGTCCAGAGCGTCCTGCTCCTTGCCGCTGAAGTACTGCTTCTGCGTAGCCTGCTCCGGATCGCTGCGCACCTTGGCGTCGGCCACCTTGTCGGCCCATGCGTCGAAGCTGACCGCCTGTGCGGCGAGGGAGAAGGAAGCGCCTGCGAGCAGCGCTATGAACCTGGTTGAAGTTTGCATGGGACACGGGCCTTGTAAGGAGGATAACCGCATGAGTGTAGCCCAATCGGGCCACGCAAACCAGCGCTCAGGCTAGTGTCGCGGAGCCTTCGGCATGACGGGCGAGCGCCCATTCGACATGCTCGCGCACCAGCGCCGACGGGTGCTCCAGGCGCGCCGTGAGCGCGCCGACGATGGCCGCGTCGCCCGCGGCGCCGGCCGCCGCCGCGTTACCCAGGCCGACCGCCAGGTTGCGCAGCCAGCGCTCATGGCCGATGCGGCGTATCGGACTGCCTTCCATCTTGCGGTTGAACTCCTCCTCGCTCCAGGAGAACAGCTCGACCATCGAGGCGCTGCCGAAACCATGGCGCTCGTCGAAATCGGGCAGCACCGCGCGCTGCGCGAACTTGTTCCACGGGCAGGCGGTCTGGCAGTCGTCGCAGCCGTAGACGCGATTGCCGATCAGGGGCCGCAGCTCCACAGGGATCGCGCTTTTCAGTTCAATCGTCAGGTAGGACACGCAGCGCCGGGCGTCGAGCCGGCCCGGCCCCAGGATCGCCTGCGTCGGGCAAATGTCGATGCACGCCGAGCACTGGCCGCAATGGGCGCCGGTGGGCGGGTCCACCGGCAGCGGCAAATCGACCAGGAATTCGCCCATGAAGAACATCGAGCCGGCGGTGCGGCTAAGCAGCAAGGTATGCTTGCCGCGCCAGCCCAGCCCCGCCTTCTCGGCCAGCGGCAGCTCCATCAGCGGCGCCGAATCGGTGAACACGCGGTAGCCGAAGTCGCCGATTTCCGCCTTGACCTTGTCGGCCAGCTGCTGCAATCGGGCGCGCAGCACCTTGTGATAATCCCTGCCGCGCGCGTAGACCGAGATGACGGCGGCGCCAGGATCGGCCAGCCGGCGCCGCTCTTGCTCGCGCCAGTCGTCCCCTTGGCCCGCCTCCGGGCCCGCTTCGGTGTCCGTTTCCACCTCCCTCGGCAGGTAGTTCATGCGCGCGCTGATCACGCGCACCGTGCCGGGCACCAGTTCGGCCGGGCGGGCGCGCATCATGCCGTGGGCGGCCATGTAGTCCATTTCACCATGCATGCCGGCGTCCAGCCACGCCCGCAGGCCCGCCTCGGCGTGACTGAGGTCGATGTCGGTGATGCGGATTTCGGCGAAGCCCAGCTCCACACCCCAGCGCTTGATGCTGAGGGCGAGTTCGGCTAAATTGGATTCAGGCAAGGACATCAGTGGCTTATGAGGGTACACCCTGGAAGGACGCGGGCGGTTACAATGGCTGGCGATTCCACCAACATGACATTCTATTCGATGCAGCACTTCACAGCCCATCTCCACGACGAAACCGCGACCGCCGCCCTGGGCTCGGCCCTGGCGCGCGCGATTGCTCCGGGCCTGACGATCTACCTGCACGGCGACCTGGGGGCGGGCAAAACCGCCCTCACCCGCGCCCTGCTGCACGCGGCGGGCCACGCCGGCACCGTCAAAAGCCCGACATACACCTTGTCGGAACCATATCGAATTGAACTCGGCGGCCGCGCCGTGAACGTCATCCATTTCGACCTGTATCGCATGGGCAGCCCGGAGGAATTCCTCGACGCCGGCTTCCGCGAAGACTTCAACGGGGACAACATCTGCATCGTCGAATGGCCCGAAAAGGCCGACCGCGTGCTGCCTCCGCCCGATATCGACCTGTACCTGACCGTGGCCGGCAACGGCCGTGATGTAGAATTGCAGGCGTCCACCGCCCTGGGTAACTCATGCCTTCAAAGCCTCAAATTCGCCCCCAACATGTGAGCGCGGAGTCCACTCCCGCCGTCTCGCGGCGCACCGTCCTGAAGGCCGGCGCCACCCTGATGCTGTCCGTGACAGCGCTCGCGACGCCGTTGCGCGCCAGCGCCGCGCAAATCCTCGCCGTGCGCGTGTGGCCGGCCGACGACTACACCCGCGTCACCCTGGAGAACGACGCCGTCCTCAAGGCCACCCACTTCATCGTCAAGGACCCGGAACGCATGGTCGTCGACATCGAAGGGCTGGAGCTCAATCCGACGCTCAAAAGCCTGGTCGCCAAGATCCAGTCCAACGACCCGTATATCAAGCAGGTGCGCGTGGGCCAGAACCGGCCCAACGTGGTGCGCCTGGTGTTCGACCTGAAGGAGGAAGTGCGGCCGCAGGTCTTCACGCTGCCGCCGGCCGGTAACTACAAGGACCGCCTGATCTTCGATCTGTATCCCGTCAAGGAAGTCGACCCGATCGCCGCGATGATCGAAAAGGGCAACTGGTCCAGCGACGGCAAGCCGCCGCCGGAATCGTCGTCGGCGGCCGCCGGCAGCACGCCGAAAGGCGACATGCCGCCGCTCAAACCGGGAGAGGCGGAGATGGCCGCCAACGCGCCAACGCCGCGCGAGCAGCTCGAAGCGCTCAAGCCGGACATGAAGGCCGAGCCGCGCGCCGAACTGCGCGACCAGGTCAGGACCGCCGAGGCGCAGGCCAAAGCCGCCGAAAAGGCCGACAAAGCGGACAAGAACAACGTCGTGCGGATGATCACCATCGCGCTCGATCCGGGCCACGGCGGCGAAGACCCCGGCGCCTCCGGCAAGAACGGCAGCAAGGAAAAGGACATCGTACTGTCCATCGCCAAGCGCCTCAAGGCCAAGCTGGAAGAGGCGCCCAACATGCGCGTGATGCTGACCCGCGATGGCGACTACTTCGTCCCGCTGGGCAAACGCGTGGAAAAAGCGCGCAAGGTGCAGGCCGACCTGTTCGTGTCGATCCACGCAGACGCCTTCGTGCAGCCGTCCGCGCGCGGCTCGTCGGTGTTCGTGCTGTCGGAAAAAGGCGCCAGTTCAACCGCCGCGCGCTGGCTGGCGGACAAGGAAAACCAGGCCGACACCATCGGCGGCGTCAACGTCAAGAACCACGACCGCCAGCTGGCCAGCGTGCTGTTCGACCTGTCCACCACGGCGCAGATCAACGACAGCCTGAAGCTGGGCAAATCGGTGCTGGGCGAGATCGGCGGCATCAACCGCCTGCACAAAGGATCGGTCGAGCAGGCCGGCTTCGCGGTGCTCAAGGCGCCCGACATTCCGTCCATCCTGATCGAGACGGCCTTCATCTCCAACCCGGAGGAGGAGGCCAAGCTGCTCGACGACGGCTACCAGAACCAGATGGCCAACGCCATCGTCAAAGGCATACGGCGCTATTTCGCCAAGAATCCGCCGCTGGCGAAGAACCGGCTGACCTGAACCCGCCCCATCACCTGATCAACTCATTTAATTAACGGAAGAACCATGGCTGTAGTTACGATGACAGAATTCGGCGCGCTGCCGGCAGTGCGACTCACCGCCGCCGATGGCGCGCAAGCGACGGTGTCGCTGTTCGGCGCCCACCTGCTGTCCTGGAAAACCGGCGACGGCAAGGAGCGCCTGTTCGTCAGTTCGCAAACGCCGCTCGACGGCAGCAAGGCGATACGCGGCGGCGTGCCGGTCATCTTCCCGCAGTTTAATGTGCGCGGCCCCGGCCTGCGCCACGGCTTCGCCCGCGTGAGCACCTGGCGCCTGACGGACAGCGGCGGCGACGGCGGCCAGTCCTTCCTGGAGTTCAGCCTCAATCAGGACGACCTGGCAGCGGAACACGCGCAAGCCTGGCCGCACGCCTTCGAGCTGACCTTGCGTTTCACCCTGCACGGCGACGCGCTCGACGCCGAATTCACGGTCCGCAACAGTGGCGCGCAGGCCTTCCCGTTCGGCGTGGCGCTGCACACCTATTACGACGTCGGCCACCTGAGCGCGACCAGCATCAGCGGCCTGCAACACCAGCGGTACACCGACCATCATCTGAATACGGCCACGCAGGAGCATCCGGCGCTGCACTTCACCGAGAAGCACGACCGCCTGTACCAATCGACGCCGTCGCTCACCCTGAACACGGCCAACGCCACGCTGCGGCTGGACCAGCAGGGTTTCAGCGAATGGGTGGTGTGGAATCCGGGTCAGGCCGATGCGGCCGCGCTGGTGGACCTGGCCGACGACGAGTACCTGCGCTTCGTCTGCATCGAGCCGGCGCGCGTGGACCAGCGGCCGCTGGAAGCCGGCGCCGCCTGGACCGGCAAGCACCGCATCTGCGCCGATTAAGTCAGTTCGATTCTTTGATGATGCGGCCGGAGCCCTGCTGGATCGGCCGCGAATTCAACGGATAGAGGCGGCTGAACAGCGCCAGCTGGGCCGGCGAGGCCTGGACCGGCTCCTTCATCACCAGCCATAGCACGCCCTCCTGGCAGGGCGGCGTCGTCATCGATCCCATGAAGGTGAAGTAGTCGCGCCGCGCCGGCAGCAGGTCCATCGGATCGAGCACCACCGACGGCGCCAGGGTCTCCAGCTTTTCCAGCGGCAGGTTGTTCCACACCGTCTGGATCACCGGCTGCTGCTTGCCGCGCTCCAGCAGCAGCGCCAGCATGGCGATGCGCCCTTCGACGTCCTTGTGCACCAGGTGCACCACCATCTCGTAGCCCTTGCCGTTGATGCGCTCCTCCGACGGCCGGTGGAAATGGAACTGGATCAATTCATACATGCGGTTCTGCACCGTGAGGAAATTGCCGCCGCCGACCATCACCTGCACCGTGTGGCCGTTGTCGGTCACGTTGAACGTCGACGGATGGTAGTCGAAGGTGATCTGCTCCAGTTCGACCTTCATGCCGTCGCGGATATCGATCGGCGACTGGCGGTTGCCGTTGCCGCACTTGGCCCACGCGGGATTGATCTTGCCCCAATTGGCGGGACCGGTCTCACCCTCGTATGACCAGGTGTTGCTGAAAAACTTGGGCGCCGCCGGCGGTGGCGCGGCGGCGGCCACCACGGCCGCCTTCTTGGCCTTGGCCGCCGCAGCGGCCCGGGCCTGCTGATTGGCGCGCATGATGGCCAGGCGGGCAGCGATCTTGGCCGACAGCTCGGCCTCGGCGTCGGCCTCGGTCGGCTTGCGGACCGGCGACGACGTGCTGGAAGCGCTGGACGCGTTGGATACCCCTGCGGCGGCGGACGAACCGACGGCACCGGCCGCGCCGGCGCGCACGCCTGCCACACCGGCGATCGGGGATTTCGCCGACGGCGAAATGAGCGGATCGGTTGCGGCGCCGGCGGTCGTGACGACGCAGCAGCAGGCAATCAGGGTGAGCAGGGAGGGCACGGTACGCATGAGTTTTCAGAGTAAAAGAATTACATACTGGTTTACGGATGCTTTTGGGCAAAACTTGAGACGTGCCGACGATGGCAGGGAGAAATATTTCGGAGGAGTTTCTAAAGCAACACGCCGCGCGAATGGCGCGGCGTGCTTGATACAGGCCAGGAGCGAGGCTGGATGCGGCTTAGCGGCCCATCACGCGGCGGCCCAGCTTCCAGGCGCCGCCCAGCAACATCGGCACCACGGCCACGCCGACGCCGACCATGACGATCTCGGTCAGATGGTCGCGCACCAGCGGGATGTTGCCGAAGAAGTAGCCGGCGGTGGTCAGCAGCACCACCCACAGCACCGCGCCGGTGATGTTGTACAGCTGGAAGCGCGTATGCGTCATGTCGGACACGCCGGCCACGAACGGCGCAAAGGTGCGCACCACGGGCACGAAACGCGCCAGCACGATGGTCTTGCCGCCGTGCTTTTCGAAGAACTCGTGCGTCTTGTGCAAGGCATCCTTGTTGAGCCAGCGGTAATCGTGGGTGAAGACTTTCTGACCGATGGCCTCGCCTATCCAGTAGTTGAGCGTGTTGCCGGTGATCGCCGCTGTGATCAGCAGGAACATCAACAGCCCGAGATGCATCTCGCCCACCGCGCACAGCGCGCCGGCGATAAACAACAGCGTGTCACCTGGGAAGAAAAACAGCACCACCAGCCCGGTTTCGCAGAAAATAATGGCAAACAGCACCGCGTAAACCAAGGTGCCGTATTGTTGAATGATCACTTCCAATGTTTTGTCGACATGAAGGATCATGTCGAAGAATTGCATAAAATCCATATTCTTCCCATAAAGTGTGCGCCGGAATCATACACCACAATGCCTTGAAAACTCGAAGTTTCCAGGTCATCTTAACCAGTTTACAATCGTCCGCGTACCCGCAGCAAGCGGATACGTCCAACCAAGGAGATTACGGATGTCCCTGACCGATTTTCTACGTAGTTGTACTTATATAGTCCCGCTCAGCGCGCTTGCCGCCGCGGCCTCGGCCGCCGACCTGCCGGTCCGGCCAAGCGCCGGCGATCTGGTCAAACAATCCCAACCGGCCGACTGGCGTCCGCTGGACCCGAACAACACGCTGTACATGGAACTGCCGGCCGGACGCGTAGTGATCGAACTGGCGCCCGACTTCGCGCCCCAGAGCATCGCCAACCTCAAGACCCTGGTCAACGAAAAGTACTTCGACGGCTTGGCCGTGCTGCGCTCGCAGGACAACTATGTGGCCCAGTGGGGCGATCCGGACGCCGAAACCAAACCCAAGCCGCTCGGCAGCGCCAAAGCCAAGGTGACGGCGGAGTTCACCGTCCCCATGTCCAACGATAAGCATTTTGTGCGCCAGATGGACTTTGACGGCTACGCGCCGCAAATCGGCCACTCCAACGGCTTCCCGGTCGGACGCGATCCGAAGACCAAAACCACCTGGCTCGCGCACTGCTACGGCATGGTCGGCATCGGCCGCGACAACGACACCGACAGCGGCACGGGCGCCGAGCTGTACGCGGTCAACGGCCACGCACCGCGTCACCTGGACCGCAACGTGACGGTCATCGGACGGGTCGTATCGGGCATGGCGCTGCTGGCGACGCAGCCGCGCGGCGGCGAGGCGATGGGCTTCTATGGTGCGAACGAGGCCAGAACGCCGATCAAATCGGTGCGTCTGGCGGCCGACGTGCCGGAGGCGGAGCGCAGCAACCTGGAAGTGATGCGCAGCGAGGCGCCGATCTACAAGCGGGTGATCGAGGCGCAGCGCAATCGCGGCGGGCCATGGAACAAGTTCTCGCCCAACTACGTTGAGCTGTGCAACGCGCCGATACCGGTGCGCGAGCGCCCGGCGTTATAATCCCTGCGATGAACGCGCCAGACACCCAAACCCTCTCCCCCGCAGCTCCCCGCCCGATCCAGGCCCTGCCCGACCAGCTGATTTCGCAAATCGCCGCCGGCGAGGTGGTCGAGCGGCCGTCCGCCGTCGTCAAGGAGCTGCTGGAAAACGCGCTCGACGCCGGCGCCACGCAGATCACCGTGCGGCTGGAGGAAGGCGGCGTCAAACGCATCGCCATCACCGACAATGGGCGCGGCATCCCGCCCGAGCAGATGCCGCTGGCGCTGGCCCGGCACGCGACCTCGAAGATCGCCTCCCTGAACGACCTGGAAAACGTGGGCACGCTGGGCTTCCGGGGCGAGGCTCTAGCCTCGATCGCCTCGGTGGCCGCCGTCACCCTGACTTCGCGCACCGCCGACGCCGCGCACGCGTGGGAAATCGTCGGCTCGCACAACGGCACCGTGTCGCCGTCGTCCGGCGCCCTGGGCACCACCATCGACGTGCAGGACCTGTACTTCAACACGCCCGCGCGCCGCAAGTTCCTCAAATCCGAACAGACCGAATTCGGCCACTGCGCCGAAGTCGTGCGCCGCATCGCGCTGGCGCGGCCCGACGTGTCGTTCTCGCTCAGTCACAACGGCCGCACCATCGACCACTGGAACGTCAGCGAAATGGCCAAGCGCAGCGCCCATATCCTCGGCGACGGCTTCGCCGAGGCGCGCCTGCCGATCGACGAGAGGGGCGGCGCGCTGCGCCTGCACGGCTACGCCGGCCTGCCGACCGCCTCCAAGGCGCGCGCCGACGGCCAGTTCTTCTACGTGAACGGGCGCTTCGTACGCGACAAGGTCTTGGTGCACGCGGTCAAAGCCGCCTACCAGGACGTGCTGCACGGCGACCGCTTCCCCTCGTATGTGCTGGCGCTCGAACTCGATCCGGCGCTGGTCGACGTCAACGTCCACCCGTCCAAGATCGAGGTGCGCTTCCGCGACAGCCGCGCGGTGCACCAATTCGTCTTCCACGCGGTGCAGCGCGCGCTGGCGTCGACATCGGCGACGTCGCACGGCAGCGTGCCGTCACCGCTGCCCGCCGCCGAAAGTCTGGGCAGTGCGACCTGGCGCGGCGAGCAAACCTCGTTCGGACCACTGCTGGGGCCCGCGCTTCTGGATCCGAATTATTCGCCGACGTTCTCGCCGTCGCCGTTCGGATCGCGCAACGGTGATGCCGGCGGCATCGGCGGCAACGGTTCCGGTGGTTTCAGCGCCGGCGGCGGCTTCGGCGCGCCGCGCTTCGGCGGCAACGACGGCGGCGTCGCCCAGAGCACCGAAAAGTACGGCGCGTTGTTCGGCGGCGCCGGCCGCATCGACGGCTACCGCGCCGAAGCGGATATGGCGCTGCCGCAGGCCAGCCCGTTCACCGTGTCTGCCGCCGCGATGGCGCAGGAGGAGTTCCCGCTCGGCTTCGCACTGGCGCAGCTGCACGGCATTTACATCCTGGCGCAGAACACCAAGGGCCTGGTGCTGGTCGACATGCACGCCGCGCACGAACGCATCCTGTACGAACAGTTGAAGACCGCGCTGGAAAGCCGCGTCGCCGGCGAGGAGATGCAGGTGCAGCCCCTGCTGATCCCCGTCACCTTCTACGCCGACGCGGTGGAAGTGGGCACCGCCCAGGAACACCAGGAGACTTTGCAGGCGCTGGGCTTCGACATCGCCGCGCTGTCGCCGACCACGCTGGCGGTGCGCTCGGTGCCGGTGCTGCTGAAGAATGCCGATGCCCAGACCCTGGCGCGCGACGTGCTGCGCGACGTGCGCGAATTCGGCGGCTCGCGAGTGCTGATCGAGCGCCAGAACGAACTGCTCGGCACCCTCGCCTGCCACACGGCGGTGCGCGCCAACCGCATCCTGTCGACGCAGGAAATGAACGCCCTGCTGCGCCAGATGGAGACCACCGAACGCGCCGACCAGTGCAACCACGGCCGCCCGACCTGGGTGCAGGTGGAAATCGGCGCGCTCGACAAGCTTTTCCTGCGCGGCCAATAACATGAACGCACCTGTTTCAAAGCCGCTGGCGGTGGCCATCATGGGACCGACGGCGTCCGGCAAAACCGCGTCGGCGCTGGCGATCGCGCAGCGCATCCCGTCCGAGATCATCTCCGTCGATTCGGCGCTGGTGTATCGCGGCATGGACATCGGCACCGCCAAGCCCACGCGCGAGGAGCGCGCGGCCGCGCCGCATCACCTCATCGACATCCTCGACCCGCTCGATTCGTATTCGGTGGCGCAGTTCCGCACCGATACCCTGCGGCTGGTCGACCAGATCGTCGCACGCGGCAACCTGCCCTTGCTGGTCGGCGGCACCATGCTGTACTTCAAAGGGCTGGCCGATGGCCTGGACGACCTGCCTGGCGCCGATCCGGCCCTGCGCGTGGAACTGGAAGAAGAAGCCGCGCGCATCGGCTGGCCGGCGATGCATGCGAAGTTGGCGATACTCGACCCGGAGACGGCGGCGCGGCTGGCGCCCAACGACGCCCAGCGCATCCAGCGCGCGCTGGAGATCTGCGCCCTGAGCGGCAAACCGATGTCCGAGCTGCTGGCGCTGCGGGAGAAGACGGAACTGCCGTTCGAGCTGCTGTCGTTCGCGCTGGAGCCGTCGGACCGCGCGGTGCTCCATCAGCGCATCGCGCGCCGCTTCGACATCATGCTGGAAGAATCGGAAGACGGTAATCTGATCACGGAAGTTGAAGTACTGCGGCGGCGCGGCGACCTGCATCCGGGACTGCCGTCGATGCGCTGTGTCGGCTACCGGCAAGCGTGGGAGTATCTGGACGGGACAATCGACTACGCGAGCATGCGCGAGACGGGCATCATCGCCACCCGCCAGCTGGCCAAGCGCCAGTTGACGTGGTTGCGCTCCATGCCGGAGCGCGTGGCGCTGGACTGCCTGGCGCCCGATCCGGCCGGCGCCATGCTGGCGCGGATCGCCGAAAAGCTGGGATAGGCCATCAGGCCTTTCAGGTGGTCGGCGGCGCCGAATCCATATAAATGATTTCCCACAGATGGCCATCGAGGTCCTGGAAGCCGTGGCCGTACATGAAACCGTGATCCTGCGGGTCCTTGTACGCACTGCCGCCGGCCTCGATCGCCTTGTTGACCAGCGCCGTCACCTGCTCGCGCGACTCGACCTGCAGGCACACCAGCACCTCGGTCGAGGTGCGCGCGTCGCTCAGCGGCTTCGGCGTGAAAGTCTTGAAGCGCTCCTCGGTCAGCAGCATGACGAAGATATTCTCGGCGACGATCATGCAAGTGGCGCCCTCGTCCGTGTAATGCTGGTTGAACGAATAGCCCAGGTGGGTAAAGAACTGCACCGATTTCGGCAAGTCGCGCACAGGCAAATTCACAAAAATATTGGTGGCCATACCATCTCCATTCCGTTATATGCTGATAGTCCTAGCGTCAGGATACCAATATGCTAACGTTTTAGCGACAGCCACGCGCTTGCACGCACTTTTTTAGAAAAATCTTTGGACCACCCTTGACAGTCCAAAGCCCAACCCCGATAATGCTGGGCGTTGCAGGTGATATAGCTCAGTTGGTTAGAGCACAGCATTCATAATGCTGGGGTCGGTGGTTCAAGTCCACCTATCACCACCAAGATTCCGAAAGCCGTTGCCCCGAAAGGGTCAGCGGCTTTTTCTTTGCCGCTGCGGTTATGATGGTCTTCCAGCTAATATGCGCTACACTCGTTTATGTGAAATAGCGACACGAGGTATGTCATGCGAAAAATCACGTTGGATATAGAGGACAGCCACTTCGCCGCGTTCGAAGCGATGGCGCGTGTGAAAAACGTCGACCCGCTCGAGATTATCAACACGCAGCTGAAACAAACGGCCCGCCTTCTTGAGATGGTCAAACAGGCGACCGGCGTGTTGGAGCAATCATCTGCGGACAAAATATTGAGGGAGATCTCCGCCTGGAACTCTCTGACGGCGTGGGCCACTCGAACAGACCATCTGGATGCCGCATTGTCGAAGCTCCTCCCGATCGAGGGCACCCTAGAGGAGCGCCGCGCAGCGCGTCTCGCCATACTGAATCAGGGCGGGCCGCTCTGGGCCGGCGAGGAAGGAAAGCCGAAGGACGGCTTAGTCTACGAGCAGCAACTGCGCGCGGAATGGTAAGCGTACTTTTTGATAGCAATATCGTAATCGACCAGACGCTCGGCATTGACGAAGCAACTGCGGAGCTGGCCGCCTATGACGACGCCGCGATCAGCGTCATCACCTGGATGGAGGCAACCGTAAAGCTCGACGTCCCAGCTATCGCCCTCTTCGACCTACGGCTGCTGTTAATGAGAGTCAAGATCATCCATACGAATGATGCGATCATGCGGCTCGCGTCCCAGTTGCGCAAGACATCAGGCAAAAAACTGCCTGACTGCATCATACGAGCGACGGCACTGTCCGAGGGTCGCGTCGTAATCACGCGCAATCCCGAAGACTTTGGCGGCGCCGGGGAATGTCACATTCCATATGAGATGAAGGACGGCAAAGTCGTCAACGTCAAACCGCCCCTGGAGTAAATAGGGCCGCGCGCGCAGCTACTTGCCGAAGTCCTCCCACATCCGAAGCTAGCACTTGAAGTGCCCTGTATTTGTGCCAAAAAGTACTATCGCCATTCGGCGCGCATCGTTTTTTGATACTCAACACCATCAGCCGATTTGGCGCCTGTATCGTTCCAAAGGTCGCGCATTTTCATTAATGCGGCACGGCGAACGGCGCGGCTGTCCAAAGGCAGAGCCACCTCGGTTTTGGGCGTCGATACCCGCGCCTCCCGCCTGTCTTTCCCACCTGATTTTTTTAAGGAAAGCCCCATGATTGCCTCCTCCTCGGAAAACACTAAGGCTAGTGTATAACATTTAAGCAGGACGCAAAGTCGGCGTTTTTGTCACGGCTCGTGCACTCGATCCCGGCGCAGGTGGCTCACGAAGCCGCCGGCGGAGCGGAAGTCTTCTGGCTCGCCCAATAACCATAATCGACATCGATATTTTCCAGCAGCGCGACGAAATTCGTGGCCTGGTTGCCCAGCAGCTGGGCGAATTGCGACGACAGATTGCACTGCTTCTCCAGCAGCTTGGACATGGTGTTGGCCTGCCGCAGCTGCCCATAGTCCTGCAGCAGCACCGTGCAACCCGTGCGCCAATTCTGGCCCTGCGCCTGCAAGCGGCGCAGGATGGCCGCCTGCAATTGCATCGACTCGCTCCAGACCTCGGGATCCCACAACCGCGTCGCCAGGCTCAGCGACAAGGCGCCGTTGTTGGCCATGCTCGTCGCATATTTCTTCGCCAGCTTTTGCGTGGTCAGCGCATGGGCAATGGACGTCAGCGCACCCGACGCGAGCGCGTCCGATTCGGCGGCGACGTCCGGCGTGGTGCTGGTTTTGGAGCCGACAGAAACGGGAAATTTGGTCATGACATCCTCCTGGTGGCATCAAGCGCACAAACGGTCGAGCATGGCGTGAATGGCCTTGATCTGCACCGCGTCACGCGAATAGTAAAGCGACTTGGCATCCTTGCTGCTGTATCCCCACCAATCCCAGCAGCCATCGGGATTCTGGATCTCACCGTTGTCCGTGCCCTCCGCTTGCGGATAGAGCACGATGATGTCGTTACTTTCGGCGATCTGGTTGTAGCCGGTGCTGGCGATGTAACGGTTGCCGTACGGCGGCTGGTTGGCGGTGTCCGCACGGCCGTTGACGTAGTCGGTGTAGTTGTAGCCCTGTTTGCAGCCATGCAGTGCGATATGCACGCGCGGCGCGGCCACGGCGCCGGCCAGGACCCGCGACGGGATGTAGGCATAGCCGAAACGGCTCATGCTGGTCCACTGCGCGTCCGTGCCCAGGAATTCCGTCTGGTCGAAACGGACCAACTGTCCGGCAAGGCGCTCGGCGGGGGGCTCCAGGCCTTCATAAATATGGCGCAGAATATCGTGGGACTGCATGAATCCGCCGTTGTTGATGTACGGCGGCTGGTTGGTCGCCAGTGCCGAATCCTCCGGGTTGTTGGTGATGATGGAATGGCCCGCCGGCACATTGTCGTGGTAGGCGATATTCTCCGGTTTTACGCCCAGCATTTCGTAGAACTTGCGTGTTTTCGCCACCACGTCGGAATACACCACCTCGTCCCGGCTGCCGGTGAAAATGTAGAGCCGGTCGTCGGCCAGATTGGCCACATCGTCGATCAGGCCCGCCTTGGCCGTGTCCCGGGTCATGTCGGCCAATTGTCGCGGGTCCGGGGCGGTTTGCGGAATGAGCGGACTCATGCAGATGTACAGCGAGTTCTCGATGTAGGCGTCTTCCGCCGCCACCACCTCGCGCGACCGGTAGGTCTGGGCGCAGCGGAACGGTCCGCCGGCGATGATGCCCGCGCCCGAAAAACTGGCCGAACGGGCCAGGTGCAACTGCACGGTCATGAAGGCGCCCGACGACAGGCCGGAGATCGAATTGTCCCGCTTCGACGCCGCATACGATCCCAGTTGAACTATTTTTTCGCCCGCGCTCGCGACCATCGTACGCCTCCTGTTTTATGGATGGGTCGGCATCGATGTTCTAGCCGCGTAGAAATAGTATTGATCTATGCGGGGCTGGCTCTTGAGGTTTATCAAGTTTTACCCGGACTGCGCACTTGACTGCACATGATGATCCGGACGGAAGCGGTTCGATAAAACACGTAGGGCGGATTAGCGTAGCGTAATCGGCCATGCATGCGCCGTCGACGGCTCACCCATGGCCGATTACGGCGTTCCGCCTAATCCGCCCTACGTGTTTTAGAAAACCGGCGCGTGATTTTATTTGCCGATGACCTTCATCAGCTTGGCCAACGCCTTGTCGCTGGCGCTCAAACTCTGCGCGGCGTCGTTCCAGCGCAAAGTGGTGGTGGTCGCGCCCTTGCCTTTCTCGTAGTCGTAGCTGGCGCCATCGTCATCATACAGCTTGAACTCCCCGTCCTTGCCCGGATAGACATGGATGGCGGCGATCGCCTGCCTGGTCGCCGTCGACTGGATGTCCGCGCCAACCGGCACGATCGATCCAGCCTTGACGAACACCGGTATCCGCTCGATCGGCGCGGCCACCTTGACCCACTGGCCGCCGCTGAATTTCTGGTTGGTCCAGTAGTCGTACCAATCGGCGCCCGCCGGCAGATACACATCCTTTTGCGTCTGTCCCTGCTCCGTCACCGGCGCCACCAGGAAGGCGGGGCCGAACATGTATTCGGTGCCGATGTTGGCGACATTCGGGTCGCCGGCGAAGTCCATCCACAACGGCCGCATGAAAGGCGCGCCGGTGTCGTAGGTGGTCTTGGCGCTCGAGTACAGATACGGGATCAGGCGATAACGCAGACGGTCGTAGTCGGCCAGTATGGTCTCGGCGGCGCGCCCGAACGACCACAATTCATTGCCTTTGCGGTCGCCGTGCACGCGCAACGTCGGCAGGAAGGTCCCGTACTGGAACCAGCGCGTGAACAGCTCCGGATAGTCGTGATACTGGCCGACCACTTCGCGCGCGTCGGACGGGTCGAGCAACGGCGCCTTGGTGGCCGTGGTGGTCGGCGGCAGTCCTTGCCAGCCGCCGATGTCGTTGCCCCAGTAGGCGATGCCGGAGGCGGTCATATTCAAACCGGCCGGGATCTGGCGCGCCAGCGCCTCCCAGCTCGGATGGATGTCCGATGACCAGAACAGCGCGCCGGTGCGCTGCGAACCGAGATACGCGGCGCGCGACAGGATCAGCACACGCTTGTTCGGCTTCCATGCGCGCATGTTTTGCGCCACACCTTCCACGTGCAGCAGCGGGAACAGGTTGCGGTAACGGTCGCCCGATCCGATCGAATAGAAGAAGCCGTCCGGCACCAGGTCCGGCTCGGTCTCGTCCAGCCATGGGTAGTCGAAGCCGCGCGCGAGGATATTGTCGCGCGCCTTTTGCCAGAACCACGCGCGCGCCGCCGGATTGGTCGCGTCGATCAAACCGCCGGTGCGGTCGGAGCGGAACGGCAGGCCGTCGACGGTCTTGCCGTCCTTGTCCTTGAGCAGATAGCCCTTGGCATCGAGCTCGTTGAAATAGCGGCCCGACGTCTCGTAGCGCGGCCAGATCGAGATGATCGACTGCATGCCCATGTCGTGCAGTTGCTTGTTCATGCCGTCCGGGTCGGGGAACTCGGCCGGGTTGATGTCCATCTGGCCCATGCGGGTCCAGTAGAACCAGTCCAACACCATCACGTCGAGCGGATACTTCTTCTCGCGGTAGGTCTTGGCCACCTTCAGCATCAGGTCCTGGCTGTCGTACCGCGCCTTGGACTGAATCAGGCCAAAGGCCGCCTTGGGGGGAATCGGCGTTTTACCGGTGAGCCGCGCATAGCCCGAATACAGCGTCTCCGGCTTGTCGCCGGTGATGACGAAGAAGCTGACGCGCTCCCCCACCTTGGACTGAAACACCGTGCGGCCGTTGATGCCGGCGACGAAGCGCGTGGCCGACGGGTTGTCCCAGACGATGCCATAAGACTTGGAGCTGACCATGAACGGCACGCAGACCGTCTCGCCGGCTGGCGCGTCGTACCAGTGGGCGCAGTCGATGGTGCGGCCGCGCAGGTCCAGCGCGCCGGTCGATTCCTGGTTCTGGCCCATGCCGTAATAATGCTCGTCGGCCGGCGCGGCGAAGGAGGCGCCCACCTGGTAGGTCTTTTCGGTGTTGACCGTTTGCGGCGACATCTCCCAGCCGTTCATGCTGAGGATGGTCTCGCCCTTGGCGTTCTTGACTTGCAGGCCCACCGGCGCCAGTTGCGGCGCGAAGTACTTCTCGCCGGTGCTCGGCACGCGCGGAGGCGGCGCGGCGTTGACATGCAACGTCAGCGCCGAAGAGGAGAAGGTGTCGCCGTCGGCGCCGGCCGTGTGCTTGAAGGCGCTGGCGTCCGCGTGTTCGGCGATGATGCCGTAGCCGGGCGCCTTGAGCGCCTCGGCCTTGTCGGCGGCGATGGAGACGTGGACGATGTTCGGACCGTACGCCTGCACCGATACCCAGGCGCCGCTGCGATCGAGCGTGACGAGGGGCGCGGCATGGGCGGCGAAGGTGAAGAATGAGGTGAAGGCGAGCACCGTCAACGCGGAGCGGGTTGAAAGCAGTTTCATGGGGGCGGTTCCTGTGATTACAGGCCGATAATTTTGTCGTGGTCACAACAATGTCGCAAGTGTGAAAATCACCAAACAGCCGACTGAAATTTAAGGCCAGGCGCACCGTCGGCATCTGGGCGGAATCAGCGCGGTGACCGAATCGTCAGTTTTTTTCCACAAGTTCGTATAGAAAAATTGCGTCCGTCTATACGAAGTGGGAATAGCACCAGGCCGAAATGATCATCTTGGTGATTGTTTGTGACTTTTATGACAATTCCCTCCTCGTCCGTCAAGCCACCCGTTCCCCGCCGATCCCGCCGCTGAGAGGGAAAGCACGGGATTCTTCCCCTGCGGAAACCGTTTAACCAGCGGTCGATGAAACTCTCACCGCAGGTTGCTCAGTAATTACTAAATGACTAGTCTTGACTCTGCCAGGCGAGAGACGGCTTAGGCGACCCAGAAATCAAACACTGAGGATAAAAAATGAAAAAGAAGACATTGGAGACGATGGTGGCATTGGCGCTGGCCGCCATGTACACCCCGGGGGTAATTGCACAGGAAACCCCGGCCACCGCCGGCGAAGCAGCTCCCCCTGCGGCCGCCCCCGCCGCCCCCGCCCAGGACAAAGTCGAAACCGTGGTCGTCACCGGTTTCCGCTCCAGCCTCCAGAAGGCGCTCAACCTCAAGGCCCAGGCCATCGGCGTGCGCGACTCCATCGTCGCCGAGGACATAGGCAAATTCCCCGAGGCGAACGTCGCCGAATCGCTACAGCGCGTGCCGGGCGTGATCCTGAACCGCGACGAGTCGTCCGGCGAAGGCCAGCGCATCTCGATCCGCGGCCTGCCGACCGACTACTCGGTCACCACCCTGAACGGCGCGCCGGTCAACACCACGTCGACATCGACCATCGGCAGCGCCGCGCGCGGCTTCAACTACGACGTGTTCGCGTCCGAGCTGTTCGGCCGCGTCGACTTCTACAAATCGCCGCTGGCCGAGCTGACCGAGGGCGGACTCGGTGGCGTGGTCGACCTGCAGACCCCGCGCCCGTTCGACAATCCGAAGCGCACCATCCGCTACGGCCTGACCGACACCTACAACACCGCCTCCAAGCACCATGATCCGAACGGCTTCGTGCTGTACTCGAACACCTGGGACAAGCTGGGCTTCCTGATCGGCGCCTCGCACTCGGGCAGCGTCAACACCCGCTCCGGCTTCGAGGCGACGGGCGGCTACAACAGCTCCTTCAACGGCAGCCAGAGTCCCGTGAAAGGCAATTTCGCACTGGCCCTGGACTATGACGATCCGCGCGCCAACCTGTCCGGCTATACCCGCGACCAGATCGACAAGGCCCTGCTGCCGCGTATCTACCGTTTCTACGGCTCGCAGAACGAGCGCACCCGCGACGGCCTGGTGTCGTCGCTGCAGTGGAAGACGCCGACCCTCAACCTCAGTCTCGACACGATGTACTCGAAGCTGGAGAACACCCGCGAGGAAACCCTGTTCGGCATCCTGGTGCGCAGCACCAGGACCACCAACCGCACCTTGCCCGCCGGTTCCAACGGCAACAACGGCCTGATTCCGGTCGACGTGAAAATCGATCCGGCCACCAATCTGTTGACCGGCACCTTCGCCAACACCACCTATAACGCCGGCGCCGGCTACACCAAGGACGAAACCGAATTCGGTTACGGCGCCTTGAACGGCAGCTGGAAGGTCAGCGACAAACTGACCCTGACCGGCCAGGCCAGTTTGAACCAGAGCAGCGCCACCAGCGCGACCGGCCAGTTGTCGGGCTTTATCTACGGCGCGCAATCGACCATCGACTACGGCAGCGACCATGTCTATCCTTCGATCTCGTCGCCGACCAGCTACACCGATCCAAACAACTGGAGCGGTTTCGCCGTCAGCACCGGCTGGACCAAGGAAACCGACAAGGGCAAGCAGGCGCGCGTGGTCGCCGACTGGGACTACGACCTGCCCGGCGAATGGACCGGCCACCTGAAAGCCGGCCTGACCTTCGTCTCGACCACCAAGGGCGTCAACAAACGTAACGGGACCTCGCTGGCGACGGCGAAGTTGAACAGCATCGGCCCGGCCGGCATGCGCAACGGCATGACCAGCAACCTGCCGATCGATAACCTGGACTTCGGCGCCGGCTGGCCGCATTCGTGGAGCACCTGGGACAGCAACTACTTCTACTCGCAGTTCGATCCGAACACCTACAATCCCGAATCGGCCTTCACGCCGTCGCAAAGCTTCACCGCGCAGGAGGATGTCAAGACCGCGTTCGTGCAGTCCGACTTCCGGGGCAAGATCGGCGAGCGCGAACTGCGCCTGAACGCCGGTGTACGCTTCTCCGGCACCGACACCAAGATCGACAACTTCAAGCAGCAGGGCGCCAGCCTGGCGTACTCGCCGAACCATGAGCAAGGCTCGTACAGCAATGTCCTGCCGGCCGTCAGCGGCGCCTTCGACCTGACCGAGAACCTGATGTGGCGCGCCTCGTGGGGCAAGACCATCACGCGCGCCTCGCTGTCGGTGATCGCCGCGCAAACCGTGATCCCCAACCAGTTTGACAACACCGCCACCTCGGGCAATCCCAACCTGCGCCCGCAGCAGTCGAAGAACCTGGACACCAGCCTGGAATGGTACTTCTCGCCGGGCAGCCTGCTGTCGGCGGCCTACTTCAAGAAGGAGCTGACCGACGCCACCGTCGCCAACACCCAGCTGGTCACCTTCGGCTCCCTCGGCCTACCCGACACCGCGCTCGGCCCCCTGTTCCAGGACGCCAGCGGACGTGTCGACCCGAACCTGGCGATGACCCTGCGCAGCTACACCAACGCCGGCCAGCAAACGCTCAAAGGCTACGAGCTGGCCTACCAGCAGGCGTTCAGCTTCCTGCCTGCGCCGTTCAACGGCATGGGCGCGCTGGCCAGCTACACGCACATCGATCCGTTCAACAGCGCCAAGTGGATCACCAACGCCGGCAAGGAGATCGAGGTCAACTCGGTGCCGAAGTACGCCTACAGCACCACGCTGTACTTCGAGAACGGTCCGATCGCGATGCGCATGTCCTATAACTACAAGGGCAAGTCGCTGCACGGCGATAACCCGCGCAACCTGGGCGACGACTTGATACGCTGGCGCGCCGGCCGCGGCTACCTCGACGCCAACATCAGCTACAAGATCAGCGAGAAGCTGGAGTTCCGCATCGACGCGCTCAACCTGAGCAACACGCTGGCCCAGGATTATTTCGAGGACGCGAGCGGCCAGTACGGCAGCGGCAAGAAGACACGGATGGACTACGCGAAGTATGATGGCCGCACCATCAAATTCGGCATCCGCGGAAAACTCTAAGGGACCATCACCAACCTATGATGAAACGACTCTTCGCAACCGGTGCGATCGCGCTCGGTTTGGCCGGCTGCGCTACCGCGCCGCCGGCGGTCGACACCTCCGAACAGGAGGTCGTCGCCATTATCAACAAGGTCAACGACTACTGGCAGCAGCGCGAAACGCCGCAAAAGTGGGCGTTCTGGGATATCGCCGCCTACCACACCGGCAATATGGAGGCCTACAAGATCACCGGCAATCCGCGCTACCGCCAGTATTCCGAGGACTGGGCCATCCACAACCAGTGGCAGGGCGCGAAGTCCACCGACAAGACCAAGTGGAAGTACCAGTACGGCGAGACCGACGAGCATGTGCTGTTCGGCGACTGGCAGATCTGCTTCCAGACCTACATCGATCTCTATGAGCTCGACAAGGTCAAGGACCCGCGCAAGATCGCCCGCGCGCGCGAGGTGATGGAATACCAGATGAGCACCGCGCAGAAGGACTACTGGTGGTGGTCGGACGGTTTGTACATGGTGATGCCGGTGATGACCAAGCTCGCCAACGTCACGGGAGAGCGCAAGTACCTCGACAAGCTGCACGAGTATTTCGACTATTCGAACAGCATCATGTACGACAGCGAGGAGCGGCTCTACTACCGCGACGCGCGCTACGTCTATCCCAAGCACAAAAGCGTCAACGGCAAGAAGGACTTCTGGTCGCGCGGCGACGGCTGGGTGTTCGCCGGCCTGGCCAAGGTGCTCGCCGACCTGCCCAAGGACGATCCGCACCGCGCCGACTACGTGGCCAAGTTCAAGGGCATGGCGCAGGCGCTGAAGAAGGCGCAATCGGACGACGGCTACTGGACCCGCAGCCTGCTCGATCCCGCGCACGCGCCGGGGCCGGAAACCAGCGGCACCGCCTTCTTCGTCTACGGCTACCTGTGGGGCATCAACAATGGCGTGCTCGATCGCGACGAGTACCTGCCAACGGTGCGCAAGGGCTGGAAATTCCTGAGCAAGACGGCGCTGCAACCGGACGGCAGGATCGGCTATGTGCAGCCGATCGGCGAGCGCGCGATTCCGGGACAGGTGGTCGATCAAAATTCGACCACGCCTTTCGGGGTGGGCGCGTATCTGCTGGCGTCCTCCGAAATGGTGCGGCTGCTGAAAAAATAAGAACGGAGACACGATGGAACGACGTAATTTCATACAGGCCGTGATGGCCGGTTCGGCCGCCGGCGCCACTTTGGGCGCGCAAAGCGCGATCGCCGCCACGCCCGCCGCAGGGTCGGCTTCGGTGGCGGGCGCCGACGGCAAAACAGCGCGCGCGCAACTGGCCGCGCTGGCGCAGAAGATGACGGAACCGGTGCTGGTCAATATGGCGGCCGGCACGCTGAAGAAGAACTTCGCGCTGGAAGTCAGCCCGACCTGGGATGGCCGCGACAAGGGCGTCGCCTATCTGGAGTGCTTCGGCCGGCTGATCGCCGGCGTCGCGCCGTGGCTGGCGTTGGCGGACGACGGCACGCCGGAGGGCCGCACCCGCAAGCGCCTGCATCAACTGGCGCTGCAAAGCTATACCAACTCGGTCGATCCGGCCAATCCCGACTACCTGCTGTGGAAAGGCCCGGGCCAGACGCTGGTCGATTCGGCCTACTTCACCAACGCCCTGATCCGCGCGCCCAAAGCGCTGTGGGAGCCGCTCGACGCCAAGACCAAGCAGCGCATCATCGCCGAGATCAAGGCGCTGCGCCGCATCGAGCCGCCCTACATCAACTGGATGCTGTTCGCGGCGATGAACGAAGCGTGGCTGATGTCGATCGGCGAGGAGTTCGACCCGCTGCGCATGAACGTCGCGATCCGCAAGATCAACGAATGGTACGTGGGCGACGGCTGGATCAAGGACGGCGACGCCTTCCACTTCGACTACTACAACGCCTTCGTCATGCACCCGATGCTGGTGGAGATACTCGACGTGCTCGATCAGAAGAAAGGCGCGTTCTGGAACGGCAAACCAGAGGAGCTGCGCGCGCAGGCGGTCAAGCGCATGCAGCGCTACAGCGAGCACCTGGAGCGCTTCATCTCCACCGACGGCAGCTTCCCGCCGATCGGCCGCTCGCTCACCTACCGCACGGCGGCCTTCCAGCCGCTTGCGCTGCTGGCGCTGCGCAAGCAGCTGCCGGCCAGCCTGCCCGAGGGCCAGATCCGCGCAGCGCTGCAGGCGGTACACAAGGCCGTGTGGACCGCTCCCGGCAACTTCACCAAGGACGGCTACCTGACCATCGGCTTCGTCGGCCACCAGCCGGAGCTGGGCGACTGGTACTCCAACAACGGCAGCATGTACATCGCCTCGGCCAGCCTGCTGCCGCTTGGCCTGCCCGAGAGCGACAGCTACTGGACCTCGGCGCCGCAGGACTGGACCCAGAAGAAGGCCTTCGCCGGCGCCCGTTTCCCTAAAGATTACCCAGTCAACTACTGATTCCATGACCACATACTCGATTTCACGCCGCGGCGTGCTGCGCGGCGCCAGCGCCGCCATGGGCAGCCTGCTGCTGCCGGTGGCCGCCCAGGTACACGCCGCCGCCTCCGCGCGCTTCGCCATCGGCGACAGCGACTTCCTCCTCGACGGCAAGCGCCTGCAGATCCGCTGCGGCGAGATGCACTTCGCCCGCGTGCCGCGCGAATATTGGACGCACCGCCTGAAGGCCATCAAAGCCATGGGCCTCAACACCGTCTGCGCCTACCTGTTCTGGAACTACCACGAATGGCGCGAGGGTAAATACGACTGGGCCGGCCAGCGCGACGCGGCCGAATTCTGCCGCCTGGCCCAGGCCGAGGGCTTATGGGTGATCCTGCGTCCCGGCCCCTACGCCTGCGCCGAGTGGGAAATGGGCGGCCTGCCATGGTGGCTGCTGAAAAGCCCCGGCGACAGCTTCCTGCGCACGCGCCACGCCAACTACATGACGCCGGCCAAGCGCTGGATGAAGGAAGTCGGCCGCGCCCTCGGCCCGCAACAGATCACCAAGGGCGGTCCGATCCTGATGGTGCAGGTCGAGAACGAATACGGCTTCTTCGGCGAAGACCTCGACTACATGCGCGAGATGCGCCAGGGGCTGCTGGACGCCGGTTTCGACGTCCCGCTGTTCCAATGCAATCCGACCAACGCCGTCGCCAAGACCCACCTGAAGGAGCTGTTCTCGGTGGCGAACTTCGGCAGCGATCCGGCCGCCGGCTTCAAGGTGCTGGACCAGGTGCAGAAAGGGCCGCGCATGTGCGGCGAATACTACTCCGGCTGGTTCGACACCTGGGGCGCGCCGCACCGCCGGGGCTCGGCCGCCGGCGCGGTGGCCGACATCCAGACCATGCTCAAGGCGAACGGCTCCTTCAGCCTGTACATGGCGCATGGCGGCACCACCTTCGGCCTGT
The DNA here is from genome assembly GCA_024123915.1 of Oxalobacteraceae bacterium OTU3CAMAD1. NCBI lineage: Bacteria > Pseudomonadati > Pseudomonadota > Betaproteobacteria > Burkholderiales > Oxalobacteraceae > Oxalobacteraceae bacterium OTU3CAMAD1. The sequence continues at coordinate 1,536,322 of CP099650.1, read as the reverse complement.
GGGGCGGCTGCGACCGGCCCTTCCGTCCGGACACCAGCAGCTACGACTACGACGCCCCGATCAGCGAAGCCGGATGGATGGGCGAAAAATTCCAGGCCTACCGCGACGGCATGAAGCCCTACCTGATGGCCGGCGAAACGCTGCCGCCGCCACCGCCGCAAAATCCGCTGATCGCCATCGCGCCGTTCACGATGAAGCAGTCGGCGCCGGTGTCGTCGGCGCTGCCGGCCAACGCCATCAAGGTCGTATCCCCCGAGCCGATAGAGAAGTACGACATCAGCCGGGGCCTGGTGTCCTACAGGGTTACCCTGCCCGCCGGTCCGGCCGGCACCTTGGAGGCGGCCAAGGTGCGCGACCTGGCCTGGGTCTACGTCGACGGCAAGGAGGTCGGCACGATGGACACCCGCTACCGCCGCTTCAAGGTCGACCTGCCGGCGCGCAGCCGTCCCGTGACTCTTGAAATCCTGTTGTACACCATCGCCCGCGTCAACTTCGGCGTCGAGATCCACGACCGCAAGGGCATGCACGGGCCCGTGCGTTTCGCCGGCCAGCCGCTGGAAAATTGGGAAATCCGCGCCATCGACTTCGACGCCGACGGCGTGCTGCCGCCGCTGACGTGGAAAGCCGGCCGCGCCAAGGGCCCGGCCTTCTGGCGCGGCAGCTTCGACGCGCCGCAAACCGGCGACACCTTCCTCGACATGTCGAGCTGGGGCCAGGGCGTGGTATGGGTCAACGGCCGCTGCCTGGGACGCTACTGGAACATCGGACCGACGCAGACCATGTACCTGCCCGGCCCGTGGATCAAGCGTGGCCGCAACGAGGTGGTGGTGCTGGACCTGACCGGGCCCCAAAGCGCGCGCATCGCCGGCCTGAAGGCGCCTATCCTCGACAAGCTGCGCCCCGAACTCGATCTTGCCCGGCCGCCGAACAACGACAAACCGGCGCTGGACGGGGTCAAGCCGGCGCACGAAGGCGAATTCCAGAACGGCGCCGCGACCCAGGATGTCAAGTTCGCACAGGCCGTCAAAGGCCGCCAGGTGTGCCTGGAATCGCTCGACGCCTTCGACGGCAAGCAGTTCGCCGCCATCGCCGAACTGGCGTTGCTTGGCACGGACGGCAAGACGCTGAACCAGTCCAACTGGACCATCGCCTACGTCAGCAGCGAGGAGCGCACCAAGGAGGACGGCTCGGCGCTCAACGCCATCAACGGCCAGGCCACGGACTTCTGGCATAGCGCCTACAGCGGCAAGGCGCCGCATCCGGCCCACCCGCACCGCATCATCCTCGACCTGGGACAATCGGACACGGTGGCCGGCTTGCGCTACACGCCGCGCCAGGGCGCCGACGGGGTAACCGGCCGCATACGCCACTACCGGGTCTACGTCGGCGAGCAGCTGGTCAAAACCGGCTGACCAGCCAACCGGCCGATCGGTCGTGTATGCGTCCCGACACATACACGACCGATTCCGCGACGCGAATGCACCCTACACGCATGCAAGCATTGACATCAACTATCTTGTCGCGCAATCATCTCAACAACGGCCACGGTGGCCGGGATGATGGCGTGACAAGGGCAGCCGGCGATGAACAACCGCGAGAATTTTTGGCACCATCCCGGCTGGCTGTTTTGCCTGCTGCTGCCGTTGTTCCACTTCGCCAGCGTCAAACTGACCTTCTTCTGCGCCGTCACGCCTGAAAACGTGGTCGTCGTCTGGCTGCCCAACGCGGTGCTGCTGGCGGCGCTGCTGCGCTTCGAGGGGCGCCGCGCGCCGCTGCTGGCCGCCCTCACCTTCACCTCCGATGTGCTGGGCAACGTCAACGCCTTCGGCTGGACGGGCGCGTTCCTGTTCAGCGTCTGCAATTTGACGGAAGTCCTCGTCACCTACGCTTTGATGCGCCGCAGCGGCGCGTCGTTCAGCCTCCAGCGCCTGAAGGATCTGATGATCTTCATCCTGGCCGGCCCCGTGGTCGGCGCGTTGCTGGCGGCCTTCATGGCGGCGGCCGTGCTGCATTTTCTGTTTCATGCCCCGCCTTCGTACTTCACGCTGACGCGCCTGTGGTGGTTCGGCGACGGTCTCGGGCTGCTGATCTACACGCCGCTGCTGCTATCGCTGTCGCAGCCGGCACGCCGCGAACGGCGCCTGACGCGGCTCGACGACGCCCTGCTGATCTTCACCCTGCTGCTGGCGACGGCCGTGCTGTCCGCGCACGGCGGTGAAATCGACGGTGTCTCCGTCACGCCAACCTTGCTGCTGCCGGCGGTGGCGCTGATCGCCTTCCGCTGCGGCATCCGCCTCACCACCCTGACGGTGGCGCTGATTTCCCTGTCGACAGCGATGATGATGACCACCGGGCTCAAACCGTTCGGCGACGTGCCGGTACACCTGGAGACCGTGCGCGCGCAGGAGTTCATCCTGACGCTTTGCATCGTCGGCATCGGCTTCGCCGTCCTCCTGGACGAGCTGCATGCACGCGAGCGCGACCTGGAAAACCGCGTGCGCGCGCGCACCCGGGAACTGGAAAAGTCGAACAGCCTGCTGGCGGCCATGAGCGCCACCGACGGCCTGACCGGCATCGCCAACCGGCGCCGCTTCGACGAGATGCTGGCCAGCGAATGGAACCGCTGCCGCCGTGGCAACCGGATGCTGATGCTGGCGATGCTGGACGTCGACCTGTTCAAGCAGTACAACGACCATTACGGCCACCAGGCCGGCGACGACGCGCTGTGCGCCGTCGCGGACGAGCTGACCACGCATATCCGCCGCAACAGCGACTTCGTGGCCCGCTACGGCGGCGAGGAATTCGCCATCATCGCCGAGGCGCCGGACCTGGCGCACGCGCTGGCGATGGCCGACATGATCTGCCAGTCCATCTCCTCGCTCGGAATTCCGCACGACCGCTCGCCCTTCCAGGTGCTGACGGCGAGCGTCGGCGTGGCGCTGATCGTTCCGTGCGAGGACGACCAGCCGGTCGACCTGATGAAACTGGCCGATGCCGCGCTTTACCGCGCCAAGCAGCAGGGCCGCAACCGGGTCGAAATCGCCGACGCGGAGATGGTCACGGTCACCTGAACGCCGCCGCCGCCGGCGGGCCGGCCGGATGGACGGCTGGTTGGCCGGGGGCTTTGCCCGCCAGCTGGCGGTACTGGGACGGGGTGACGCCGGTGGTGGCCTTGAACTGGCGCGTGAAGGCCGAATGGTCGCCGTAGCCGCAGGCCTGGGCGATTTCGGCCACGCTGGCGCCTCCGCCCAGCATGCGCGACGCCGCCTCGACGCGGGTCTGGATGATCATCTGCCTCGGCGTCAGGTGGAAGATGCGCAGGAAATAGCGCTCGATCTGCGCCACCGACATATTCGCCGTGCGCGCCAATTCGGCCAGATGCAGCGGCTGGCCGAACTGCTCCTGTATCAGGTTCACCGCCGCCGCCACCTTGCGGTAGGCGGGATTCTTCTTGTCCGCCATCGCCAGGTCGCGCGAGACGCCGGTCAGGCCGACGATGCGGCCGTCGCCGTCGCGCAGCGCCGTCTTGCGCGTCAGGCACCAGCCGGGATCGCGGCTGGGATACAAATGCAGCTCCAGCTGGTCCTCGATGTCGTGGCCCCCGGCGAGCACCGCCATGTCCTGCGCCACATAGGACTGGCCGAAGGGATGGGCGAACACCTCGGCCGGAGTGCGTCCGATCAGCGCCGATTTGTGCCGGCGGCCGCATCGCTGCACCAAGGTCTGATTGACCACCACATACCTTCCCTGCACATCCTTGACAAAAAAAACCACGTCCGGCAGCGCGTCGAAAAGCGCCTCGGCGAAGAACGGATCGGCTATGCCTGCGCCCAGCGCGCGGCGGGCGGGGTCGTCGGGGAGGGAGGAATTGTCCATGTTTGCGATTGTGCCAGCGGTCCGTTCCGCAGTCTGCTGTTTTTTTGAGATTGTGCCGATTTCGTCATTTAACGTGCGCAGGCGGTGCAAGACAGCTCACCCCGGGAAGACTAAGATTCGAGCATGAAAACCATCACCATCATCGACTCCCATACCGGCGGCGAGCCTACCCGGCTGGTCACCGAGGGCGGCCCGGATCTGGGCAAAGGTCCCCTGGACGAGCGCCTGGCGCTGCTCAAACGCGAACACGACACCTTCCGCTCGGCCGTCGTGTGCGAGCCGCGCGGCTCCGACGTCCTGGTCGGCGCGTTGTTGTGCGAGCCGCACGCCGCCGATTGCGCGGCCGGCGTCATCTTCTTCAACAACGTCGGCTACCTGGGCATGTGCGGCCACGGCACCATCGGCCTGGTGGCCTCGCTGGCCTTCATGGGCCGCATCGGGCCGGGCCGCCACCGCATCGACACCCCGGTCGGCGTGGTGGAGGCCGAGCTGCATGAAGATGGCAGCGTCACCGTCGACAATGTCGCCTCCTACCGCAGCCGCGCACAAGTCAGCGTGGACGTGCCGGGCTACGGCGCGGTCACCGGCGACGTCGCCTACGGCGGCAACTGGTTCTTCCTGGTCGCCGACCATGGGCTGGAACTGAACGTCGCCAACGTCGAGGCGCTGACCACCTACAGCGTTGCCGTCGGCGCGGCGCTGCAGCGGGACGGCGTCACCGGCGACGGCGGCGCGCTGATCGACCACATCGAATTGTTCGCGCCATCGCGCACCGGCGCCGACAGCCAAAGCTTCGTGCTATGCCCGGGCAAGGCCTACGACCGCTCGCCGTGCGGGACCGGCACCAGCGCCAAGCTGGCCTGCCTGGCGGCCGACGGCAAACTGGCCGAGGGCGCGCTGTGGAAGCAGGAAAGCGTCATCGGCAGCGTGTTCGAGGCGTCCTACCGCTATCGCGGCGAGCAGCTGGTCCCCAGCATCCGCGGCAAGGCGTGGGTCAACGCCCAGGCATGGCTGATCCTCGACCCGACCGATCCCTTCCAATGGGGCATCAGGTGAACAACACCGACGTGATCGTCGTCGGCGCCGGCATCGTCGGCGCCGCCTGTGCGGACGCGCTCAGCGAGCGCGGACTGCGGGTGGCGGTCATCGAGCAGGATATCGCCGGCGGCGGCGCCACGGCGGCCGGCATGGGCCACCTGGTGGTCATGGACGACAACGCGGCCGAACTGGCGCTGTCGGCGTATTCGGTCGCGTTGTGGAACGATCTGGTGGGCGAGCGCCCGCAGCGCCACGAATACAGCGGCTGCGGCACCATCTGGGTCGCCGCCGATGAAGAGGAAATGGACGCCGCGCGCGTCAAGGCGCAGACGCTGTCGGCCTACGGCGTCACCTGCGAGCTGCTGTCGCCGGCGGCGCTGTACGCGCGCGAGCCGCAGCTGCGCGCCGGCCTGGCCGGCGGCCTGCTGGTCAAGGGCGACGGCCTGGTCTACCCGCCCAAGAGCGCCCGCATCCTGCTCGACCGCGCGATGCGGCGCGGCGCCATCACCAAGCGCGCCGCCGTCACCGCCATCGAGGACCACGGCGTGGTGCTGGCCGACGGCACGCGCCACCAGGCGCAGCACATCGTGCTGGCCGCCGGTTCGCGCTCGTCGGCGCTGCTGCCGGAGCTGCCGGTGCAGCCGAAAAAAGGACACATCGCCATCACCGACCGCTATCCCGGCTTTGTCCGGCATCAGCTGGTGGAGCTGGGTTATATCAAAAGCGCCCATGCCGCCAGCGGCGATTCGGTCGCGTTCAATTTGCAGCCCCGTCCCACCGGACAAGTCTTGATCGGCTCCTCCCGCCAGTTCGACACAATCGATACGGCGGTGGAGCCGGCCATGCTGCAACGGATGCTCAGGCACGCCACCACCTTCACCCCGGCGCTGGCGCAGCTCAACGTGCTGCGCTGCTGGACCGGCCTGCGCGCCGCCACGCCCGACGGCCTGCCCTTGATCGGACCGCACCCGGCGCGGCGCGGCCTGTGGCTCGCCACCGGCCACGAAGGCCTGGGCATCACCACCTCGCTGGCGACGGCGCAGCTGCTGGCCGGCCAGATGCAGGGCGAGAGCACGCGCATTTCCATCAATCCCTACCTGCCCCGCCGCTTCCATGTTTGAATTCGCCGCCCACACTTTTGCCAACAACCGCGCCAACGGCGACAAGGGCGATAGCCTCACCCTCAGCATCAATGCCCGCGCCATCACCGTGGCGCCCGGCGTCAGCGTGGCCGCCGCCATCGCCATGGCCGGCAGCATCGTCACGCGGCGCTCGGTCGGCGGCGCCGCGCGCGCCCCGTTGTGCGGCATGGGCGTGTGCCAGGAATGCCGCGTGACCATCGACGGCAGGCCGCACCAGCTCTCGTGCCAGACCCTGTGCGCCGACGGCATGCATGTGCAGACCGGCGCGCTGGAGCGCGCGGCATGAGCTACTACGACGTCCTCGTGATCGGCGCCGGCCCGGCCGGACTGGCGGCGGCGCATGCCGCCTGCGCCGGCGGCGTGAAGGTCGGCATCGTCGACGACAATCCGCTGGCCGGAGGCCAGATCTGGCGCGGCGGCCCCGATCAACAAACAGACCCGCGCGCGCAATCGCTGTGGAACACGCTGCGCGACGCGCCCAACGTCACCTTCCTGCCGCAAACGCGGGTGCTGTATTCGCCGGAGCCCGGACAACTGCGGGTGCAAACGGCGGCGGCGTCGGACACGCTGCGCTTCGGGCATCTGATCCTGGCGACGGGCGCGCGCGAACTGCTGCTGCCCTTTCCCGGCTGGACCCTGCCCGGCGTGACCGGCGCCGGCGGCCTGCAGGCGCTGGCCAAGGGCGGCTATCCGCTGCGCGGCAAGCGGGTGGTGGTGGCCGGCAGCGGCCCGCTGCTGCTGGCGGTGGCGGCCACGCTCAAGCTCAAGGGCGCGCACATCGTCGCCATCATCGAGCAGGCGGCGACGCCGGCGATGGCGCGCTTTGCCGCCGGCCTGCTGGCGACGCCGTCCAAGATCGCGCAGGCGCTGCGGCTGGCCGCGCAACTCAAGGACGTGCCCTATCTGCGCGACAGCTACGTGCGCGCGGCGCACGGCGACGGCACGCTGCAATCGGTGCTGGTCCAGCGCGGCAAGGGCCGCGGACTGGAGACGCTGCAATGCGACTACCTGGCCTGCGGCTACGGGCTGATACCGAACGTGGAACTGGCGCAGGCGCTCGGCTGCGCCACCGCCAGCGGCGGTGCCGGGACGGCGACGGTGGTCGAAGCGGACCACTGGCAGCAAACCTCGGTGCCCGGCATCTACTGCGCCGGCGAAGGCACGGGCGTGGGCGGAGTCGACCTGGCGCTGGTGGAGGGCCGCATCGCCGGCCTGTCGGCCACCGGCCAGATCGTGCCGACACACGCCGATTTCGGCCAACGCGCGCGCTGGCGCAAATTCGCCGCCGGGCTGGCGCGCGCCTTCGCGCTGCGGCCGGAACTGGCCACCCTGGCCGGCGACGACACCATCGTCTGCCGCTGCGAGGACGTCTGCCACGGGGAACTGCGCACGCACACCACCTGGCGCTGCGCCAAGCTGCAAACGCGCTGCGGCATGGGGCCGTGCCAGGGCCGCATCTGCGGCGGCGCCACCGAAGTGCTGTACGGCTGGCGTCCCGACGCGGTGCGCATGCCGATCTCGCCGGCGCGCATCGACACCATCATCGCCTGACACAGTTAATTGCGCTTGGCGACCGAGGTGCGCAGCACCAGTTGCGGTTCGATCATCGTGGTGTCCGACAGCGGCTTGCCGTCGATGGCGGCGATCAGCTTTTCCATCGCGGCGACGCCCATGCGCTCGCTCTGCAGGTCGACCGTCGTCAGCGCCGGCGACGTGTATTGCCCGTACTGGATGTTGTCGAAGCCGGCCACCGAGATGTCGGCCGGCAGGTTGAAGCCCAGCGTTTGCGCGGCCTTCATGAAGCCGAGCGCGATCAGGTCGTTGTAGCAGATCAAGGCGTCCGGGTGCTCGGCTCCCAGCATGATGGCCGAGCACAGCCGCTCGCCTTCCGCCGACGTCGGCGCGCTGCCTTCGTAGACCGTCAATTCCTGCCCGTAGCCCTTCAGGCATTCGCGGATCGCGCCCAGCCGGTCCTCATCGCGGCGCGAGCGCGGGAAACTCAGGTAGGCGATGCGCTTATGCCCCAGCGAGACCAGGTGGCGCACCAGCATGCCGGCGCCGCGATGGTCGTCGCTGCCGACCCACGGCAGGTTCAGCCGCGCCGGCCGGCCGAAATACACCAGCGGCTTGCCCAGGTCCATGACCCAGTCCATTTCCGATTCGAGCATGCGCGAAAAGATGATCAGGCCGTCCACGCGGCGGCTCAGCGCTTCCAGCAACGGCCGCTCGCGGTCGGGATTTTCCTCGGTGTCGACCAGCAGCAGGGTGTAGCCGTGCGCCAGCGCGACCCGGTTGGCGCCCTTGACGATGCTGGTGAAATGGGGATTGCCGACGTCCAGCACCGACAGGCCGATGCTCTTGGTGCGGCCGGTGATCATCGATTGCGCCAATGGATTGGAACGGTAGCCCAGCCGCGCGATGACTTCCTTGATGGTCGCCTCCACCGCCGGCGAGAAGCGCTGCGCGCCGTTGACGAACTTGGAGACGGTGGCCGTCGAGACACCGGCCGCCGCCGCGACGTCGCGGATGGTTGCTACATTTTTTTTCATGATCGGGCTGTGGGGTTGGCGCGGCGCCAAAGCGGGGATATTAGCACGCGCCCCCGCCCTCCCGATCAACGGCGCCGGCGGGGAGCCGGCGCAGTCCTGTCCGGCCCGCTTACAGGTCGGTGATTTCCTTGTGGCGCGGCACCAGCGCCTTCATCACGCACCACGCCACCAGGTAGGCCAGCGCGCAGATGCCGAACATGATCATGTAGCCGGTGCGGATGTCGTTGACCGATTTGTAGTAGTCGAACACCCAGCCTCCCAACTTGGTCAGCGCCACGCCGCCGATGCCGCCGGCCATGCCGCCGATGCCGATCACCGAGGCCACCGATTTTTGCGGGAACATGTCCGACACGGTGGTGAAGATGTTGGCCGACCAGGCCTGGTGCGCCGAGGCGCCCACGCCGATCAGCAGCACCGGCACCCAGAAGCTGATCGCGCCGAGCGGTTGCGCCAGCAGCACCACCAGCGGGAAGAAGGCGATCACCAGCATGGCTTTCATGCGGCCGTCGTACGGCGCGTAGCCGCGCGACATGAAGTAGCTGGGGAACCAGCCGCCGCCGATCGAGCCGATCATCGTCATGCTGTACAACACGGCCAGCGGCACGATGATGGCGTCGCCCTTCATGCCGTATTGCGCCGACAGGTAGGTCGGCAGCCAGAACAGGAAGAACCACCAGACGCCGTCGGTCATGAATTTACCGAAGGCGAAGGCCCAGGTCTGGCGGTATTTGAGCAGCTGGAACCACGATACTTTTTTGGCGGCGGCGGCCGACGCTTCTTCGGTTTTCTCGACCGGCTGCACCGAATCGCTGCGGATGTAGGCCAGCTCGGCCTTGGACAGGCGCTTTTGCTGCTCCGGCTTTTCATACAGCCACAGCCACACCGCCATCCACAGGAAGCCCAGCGCGCCGATGATGACGAAGGCCGACTGCCAGCCCCACGCGGCGGCGATCAGCGGCACCGTGATCGGCGCCAGGATGGCGCCGACGTTGGCGCCGGAGTTGAAGATGCCGGTGGCGAAGGAGCGTTCCTTCTTCGGGAAGTATTCGGCGGTGGCCTTGATCGCGGCCGGGAAGTTGCCGGCCTCGCCGACCGCCAGCACCGCGCGCGAGATCATGAAGCCGATGATCGACGGCACCAGCACCACGCCGAAGGCGGCGCCGATGACGGCCGCGCCCTCGCCCATCGGCACCGAGAACGCGTGCAGGATGGCGCCCAGCGACCAGATGACGATGGCCAGCACGTAGGCGGCCTTGGTGCCGATCTTGTCGACCACGCGGCCGGCGAACAGCATCGAGATCGCGTAGACGAACTGGAAGGCGGCGGCGATGTTGGCGTAGTCGGTGTTGGTCCAGCCGAATTCCTTGGACAGGTCCGGGGCCAGCAGGCTCAGTACCTGGCGGTCCAGGTAGTTGACGGTGGTGGCAAAAAACAACAGTGCACAGATGGTCCATCGGTATTTACCGACGGATTGGCCCACCGCATGCGGAGTTACTGGCTCGCTCAGGTTCATGGCATCACTTATGTTTTGGTTTTTGGTGATGATCTCTCGGTCTCCACGAGATCACCTTAGTCGTATGTCATCGTACAACTATAAAACTTGATAAGCAAGCACAAAGATAAGCCGTTTGACACGGCAACGCGCAGGAAGATGATTGATTCACGCTGCCCCGGCAGGGCAGCGTTGTAGGACGACCTCAGGCCGCCTGCGCGGTGCGTGCGTCTCCGGTTTTGACCAGCAGCAGCGCGACCAGGCTGATCACCGCCGCGCCCGACAAATAATAGCCGACGTACTGCAAGCCGTAATTGGTCGCCAGCCAGGTGGCGATGTACGGCGCCAGCGAGGCGCCGAGGATGCCGGCCAGGTTGAACGTCAGCGAGGCGCCGGTGTAGCGCACCTCCGGCGGGAACAGTTCGGACAGGATGGTGCCCAGCGGGCCATAGGTCATGCCCATCAGCGCCAGGCCGAGCGACAGGAACACGGTGATCTGGACCAGGCTGCCGGAGCCGAACAGCGGCGCCAGCGCCAGTCCGAACACGGCGATCGCGGCCGAGACCCAGATCAGGGTCGTGCGGCGGCCGTAGCGGTCGGCCCATAGCGCGGCGACCGGGATCGTCAAGCCGAAGAACAGCACGGCGATCAATTGCTGGATCAGGAAGTCCTTGCGCGTGAATTTGAGCGCGGTGGTGCCCCAGCTGAGCGCGAACACCGTCATCAGGTAGAACAGCACGAAGGTGGCCAGCGCGATCAAGGTGCCCAGCACCAGCACGCGGGTATGGTCGCGGAACACGGTCACCACCGGCACCTTGACGCGCTCGTTCTTGTCGAGCACCTTCTGGAAGTCCGGCGTTTCATGGATTTTCAGGCGGATATACAGGCCGACAATCACCAGCAGCGAGCTGGCCAGGAACGGGATGCGCCAGCCGTAGCTGAAGAACTCGGCGTCGGTCAGCACTTCGCTCAGCAACAGGAAAATGCCGCCCGACAGGAAGAAGCCGATCGGCGCGCCCAGCTGCGGGAACATGCCGTACCAGGCGCGCTTGCCCGGCGGCGCGTTCTCGGTCGCCAGCAGCACCGCGCCGCCCCACTCGCCGCCCAGGCCGAGGCCCTGGCCGAAGCGGCACAGCGCCAGCAGCGCCGGCGCCAGCGTGCCGATCTGCGCGTAGGTCGGCAGCATGCCGATCACGACGGTCGAGATCCCCATCATCAATAGCGCCGCGACCAGGGTCGCCTTGCGGCCGACGCGGTCGCCGAAGTGACCGAACACGGCCGAGCCGACCGGACGCGCGAAGAAGGCGATGGCAAACGTGGCCAGCGACTGCAAGGTGGCGGCGGCCGGATCGCTGGCGGGGAAGAACAGCTTGGGGAACACCAGCACGGCGGCGGTGGCGTAGATGTAGAAATCGAAGAATTCGATGGTGGTGCCGATCAAGCTGGCGAACAACACCGTGGACGGCTTGTTGGTCTTGGACGATCCCGGTTGAGACTTGCTCATGCGTGAGGCTCCTGCGGATGGGTGGTGCGCCTCATCATACACACCCGGTCCGCAGCTTGCCAAGCAGATATGATTGCTCTCGACAACGGCTTAGTGATCGATTTGCGACAGTCCGGCGGCGATCTCGTCGCTCTTGAGCGGACGCACCACGCGCGCCACTTCCTGGCCGTCGCGCAGGAAGATCAGGGTCGGCCACAGCTTGACCTTGTAGGAGCGGCCCAGCGGACGGCCCGGACCGTCCTCGACCTTGTAGTGGGTGACGGCGCCGCGGCCGGCCATCGCCTGTTGCAGCGGCGGCTGGGCGGCCATGCAGTGGCCGCACCAGTTGGCGCCGAACTCCAGCAACGTGGCGCCGGGCATGGCGTCGATGTCGGCGCGCTGCGGCGCCTCGGCGATGTAAACAGTTTTCATTTAAACAGTTTTCATTTGGTCTTGAACTTGGCACATGGATCGGTGCGCTGTTGCGGTTTGAGCTGGTGGACCACGTCGTACAGGCCGCCATCCTTGTTGCCGCCCTCGACGAAGCCCTCGCTGCGCACCGTCAGTATAGGCTCAATCCGATTGAGCCAGCGCGCGACACCGATGTCCTTGCGCACGTGGCCGTTGCCGGCGATCAGCACCACGTCGCGCGGCCGCTGGTCGCGCACGATCTTGGCCATCCAGATGTCGCGGGCGACCTGGGCGTTGACCATGCCCTCGATCATCATCTCCGGGGTCATATTGCAGTGGCCGATGGCGATCTCCTTTTGCTGGGCGGCCCGCACATCCGCCGGCAGCGGCTGGTCAAGCCGGTAGTCCTTGATGCTCTGCGGGTCGAACGTGGCGGTGACGCCGTCACGCACCGCGCGCGAGGCGTCGGCGCGCGACAGGTTGCCGGCCACCAGCGGCAGGTGGTAGGTCAGCGCCAGCTGGATCACCGGGTAATACAATTGCCAGTCCCAGCGGGCGCCGTTGACGACGCGGATCACGCATTGCGCGTCGAGGCAGCCTTTTTGCGCCTTGTTCAGCAGATCCTGGTCTTCGCGGTCGAATTGTTCCATGACGATGGCCGGCCGCCACCCGCCCTCCACCCGTTGGCGCAGCAGGTCGTAGCGCAGCCGGTGCCCCTGGGTGTTGTCATGCACTTCGCCCAGCAACAACACTTGCGGATTGGGGCCGACGGGGATGGCGGCGGCCTCCCCGGCCTCAGGCACCGGGCCGGGACGGGCACCGCCGCCGGCGCAACCGGCCAGTGTCAGCGTCCCTGCCAATATTGCCGTAAATCCAATTGTCCGCCACCTTTTTTTATATGTGGATATCATTCCGCTCCTCACGTCTGAGTCCGCAAGAAACGCGCGGCGCAAACCGGACGAGTCCGCCTGTTGTTGCAACGCAATATTAAATTTCTTTGGCATAAACACAGATAGCAATATGTTATGAATTGTGGTTTAATAGTCTTTGTGCAATAAATGTCCAACGCATTGCGGCAGCGAGTCTAAGGTGTCTGCATTAAATTGCTGTTAAGACCCGCCCCCGCAGTATTGCCCTAGGAGTAAATTATGAAAATAACACCGCTTTTAACATCCCTGCTATTCGCGCTGAGCCTGACCGGCGCGGCGCACGCAAAGGTCGACGCCGCCCCGGCAGCGCCTATCGCACCTGCAACAATCGAAGCTGAAAAATGCGTGCCGAACGCGGCCTCTTCCTGCCTGGGCGCGGACGACGCGGCAGCCAGGGACGACGACAATGTCGATCTCGCCACGCTGCCGAAAACCAATCCGGCGCAGCAGATCGACGCCGCAGCCTCGGCGGTGCCGGAACCGCAAACCTTCGCCATGATGGCGCTGGGTTTGGCGCTGCTGGGTTTCTCCTCGCGTCGCCGCAAGCCGTCGGACAAGTTCGAGAACTAAGCGTCGCCCGTCCGCGGCACGACAAAAATCCCGCCCGGTGCGGGATTTTTTTTGCTCTTTAGTAACAAAGCGATCGTATATTGCTGATGGCGACGCCCTGGGCGACGGCGCGGAACACGCAGCCGAGCTTGCGCCAGCCGTCGTCGGTGAGCATCACCGCGCCCAGCGCCAGCGCCAGCGCGACGGCCAGCACGATCAGCAAACCTTTGATGGCGTCCTTATTCATGCTGACCCCGGTTGGCGCGGCGTGGACGGCATCGTTCAGCGTCAAGCGCCGCGTTAGGCGGCGTCCGCCAGTGTGTAGTCGAAATCGTAGTAGTGCTTGCCGCCTTCGATGCGGATATTCAAGGTGCCGGTGAGCCCTTCGAGCCCGTCGCGGCCCGAATCGGGCACCACCGCCACCGCCAGGCTGGGCGCGCCGCGCTCCATGATGCCGCGATGGTGCAGCAGAAAGTTGCCGCGTTTGCCGTCGAGACTGCCCTCGACCCGTTCGATCGCCACGTATACGCCCGAGCCCAGCGCGCTGTCCATATAGGCCAGCATCTCGCCCTTGCCGGTGGCGGCCAGCGCGCCGTGGTATTGCTTGTCGAGCGACATGCGGCCAACGCCGGTGTCGGCGGCCACCTCCGACGTCGATTCCGGCCGCATCTTGACGCTGAATTCCCCTGTGATCCTGTTCATCGTTTGCTCCTTTCTAGGCGGGCAGGCGCGTTTCGGCCTGGCCGCTGGTGTCGTCGACCGGCGTCACGCACGGCATGCGCAGCGTGAAGCTGGCGCCGTGGCCCAGCACGCTGGCGACCGTGACCGTGCCGCCGAATTGTTTGGCCATCAGGTTGAACACGATGTTCAGCCCGAGCCCGGTGCCGCCCTGTCCGCGCCGCGTGGTCACGAACGGATCGAACACCTTGTCCAGCATTTCCGGCGCGATGCCCTTGCCGTTGTCGCTCACCCGCATCTCGATCCAGTCGCCCTGGCGCACCACGTCGATGGTGATGCGGCCCTCGTCGTCCGGCTCGAACGCGTGGTCGACGCAGTTGAGCGTCAAGTTCGTGATCACCTGCGCCAGCGCGCCCGGATAGCTGTCGAGCATGATATCGGGCGGGCAATCGATGCCGACCGCGATATGCGTCTTCTTCAGCTTGGGCTGGAGGCTGGACACCACCTCGTTTATATAATCGCGCAATTCGAAGCGGCGGCGCGCCTCGCTGACCTGGTCGACGGCGATCTGCTTGAAGCTGTGGATCAGGTGGGCGGCGCGGTAGGCGTTGTTCATGATCAGGCGCGTGCTCTCGGCCGCCGTGTCCAGGTAGCGCATGATGTCGGATTTCTTGATGTTGCCGCCTTCGACGGCGAGTTGCACCTTCTCGGTCGCCTCCATCAGCACCGAGGCGCTGGTCAGGGCGATGCCGACCGGCGTGTTGATCTCGTGGGCGACGCCGGCCACCAGGCCGCCCAGCGAGGCCAGCCGCTCGGCCTGCAGCAGCGATTCCTGCGTGCGGCGCAGGTCGGCCATGGCCTTGGCGGTGGCCTGGGCCGACTTGCGGGCCTCGTCCTCGGCCTCGCGGATGCGCTGGATGTTCGATTTGACCTTGCGCTGGATGGCGTTGAAGCCGCGGATGACCTCGCCGAGCTCGTCGTGGCGGCTGTCGGCCAGCTCCTCGACCTCGTCGCTGCCGCGCGTGGCCAGGTCGAACAGGCCGTCGCGCAGGCGCTTGAGCGGGTCGAACACGATGCGCAGCGACAGGGCCAGCGCCGCCACCAGGATCAGGTCGAGCAACAGCACTTCGATCACCTTGCGGCGCACCTCGGCCGCCAGGGTGGCGTCGATCTGGGCGCGGCTGAAGTTGACCACCACGCGCCCGACGATGACCGGCTTGAGCGCGGCCCCGGCGGCGCCGGAATCGCGGTAGGCCAGGTCGGCCACCACCGGCGTGCCGGCGACGGCGGCGTCGTTCTCGATCGAGCTGATTTTGCCGTCCTCGTGGCGCAGGCGGCCGGAAAACAGGCCGACCGAGGTATCGTAGACGCGGATCGACACCAGTTCGGGCGGCATCATCTCGGCGGCGACGATGTTGTCGACCTTGGCCTTGTCGAGGTCCCACAACGCCGACGGCAGGCTGGTTTGCAACCGGGTCAACACGCCCTGGCGCAGGCGCTGGCTGCTCACTTCGAGTTCGTGACCGAGGCTGTATTGCGCGTAGGTGCCGGAAATGCCCAGCACCAGGGTCACGATGACCACGAAGAGCAGCGTCAAACGGCCTTGAATACCAGACATCGAACAACCTCCCCGACCACGTATTTGACGGCAACGTCCCAATGTACGGTATGGGCTGCATCTTGGCAAGAATTTGGAACCATCGTGGAGCCATCGCCCGGCAACGGCGACCCCGGCCGGCAGACTTCGCCCGCGCGCAATGGTAATATCGTGCAACATGTGGGCCGGCTCCGACGCCGGCGAACAACCCGACATTACCGGAGGCATCATGACGGGCAATTATCATCAACTGGCGATGGCCGAGGTGCGGCCGGGCATGGTCCTGTCCGACGTGCTGCTCGACGTCCAGGGCCATGTGCTGCTGCCGCAGGGCACCGTGCTGACCGAGGCCATGCTGGCGCTGATGCCGCGCCACGGCATCGCCGTGCTGCCCATCGTGCGCGAGGAAGTGGCGCCGGAAGTGGCGCAGGCGGCGCTGACCCGCCACCAGGCGCGCATCGACCATCTGTTCCGCAAAAACGACGCCGACAGCGACAACGACTGGGCCACGGCGCTGCTGCGCCGTTTCGTCACCGATTTCCGGCTGGGCAAACCGGAGCAAGAGCACGCCGAGGAGCGCCCCGGACATGAGTAACACCCTCAGCTACGACGACGTGGTGCGCAACCTCGACGACCTGCCCTCGCTGCCGGCGGTGGTGATGGAATTGCTCAACAGCATAGACCAGGACGATGTCGACATCTCCGTGCTGGCCAAGAAGGTGTCGTACGACCAGGCGCTGACCGCCAAGACGTTGCGCTTGGCCAATTCGTCGCTGTACGGGCTGCAGGTCAAGGTCACCACCATCCAGCAGGCGATCACCTACCTCGGTTTCCAGACCACCCGCAACCTGATCACGGCGGCGGCCGTCACCGGCTGCTTCGCCGAGGGCCATTGCCCCGGTTTCGACCACAAGGCGTTCTGGCGCCACTCGATCGCCACCGCCGCCTGCGCCAAGGTGCTGGCGCGGCAGATGCGCTTCAATCAGGATTACGCCTTCACGGCCGGCTTGCTGCACGATATCGGCAGGCTGGTGCTGGTGTCCTGCTTCCCGAATCAATATTCGATCACCCTGGCCTACCGCGAGGAGCACGACTGTTATTTGCTGGACGCCGAACGCAAGGTGCTGGGCGTCGATCACGTCGACGCCGGCATGGCGCTGGCAGAACACTGGAATTTTTCCGACACGATGCGGCTGGCCATCGGCGGCCACCACGATCCGGAAGCGCCGGGCGCGGGCTTCCTGGCGGCCATCATTCATGTGGCCGACGCCATCGTCCACGCGCTCGATCTGGCGCAGGTGCGGGACGATCTGGTCCCGCCCGTGTCCACGGTGGCGTGGACCGCGCTGGGCCTCGATGAGGAAATCTATCTGCAGCTGTTCCGGGAAACCGAGCTGCAGTATGAAGAAATTTCGATGGTGCTGCTGAGCTAACCGACTACGCTGACGGACTGCCTACTGCACAAGACGCACGAAAAACAAACAAACGCCACCTGCCGGCCGGGTTGGACGTAACGTCAGCCACGGCGCGGCAGGTGCGGAAGCTGCGGGCGCATTAGTGACGCGCGTAGTTTCCGGCCTCGGCCTTTTCTGGACGCTCTTCAGGCTTCGGACGGCCCTGGGCATCGGACAGGCGGTATTTGGTGCGGCGGTCGCCCATCAAATCGCGCAGGTCGCGGATGCTCATGCCGGTCACTTCGTGCATGCGGATCAGCAGCGAGGCGCCGACCGGCAGACGGTGGTGACGGATCTTGCTGATCACTGGCGGAGCCACTTCCAGCAAGCGCGACAGCGCGGCGTCGTTTTTCAGTTGCATCTTGCCCAGCAGGATATCGAGCAGATGGTTGGGGTTGTAGCTTTCTTGGGAAGCAAGAGCGTGGTGTGCCATGATTTTCCTCGTTGGTTGGGTGAAGAGATAGTGCTGGTCGGAACTTAAGGACAACTTAGAATTTATCAATTAACTGCGCCGTTGGATAAGCAGCTAACAGAGCAACTAAATTAACCAGCAGGTCCGATTTGCCTGAATTGCCTTTCGTGCAAGAGAATTCTATGCTTAAAGGGACTGCTCCAGCCGGCGCGCGGTGCGTGAAGATTGTTTGACATCAACCGCCGGCTAGAAAACTTAGCAACTATGCTATTTCATCACATGGGGCCGGAGGGTGTCGCACGCAAGAACTTGTAGGAAATTGTTACATGAAGCAAGTTCATGCAGAGTGACGGTGGCTTTGCTACCGCTCGGCAACTGTGTCATCGGCAGAGCAACATTGAACGAAGTCGGGGCGGCGCCGGCCCGGCGCGAACAGGGTCCGGCCCACGCTTCAAAATGCGGCGCGGAGGCGGTTTGCATCGGTAAATTACGCTAAACTAGCGCCTGTGCGCAGCAGTGCGCCCCATCCCGCTTCATCTCTTAAAAGCATTCCATTGAAAACCAAAACACCCGTTCAGCCGCATTACTTTGTTCCAGAGCCGCTCGACAACTCGCGCCTGGCCCATTTGTGCGGTCCCCTCGACGAAAACCTGCGGCAGATTTCCGCAGCGCTGGACGTCACCATTTTCCGTCGCGGCGAAAAATTCATCGTCAGCGGCCACAATGCCGAACGCGCGGTGCAGATCCTCGAACAGTTCTACGCGGTCGCCAACAAAGTCGTACCAATTGAAGAAGTGCAACTTGCGCTGGTGGAACAGCGCGCCGGCCTGGCCGCCGCAGCCACCGCCGCCGTCGCCGGCAGCACCTCCGGCGCGGGCGGCGACAGCAAGCCGCACGCCGTGGCCGAGGCCCCGTTCGTCGAGCCGGAAATCAACAGCCCGGTGCTGAAGACGCGCCGCGCCGACCTGCGCGGACGCACGCCGCACCAGATCCGTTACCTGCGCAACATCCTCGAACACGACATCAGCTTCGGCGTCGGCCCGGCCGGCACCGGCAAGACCTACCTGGCCGTGGCCTGCGCGGTCGACGCGCTCGAGCGCGACGCCGTCAAGCGCATCATCCTGACCCGTCCCGCCGTCGAGGCCGGCGAACGCCTGGGCTTCCTGCCGGGCGACCTGGCGCAAAAGGTCGATCCGTATCTGCGTCCGCTCTACGACGCGCTGTACGACCTGCTGGGTTTCGACCGCACGCAGAAAATGTTCGAGAAACAAGTCATCGAGATCGCGCCGCTGGCCTACATGCGCGGGCGCACCCTGAACCACGCGTTCGTGATCCTCGACGAAGCGCAGAACACCACCGTCGAGCAGATGAAAATGTTCCTGACGCGCATAGGGTTCGGCAGCAAGGCCGTCATCACCGGCGACGTCACGCAGGTGGACTTGCACAAGAGCCAGAAAAGCGGCCTGGTCGACGCGGTCCAGGTGTTGAAGGACGTGCGCGGCATCGCCTTCAGCCACTTCAACAGCGAGGACGTGGTGCGCCATCCGTTGGTGGCGCGCATCGTCGACGCCTACGAGACGGCCCACAACCACGAAGCCGAGATCGCCCCCCTACTCAAAGCCACCGCTCTTAAAAATGTCCGTAAAAAATAAATTGACCTTGTCGGTGCAGTATCCCGACACCCGCCTGAAGGAAGTGATCACCCGCGCGGCCATCCGCAAGTGGATACAGGCGGCGCTGTTCGCGCCGGCCGAGCTGACCATCCGCTTCGTCGACGCCGAGGAAGGCCGCGAGCTCAACAAGCAATACCGGGGCAAGGACTACGCCACCAACGTGCTGACCTTCGCCTACAACGAAGGCGAGGAACTCGACGAGGACGCGCCGACCCGGGCCGACATCATCCTGTGCACCGACGTGCTGGAGAAGGAAGCGGCCGAGCAAAAGAAATCGGTGGAGGAGCACACCGCCCACCTGATCGTGCACGGCGTGCTGCACGCGCAAGGCTACGACCACGAGGACGACGAGGAGGCGGCGGAGATGGAAGGCATCGAGACGGAGCTGCTGGCCGAACTCGGTTACGCGGATCCGTATGCCGCCGAGAAAGCCGCCTAAGCGCCCATCGTCGGTTAAAACGCATGGTTTTTTTGACAAAAACGGCCCTGCCCGACCTTTTGGTGTATCCTATACCCCTTCAAAACAATGGCTCACGCCTACTATGCAAGAGCACTCTAGTGGCGTCAAGACTGACGCCAAACCCCATCGGTCACTGTTTGAACGCCTGACCGCACTGATTTCCCCCGAGCCAGAGAATCGCGCGGAACTGCTCGAAGTTCTGCACGACGCCCACGAACGCAACCTGATCGACGCCGACGCCTTGTCGATGATCGAAGGCGTGTTCCAGGTCTCCGACTTGTCCGCCCGTGACATCATGATTCCCCGCTCGCAGATGGATGTCATCGACATCTCCAAGCCGATCGAGGAATGGATGCCGCAGGTGCTGGCGACCGCCCACTCGCGCTTCCCCGCCATCGAGGGCGAGCGCGACAAGGTGATCGGCATCCTGCTGGCCAAGGACCTGCTGCGCTACTACGCCGAAGAATCCTTCGACGTGCGCGACATGCTGCGCCCGGCCATCTTCATCCCCGAGTCCAAACGCCTGAACGTGCTGCTGCGGGATTTCCGCGCCAACCACAATCACATGGCGATCGTGGTCGACGAGTACAGCGGCGTGGCCGGCTTGATCACCATCGAGGACGTGCTGGAGCAAATCGTCGGCGACATCGAGGACGAATACGACTTCGACGAGGAAGAGGACAACATCCTCTCGATCAAGGAAGGCGTGCACGGACCGCGCTGGCGCATCAAGGCGCTGACCGAGATCGAACAGTTCAACGAGGAGCTGGACACCTCGCTGCCGGACGACGACGTCGACACCATCGGCGGCCTGGTCGCCAAGCACTTGGCGCGCATGCCGCACAAGGGCGACATCTTCGACTACCAGGGCATGCGCTTTGAAGTCTTGCGCGCCGACGCCCGCCAGATCCACGTGCTGCTGGTGGAAAAACTGCCGGCCGCCCCCGACGCCGGCCCGGGCGCCTCGCAATAATGCGCTTTCGCCGCGCCAATCCGAACGATCCGCCCAAGCCGCAACGCAGCACCAAAGGTCGGATGATCATCACCATGCTGGCCGGCGCGATGTGCGTGTTCGCCTTCGCGCCGTTCGGCTGGTGGCCGCTCGAGATCCTCGGCCTGGCGACCCTCTTCTATCAAGTGCTGCGCAGCGCCGACGTCAAAAGCGCGGGCCTGATCGGCTGGGCCTTCGGCTTCGGCTGGACCGCCGCCGGCACCCACTGGCTATACGTGTCGCTGCACGACTTCGGCGCCATGGCCGCGCCGATCGCCGTCGCCGCCGTGCTGCTGCTGGCCTGGGGCATGGGCTTCTACGTCGCCCTGGCGATGGGCGGCGCGGCCTGGCTGCGCAAGCGCTGGTCGCTGCCGCTG
Source organism: Oxalobacteraceae bacterium OTU3CAMAD1 (assembly GCA_024123915.1). Taxonomy (NCBI): domain Bacteria; kingdom Pseudomonadati; phylum Pseudomonadota; class Betaproteobacteria; order Burkholderiales; family Oxalobacteraceae; species Oxalobacteraceae bacterium OTU3CAMAD1. The sequence continues at coordinate 1,515,211 of CP099650.1, read as the reverse complement.
CCGGCCGCCAACCTGCTGGTGCTGCCGGCCATGTGGGCGCTGTTCGAATGGGTACGCGCCTGGCTGTTCACCGGCTTCCCGTGGATGTCGTCCGGCTACGCCCACAATCACAGTCCCCTCGCAGGCTACGCGCCGGTCATCGGCGTCTACGGCCTAGGATGGCTGGCGGCGATCATCGCCGGCGCCCTGCTGCTGCTGCTGCACCGCACCCGCATCAAGGCGGCGGTGCTGACCGTCGCCATCTGCGCCGTCGGCGTCGGCCTGACCTACCTGCAATGGACCTACCCGGAAGGCAAACCGATTTCGGTGCGTCTGCTGCAAGGGAACATCCCGCAAAGCGAAAAATTCGACGGCGCCCGCGTCATCGAGACGATGAAGCTGTACCACGACGCCATCACCGCCGCGCCGGCCGATTTGATCGCCACGCCGGAGACGGCCATCGTCATGCTGCCGCAGCAGCTGCCGCTGGACTACCTGCCCGGCATCGCCCAGTTCCTGACCAAGACCAACAGCAACCTGATACTCGGCATCCCGATGGCCGACAGCCAGACCGCCTATTTCAACAGCGTGATCGGCCTGACGCCGCGCCAGGGCAGCGCTTACTACCGCTACGACAAGCACCACCTAGTGCCGTTCGGCGAATTCATTCCGCTCGGCTTCCGCTGGTTCGTCAACCTGATGTCGATCCCGCTCGGCGACCAGACCAGCGGCGCCGACATCCAGCCGGCCTTCCCGATCAAGGACCAGCGCGTGCTGCCCAACATCTGCTACGAGGACTTGTTCGGCGAGGAGATCGCCGCGCAACTGAACCACCCGGCGCAGGGCCAGAAGCCGGCCACGATGCTGCTCAACGTCTCGAATCTGGCCTGGTTCGGCGACACCATCGCCATTCCGCAGCATTTGCAGATCTCGCAAATGCGCACGCTGGAGACGGGCCGTCCAATGCTGCGGGCGACCAATACCGGCGCCACCGCCATCGTCGACGGCCATGGCGTGGTCCGGCACCAGTTGAAGGTCAACACCTTCGGCACCCTGGCCGCCAATGTCCAGGGCATGGCGGGCAGCACCCCCTTCATCATCTGGGGGAACAAGCTGTTCTTGCTGCTGGCGGCGCTGGCATTGGGTGGCGCCTGGTTTTGGGCGCGCCGCGCAAAAAACCAGGCCAAAGCCGCTTAATCTCTACAGGCTCCCGGCAAAACCCGCTAAAATTGCCCCTTTAGCATAACCGCAACCGCACGTCCCTCGCCCCGCGAGGCGTGCCATCGACCACACAAGATGCTGACATTTCAACAAATCATTCTGACCTTGCAAACCTACTGGGACAAGCAAGGCTGCGCCCTGCTCCAGCCCTACGACATGGAAGTCGGCGCCGGCACCTTCCACACCGGGACCTTCCTGCGCGCCATCGGCCCGGAGCCGTGGCGCGCGGCCTACGTGCAGCCGTCGCGCCGCCCGAAGGATGGCCGCTACGGCGAGAACCCGAACCGCGGCCAGCACTACTACCAGTACCAGGTGGTGATGAAGCCGGCACCGGAAAACATCCTCGACCTGTATCTCGGTTCGCTGGAGGCATTGGGCCTGGACCTGAAACAGAATGACGTGCGCTTCGTCGAAGACGACTGGGAATCGCCGACGCTGGGCGCCTGGGGCCTCGGCTGGGAAGTGTGGCTGAACGGGATGGAGGTGACGCAGTTCACCTACTTCCAGCAGGTCGGCGGCCTCGATTGCAAACCGGTGCTGGGCGAGATCACCTATGGTATCGAGCGTCTGGCAATGTACCTGCAGGGCGTCGAGAACATGTACGACCTGGTGTGGACGACGTGGGAGGAAAACGGTGTGACAAAGACGCTGAAGTACGGCGACGTGTTCCACCAGAACGAGGTCGAACAATCGGCCTACAACTTCGAGCATTCGAACGCCGAACTGCTGTTCGCCCAATTCAACAACCACGAATCGGAAGCCAAGCGCCTGATCGAAGCGCAACTGACGTTGCCGGCCTATGAGCAGATCATGAAGGCCTCGCACAGCTTCAACCTGCTGGACGCGCGCGGCGCCATCTCGGTGACCGAACGCGCCGCCTACATCGGCCGCGTGCGCGCCCTGTCGCGCCTTGTGGCGCAGGCCTACTACGATTCGCGCGAGCGCCTGGGCTTCCCGATGGCCCCCGCCTCCGCCGTTGCTGAACAAACTGTTTAAATAATATGACCCAGACCCTCCTCATCGAACTGCTGACCGAAGAACTGCCGCCGAAGGCGCTCGCCAAACTGGGCGCGGCCTTCGCCGCCGGCATCGTCAACGGCCTGAAAGCACGCGACTTCCTCGAAGCCGACAGCATCGCCACCTCGTTTGCCTCGCCGCGCCGTTTGGCCGTTTCCATCACCAAGGTGCGCGCCACCTCGCCCGACAAATCGATCCGCGAAAAAGTGCTGCCGGTGTCGGTAGCGCTGGACGCCGCCGGCAACGGCACGCCGCCGCTGGCCAAGAAACTCGCCGCGCTGGGCTTCCCCAACCTGACCGTGGCCGACCTGGAACGCGCGCAAGACGGCAAGGCCGAGAGCTTCTTCTACACCTACACGGCGGCCGGTAGTGCGCTGCAATCGGGCCTGCAATCGGCGCTGGAGGAATCGGTCGCCAAGCTGCCGATCCCTAAAGTGATGAGCTACCAGCGTCCGGACGGCGCCACCGTGCAATTCGTGCGTCCGGCCCACAGCCTGATCGCGCTGCACGGCGCGACCGTGCTGCCACTCACCTTGCTGGGACTGACCGCGTCGAACGTCACCGAAGGCCATCGCTTCCTGACCGCGCCGGGCCAACGCGCAGTCACCATCGCCGACGCCGACAGCTACGCCGAAACCCTGAAATCCCAAGGCAAGGTGCTGGCCAGCGTCGAACAGCGCAAGGAACAGATCCGCGCCGACCTGCTGGCCAAGGCCGGCGCCGACCAGGTGCTGATGCCCGAATCGCTGCTCGACGAAGTGACCGCGCTGGTCGAATGGCCGGTGGTCTACGAATGCAAGTTCGAAGAGGAATTCCTGGCCGTGCCGCAGGAATGCCTGATCCTGACCATGCAGACCAACCAGAAATACTTCGCGCTGACGGACGCCGACGGCAAGCTGCGTTCGCGCTTCCTGATCGTTTCCAACATCGCCACCGACACGCCGGCCGCCATCATCGGCGGCAACGAGCGCGTGGTGCGTCCGCGCCTGTCGGACGCCAAGTTCTTCTTCGAGCAGGACAAAAAGAAGACCCTGGAATCGCGCCTGCCGCTGCTCAAGAACGTCGTCTACCACAACAAACTTGGCACCCAGGCCGAGCGCAGCGAGCGTGTCAGCGCGCTGGCCGGCTTCATCGCCACCCAGGTCGGTGGCGACTCCGCGCTGGCTACCCGCGCCGCCAAGCTGTCCAAGGCCGACCTGCTGACCGACATGGTCGGCGAGTTCCCCGAGCTGCAAGGCATCATGGGCACCTACTACGCCCGCAACGACGGCGAGCCGGAAGACGTGGCGCTGGCCGCCTCCGAACACTATCAGCCGCGCTTCGCCGGCGACGCGCTGCCGTCGACCGTCACCGGCACCGCCGTGGCGCTGGCCGACAAGCTGGAAACCCTGGTCGGCATCTGGTCGATCGGCCTGCAGCCGACCGGCGATAAAGATCCATTCGCGCTGCGCCGCCACGCGCTGGGCGTGCTGCGCATGCTGATCGAAAAACGCCTGATGCTGTCGATCCGCGGCCTGCTCGATTCGGCCGCGCAGCAGTTCACCGGCATCGCCGGCTTCAAGGACCCGGTCCTCGAAGTCACCGCCTTCATGCTGGACCGCCTGCGCGGCATCCTGCGCGAGCGCGGCTTCTCGCCGAACGAGATCGAAGCGGTGGTGGCCCAGAACCCGGACCGCCTGGACGACATCGTGCAGCGCCTGGAAGCCGTCAAGGCCTTCGCCGCGCTGCCGGAGGCGGCCTCGCTGGCCGCCGCCAATAAGCGCATCACCAACATCCTGAAGAAGAACGAAGAGGCGCTGACCGCTGCCGGCACCAGCGCCGTCGACCCGGCGCTGCTGCAGGACGAAGCCGAGAAAAACCTGGCCGCCGCCGTCACCCGCGTGCAGCCGGACATCGACGCCGCCTTTATCCGGGGCGATTTCGCCGACGCGCTCAAAACCCTGGCGCAGCTGCGCGACGAAGTCGACGCGTTCTTCAACGACGTCATGGTCATGGCCGAAGACGTCGCCCTGCGCAACAACCGTCTGACACTGCTGTCATCGCTGCATGGCATGATGAACCGCGTGGCCGACATTTCGAAGCTGGCGGCCTAAATGGGTGCGCCGTCCTTGAAACTGATCATCCTCGATCGCGACGGCGTCATCAACCATGATTCGCCCGATTTCATCAAGTCGCCGGCCGAGTGGATCCCCATCCCCGGCTCGCTGGAAGCGATCGCCCGCCTGAACCAGGCCGGCTATCGCGTGGTGATCGCGTCGAACCAGTCGGGCATCGCGCGCGAGTTCTTCGACATGACGATCCTCAACGCCATCCACGCCAAGATGCACCATCTGGCGCAGCAGGTCGGCGCCGACATCGACGCCGTGTTCTTCTGCCCCCACGCGGCGGCCGACAACTGCGATTGCCGCAAGCCGAAACCGGGCATGTTCAACGAGATCTCGCAGCGCTACAAGGTCAGTCTCAAAGGCGTGCCGGTGGTGGGCGACTCGCTGCGCGACCTGCAGGCCGGCTATGTCACCGGCTGCGTGCCCTACCTGGTCCTGACCGGCAAGGGCGAGAAAACCCAGCAAACCGGCGGCCTGCCGCCCGGCACCCTGGTGTTCCCCGACCTGGCGGCGATGGTGGCCCACCTGCTCAAAACCAGCGTGCCGCCGGCGCTGCACGTCGTTAGCTAACAAGTATTTGGAGTCTGCATTGGGTCATCCCGTATTGTTTTTGCGTTCCCTGATCTTCACCATCATCATGGTGATATCGACCGTGGTCTGGGCGCTGGTGTGCTTCCTGGCCGCGCCGCTGCCGTATAACAAGCGCTTCTGGGTCACCGCCCGCTGGAACGTGTTCATCGTCTGGTGCGCCAAGGTTATCTGCGGCATCCGCTACGAAATCAAGGGCGCCGAGAATTTCCCTGACGCGCCGGCGGTGGTGCTGTCGAAGCACCAGTCGGCGTGGGAAACCATCTTCCTGCTGCCTAACCTGCCGCGTCCCCTGGTGTTCGTGTTCAAGAAGGAAATCCTCTACATTCCCTTCTTCGGCTGGGCGATGGCGCTGCTGCGCATGATCCCGATCGACCGCAAGCAAGGCAAGAACGCGTTCAAGCACGTGGTCCGCCACGGCAAGCGCCGGCTCGCCGACGGCCAATGGATTATCATGTTCCCCGAGGGGACGCGGATTCCCGTCGGCCAGGCCGGCAAGTACAAAAGCGGCGGTACGCGCCTCGCCATCGCGACCGGCGCCGTGGTGGTGCCGATCGCGCACAACTCCGGCGAGTGCTGGCCAAAAAACTCTTTCATCAAACGGCCCGGCCTTGTTACAGTATCGATAGGTAAGCCAATTTCGCCAGAAGGACAAACTCCGGACGGCATGATGCAACAGGTGGAAACTTGGATAGAATCAGAAATGCGCGTCATTTCGCCCCACGCCTACAACGCTGGCTAGACGATCTCGCCACGTTGGTAAAGCCGGCGTCGCCGCAAGACGACGCCAGCCAACTTGACCTGTTCGCACGGGAGGCGCTGGCGCAGGGCCAGGGCCAGCCTTCCTCCACCAAGCCTGTCTATACGTCGCCGGTTTGGTCGGTGCCTCCTACTTCCAGCAAGCCTCCTCCGATTTCCCCTTATATAGCACCGCCGGTAGCGCCAGTTGTTGTTCCCCCGACCACGGCGGTCCCGGTCAAGCCGCGCGTGGCGCCACCGCCGTCCGAGCAGCCGCCGACGGCCAAGCGCCAGTTGATGGTCGGTGAATTCATCCTCGAGTATGAACTGCGCCGCTCGACGCGCCGCTCGATCGGCTTCATGATCGACGACGACGGCCTGCGCGTGACGGCGCCCAAGCGCATCACCATCGCCGAAATCGACAACGCCATCCGCACCAAACAGCACTGGATACTGAGCAAACTCAAAGAGCGCCGCGAGCGCCGCGCCGCGCGGTTGCAAAAGCCGCCGGTGGAATGGATCGACGGCGCGCAGATTCCGTATCTGGGCGCCGACATTACCCTGCGCCTGCTGGTGGGCGGGCGCAATCGCACCAGCTACAATCCGGCCACGCGCGAGCTGTCGATGGTGCTGGTACCCGGCGCCACCGAAACGCTGCTCAAGGAGCGCGTCAAATCATGGTATCAGCAGGAGGCCAAGGTGCTGTTCGAGCAGCGCCTGGACCTGTATGCGGGCCGCCTGGGCGTCAGCTACCACTCGTTCGGCCTGTCGTCGGCCGGCACACGTTGGGGCTCGTGCACGGTCGACCGCAAGATCCGCCTGAACTGGAAACTGATCCACTTCTCGCTGCCGCTGATCGACTACGTGGTCGCCCACGAACTGGCCCATACGCTGGAAATGAACCATAGCGCCGACTTCTGGAACACCGTCGGCCGCATTTACCCCGAGTACGACGAAGCGAAGAACCTGCTGCGCAAACGGGCGCAAGAGTTGCCCGTGCTGTTCGCCTGAAATAACTCTATTTACCCCTCTTCCAACGCGATCTTCCAGCTTACTGCTGAGTTCGCTCTAGTTTGTTACTTTCATATTGCACTGCACAATTTTATTGCCCTACGGAATTACCTGTGGTATTTTGTCTCATGTTTGACTTGATTCGAGTCAAAAAAACGGCAAATTGTGTCACTACACGGGGGTTATATGGGTCAGGCAAGTGCAACCAAAAAGATGGGTTTGGTACTGGGTGGCGGTGCGCCAAATTCACCATTGATAGCGGGTGCACTGGCTGCATTCCTCGACCAGGAGGTCGAGTTTGACGTGATTTCCGCCTCGGGCGCGGGCGTGCTGATGGGCCTGCTCTACACGGCGCCGCTGGAAGGTTCGCCGCGCGAGGCGCTCAAGCGCTGGGCCGACACCGGCGTGGCCGACACCATCTACAAAATGATGCCAGTCAATTACAAGCTGTTCCATAAACCGGGCAAGGAAGCGGACGCCTTCCGTGGCGCGTTCTCGCCCCAGGCCGGCAATTCGATGTTCCCGGGCCTGCAAAGCGTGCTGGGCGGTTCGGTGCCATGGGCCGACTGGACCCAGCTGATGATGTCGACGATGTCACCGTCGAACCTGTCGTCGAAAAGCCTCGGTTTGTGCGCCCACGCGCCATTCCTGGAAGGCACGATCGATTTCTCGGCCATCTCGGGGATGAAGCCGGAGTTCTACATCAACGCCTACAACCTGAACCAGCACAGCATGAAGATCTGGGACAAGCGCGAGATCCAGGTCGAGCACGTGCGCGCGGCGCTGTCGTTCCCGTTCCTGTACGCGCCGACCACGATCGACGGCGAGGACTATATCGAGGGCGCGGCGCTGGAAACCTTGAATTTCGACCCGTTCATCGAAGGCAAGGGCGACCATGTGGATACGGACGTGCTGGTGGTGCTCGACATCCTGGGCGACGAACGCCTGCTGCGCAAGCCGCGCGACCTGTACGACTCGTGGGTCGGTTCGATGATCACGCCGTTGGTCAACATTTCGAAGCAGCAGCTGCGCTTGTTCGAGCTGGAGCACAACACCGATCACAAAACCGGTGAGCCGAAGCGCCACATGCTCAAACTGGAATTGATGGCCGCCGTGCCGGATCAGCACATTCCGTACACGATGGATTGGTCGATGTCGAATATGCAATTATTGTTCGATGTCGGCTACAAGGCGGCGACGCGCTTCTGCCGTCAGAACGCCGACGTGTTGCGCTTCGCGGAAGATACGGAGCTGGCTGCTTAAGCACGCGCAACTGGCGGCTCATGGCGGATTACGGCGTGCCGCCTAATCCGCCCTACGTGTCTCCGAAGTAAATCTTACTTACGCGAACTCTGCTTACCTCTAAAACACGTAGGGCGGATTAGCGCAGCGTAATCCGCCGCGAGCCCCCAGCGGCCCGTCCAAAGTTCGTATTCCTTGCTTAAGTTCAATCGGATCGGGGTCTCGTGCAGGCCGGTCTACAATGATTCGACCACCATTTCTCGGAGGCGATCATGAGCGAAAACCCACCCATCAATCCAGGCGACGAAGCGGCCGCCGGTACGCCCGGCACCGGCGACGACGTCTGCCCGATCTGTCACGGCACCGGCCGCATTCTGGACGAGGACGACACCATCCCGTGCAGCAACTGCGGCGGGACCGGCATCATTACCGAAGGGATCGGCGGCGGCTAAGCGTGGTCCGACGACCGCCGGATCAGCGCCTGAGCAGCGGCGCCAACAGCGCCAGGGTGCGGCGGGTGGCGCCACGGTACTGGTTGGCGAACGCCAGCGCGCCCCGCCCCATCGTGGCGCGCGCCGCGTCGTCGCGCAGCAAGCCTGCGGCCGCGGTCACCAGTCCGGCCGCGTCGGCCACGCGCTGGGCGCCGCCGGCGGCCAGCGCGTCCTCGGTCGATTCGGCGAAATTGAAGGTATGCGGCCCGACCAGCACCGGCTTGCCCAGGGCTGCCGGCTCGATCAAATTCTGCCCGCCCAGCGGCAACAGGCTGCCGCCGACAAAGGTGCAATCGCACGCCGCGTAATAGGCGAACATCTCGCCCATCGAATCGCCCAGCAGCACGTCGATGTAAGCTGGAATGGAACCCTCGGCCGCACCGTCCAGCGCCAGCTGGCTACGTCGCTGCACATTGAGCCCCGCCTCGCCAACCATCTTCGCCACTTCGTCGAAACGCTGCGGATGGCGCGGCACGATCAACAGCAGCACATTGACCGGCAGCTCGGAACGCGCCTCGCGCACCGCCGGCAATATCAGCGCCTCCTCGCCTTCGCGCGTGCTGGCGAACAGCAGCACCGGACGCGCGCCGATGGCCTTGCGCAGCGCCGCGCCGATGGCCAGCGCCGCATCCGGCACCACCACGTCGAACTTGATGCTGCCGGTGACTTCCACTTGCTTGACGCCGAGCGAGCGCACCCGCTGCGCGTCGGCCTCGGTCTGCGCCGCGACCAGCGAGATGCCGTGCGCCGCGTCCAGGATCAGCGAGCCGAGACGCCCCGCCTTGCGCAGCGAGCGCTCGGACAGGCGCGCGTTGGCCAGCACCACCGGCACGCCGCGCGCGCCGCAGGTGGCGATCAGGTTCGGCCACACCTCGGTCTCCATCAGAATGCAGACAGCAGGTTTGAAATGCTTGATGAAGCGGCCCACCATGGTGCCGGTGTCATACGGCAGATACGACTGGACCAGCCGCGCGCCATGTTTGGCGAACAGCGACTTGCCGGTGGCGCGCCCGGTCGGCGTCATATGGGTCAGGATGATGCGGCCGTTTGGATACTCGGCCAGCAGGGCGTCGATCAACGGCTCGGCCGCGCGGGTTTCGCCGACGGACACCGCGTGCACCCACAGCACCGGCGCGGCGCTGGAAGAAGCCGAAGCGGCGCCGTAAAACCCCAGCCGCTCGCCCCAATGTCCACGATAGCCGGGCTCCTTGCGGCCGCGCAGCCACAAACGCGCCAGCACCAGCGGCATGGCCAGCCACCACATCACGGAATAGAAAATACGCATGAAACTCAGCCCAGCAAACTCCTGGCCGCAGCCAGTACTTCGGACACGGAAGGCGGCGCGCCGCGATCGCCCAGATTGATGATGCGCGGCGACCAGTTGCCCTCGGTCTTCCAGCGCGGCGAATCGGCGTAGATTTCCACCGTCGGCCGCACGAAGGCGGCGGCGATGTGCGTCAAGCCGGTATCGACGCCGATCACCAGGCCCGCATGGCGCGCCAACAGCATGGCGTCGGCCATCGACAGCTTGGGCAGCACGCGCGCGTTCGGCAGGTTGGCCGCCAGATGCCCGGCCTCGGCCTGTTCCTTCTGCGAGCCCCAGGGCAGCAGGATAGGCATCGGCGCCAGTTCGCGCCCCAGCGCGATCCAGTTCTCCGGCGCCCACTTCTTCGGATCGCGCGCGGTGCCGTGGAAGTACACCACGTATGGTTCGGCCGGCATCCACGCCGGACGCGGCTCGCTTGCCGATACCTCCGGCAGGCCGAAATCGGCCGGCGTGTCGACCTGGTAGCCCAGCGCGGCGGCGGCCACCAGGCGGCCGCGCGCCACCGCGTGCGTGCGCGGGTCGGTCGGAATACTCAGGTTATGGAAAATGCGGGAGACGCCCTCGTAGCCCGAGCCCTCGCTGCCGTTGGCCAGGCCGACCTTGCGGCCGCCCTTGACCACCCGCGCGGCGCCCATGATGATGCCGGTCTTGAGCAGCCCCTGGGTGTCGAACACGTAGTCGTAGCGCTGCTGGCGCAGGGTGCGGAAGAAAGCCTTGATCTCGGCCCGGGTCTCCGGCTTGCCCAGGCTTTTGCGCCAGCGCCGCAGCGCGAACGGAATGATGGTCCGCACACGGGCGTTGAGGCGCACCAGGCTGACGTAGCCCTCCTCCACCACCCAATCGATGTTTGCGTCGGGGAAGCGGCGGGCGATGTCGGCCACCATCGGCAGGTTGTGCAGCACGTCCCCCAGCGAGGAGACGCGCACCAGCAAGATGTTGAGCGGCTTAGGCTCGGTGTTGGGCTGGCCCGCGCCCGGGTGCGGCGACATCGCTTAGAAAGGCAGTTCCGCGTCCGGCTTGGCGGCCAGGATCACGCTCTTGAACTGGCCCTGGATGCGCGCCAGCGCCTCCGGCGTTTCCGCTTCGAAGCGCATCACGATCACCGGCGTGGTGTTGGACGAACGCGCCAGGCCGAAGCCGTCCTCGTATTCCACGCGCAGGCCGTCGATGGTGATGATCTGCACATTGCCCGGGAATTCGGCGTCCGCGCGCAGCTTGTCCATGACGATGACGTTCTCGCCTTCGCTCAGGTGCAGGTGCAGCTCGGGGGTGCTGTCCGACTGCGGCAGGGAATTGAGCAGCGCCGACGGATCGGCTTCGCGGGTCAGGATCTCCAGCAGGCGCGCGCCCGAGTACAGGCCGTCATCGAAACCGTACCAGCGGTCCTTGAAGAAGATATGGCCGCTCATTTCGCCGCCCAGCGGGGCGCCCGTTTCGCGCAGCTTGGCCTTGACCAGCGAGTGGCCGGTCTTGTACATCAGCGGCACGCCGCCGCTTTTGGTGATGTACGGCGCCAGGTGGCGGGTGCATTTGACGTCGTACAGAATCTGCGCGCCCGGATGGCGGGTCAGCACGTCTTCCGCGAACAGCATCATCTGGCGGTCCGGATAAATGATCTGGCCATCCTTGGTCACCACGCCCAGGCGGTCGCCGTCGCCGTCGAAGGCGATGCCGATTTCGGCGTCGGTCTCCTGCAGCGCGCGGATCAGGTCCTGCAGGTTTTCAGGGTGCGCCGGGTCCGGGTGGTGGTTGGGGAAGTTGCCGTCCACTTCGCAGAACAGCTCGACCACTTCGCAACCCATGCCGCGATACAGGTCGCCGGCGAAGGCGCCGGCCACGCCGTTGCCGCAGTCGACGGCGATCTTGATCGGACGCGCCAGTTTGACGTCGCCGATGATGCGCTCGAGGTACTGGGCGCGGATATCGTGGGTGCTGTACGCGCCCTTTTTCGCGGCCGACGAGCCGTCATGGTCGACGATGCGCTGGTACAGGGAGGTGATGGCCTCGCCGTGGATCGCTTCGCCGGCCAGCACCATCTTGAAGCCGTTGTAGTCCGGCGGATTGTGGCTGCCGGTGACCATGATGCCCGACGCCGCGCCCAGCACATTGGTGCCGAAATAGACCATCGGCGTGGCCACCACACCCAGATCGATCACGTCGACGCCTGCCAGCTGCAAGCCCTCGGCCAGCGCCGCCGTCAGCGACGGTCCGGACAGGCGGCCGTCACGGCCGATCACCACCTTGGTCTCGCCCTTGGCCAGCGCGGCCTGGCCGAACGCCTGCCCGATCGAACGCGCGACGCCCGCATCCAGGGTTTTATCGATGATGCCGCGAATGTCGTAAGCTTTGAAGATCGTTTTGGATAAGGAGACCATATTGGATTCTGGATGTGCGTGTCAAGGCCATGCAGTGGCGGAGCGGACTGCCTTGCCGTGGACGCGGATTAGAGGAAAAAGTAGGTGCCGCCTGCGTTGTAGCAGACACAACATCATAGTGTAAGTGCGATGCCAGCGGCAGGCAAGCCCCGCCGGCCCGTCGCCCGGGGTAAAAACGCTTAAACCTTCAGGCCGGCGATGTCTTTGCCGGCGTCCAGCCATTCCTTGACCCATTTCGGCTGGCGGCCGCGGCCGGTCCACTGCTGGGATTCGTCGGCCGGATTGCGATAGCGCGGCGCCACCGAGCCGGTTTTCCTGCCGCCACGACCGGCGCCGGCGCCGACGTTGCCGACCAGATCCTTGAGCGGCACACCGACGCTTTGGGCGATGGCCAGTATTTGTTCGCGCGCCTTGGCCAGGTCCTGGCCCTCGCGCTGTTTTAACTCGCGTTTTACTTGCTCTTGCAGATTGCGCAAATCCGCGGAAGACATATTCGACAGGTCCATTGGGCTTTCCTTTAAGTGATGACAATATAAAGCGCTGCGCGAATATATTACATCAATCCCGGAAAATCACAGTTTCTTATGGCGTATCATCCAGCGCGGCGCCTTAAAACGGACGATGCGCACATAAATCCAGATGTAACTGCTGATAAACAAAATGCAAAACACCATTAATACCCAGGTGTGGCGCCAGAATACCGTGGCCGGTATCACCGCCATCAGCGAAAACATCCATAAATACGGGGACGTCAGCGAATTGCGGCGGATCAGCGCGCGCGCTTCCTTGCGGCCTACCGCCCATTGGACAACGCGGCGGAAGATCAGGCTATGCAAGTGGATACCGTCGGGCATGGCCGGAGACTTGCCCCGAACAAACATTCTTCGATAAACGGAAAACAAGGTTTCAAACGTCGGATATATTAATAACAACGCGGCGTACCAGGTAGAAACTTGCGGATTGCGCATTACCAGCAGCAATGCCAACTCGCCCAACATAAAGCCGATGAAATAAGCGCCGCCGTCGCCCAGGAATATCATGCCGACCGGGTAATTCCAGATCAGGAAGCCGGCGGTGGCGCCCGCCACCATCAGCGCGGCGATCAGCACGAACATATCGTTGACTTGCAAGGCCACATACCCGAGCGACAGCAGCATGCAAATGCAGACCACGCTGGCAAGGCCGTTGAAACCATCGATGATATTGACGGCATTGGCCACGCCGGCCACCGCCAATACCGTCAACGGCAAGGTGATCCACACATATTGGATGGGCCAGGCGGCGAAGGGAAAGTCGATGCGGTCGATACGGGCGTCGAGCAGCAGGTAGCCCAGCGCGGCGGCGGCCATGGTCAGCAGCAAGCGGCGCGTGGCGCTGACGCGGCCCGTGTAATCCTCGACGATGCCGCCGACGAAGGCGATCGACGCGCAAGCCAGCAGCGAAAACAACCAGTTGCCCATCGCCGGCACGCGCCAGATCGAAATGGCCGAACTGAGCGCGACCGACAAAAAGATCGACAAGCCGCCGATCCGGGCGACTTGGTGCGCGTGCACTTTCTGGACGCCGAGGAAGTCCGAATCCAGGGCTGGCCCGTGCAATCTTGATTCTTTTATGACCAGCAGGGTGAGGAGCGCGGAAGCGACAAAGCTCAGTAAAAAAGAAAACATATTTTATCTATACAAAATTACCGGATGCGCTTACCGGTACAAGGCTGGTCTTGGTCCGCCAGGTTATCAGCACGCTAACCCGCGATTGTACCGGATTGGTCGCGGCAATCCTGAATTGATAACGGGGGTAGTCGCATCCGCGTCAAACATCGGCCGCGTTGGCAACCAGGGAAGCAGTAAAGGGAGCGGAGAGCCGGTTGTCGACGATGCGCCGGCATCATAACAGCAGAAAATTGGTCGGGCGCAATTGCTTACCAATCGATACAAATGACGGCAACTCCGGGGTCAGGTCCGCCATTGCTACACAAGCTGGACTGTTGAATCCCGGCCGGCGCTCAATCCATGCAAAGGCGCAGCGCCTCTTTCCAATCCGGCAAATGGCAAAAGCGCGTCATCAGCAGCTCCGACGACATCACCGAGTATTGCGGCCGCTGTGCCGGCGTCGGATACTCGGCGCTGGCGATCGGCAGCACGCGGCATTCCAGCCCGTCCGCCTCGACGATCGCCTGCGTGAACTCGAACCAGGTGGTACGGCCCTGCGCGCTCAAATGGTAGACGCCGCTGTTGCGCGTCCACCAGTCGGCGCCGCCCGCGCGGGCCTGCGACAGCACCAGCGCCGAGGTGTCGGCGATGGTGCGGCTCCAGGTCGGCGCGCCGTGCTGGTCGGCCACCACGCGCAACTCGTCGCGCTCCCTGGCCAGACGCAGCATGGTCAACAGAAAATTCTTGCCGCGCATGCCATACACCCAGCTGGTGCGGAAGATCAGGTGCGGAATGCCGGCCTCGGCAATTGCCAGCTCCCCGGCCAGCTTGCTGGCGCCGTAGACGTTGAGCGGGCCGGTCGAATCGCCCTCCACCCGCGCCGTCGGCTGCGTGCCGTCGAACACATAGTCGGTCGAATAGTGCACCATGGCCGCGCCCAGCAGCTTGGCCTCGCGCGCCATCACACCAGGCGCCTCGGCATTGATCCGGTGGGCCAGCGCCGGCTCGCTCTCGGCCTTGTCGACCGCCGTGTAGGCGGCCGGATTGACGATCAGCCCCGGCCTGACCTGGCGGATCACGTCGCGCACCTGGTCGAGATCGGACAGATCCATGACTTGCCGGTCCACCGCCACCACCTCGCCCACGCCCTGCAGGCTGCGCGCCAGTTCGTACCCCACCTGGCCGGTGCTGCCCGTCAGCAAAATCTTCACGCGAACACCTCGGCGGCGGCCAGCGGCACGGCGGCCTGGTCCTTGGGCGACAAGGTCGGCGTCACATCCAGCGGCCAACCGATGCCGATGGCCGGGTCGTTCCACAGGATGGCGCGCTCGTGCTCGGGCGCCCAGTAATCGGTGGTTTTATAGAGGAACTCGGCGTGCTCGCTGGTGACCACGAAGCCGTGCGCGAAGCCGGCCGGTATCCACATCTGGCGCATGTTTTCAGCGCTGAGCTCGACGCCATACCACTGACCGAATGTCGCCGATCCCTTGCGGATGTCGACGGCGACGTCGTACACCGCCCCCGCCGTCACACGCACCAGCTTGCCCTGCGGCTGCTGGATCTGGTAATGCAGCCCGCGCAGCACGCCCCGGCGCGAGCGCGAGTGGTTGTCTTGCACGAAGCTGGCGGCCACTCCAGTGGCCTCGGCGAACTGGCGCGCGTTGTAGCTCTCGTAGAAAAAGCCGCGCTCGTCGCCGAACACGCGCGGCTCGAGCACCAGCAAGCCTTCCAACGGCGTAGTAATGACCTTCATCGTGGCACAACCTTATCTTCCAGAATCTGCAGCAGATACTGGCCGTAATTATTCTTCTTGAGCGGCTCGGCCAGCTTGCGCAACTGGGCCGCGTCGATATAGCCCTTGCGATAGGCGATCTCTTCCGGACACGCCACCTTCAAGCCCTGGCGTTTCTCGATGGTGGCGATGAACTGGCCCGCCTCCAGCAGCGACTCGTGGGTGCCGGTGTCGAGCCAGGCCATGCCGCGCCCCATCACTTCGACATTCAACTGTTGCTTCTCGAGGTAGACACGGTTGACGTCGGTGATCTCGAGCTCGCCGCGCGCCGACGGCTTGATGGCGGCGGCGATGTCGCACACCTGGTTATCGTAGAAATACAGGCCGGTGACGGCGTAATTGGACTTGGGCTGCTTGGGTTTTTCCTCGATCGACACGGCCTGGCGGTCGCCGTCGAATTCGACCACGCCGTAGCGCTCCGGGTCCTGCACGTGGTAGGCGAACACGGTGGCGCCGTCGACCTGTTCGCTGGCGTGGTTGAGCAGCGCGTCGAGATCGTTGCCGTAATAAATGTTATCGCCCAGGATCAGCGCGGACGGCGAGTCGCCGACAAATTCCTTGCCGATGATGAACGCTTGCGCCAGGCCGTCCGGCGACGGCTGCACCGCGTAGCTGATCTGGATGCCCCACTGGCTGCCGTCGCCCAGCAGGTCCTGGAAGCGCGGCGTGTCCTGCGGCGTCGAGATCAGCAGGATCTCGGTCATACCGGCGAGCATCAGCACCGTCAGCGGATGATAGATCATCGGCTTGTCGTAGATCGGCAGCAATTGCTTCGACACGCTCATCGTCACCGGATACAACCGTGTGCCGGAACCGCCGGCCAGGATGATGCCCTTGCGGCCGTTGCCGTGGATTGTGCCCGTCGTGCCCATTATGCTTGGCCTTCGCGATTAAAGTAGTTGGTTTCCACCCATTTGGCGTAGCTGCCCGATTGCACATCGCCGACCCAGGCCTGGTTGTCCAGATACCAGCGCACGGTCTTGGCGATGCCGGTCTGGAAGGTCTCGGCCGGTTTCCAGCCCAGTTCGCGCTCGAGCTTGCGGGCGTCGATGGCATAGCGGCGGTCGTGGCCGGGACGGTCCTTGACATAAGTAATCTGGGCGCGGTAACTGGCGCCGTCCGCCTTCGGTTGCAGCCGGTCGAGCATGTCGCACAAGGTGTGCACCACGTCCAGGTTGGCCATCTCGTTCCAGCCGCCGACGTTGTAGGTCTCGCCCAGGCGGCCCGCCTCCAGCACGCGGCGGATGGCGGCGCAATGGTCGCTCACATACAACCAGTCGCGCACCTGCTGGCCGTCGCCGTAGATCGGCAGCGGCTTGCCGGCCTGCGCGTTGGCGATGATCAAGGGGATCAGCTTTTCCGGGAAGTGATACGGGCCGTAATTGTTCGAGCAGTTGGTCGTCACCGTCGGCAGGCCGTAGGTATGATGATAGGAACGCACCAGGTGGTCGGACGCGGCCTTCGACGCCGAGTACGGGCTGTTCGGCGCGAACGCGGTGGTTTCGCTGAACGGCGCGTCGTCCGGGCCGAGCGTGCCGTAGACCTCGTCGGTCGACACGTGCAGGAAGCGGAACGCGGCTTTTTCGGAGTCCGGCAGCGCCGACCAGTAGGCGCGCGTGGCTTCGAGCAGGCTGAAGGTGCCGTTGATGTTGGTGTTGATGAATTCGCCGGGGCCGAGGATGGAGCGGTCGACGTGACTTTCGGCCGCGAAGTGGACCACGGCGCGCGGCTTGTGCAGCTCGAACAGCGCCAGCACCTGGGCCTGGTCGCAGATGTCGCCGCGCACGAAGATGTGGCGCGGATCGTTTTTCAGCGACGCCAGGTTGTTCAGATTGCCGGCGTAGGTCAGCTTGTCATAATTGACAACAGGCTCGTCGGACTGGGCCAGCCAGTCGAGGACAAAGTTTGAACCGATAAAACCGGCACCGCCCGTAACAAAAATCATTTAGTATCCCGCAGCAAGAGTCAAAACAGTCGTAAGAGTGATTTTATGTGAAACTGCGCTGCCCACGGGCAAAAATCAACACTCGCACTCTGATTTCAGGGTAATTCAGATTCCAAAGCAACGAACCAGAGAGCTTCCATATGAAAACCTATGTAATCGGGGATTTGCAAGGCTGCCACGAGCAGGCCTTGTCCATGCTCGACCGCATACGCGCGCACGCGGCCGAGGTCGGCGTGGCCGAACCCGCCATCCTGTTCGCCGGCGACCTGATCAACCGCGGCCCGGACTCGCTGGCCACGCTGCGCCACGTGCGCAAACTGTGCATGGCTAGCGGCGGCCTCATCGACAGCGTGCTGGGCAACCACGACCTGCACCTGCTGGCCGTGGCCTACGGCATCCGTCCGGAGCACAAATCCGACACCCTGGCCGACATCCTGCACGCGCCCGACCGTGACGAGCTGATCGATTGGGTGCGGCGCCGTCCGCTGGCGATCCAGGTGCAAGGTCATGTGCTGGTGCACGCGGGCCTGCTGCCGCAGTGGAGCGCCGACGAGGCCATCGCGCTGGCCGGCGAGGTGCAGGAAATGCTGCGCGGGCCGGACGAAAGCTTCGCCGAATTCCTGGCGGAGATGTACGGCAACCTGCCCGATCAATGGTCGGACGACTTGCGCGGCGCCGACCGGCTGCGCTGCATCATCAACGCCATGACGCGGCTGCGCTTCTGCACCGCCGACGGCGTGATGGATTTCAAGATGAAGGAAAGCGGCACGGCCGACCCGGCGTCAGGCCTGATGCCGTGGTTCGAAGTGCCGGGCCGGCGCACGGCGCGCGACACCGTGGTGTTCGGGCACTGGTCGGCGTTGGGGCTGACGTTGAAGCCCAACCTGATCGGCCTCGACAGTGGCTGCGTGTGGGGCGGGCAGTTGTCGGCCGTGTGCCTGGAGGACCGCAGCGTGCTGCAGGTGCAATGCCCGGAGTTCCAGGAGCCGAGCAGCAAGAAAAAGGCGGCGTAACCGCGGACCCGCAACGCACGGAAAGGGGTCGGACCCAACGGGGTCCGACCCCGCGTGTGCATCACGCCTGGGGGTGGCTCTCGGCTTTTACACCCAAGGCGGCGGCGACGGCCTGGTGCGTCACCTCGGCCAGCTCGCGCCGGTGCGCGCCTATCGTGTCGATCGGCGGCAGCACCATCAGCTTCGCCATCACCGGCGGGCCGTCGAGGATGGCGATGATGCTCTCGGCGAAGGTCATGTCGCCGATGAAATCGACCGACGGATGCCGCGCGCCCTTCGGATCGACATACGACAAGGCCACCGGTTGCACCGGCACCTTGGCGTCGATCGCCGCCTCGAACAAATTGGCGTGGAACGGCAGCAAGTTGCCCTGCGACGAAGTGGTGCCTTCGGGGAAGAACGCCACGCGCTCGCCGCGCTCCAACGTTGTCACCAGCCCCTTGAAGATATGCCGCAGGTCGCGCCGGTTGCCGCGCGAAATGAACACGGTGCCGGCCTTCTCCGCCAGCCAGCCGGCCAGCGGCCACGAGCGGATCTCGGCCTTGGCGACGAAGTGGCTCGGGTGCAGGCTGTGGACGACGAAAATGTCCAGCCACGACACGTGGTTGGCCACCACCACCGCCCGCTCCAACATGGGCGTGGCCGCCTGCTGCTCGACCTTGACGTTGCACATCTTCAGCAAGCGGGTCGACCAGCGGCGGATGTGGCCGTTACGCTTGTCCTGGCTAATCCACGGAAACACCGTGGCGCAGATTCCCATCCCGAGCAGCACGTGCAACATCACCCGCACCAGGCGGAAGATCATGGAAATTTTCATTCAGAAAATCAGCCGCGTTGATAGGCAACGTGGCCAGCCACGATGGTGGTTTGCACCTGCCCGGTCAGGTTGTAGCCGACGAAAGGCGTGTGCTTGCCCTGGCTGGCCAGCGCCGACGCCTCGACGGTCCACGTCGCCTGCGGATCGAAGACGCAAACATCCGCGACCGCGCCGACCGACAGGGTGCCGGCGGCCAAGCCGGCCACGCGGGCGGCGTCGGCCGTGATGCGCGAGATCGCCCGCACCAGCGGACGCATGGCGGCCTTGTCGGCGCCGTTGTGCTGGCCGGCGGCGTAGTCGTCGGCCCATTTCAGGGTCAGCGACAGCAGCAGCTCCAGTCCGGTGGCGCCGGGTGAGGCTTCGCCGAACGGCAGCAGTTTTTCATCGTCGTCGACCGGCGTATGGTCCGAGCACAGCGCGTCGATGGTGCCATCGAGCAGGCCGAGGCGGATGGCGTCGCGGTCGCGCTGGCTGCGCAGCGGCGGCGTCAGGCGCGCATTGGAGTCGAAGAAGCCGATGTCGGCGTCGGTCATGTGGACGTGGTGGGCGCCGACGTCGCAGGTGACCGGCAAGCCTTCCTTCTTGGCCTGGCGCACCAGCTCGATGCCGGCGGCCGACGACAGGCGGCACAGGTGCACGCGGGCGCCGCTCGAACGCATCAGCTCGAAGATGGTGTGCAGCGCGATCGTTTCCGACATCACCGGCACGCCGGACAGGCCCAGGCGCGAAGCCAGCGGACCGCTGGCGGCAATGCCGCCCCGGCCGATGTGCGCGTCCTGCGGGCGCAGCCAGACGGTGTAGTTGAAGGTTTTTGCGTACTGCATCGCGCGCAGCAGCACGTTGGTGTCTTCGATCGGCTCTTCGGCCTGCGCGAAGCCGATGCAGCCGGCTTCGGTCAGCTCGGCCATCTCGGTCAGCGCCTTGCCTTTGAGGCCGACGGTCAGCGCGCCCAGCGGGTGCACGTGGGCCTGGTTCAGCGTTTTGGCGCGGTATTTGAGCATCTCCACCAGGCCCGGCTCGTCGAGCACGGGGTCGGTGTCCGGTGGGCAGATCAAGCTGGTCACGCCGCCCTGCATCGCCGCCTGCATTTCCGATTCCAGCGTGGCCTTGTATTCGTAGCCCGGCTCGCGCAGGCGCGCCGACAAATCGACGAAGCCCGGCGAGACGATCATGCCGGCGGCGTCGATGGTCTGGTCCGCCGCAAAGCCTGCTGGCGCGTCGCCGATCGCCAGCACCTTGCCGTCGGCGATGTACAGGTCTTGCTTGGCGTCGATGCCGTTGGCCGGGTCGACCAGGTGGCCGTTCTTGATATGGAGTTTTTTATTCGAGTTCATTCCTGCTTTCATCCTTGCGTTCCCGCCACAATGCTCATCACCGCCATCCGTACCGCGATGCCGAACGTCACCTGCGGCAGAATTACCGCCTGCGGACCGTCCGCCACCGCCGAATCGATTTCCACGCCACGGTTCATCGGCCCCGGGTGCATGACGATCGCGTCCGGCTTGGCCAGCGCCAGGCGCTCCGGCGTCAGGCCGTAGCTCTTGAAGTATTCCTGCGCCGACGGCAGCAGCGCGCCGCTCATGCGCTCGTTTTGCAGGCGCAGCATGATGATCACGTCGACGCCCTTCAAGCCCTCTTCCATGTTGGTGAAGGTGCGCACGCCCATCTGCTCCAGGCCGCCCGGCAGCAGCGTGTGCGGGCCGATCGCGCGCACTTCCGGCACGCCCAGGGTGGTCAGCGCGTGGATGTCCGAACGGGCCACGCGGCTGTGCAGGATGTCGCCGACGATGGCCACCGTCAGGTTGGTGAAGTCCTTCTTGTAGTGGCGGATCGTGTACATGTCCAGCAGACCCTGGGTCGGGTGCGCGTGGCGGCCGTCGCCGGCGTTGACCACGTGCACGTGCGACTGCTTGGTGTCGTGCAGGTGCTTGGCGATCAGGTAGGGCGCGCCCGACTGCGCGTGGCGCACGACGAACATATCGGCGTGCATGGCCGACAGGTTGTCGATGGTGTCGAGCAGCGATTCGCCCTTGCTGGCCGACGAGGCCTGGATGTTCAGGTTGATGACGTCGGCCGACAGGCGCTTGGAGGCGATCTCGAAGGTGGTGCGGGTGCGGGTCGAGTTCTCGAAGAACAGGTTGAACACCGACTTGCCGCGCATCAGCGGCACTTTCTTGACGTCGCGGTCCGAGATGCCGACGAACGACGAGGCGGTGTCCAGGATGTGATTGAGGATGGATTTGGGCAGTCCCTCGATCGACAGCAGGTGCTGGAGTTCGCCGTTTTTATTCAGTTGCGGATTGAGCATGGTGTGGTGGGTCGCGTTAAATTAAGCGTGGTCTATGGTGAGCGTGAATTTTCCATCGTCGGCGCGCTTGAGCACCAGCGCCTGCCCTTGCGGCACGGCCACATGCGCGGCGACGAAATCGGCGGCCACCGGCAACTGGCGCTCGCCGCGGTCGACCAGCGCGGCAAGCATGATGCGCGCCGGGCGGCCATAGTCGAACAGCTCGTTGATCGCGGCGCGCGTGGTGCGGCCGGTGTAGAGCACGTCGTCGACCAGCAGGATGTTGGCGGCGGCCACGTCGAAGGTGATGTTGGTCGGCTTGACCTCGGCCGGCAAGCCCTTCTTGGCGTAGTCGTCGCGGTAGAAGGAAACGTCGAGCACGCCGCAGCGGGCCGACAGGCCGAGGTCGGCCGCGAGGCGCTCGGCGATCCAGGCGCCGCCGGAGTGGATGCCGACGATGGCGACGTCGGACACGCCTTCGAGGCCGGCCTTGACGTCGGCCAGCAGGGCCGCGTACAGCGCCTCGGCATCGAGTTGATTGGGGTTCAGTGTGGACATGGTTGTTCGCTAGGTGGCGTCGAAATATTGTTGCAGGATGATGGCGGCGGCGCGGTCGTCGATGACCTCGCCGCGCTTGGCGGAAATGACCGCCGACGAATAGCGCTCGTCGACCAGCTCGACCGGCAGGTTGAAGCGGCCATGGAGCTGGTTGGCGAACTTGCGCGCGCGCGCCGTCATCTCGTGTTCGGCGCCATCGGGATGCATGGGCAGGCCGACCACGAGGCGGGCGGGTTTCCATTCGTCGAGCAAGGCCTGGATATCGGCAAAGCGCGTGGCGTTGTCGATGGCGGAGATGACTTTGACTGGCTGGGCCTGGCGAATCATGGTGTTACCCATGGCCACGCCGATACGTTTGACGCCGAAATCGAAAGCGAAGATGGTGTCGACGCTCACGGTTGACCGAACTCATGCATGGCCGGCCTCGGACGTGAGCATCAGCGGATCGATGCCCAGCAGGCGCATGGCGGCCGTGTAGCGTTCCTCGATGGGCAGGTTGAACAGGATCTCGGGATCGGCGCCGACCGTGAGCCAGCCGTTGCGGCCGATCTCCTCCTCCAGCTGGCCCGGGCTCCAGCCCGAGTAGCCGATCGACACCAGCATCTGCGGCGGGCCCTCGCCGGCGGCGACGGCCTCGAGCACGTCGATCGACGTCGTGAAGGCGATATCCTTGGTCACCGTCAGCGACGACGAGTAGCGGTTGCCCGGCGTGTGCAGCACGAAGCCGCGGTCGTCCTGCACCGGGCCGCCGAACATGATGGGCTCGTCCACGTGGGACTCCAGGCCGGGGCCCTCTTCCAGCTTCAGGTCTATGCGTTCGAACAACACTTGCATGGTCATATCGGTGGGTTTGTTGATCACCACGCCCAATACGCCGTTTTCGTTGTGCTCGCAGACGTAGACGACGGTGCCGCCGAAGACCGGATCTTGCATGGAAGGCATTGCAATGAGGAAATGATTCGCCAGGTTCAGGGATGGGGCGGCGTTGGCGCCGATGGGGCCCAATTCGTCCATCTCATCCTGTGGCTCGTCCTGGGGTTCGCCTTTCCTGAGGCCGGATACAGGTAGAGTTTTGCCGATTTTGCTCTTCTTCATACGCGTTGCTCTCTCTGTGCTGAATGCGTGATCTTACCGTGCGGCCGCCGGGTCTTGGCTATGTCTTGCACTCTGTCCTGGACAAATGCTGTAACATCGCGCCGCTAGCAGCTGTCTCTCTCACCGATAGTTTACACTGAATTGAGGGTGCGGCCATGATTGCGTTCCCCCACGAGATTGACACAGACCGAATGAAACTGAAATCGTCCCTGGTATGGCTGCGCCGTGATTTGCGCGTGTTCGACCATGTCGCCCTGAATCAGGCGCTGCAGGACAGCGCCACCGTGTATTGCGTTTTTGTCTACGATACAACCATCCTGGACGCCCTGCCGCGCCGCGACCGCCGCGTCGACTTCATCCACGCCAGCCTGGCGGAGGTGGCCGACGAGCTGCGGCAGCTGGGCGGCCACCTGATCGTGCGCCATGCCGATCCGGCCGCCGACATCCCGGCGCTGGCGGCCGAGCTGGGCGTCGACGCCGTGTTCTGCAACCACGATTATGAACCGCAAGCGATCGCCCGCGACGCCGCCGTGGCCGAGGCGTTGCAGGAGGCCGGCCGCCAGTTCTTTAGCTACAAGGACCAGGTGATCTTTGAAAAGAGCGAGGTGCTGTCGCAGACCGGCGGCGTGTTCTCGGTATTTACGCCCTACAAGAATGCGTGGCTGAAAAAGATGACGGCCGATCCGTCGGTGCTGGCGCCTTACCACATCGAGCCGCATGCGGCGCGGCTGGCGCCGCCTCCATCGCCGGCCCCCGCCCTGCCGACCCTGGCCGAGCTGGGCTTCGAGCCGAGCAACCTGGCCGAGCTCAATATTCCGACCGGCATGTCCGGCGCGGCGGCGCTGTTCGACGATTTCCTGCCGCGCATCGCCGACTACAAGACGGCGCGCGACTATCCGGCGGTCAAAGGGCCGTCCTACCTGTCGCTGCATTTCCGTTTCGGCACGCTATCGGTGCGCCATCTGGTGCGCACGGTGGTGGACCTGATGGCGCGCGGCGCCGGCGGCGAAGGCGCGCCGGTCTGGCTGGCCGAGCTGATCTGGCGCGAGTTCTACGCGATGATCTTGTTCCACAATCCGCACGTGGTGGGCGGCGCCTACAAGCCGGCCTACGACGCCATCCAGTGGGAGACGGGGCCGGAGGCGGACAAATTGTTCGCCGCCTGGTGCGAAGGCCGCACCGGCTATCCACTGGTCGACGCGGCGATGGCGCAACTGAACCAGACCGGCTATATGCACAATCGCCTGCGCATGGTGGCGGCGTGCTTCCTGATCAAGGACCTGGGCATCGACTGGCGGCGCGGCGAGGCATATTTCGCGCTGCAGTTGAACGACTTCGACCTGGCGTCGAATAACGGCGGCTGGCAATGGGCGTCGTCGTCGGGATGCGACGCGCAGCCGTATTTCCGGATTTTCAACCCGATCACCCAGTCGGAGAAATTCGACGGCGGCGGTAAATTCATCCGGCGCTATCTGCCGCAGTTGAAGGACCTGGGCGACAAAGAGATTCACGCGCCGTGGCAAACCCCGCGCATGCTGCCGCTCGATTATCCGGCACCGGTGGTCATGCACGACGAGGCGCGCAAACGCACGCTGGAGCGCTACGAGGTCGTAAAAAAAACCGCGCAACCTGCATAACGGGCCGGCGATACGGGACCTCAAAAATCGTGGAGACACGTAGGGCGGATTAGGCGGAACGCCGTAATCGGCCATGGTTGCGCCGCCTGCGGAGCATGCATGGCCGATTACGCTACGCTAATCCGCCCTACGTGGATCCAAAGTCAATCAACGGTCCCGTAAATTTGTCGCGTTGAGCATCGCCTATTTCAACAACGCGGTAATCGCCTCCAGCAGCACCGGTTCCTGGAACGGTTTGCCGAAATACGCGTTCACGCCCAGCTGCAAGGCGTAATTGCGGTGCTTGTCCGCGCTGCGCGACGTGATCATGATGATAGGAATTTCCTTGGTCCGGTCATCGCCGCGCACATTGCGGGTCAGGTCGAAACCGTCCATGCGCGGCATTTCGATATCGACCAGCATCAAATCCGGCGTCATGTCCTGCAACTGCTCCAGCGCGTCCACGCCATCCTTGGCCAGCAAGACATTGTAGCCTTCGCGCTCGAGCAAGCGCTGGGTCACGCGCCGCACCGTCATCGAATCGTCCACCACCATGATGGAACGCGCATTGGAGCGCGCCTGCGCCGGATTGGCCGCCTGTGCGTACTGCCGCCGGGCCTCCGGCTGATGCGCCAGATGCTGCACCAGCGCCACCGGATTCAGAATCAGCACGATATCCCCCGTCCCCAGCACCGTCGCCCCGGCGATACCGGCCATGCGCGACAACTGCGGACCGATATTCTTGATGACCACCTCGCGGTTGCCCAGCACCTCGTCGACCTGCACTGCCAGCCGCTCGTTGCCGTTCTTGAGCATCATCACCGGCGCCGAGCGCTGCACCGGCACGGGCGCATCCGCCTCGCCCAGCAAGGCTGGCAGATAATGCAGCGCCGCCTGGTGCCCTTGGATCGGCACGAAACCGCTTTGATGCGCCTCGGCCAGCGCCGCGTCCTTCATCTGCAGCACCTGTTCGACCAAAATCGACGGGAAGGCATAGGTCTTGCCGCCAGCGTCGAGCAGCACGACCTGCGTGACGGCCAGGGTCAACGGCAGGCGGATGGTGAAGCGCGTACCCTTGCCTCGTTCGGAAAACATGTCGACGCGCCCGCCCAGCGATTGCGCCTCCGACTGCACGATGTCCATGCCGACGCCGCGCCCCGACAGCTCGGTCAGCGATTCGGCGGTGGAGAAGCCCGGCTCGAAAATCAGGTCGGCGATTTGCGCCTCGGTGGCCTCGTCCCCTTCCAGCAGCAGGCCGCTGCCGATCGCTTTCGCGCGGATGCGTTCCAGATCGAGGCCGGCGCCGTCGTCGCTAAATTCGATGACAACCTCGTTCCCCTGCTGCGTCACCTGCACCAGCAGTTCGCCGGTTTCGTTCTTGCCCGCCTCGGCCCGGGCGGCGCGCGACTCCACGCCGTGGGCGATGGCGTTGCGCAGCAGGTGCTCGAACGGCGCGGCCATGCGTTCCAACACGCTGCGGTCGATCTCCACGGCGCTGCCGCGAATGTCCAGATTGACGCGCTTGTCCACTTCCTTGGCGCTTTGACGGGCCACGCGGAACAGCCGCTCCGAGATGCTGGCGAACGGCACCATGCGCACGCGCATCAGGTCACGCTGAAGATCGCGCGTCAGGCGCGCCTGCAGCACCAGGTCGTTGCTGGCGGTATCGACGCCACGGGTCAAGCTCTCGTGGAACGAGGCGACGTCGTTGACGCTTTCCGCCATCATGCGGGTCAACTCCTGCAGCCGGGTGAAGCGGTCGAACTCGAGCGGATCGAATTCGCGGTCGCTCGACACCGACATGCGCGAGGCGATCTGCGATTCGGCCTGCATTTCCACCTCGCGCAACTGGCGGCGCAGCCGGCCGAGGTTCTCGGAGAAGTCCAGCAGCGACGAGCGCAAGGTGGCGACTTCGTTCTCCAGCTTGGAGCGCGAGATCGATACCTCGCCGGCCTGGTTGACCAGGCGATCCAGGATGTCGGCGCGCACGCGCACCAACGGCGATTTGGCGCCGGCCGGTGGCTCCCCGCCGGGCGGTACCACGTGCGCAATGCCGGCCGCGTCGTCGGCGGCCGCGATATCGGCGCCGGGCGCGGCATCGCCGCCAGCCATCGCCGGCGCGCCGGCCTCCATGCTTTCGACGTCGGCGGCGAGACCGGCGACACCGGCTTCGGCCGGGATGGATTTGAGCGCATCCGGATGCTGCAATTGTTCGAACAGCAGCAAGGCGTGGTCGTAGTGCGCGAGCAGCTCGTCAAACGCTTGCGGCGTGGCGAAACCGGCGTGCACCATGTTCTCGATATGGGTTTCGATTTCATGCGCGTGCTGGCCCAGCCGCATCGCGCCGGCCATGCGCGCGCTGCCCTTGACCGTGTGCAGCAGGCGCAGCAGACCTTGCGCGTGCGACGTGTCGGCGGGATTGTGCTGCCAGGCGCGCAGTGCTTCGCCTACCTGCGGCAGCAGGTCCGCGCCCTCTTCGAGGAAAACCGGCAGCAGGTCGGCGTCCAGCTCGTCGTTGAAGAGCGCCGGCGCGGCGGCCAGTATCTCCGGTTCGGCCGGAGCCAGTTCGATGATCTCGGCGTCCAGCGCCGGAGCCGGTTCCGGTTCCAATTCCGGTTCCGGTTCCGGTTCCAATTCCGGTACCAGTTCCGATTCTGGTTCCAGTTCCGGTTCCGACGGCGCGGCCATGTTCAGCGGCGGGTCGGCGAAGGCGTCGTCGAAGGCCGCGTTGAACAAGTCGTCGATGCTGTCGTCGGCGCGCGCTTCGACCTTTTTCGGTTCCGGCGCGGCCACGGGGGCATCCGATTCCGGCACGCTCCCGCTAAGCACTTCGTAGGCATCCCTGAACAAGCGGTCCAGCTGCGTCTCCTCCGCCTCCGGCGGCTGCGGCGGCGACGCGATGTTTTCCATCGTCTCTGCCACCAGGTCATCCAGACGCGCCTCGATATCCTGGCCGGCGCCGGGCGGCGTGGCGGCCAGTTCCTCGCTCAACTGCTGCAAGGCGGCGATCAGCTCCGGCTGCGCGGCGGGCATCTCGCCCTGCGCAAAACTCTGTAGCATCTGGCGGATGCGCTCTATCGCGAAGTCCAGCAGATCGTGCTGCGCCTGGTCCAGATGCGGAGCCGGTGGCAGCAGCGATTGCAGCGTCGCCTCCAGCGCCAGCGCCACTTCGCGCAAGACCTTGAAGCCGACCGTGCCCGAAGTGCCGGCCAGCGTGTGGGACGCCTGCAAGGCCTCGGGATTGACCGGGCGGCGCGGTTCATGGCGCCACTCGCCGAAGTCCTGCTTCAACAGGCGAACCAGTTCGTCCGTCTCGTGCAGATAGATGTTGTACAGCGGCAGGGGGATGTCCAACCCGCCGATATGCTTGACGTTGTCGTCGCGCGGCGCCAGCGGCGCCGTCACGGTGGGGAACTCGATGACGTTGCCGGTGGTGGAAGGCGCCGCCGCTGGCGGCGCCGGCTCGGCGATCTCCAGCGGCTCGGCGACCTCCGGTGCTACGAAGGCCTCCGGCGCCCCGGGCGCTTCCTCCGCCGCCGGAGCGGCTTCCTCGATGAAGAATTCGCCCCCCTCCTGAACACGCGCGGCGGCGGCCACCAACGCGTCGGCGTTGCGGGCCGATACGCCGGCGGACGCCAACTCCGCCACCCAGGCACCCAGCTCGCGCGCGGCGGCCGCCAGCAGCGCGAACAGCGCATCGGACGAAGGCCGCTCCTCGGCCAGCCAGGTATTCATCACCCGCTCGACCGCATGCGCGGCGTCGGCGAACTGGTTCAGCCCCACCATCCGCCCGCTGCCCTTGAGCGTGTGGAAGGAGCGGCGCAACATGATCAGGGACTGCTCGCCGCCGGATTCAGAACGTGGCTTGGCCAGCGTTTCATCGACAAAGTCCAGCACCTCGCGCGCCTCGGCGATGAAGATCTCGAGCAGCTCCGCCTCCACCGCCGCGTCGCTGGCGGCGGGCGGCGGCGCTTCGGCCGGCATCGATGCCGGCGCCGGTGCCACAACCTCCTGATCCAGCACCGGTATCGACTCCGACTCCGCCATCTTCTTGAACGGCACCGAACGGAAGGTCCCCTGCTGCGCGTCGAAGGCAAAACGCTCGCGCGCGCCGGCCGCGTTCTGCGCCAGCATGTCGACAAAAAATCCCAGCGCGCCAACATTCTGCGCGATGTCATCCAGCGCCTTCTGCTCCTGCGCGGAATCGCCGCCGCCGGCGGCCAGCGACAGCACCCCGGCCTTGACGTGCTGCGCCGCCTTCATCGCATCTTCCTGATCGAGCATCGCCAGCGCGCCCTGCAACTGGTGCAGCACCGGATCGAGTTCCGCCAGCGACGGGCGCTTGGACGGATCGATGTAGTACTCGTCGAGCACCTTCTCCACCTGGCGCAAGCCGGTCTTCATTTCCAGCGCCAGCGCGATCGCGGTGTCGTCCTGCCGCATCTGCCGCGCCAGGCCGCTCTGCCACTGCGCCGGCTCCGGCGGCGTATCGCCGGACACCAGCGCCAGCAGCCGGGCGCCTATCGTATCGGCGTTCGCCGCGAAATCGGCCGGCAGGTGGCGGATCTGCTCAAGGCCATGCTCGGCGAACAGCAGCGCGGTCGCCATCTCCAGCGCCAGCTCCTCGCTGCGCCCGGCCGAGACGGCGGTGCGCGCCACATCGGCCAACTGGCGCATCAGCGCGCTGAGGGCCGGAATATTGAGCTTGTCGCATTCGCCCGCGACGTCAGCCAGCGCGGTGTCGAACGCCGCGTCCAGACCGGGATCGATCTCCGCCTCGGCAAGCCTGTCCCAACTGGCCTTGGCCTGCGCCATGCCGGTCCTGGCGCGCTCCAGCGCCTCGTTGTCGATCTGGCCGTAGCGGCGGGTCTCGTAATCGGCCGGCGCCAGGCCGTCGAGCGCGAACACCGCGCGCATCTTCCTCGCCGTCGGCGATTCGGTGTCCGCGCCGGCCGCCGCGATGAAGAACAGCGCGTCGCGCAACATCGTGTCCGGCTGCGCCACGGTGCCCTGGCTCAGACGGCGGATTTGCAGATTGATCAACCCGAACAGCTGCTTCACATACAGGCCGCCCGCCAGTTCGCCGCCGGCCACCAACTCGGCGAAGCCCTGCATCGCCAGCCAGAAGGTGCGGGCCTTGTGGTCGCGCTGCGCATCGGCCACCAGCTTCACGGCGTCGAGCAGCGCGGCGGCGTGTTCCCGCTGCTGCGCCGGTTCCGTGCTTTTCATATAAGGCAGCAGCGCGCGTTCGAAACGCTGGCGATACGCGGAATAGTCGACCAACCCGTCGGCCGCCGCCTCGGCGCCCTCGCCGCTTTCGGCGTCATCGGCGCCCGGCGCGCCGGACAAATCGGGGAAGAACAGGTCCGCCGGGTGTATCCGGTCGGCGCCTATCATCTCCTGCACCGCGCGGTAGTAAGGGAAAAGCCTGGCCGGCTGCGACGGCGCGCCCTCCAGCAGCTCCTCCAGATACTCGACCAGCGCCTGATACAGCTGCGACACCGCCTCCACATTGTCGGTGCTGCACTTGACCGTGCCGGCCTTGAACCGGTCCAGCGCCGCCTCGGCCAACTCCGTCATCTGGCTTACGCCGTCGATGTCGACCATCTGCAGCGCGCCATGGGCCTGGTGCAAATGCGATTTCGCATGCTGCAGCTGCGTCGCCTGATCTTCCGCCGCCCTGCCGCCCGCCTCGACCAGCGCGGTCCTGGAGCGCGCCAGCGACTCCCGGATCTCGACCATCACCCAGGACAGGGGGCCGGTATCCAATTGCGGTTGTGGTGGTGTCGAAAAATCAGTTGTGGTCATGCTTGCCTAGGCCTTTCAATGAGGTGCGCGGCGTGCGTTCAGGACGCGATGCGGAATCGCGCCACCGAGTTTTTCAATTCCTGCGCCAGCACCGACAGTTTATGGATCGATTGCGCGGTTTGCTGCGTGCCGTCCTGCGTCTGCTCGGTCACCGTCAAGATGTGCTGGATATTGTGCGCCACGCCGTTGGCCGATGTCGCCTGCTGGCCGGTGGCGAGCGAGATCCCGGAAATCAGTTCGGCCAGCCGGTTCGACACCTGCGAAATGTCGTTCAGCGCCGCGCCGGCCGCGTCGGACAGGCGCGCGCCCTCGACCACGCCCTGCGTCGATTTCTCCATCGCCGCCACCGCGTCGTGGGTATCGGTCTGAATGGTGCGCACCAGCGCGCCGATCTGCTTGGCCGCTTCGGCCGAGCGCTCCGCCAGCCGCTGCACTTCCTCCGCCACGACCGAGAAGCCGCGCCCCGCCTCGCCGGCCGACGCGGCCTGGATCGCCGCGTTCAGCGCCAGCACGTTGGTCTGTTCGGTGATGTCGGAAATGAGCTCGGTGATCTCGCCGATCTCCTGCGACGACTCGCCCAGCCGCTTGATGCGCTTGGAGGTGTCCTGGATCTGGTCGCGGATCTCGTGCATGCCCTTGATGGCGTTTTCCACCGCCGTCGACCCCTGCTGCGCCGCCGCCACCGACTGGCGCGCGACGTCGGCCGATTCGCTGGCCGAGCGCGACACGTCGGTGATCTCGTTGGCCATCTTGGCCACGGTGGCGCTGGCGTCCTGGATCTCGCGCGACTGCCGTTGCGACGCCTGCAACAGGTTGCTGGCGATGTTTTGCGCGTGCGTGGACGCCTTGGTCACCTGCTCCGCCGTCACCGTCACGCGCCCCACCAGCCCGCGCAACTCCTCGACCGTGTAGTTGACCGAGTCGGCGATCGCGCCGGTGATGTCCTCGGACACGGTGGCCTGCACCGTCAGGTCGCCGTCGGCCACTTCCTGCAGCTCGTTCATCAGGCGCAGGATCGCCGCCTGGTTTTGATCGTTCATGGCCTTGGCTTCCTCCTCCTTGCGCTGCGACTGCTGGCGCATCGCTTCCGCCTCCTGGCGGCGGCGGTCGGCGCCGCGCGTGCGGTTGTGGGAGTCCATCAACAGCACGCGGCCGATGGCCGCCGCCATGACCAGGGTCAGCAAGCCGCCGGCCACCATCAGCCAGAACGTCAGGCCGAGCGAATCCTGGTCTTCGCGGTAGGCCTGCTGCAGCACCGACAGGCGTTGGCGCAGCGCTTCGTTGTCGTTGAAGATCAGCTGCTCGGCGGTTTTGGCGGCGCTGAATTTATCCAGTTTGTTGAGGATCGCCGTCACCAGCTTTTGATATTCCTCGAAGTCGCCTTTGAGGGAGGTGAATTTCTCGCGCAGGTCCGGATCACGCACGGCGGCGATCCCCAGCGGCGCGCTGCCGTTGAGGAAACCGTCGACCGTGTTGCGGAACACCGTCGTGTCGCGGCCCAGCTGGAACGCCGTCTCCGAACTGATGCCGCCGGCGGTCAGGAATTCGCTGGCGCCACGGCTCATGCGCTGGGTCAGCATGGACAGCCCGCCCAGCGCGGCCAGCTCGCGCCCCGTGCCGCCGCGCTGCAGCTTGATGGCGGTGATTTCCTCCGTGCGCGCCAGCAGGTCGGGCGACATCGTGTTCAGTCTTTGCAGCGTCTTGTCGACGCCGCTCAGGTCCGCCTTGAGGGTCAGGATGGTGTCGGCGGCGATGTCGGTCGCGCTCCATTGCTTGCTCGCGGCCAGCACGACGGGCGCCAGATCGGCGCGCGGCTCGCCGATGTCGCGGCCCTGATACGTGCCGCCGCGCGTCATCAGCTTGATGTCGTTATTGAGTTCCTTGCGGCTTTCCTCGAGCTGGCGGAAGCCCTCGGCGCTGCCCTGCACGGCGTTCGGCGCCGCCTTGCCGATGCGCTGGGAGTGCATCAGCGCGTCGCTGGCGATCTGGGTCTGCGTCGAGCGGTTGTTACTGTGGATGGTGTTAAGCGCGACGAACACCGCGCTCGCGCCAAGGCTGACGGCCAGCGCGGTCGACAAAATGCTCAATTGGCGCTGCGCCGGCAGATGGCCGATCAGCGGCAGTTTAAGGCCTGCGCCGGTTTCGGAGGAAGTCCCGCGCGTGCCCAGGCGGCCCAGCGCGTCGCGCAAGCGCAGCGGGGCGCCGCCCTCGGCGCTGGTGTCGGCGGTATCGGCGGTATCGGCGGCGGCATGCATGAACTGCGAATCGCCGGCCTCCCCAAATTCCGAATTCGCGGTCCCATCCTGGTCGGCATTCCGGTTGCCATTCGAGAAACTACCCATCTTGAAAGCCATTCCACCCTCTCCGGATTAATTTTATGCGACCGCGATGCGGCCTGCCCTCCGCCCGTTTGGTCCCCGTCACCCGCAGTGTACGTGCATCACAAGCCAACCTGCAGAAAACCGGGCTCGCGCACCAGCTGCGCCAGGTCGATCCGGGTCCAGCGCTGGCCTTCGGCGTCGTCGAAATGCTGGCCGCACCACGCGCGCGCCGGTTCGGCCGCCTGCGCGTCGGTCACGGCCCGCATGTCGGCCAGCTTGCGCAGGCCCAGCACGCGGCCGGCCAGCAACGCGCAGTTAAAGCCCAGCCCCGGCGCGAAGGTGATGAAGCGGCGCTCCGACACGGCGATGTCGTCGGCGCCGGTGTCCTGCCCCTGGTAGCGCGCCAGGTCGATCACGCCGGTCAGGTTGCCGCGTATATTGGCCAGGCCCTGGTACCAGTCCCGCGTCAGCGGCACCGGCGTCACCGGCTGCGGCGGCACGATCTCGCCGATCTGGGTCAGGTCCAGCAGGCACAGACGGCCGCCGATCAGCACACCCAGTTCGCGCCCGCCGACATTGGCGCCGGTCTTGGCGGCCTGCATGCGCTCGAGCAGCTGCACCTGGTACTGGCGCAGGCGGCTGCGGCGTTCCGTGCCGGCCGGCGGGGTGGCGCCATCTGGCGTGCGGCTATTCATCGCCTAGCCCAGGGCGGCGATTTTGGCCAGCAGATCGGCCGCGTCGACCGGCTTGACCAGGTAATCGCGCGCGCCCTGGCGCAGGCCCCAAATGCGGTCGGTCTCCTGGTTTTTGCTGGAACAGATAATCACCGGCACATCCTGCAGCTCCGGGTCGCGGGCGATCGAGCGGGTGACCTGGAAGCCGTTCGCGCCGGGCATGACCACGTCCATCAGGATCAGCTCCGGCTTGTCGGCCTTGATCTTGGCCAGCGCCTCCTCGCCGTTTTCGGCCACGGACACCGAAAAGCCGTTGCGCACCAGGATATCGGTCAGATAGTAACGTTCGGTGGGCGAGTCGTCGACGATCAAAATGCGGTGTATGGCCATAATTCCCTCTGTGGTTTTCTTATTCTGGTGACGGGACGGACGCGCCGCCGGTGTGCTCGCGCACGGCGGCCAGCAGGCTGTCCTTGGTAAAAGGTTTGGTCAGATAGGCGGCCGAGCCGACCATCGCGCCGCGCGCGCGGTCGAACAGGCCGTCCTTGGAGGACAGCATCAGCACCGGCGTGGCATGGAATTTCGCGCTTTTCTTGATCAGGGCGCAGGTCTGGTACCCGTCCAGGCGCGGCATCAGGATGTCGCAAAACACCAGCGCCGGGTGGTGGTCGTTGATCTTGGCCAGGGCGTCGAAGCCGTCTTCGGCCAGCACCACCTGGTAGCCGGCCTGGCTCAGGAATATCTCGGCCGATCGACGTATCGTGCTGCTATCGTCGATCACCATGATTTTCAGGGCCGAATCGGGCACATTAGCTTGCGGCGTGGTCGTCATAATCGAATCGCTGGGATGATGCTACACGATAGCATAGGCGGAGCGGCCGGCGCGCCTTGCTGGCGCCGGCCGCCCTTGGCCGGATAAAATCAACACGCGCCGGCTTGTGTCAGATGGAGACCATCTCGAAATCGTCCTTGCGGGCGCCGCATTCCGGGCAGCTCCAGTTCATTGGCACGTCGGCCCAGCGGGTGCCGGGGGCGATGCCTTCGTCCGGGAGTCCGGCCTGCTCGTCGTAGATCCAGCCACAGATCAGGCACATCCAGGTCTGGAACTCCTGCGTTGTTTCATTGCTACTCACGTTCTGCCACCCTTCAATCAAGTAAAATGCTGAATTAGGTATCTTAATCTACCAGCCGTGCAAAACCAAACTTCTCCTCTCATATTAAGCTTCGGCGCTGCCGATCCGGCCGGCGCGATGGGCGTCCAGGCCGACCTGGCGGCTTTTTCGGCCCTCTCCTGCACCGGACTGGCGGTCACCACCGCGTTGCTGATCGGCGACAGTGCGCGTGTCGAGGACGTGCAGGAAATCGATCCCGACTGGGTCTCCGACCAGGCCCGCGTGGTCCTGGAGGACATGACCATGGCGGCCTTCAAGGTCGGCGCGCTGACCAATGTCGAGCAGGTGGCGGCGATCGCCGAGATCCTGTCCGACTATCCGGACGCGCCGCTGATCCTCGATCCATTCAGCAGCCGCCTGCCCGACCTGCCCGACGACGACGCCGAGGAGCTGCTCACCGCCGTGCGCCAGCTGCTGGTGCCGCAGGCGACCTTGCTGATGCTGTCGCTGGTGGAACTGGGCCGGCTGGCCGAGACCTGGCGCGAAGGCGCCGAGGACACGCTCGAATCGGACGTCGAACACCTGCTGGCGTTGGGCTGCGAGTTCGTGCTCGTCACCGGCACCGCCGCCGGCACGCCGCAAGGCGACGCGACATCGCCCAACATCCTGGCCAATACCCTGTTCGGCGCCGAGGGCATGATCAGCCACGACGCCTGGCAGCACCTGCCGGGGCCCTTCCTCGGCGCCGGCGGCACCTTGTCGGCGGCGATCACCGCGTTCATGGCGCGTGGCGCCGACGTGCCCGAGGCGGTGGCGGCGGCGCAGGAATACACCGTCGGCGCGCTGGCGCACGCGCAGCGCTACGGCATGGGCAAGTTCGTGCCCAACCGCTTTTTCCATTTGCTGACCACGGCCGCCGACATGCAGTAGTCAGGCACACGCCGTCCACACCCCTGATATTGAAGATGCCAACATGACCACGATCTCCAAAAACGACACCCTGTTCGAACGCGCCCAGAAAACCACGCCGGGCGGCGTCAACTCGCCGGTGCGCGCCTTCCGTTCGGTCGGCGGCACGCCGCGCTTCATCACCCGCGCCGAAGGGCCGTACTTCTGGGACGCCGACGACAAGCGCTATATCGACTACATCGGCTCCTGGGGTCCGGCCATCGTCGGCCACGCGCATCCACTGGTGGTCAAGGCGGTGCAGGAAGCGGCCGCGCGCGGCCTGTCGTTCGGCGCGCCGACCGAGGGCGAAGTGCTAATGGCCGAGGAGATCTGCCGCCTGGTGCCGTCGATCGAGCAGGTGCGCCTGGTATCGTCGGGCACCGAGGCGACCATGAGCGCGCTGCGCCTGGCGCGCGGCGCAACGGGCCGCGACAAGATCGTCAAGTTCGAGGGCTGCTACCACGGCCACGCCGATTCGCTGCTGGTCAAGGCGGGCAGCGGCCTGCTCACCTTCGGCAATCCGACGTCGGCCGGCGTGCCGGAGGACTTCGTCAAGCACACATTGGTGCTGGACTATAACAACGTCGAACAGCTGGAAGAGGCGTTCGCCTCGTTCGGCGACGACATCGCCTGCGTCATCGTCGAACCGGTGGCCGGCAATATGAACCTGATCAAGGCCAGCGAGGCCTTCCTGCGGGCGATGCGGGCGCTGTGCACCAAGCACGGCGCGGTGTTGATCTTCGACGAGGTGATGTGCGGCTTCCGCGTGGCGCTGGGCGGCGCGCAGGAACTGTACGGCATCAAACCAGATCTGACGGCGCTGGGCAAGGTGATCGGCGGCGGCTTGCCGGTGGCGGCCTTCGGCGGCAGCGCGGAGTTGATGGGCAATATGGCGCCGCTGGGCGCCGTCTACCAGGCGGGCACGTTGTCGGGCAATCCGGTGGCGGTGGCGGCCGGCATGACGACGTTGAAGCTCATCCAGGAGCCGGGGTTCTACGAGAAACTGAGCGCCACGGCGTCGCGCCTGGCGGCGGGGTTGACCGAGGCGGCCAAGGCGGCCGGCGTGGTGTTCTGCGCCGATTCCGTGGGTGGCATGTTCGGTTTGTATTTCAGCGAGACGCCACCGAACAATTACGCCGAGATGATGGCCGGCGACCGCGCCCGCTTCAACGCCTTCTTCCACGCGATGCTCGACGAGGGCGTGTATTTCGCGCCGGCCGCGTTCGAGGCGGGTTTCGTCTCGGCGCAGCATAGCGACGCGGTGATCGACGAGACCATCGCGGCGGCGGGCCGGGTGTTCAAAAAGCTCGCGGGGTGATTCCCGGCCGTAACCCCAAGACGAAGGGGTCGTACCCATCAGGGTACGACCCCGCGCCAACGGGGTGCGGGTTGCTGCGGTGCCGTCAAGTTTCTATGACGCCCGTATTGAAGTTGTACTCGAACAGATCCCCGTACCGCCCCCACTCGATGGCCACGCGCAGCGCGCGCTCGGCCTCCTCGTCGCTGAGCGTGAACCGCAGCAGCTTGAGGAACAACTCCTCCGGCAAATCCCCCGACTTGTCCTGCTTGAGCCCATGGCAGATATACGCCACCAGCGGCACATGCTCCAATAACTGCGCCCCGAACATCGCCTGCCGCTCGGCGTTGGCCGCCGCCGCGTAGCGCCCGCCCAGCTCCGTCAACAAAATATCGCCGTTGGTCAGATAAGCGAACCCCAGCAAAATGAGCGCGTTGAGCACCTCCAGCAGCTCGGCGTCGGTCAGCTCCGTCTCCTCGGCCAACTGCGGCAAATCCGCCCGCCCCGAGAACGGCTCCTCGGCCAGCAATTGCAGTATCCCCTCCATGTGCGCGATGTTAGCCTGCGGCAGACGGTCGCCCAGCTGCAGCTTGACCTCCTTCTCGCTGATCAAGCCGCGCCGCCCCGCCCCCGCCGTCATCAACTCGTACACCTGGTCGATCAGGTGGCGCACCTCGGGCCCCTCCGCCTTGCGCGGCTGCGGCAGCGATATCGGCAACTCGGCGCGCACCCGACCCGGATCGCTGGCGAAAATCAGCACCCGGTCCGCCATCATCACCGCCTCCTCGATGTTGTGCGAGACGACCAGGATCGCCTTGGTCGGAATCCGACCCGACTGCCATAGCTCCAGGATCTCCTCCCGCAGGCGCTCGCCGGTCAGCACGTCCAGCGCGGAAAACGCCTCGTCCATCAGCAGCACCTCTGGCTCCATCACCAGCGCGCGGGCGATGCCGACGCGCTGGCGCATGCCGCCCGACAGCTCGCGCGGCAGCGCACCCTCGAAGCCCGACAGGCCGATCAAATCGATCACCTTCCCGGCGCGCTGCGCCCGTTCCGCCGCCGGCATGCCCTGCGCCTCCAGACCCAGCTCGATATTCTTCTGCACCGTCAGCCACGGAAACAGCGCGAACGACTGGAACACCATGCGGATGCCGCGCGCCGTGCCGTACAGCGGCATGCCGCGATACAGCACCTGGCCGTCGTCGGCCGGGATCAGCCCCGCCATGATGCGCAGCATGGTCGATTTACCCGACCCGGACTGGCCAAGCAACGCGACGATCTCGC
Source organism: Oxalobacteraceae bacterium OTU3CAMAD1 (assembly GCA_024123915.1). Lineage (NCBI taxonomy): Bacteria > Pseudomonadati > Pseudomonadota > Betaproteobacteria > Burkholderiales > Oxalobacteraceae > Oxalobacteraceae bacterium OTU3CAMAD1. The sequence continues at coordinate 1,476,901 of CP099650.1, read as the reverse complement.
CCTCGTGCAGCGTGAAGTCCACGCCCTGCAGCACCGCGCGCGCGGAGCCGTCGGCGGCGCGGAAGTGTTTGCCGACCGATTTCAATTCGACGATAGGTGTGCTCATGATGGTCCCAATACAAAAATGCGACTAGAAATGCAGCCGGCTCTCGGCCAGCGTGTACAGGCGGCGCCAGACGAAGTGGTTGAAGCCCATGACGAAGATGCACATCACGCCGATGCCCAGCGCGATGCGCGGGAAGTCGCCGGTGGCGGTCATCTCGGCGATATAGCTGCCCAGTCCATGCGCCTTGACGGTGGTGCTGCCCCAGCTGACGTATTCGGCCACGATGCTGGCGTTCCACGAGCCGCCCGACGCGGTGATGGCGCCGGTGACGAAGCTGGGGAAGATGGCCGGCAGCAGATAGCGCCGCCATTTGAGCCAGCCGGTCAAGCCGAAGTTCTGCGCGGCGTGACGCAGCTCGGTCGGTATCGTCGAGGCGCCGGCGATCACGTTAAACAGCAGATACCACTGGGTGCCGAGGATCATCAGCGGCGACAGCCAGATGTCCGGGTTCAGATTGAAGCGCATGATCAGGATCACCGCCACCGGGAACACCAGGTTGGCCGGGAACGCGGCCAGGAACTGCGCCACCGCCTGCGTGCGCGAGGCCCAGCGCGGATTCATGCCGATCCAGACGCCGACCGGCACCCAGATCACCGCCGCCAGCGCCAGCAGCAGCACCACGCGCAGCAAGGTGTAAAGCCCCAGCACGAACACATGTCCGACCTCGCTCCAGCCGACTTCCGTACTGATGAAATGGCCCAGCGTCCACAAGGCGTAGAACACCACGGCGGCGATGATCGCGTCCCACACCCGCTGCGCGCCGCGCGCCTGCGTGTGGCGGCGCGCGCGGATCGAGGTGCCGTCGTGCCCCAGGCGGAACAGCGCGATGGAGCGCGACAGCAGGTCGCCGCACCACGCCACCAGCGCCTGCGTGCGCTCGGTGCGGCGCAGCCATGTGAGCAGCCACGATTGCTGGGCCGTGTCGCCGCCGGTTTCCTCGAAGCGGAACTTGTCGGCCCACGCCAGCAAGGGCCGGAAGAACAGCTGGTCGTACATCAGCACCGCGATCAGCATGGCGAACACCGCCCAGCCCATCGCCCCCAGGTCGCTGCGCTCGATCGCCAGCGCGATGTACGAGCCGATGCCGGGCAGCTTGATGTTCTGGTTGGAGACCGAGATCGCCTCCGACGCCACCACGAAGAACCAGCCGCCGGACATCGACATCATCATGTTCCACAACAGGCCGGGCATGGCGAATGGCAGTTCCAGGCGCCAGAAGCGCTGCCAGCCCGAGAGCTGGAACACGCTGGCCGCCTCCGACAATTCGGCCGGCACGTTGCGGAAACCCTGGTAGGCGGAGAAGGCCATGTTCCACGCCTGCGACGTGAAGATGGCGAAGATCGCCGCGCACTCCACGCCCAGCAGGTTGCCGGGGAAAAGCGCGATGAAGGCCGTCACCGTGATCGACAGGAAGCCGAGGATGGGGATCGACTGCAGGATGTCGAGCAACGGCACCAGCACTTTTTCGGCCAGCTTGTATTCGGTGGTCAGCGCGGCGAACACGCAGGCGAAGACCACCGACGCGCCCAGCGCGATGAACATGCGCAGGGTGGTGCGCAGCAGGTAGTAAGGCAGGTTGACCGGATCGAGCGACAGCGGCAGCGCTTGGCCGAGCTCGTAGGGCCGCGCCATCTGCTGCCCCCCGTAGGCCAGCAGCACGAACACGGCCAGCACGACGGGCAGCAGCGCCCAATCCCAGCGGTTGCCGCCGGCCTCGACCACCTGGCGGGGGAAAAATTGGCGTTTCTTGTTCATGACTTATGGCCGGAGAGTAAGACTGGCGGCCATTCTAAAGGAAACAAGTGTCGCCTTTATTACGGTTATGAAAGCCGCTGCATGATCGTCAGGACACGGATACTTCATAAATGACGATTTTGAGGATACTTCCCATCCGCCAGCGTCAATCATTACAAACAACCATCATTTCGTTGCCAATCAACAACTAAATCATCATTTTCGTCAGATTTGGATATTTCCGTGGAGGAATTAAGTACAATCACGTCCAAGATGTGTTGATCGCCCCACCCGATAGAAAGCAACCCGATGCCCCATAGCAAAGACTCCGTCCTGACCACGCGCGCAACCGCCGAGTTGCTCGGCGTCGCCGTCAGCACGGCCCAGCTATGGATAGAAAACGGCGCGATCCCCTCGTGGAAAACGCCCGGCGGCCACCGCCGTGTTCGCCTGAGCGCGGTCCGCTGCCTGATGGAACAGCGCAGCAGCGAGGCCGCAGTGGCGGGCGCGACCAGGCCCCGGGCCGCCAGCGGCGTTGAATTCCTGCCGGCGGCCACACCGCCGTATCCGGTCGCGCACGACGAAGCCCAGCGCCTGCTGGCGCTCGACGCGGCGCGGCTGGTCGACACACCACCGGAGTCGGTGTTCGACCGCCTGACGTGGCTGGCGAGCCAGGTCACGGACTCGCCGATGGCATTGATCAGTTTGTTAACCTCGCGCCGCCAATGGTTCAAGTCGCGCATCGGCATCGAAGCGGGCGAGACGCCGCGCGAGTGGGCTTTCTGCAGCCACGCGATCCTGCAAGATGGCCTGTTCGTGGTGGAGGACGCGGCCCGCGATCCACGCTTCCAGGACAATCCGCTGGTCATCGGCGAACCACATATTCGTTTTTACGCCGCGTTTCCGCTGCTCGACGGCGGCAACCATCCACTGGGCACCTTGTGCATCCTGGACCGGGAACCGCGCAAACTCAGGGACCGCGAAGTGCGCTCCCTGCGCGAACTGGCGGCGTTGGCATCGGAAGAAATTCAGCGCCGCGTTCCGCGCTAAGGATCGCAACACCACGCGCCGCCTCCACCTTCGCCGGCGCGTTCAAAAGTTTAGCAATAGCAGTTATGTATCGATAGAAGCATCCATCCGGCCTCGCCCAACTCTTGCGACAGCCAATAAAACATTGTCGCCGCTTTGCGGTTCCGTTTCCCCTGGCCGGCCTGCCGCAGGCATTTGGGGAAACACTCAACGTGTCCGGGAAAAATATTATGAACGCATTTAAGAAACTCAAAATTGGTACCCAATTGAGCTTGGGATTTGGCATGCTGACCGCCTTCATGCTGATCCTCGCCGCCGTCTCCATCCTCGGCGTGTCGTCGATCGGCGCCGCCTTTAAGAAACTTGACCATATCAACGACGACCGCCTGGCGCCGCTGTACGTCGCCCGCGAGGCGCTGGCGCAAACCGGCCTGGCCGCGCGCAACGCCTATATCTTCAACGACGACGCGCAGGCGGCCAAGGAACTGGCCATCGTCGACGAACAAAAAGCGATTTATCTGGCCGCCGTGGAAAAAATGACGCCGAGCTTCGGCGGCGACGCCCAGTTCAACAAGGTCAAGGCCGGCCTGCTGACGATGGCCGACGCGCTGAAGCAGCCGCGCAAACTGCGCGAAGCCAAGCAGATGGAGGAATTCGGCACCTTCCTGGTCAACGATTGCAGCCCGCTGCGCCGCCAGATCGTCGCCGACATGGCGGTGCTGATGACCCAGGAACAGAAAGAAGCGGCCGCAGCCAGCGACCTGTCCGAAGCCAGCGCCGCCACCGCGCGCAGCTGGACCATCGGGCTGACGATCGCCGCCTTCATCCTGAGCGTGCTGATCGCCAGCCTGATCAAGCGCTTGCTGCTCAAGCAACTGGGCGGCGAGCCGGCCTACGCGGCCGACATCGCCAACAAGATCGCCCAGGGCGACCTGGCCATCGCCGTCGACGTCAAGGCCGGCGACGACAACAGCCTGTTGTTCGCCATCAAGACCATGCGTGACAGCCTGGCGTCCATCGTCGGCCAGGTGCGCCAGGGCACGGACGCGATCGCCAGCGCCTCGTCCGAAATCGCCACCGGCAATGAAGACCTGTCGTCCCGCACCGCCACGCAAGCGTCGTCGCTGGAAAAAGTCGCCACCGCGATGGAGGAGTTGACCTCGACCGTGAAACAGAACGCCAGCAACGCCCAGCAAGCCAACAGCCTCGCCCAGACCGCCTCGTCGGTGTCGGAGGAAGGCGGCGAAGTGATGCAGCAAGTGACCGACACCATGGCCTCGATCAACGAATCGTCGAAGAAGATCGTCGACATCATTTCCGTCATCGACGGCATCGCCTTCCAGACCAACATCCTGGCGCTGAACGCCGCCGTCGAAGCGGCCCGCGCCGGCGAACAGGGCCGCGGCTTCGCCGTGGTCGCCACAGAGGTGCGCAACCTGGCGCAGCGCTCGGCCGCCGCCGCCAAGGAAATCAAGGCGCTCATCGACGACTCCGTCACCAAGGTCGGCACCGGTTCGGAACTGGTGCTCAAGGCCGGCACGACGATGCACGCGGTGGTCGACAGCGTCAAGCGCGTGACCGAGATCATGGGTGAGATCAGCATCGCCAGCGCCGAGCAAAGCCAGGGCATCGGCGAAGTGAGCAGCGCCATCGGCGAGATGGACGGCATGACGCAGCAAAACACCGCGCTGGTGGAGGAAGCGTCGGCGGCCGCCCAGGAATTGCAGGCGCAGGCGTCGGGCCTGGCCGGCCTGGTCGGCCAGTTCAAGCTCGAAGGCGATCGCGGTCATGTCGCCGTGGCCCAGCCGCGCGCCAAGCCCGGCAAGGCAAGCGCCCGTCCGAGCCTGCGCCTGGCGCGCGGCTAAGTCGGGGTCAAGGCTGACATTCGGACACGAGGTGAGCGGTAGCGCCGTCAACATGACGGCGCGCGCCTCGATGATTTACTTCAGCCAGCCGCGCCGGCGGAAGTACCAGAACGGCGCGATGGCGCTGGTGACCATCAGCGCGATGGCGAACGGGTAGCCGAACGACCATTCCAGCTCCGGCAGCCACTTGAAGTTCATGCCGTAGATCGAGGCGATCAAGGTCGGCGGCAGGAAGGCCACGCTGGCCACGGAGAAGATCTTGATGATCTTGTTCTGGTTAATGTTGATGAAACCGACCGTGGCGTCCATCAGGAAGTTGATCTTGTCGAACAGGAAGGACGTGTGGCCGTCCAGCGATTCGATGTCGCGCAGAATCTGGCGCGCCTCTTCGAACTGCTCGGAATTGAGCAAGCGTCCGCGCATCAAAAAACTGACGGCGCGTCGCGTATCCATCATGTTGCGGCGGATACGGCCGTTCAAGTCTTCCTCGTGGGCGATGGAGTTCAGCGCGGCGGCCGCGTCCTGGTCGGTGAACTGTTCCTGCAACACGCGACCGCTGACCTCTTCCAGATTCTGATAGATGCCCTCAAGCGCGTCGGCCGAGTATTCGGCGTCGGTGGCGTACAAGTCCAGCAGCACGTCCATGTAGTCGGCGATCGAACCGGGCCGCGAGCGGGCCCGCATGCGCACCAGGCGGAACACCGGCAGGTCGTCGGTGTGGACAGAGAACAGCATCTTGCGCGCCAGGATGAAGGCGACCGTGACGATGCGCGACGGGCCATCCTCCTCTTCCAGCAGGAAGTCGGTGCGCAGGTGCAAGTCGCCGTTTTCCGCTTCGTAATAACGGGCCGACGCTTCGATATCCTTGACTTCATCCTCGCCCGGCAACGTCACGCCGTAGATGGCTTTGACCCATGCGCGTTCGTCGTCCGTCGGGTCGGTCAGGTCGACCCATACCGGCTCAACCTGTTCCAGGTCCGAGCGGCTGTCGATGGGCACCTGGTTGAGCCGGCCATTCTGGAGAACGAAAACATTAATCATGGGTACGCGAGCCTTCTGGAAACAGCGCAAGTGTACCCGCAAAGCCCCTGCCGAGGCCAGCCTGCCACGCGGTTTTTCGCCCTACTGGGTCGCTTTTTCAATCATTTTATCGGTTGCCGACCGCGGGGCGGACTCGGCCGGGTCCGGCTTGGGCGGTTTCGGCGCCTCGATGCCGCGCGTATCGATGGCTTTGACCACCTTGCCATCCTTGCAGTCGACATCGGACAGCACGGTTTTGCCGTCGATGACGCATTTGCGCAGCACGCCGGCCGGCGCGGGCGGCGCAACGCCCGCGTTGGCCGAACCCGGCGCCGCCGGCGGCTTGCCGGTAAGCCGGGCCAAGCCCTCGGTGAAGAAATTACGCTCGTGCCGCGCCGACATCAGGAACGCCATCGCCACCGCCGCCAGCGAGGCCATGATGATGGCCACCTGGATCAACCCGAAACCGCTTTGCCGCTGCATAGTCATCTCCTCGCTTAAACCCGGTTTTCGTAGGGCGGATTAGCGCAGCGTAATCCGCCATGAGCCGCCGACGGAGCTTGGCGGATTACGCTGCGCTAATCCCCCCTACGTGTATACGCAGTCATTTCACCGGTACGGTTCGCCGCATCGGTCCCTACGGTAATTCGGCCGACCCCATGCGGCGCAGGATGACGCCGGTACGCCGCGCCAGATAGCCGGAGTCGCGGTGCGTGTCGTAGAAGCGCGGATTGGGCAGCATCACCGCCAGCTTGGCCGCCTGCGACGCGCCCAGGTTGGCCGCGCTCACGCGGTAATAATGCTGCGCCGCCGCCTCGGCGCCGAAGATCCCCCTGCCGAACTCCACCACGTTCAGGTAGATCTCGAAGATGCGCTCTTTTTCCATCAAGGTTTCCAGCATATAGGTGATGATCAGCTCCTGGCCCTTGCGCAGATAACTGCGCGAACCGGACAGGAACAGATTCTTCGCCAGCTGCTGCGTGATGGTCGAGCCGCCCGAGACCACCTTGCTCTTCTTGGTGTTCTTCTCGTAGGCTTTTTGCAGCGCCTCCCAATCCACGCCTTGATGCTCGGAGAAGTTGGCGTCTTCCGAGGCGATGATGGCGCGCTTAAGATTCTTCGAGATGCGGTTGTACGGCACCCAGACCTGCTTGATCTCGGCCTTGGGATTTTTCTCGCGCAACGCCGACTCCTGCTGACGCATGAAACTGGTGCGCGACGGGTTATGGTCGATCCACCACCAGATCTGCAAGAAGAAATACAGCTGCACCGCCGCGAACAGCAGCACCGGCAAGATGAAGATCCACTTCACCCAAGCGAACTTGCTACCACCTTTGGCGGCGCTCATAGCTGGTCGCGCAGGCGTTGCAGCACGTCGCCGGTGGCCGGATGCACGCCGCGCCAGACGCTGAACGCCTCGGCCGCCTGCTCCACCAGCATGCCCAGGCCGTCGCGCAGCCGTGCGCCGTGTTGGTCGGCAAACTGCAAAAATACGGTGGGGGACTTTGCATACATCATGTCGAAAGCAAGCGCGCCGGGCGCGAACACCGAAGGCGACACCGGCGGCACCTCGGCGCTCAGGCTGGCGGCGGTGGCGTTGATGACGATGTCGAAGCCGCCCTCGATGTCGGCGAAACCACAGCCCGACACCACGCCCTCGCCGCCCAACGCCGCAAACTGTTCCGCCAGCACCACGGCCGTGGCCACGGTGCGGTTGGCGATGACCAGCTGCGCCGGGCGATGCTCCAGGATCGGCAGCACGGCGCCGCGCGCCGCCCCGCCGGCGCCCAGCAGCAGCACGCGCTTGCCGGTGATGGCCACGCCGGCGTTGCCGACGATGTCCGCCACCAGGCCGGCGCCGTCGGTGTTGTCGCCGATGATGCCGTCCTCGGTGAAGTGCAAGGTGTTGACGGCGCCGGCGGCCTGCGCGCGTATCGTCAGCGCGTTGGCGACCTTGACCGCCTCCAGCTTGAACGGCAAGGTGACGTTGGCCCCAAGGCCGCCTTCGGCGATGAAGGCGTGCACGGCGGCGGCAAAGCCGTCCAGCGGCGCCAGCCGTTTTTCGTAGTGCAGTTCCTGGCCGGTCTGGGCCGCGTAGGCGGCATGTATCTCGGGCGATTTGCTATGGGCAATCGGGTTGCCGAACACGCAGTAGCGATCCATCGTCATCGTCCTCCGCCGCTCATGTCGGCTTGTAGTTTGTCATCGCGGGTAAATTTGAATGTCGTGACGATCACCCACAGATCGTCCTTGTCGGCCGACAGCATGTTCGGCGGGAACTTGCCGAACGGCGCCGCGCGGCGCACGATGTTGACGGCGGCATCGTCCAGCGCGGCGTTGCCGGAGCTGCGGTCAATCTTGATGCCACCTTCTTTCTCGTAGATCGTGCCGTCCTGGAAAACCGGGATCGACAACACCAGCTGACCGTACAGCTTGCGGCCGTTTTTCTGGGGGAAGTTCAGCGTACCGATATCTTCGATCCGCTTTTGCAGCGATTTGTAGTACATCGCGTAGCCAACCCCGCGCGTGCTCGGCGTGATGAAGGTCTTCTTCGGGCGCTTGTTCTGGTCTTCGATGGTTTCGCTGATCTCGGCGGCGCGGCGGGCGATCGCCTTGCTCGAATCAAGCAGGTCGGCTCCGCTTGGCAGCGGATCGGGCGCGGTCTTTTCGGTCACCGGCGGCGCGTTGAACGGATCGGGCTTGGCCACGCGGGTCAGCAAGTTGCGCTGGCGTTCCTCGAGCTCGGCGATGCGGCGCTTGGAGGCTTTGATGCTTTCGCCGTCCTCCGTTTTGCGCATGTCCGGCAGCGGCGACTTGGAGCGGCCCTTGTCGACGTTGCCGCCGCCGTCCAGATTGGCCTGGGCCAGCGCCTCGGCCTTCAGCGGTGCTTTGCTGTGCTTGGCGTTGACGAGGATGACTTCCAGGCCGGGATCGGTGGGTTTGACCGGCGCCGGCGTCGGAGCGACAAAGCGCACCGCGAGCATGGCGGCGTGCGCAACCACCGAGATGCCGATGGCGATGTAGAGGAAGCGGTTTTCTTTGAAAGATTTCACGCGGCGGGCTTCAGTTTCGTCGGTTCAAGGCGGTGCGCCAAGGCGGTGGCTGATTTTAACCGATTTACCACCCTCATCAGGCGGCGTTGCGGCGCAAGTTAAAGAAGGCGTTGACGGTCAGCCGCCCCGTATGCACGTCGTCGCGCAGCAGCGCGGGGCTGTGGATGTCGGCGCTGTGCAGCACCGTGCCGTGGTAGAAGATGGCCCGGTTGAAAGCCGGCTGCGCGGTGTAGACTTTTTCAAAGTAGCGGTCAGAGGCCACCGCGTAGCCGTCGCCGGCGCCGGTCAGCTCGGTAAACGCCTGGCGATCCAGCACGCTCGATTGCAACACCATGTGCTCGAACTCGGACGCCGAACAGGTTTGCCGGAAGAAGCCGGTGCCGCCCAGGCGCGGGTCCTCGAACAGATACAGCACCATGGCGCCGGTGCCTTCCCGGTTGGGCTGGGGCACGGTGTCGAAGTGACAGACACGCTGCAAATTGCGCAGCTGCGGCGGCTGCAGCGTGGCCAATGCCAGCCGCGTCGCCAGCATCGTGGTGCGGCGCGCGCCGAGCGGCTTGCGCACATGCTGGACCACGAACTGGTCGAAGGCCTGGGTCATCTCCGGCGTCAGGTTCAGTTCCGGGCCGGGAAAGTAGTTGTGGTCGGCATCGCTAAATTCCGCGCGCGAGCGGCTGGCCAGTTCGATCATTTTGCGCGGTTCCAGCAGCAAGTCGTCGACGATGACCAGGTTTTCTTCGCCGTACAGGGGCAAGACGCTGATCTTGGCGCGCGGATTGAACATCATGCGGCCGGCGGCTCGCCCGCTGTCGCTTCTTCCGCTGCCGCGCTTGCTTCGGCCGTGTTTTCCTCGGCAGCTTCGGGATCGTTGGCGTCGCCGGCGGGAATTGACTCCTCTTCCTCGTAGTCCAGCTCGGCGTCGGCCGCGACCGCCTCGGTCGCCGGAATTTCCAGGATGCGCGCTTCGATCGACAGGTCGACCTCGTCCCAACGCAGAATGTCGATCTTGACCTGGGCGCCACGCGCCACCGACGGCATGCCCGGCAGGCGGATGATCAGCGGAATATCGACCAGGCGCAACACCTCGTCCTTGAGCACGACCGCTTCGACCTGGCGGGCGTTTTCCTGGCCCAGCCAACGCAGGCACCAGTAGCGTTCCATGTTCGACTGGTGGTCGCCATAGGCCGCGTAGGCCGCGTCGAACTGCGACACGATGGCGAACAGTTCCGAATCCTTCGGTTTGAACGGCGCGACCAGCGGCGCCGTCACGCCATGCTCGGCGCATGCAAGGATTTGCCACTGGTTGACCAGATCGGTGTAGCGGCGCAACGGCGAGGTGCTCCACGCGTATTGGTCGACACCCAGGCCCTGGTGCGGCGCGGCGTGCGTCACCATGCGCACCTGCATCTTGGCGGCCCAGCCGCCGACGCCCTGGCCCTGGCTGCGGTAAATGCCCGGCACGCCGTGGTCGTGCATCAGCTTGCCCCAGGTGCTGTTGGCGAAGATCATCAGCTCGGCGACGATCTTGTCCAGCGGCGCCCCGCGCTTGCGGCGGCTGACGGTGACGATATCGTTTTCGACGTAGAAGTTGAAATCGACGCGGTTGTTTTGTTCCGGCTTGAGGCCGAAGCCTTCGCGCTTGACCATGCGCGCCGCCTCCAGCACCTGCGCCCATTTCCAGATCAGGCCCAGCTCTTCCTTGTGGGCGTAGTCGCCTTCGCCGCTGGCCAGGGTTTCCTCGTTGACCAGATCGTCCAGGTCGTTGTGGCGCAGATTGCTTTCGATCGGCACCATTTCGGCGCGGGTTTCGGTGGCGATCACCGACCAGTCGGCCGGATTCAGGGTCGCGTACAGCGACAGCGCCGGGCAGGTCTTGCCTTCGGCCAGGGTGAACGCTTCGACGATGGAGTCCGGCAGCATGGTGATCTTATCGCCAGGCATATACACGGTGGACATGCGCGCGCGCGCCATCTTGTCGACCGCGTCGTCCGGCTTGATGCCCAGGCCCGGCGCGGCGATGTGGATACCGATCTTGACGTTGCCGTCGGCCAGCTTGGTGACGGAGAAGGCGTCGTCGATCTCGGTGGTGGTGACGTCGTCGATCGAGAACGCCTTGACGTCGGCCAGCGGAAGATTGGTCGGCGCCACCGGCACCGCCACGTCCGGGAAACCGGCGCCGCGCGGGAAGCTCTCGAACAAGAACTTAGCCATGTGCAGCGCCTTCGGCGACTCCACGCCACCGGCCGCGAGCATCAAACGCTGCGGATTGGTGTGCAACTCATTGCAAGCCGCTTCCATCGCCTTGTATTCGATCGAATTCTTGTCCGGCTTGAACAGCAGTTGCATGACGATGTTTTTCATCGAATCCGGCAACTTGTTGGCTTTCAGCTCTTCGACGTACTGGGCCTGGATCAGCGCCTGCTGTTTCTTTTTCTCGATACCGGCCTGCGCCGCGCGCAAGGATTGCTCCGGCGCGGCCTTGTAGCGGCCACGGCCCTTCTTGTAGAAATAGATCGGCGCGGAATGCAGGCTCAGGATCAGTCCGGCCGCTTCGGCCGGCAGCGGCGCGTGGCCGAAGTACTCGGCGCCCAGCTCGGCGAAGCCGAACTCCTCCTCGCCCGCCACTTCCCACAGGAAGTCCAGGTCGATCTCGGCGGCAACGGCCTTGGCCTGTTCCATCAAATCCGTCGGCGACGGCTTCTCGTACTGCAGCAGCACGTCCTTGATCTTGACCTTGCTGCGCTTGCCGCTGGCCATCTCCACCTGATAGGCCTCGCCCGCTTGCGACATCATGGTCCCGACCTTGAAATCGCCGGATTCTTCGAAAAATAGATTCATTGCTCGCTTCTGTTCGTTGTTTATTCGTTATGACTGTGCTGTTGTTTCAGGTCCAGCACGGAAGGCAGAAACACTTCAGTGACCAGCAGGGTACCCTGACGGCGCCGATATAAACAGCGCCGTGCATATAGTATGCGCTCTTGCGGGGACGCTTCATTTTCGATGTCCAGGGCCGCCGCCGCGCGCTGCGCCAACGGATGCCCTTCCCGCAATCTTGCAAATTCCAAAACGCCGCGCCGCACTTGCGGGTCGCCAAACAAGGTCGTCCCCAGCGAGCGCTCGCCCAGCGCGCTAAATAAAGGCCAATCGGCGGCCGTGGCCGACATCGGCACCACCGTGTGCGCGAACACAACCGGCGTATTATCACACCGCAGCAGCACTTCCCTCTCCCACACGCGGCCAGGCCGGTGCAGGCCGATCGCGGCAGCCTCGTCGGACAGGCAGCGCGCGACCCGTTGGTGCAGGCACTGCACGCGGAAAGTCTGGCTGTGGTCCTTCAGTCTCTCGGTCAGCGAACCGCCGGCCGTCAGCCACGGCCGCAGGGACGGCGGCGCGTTCAGGGCCAGCACATGCGGTTGCCATTGGGTCTGTCGCAGGGAAGCGCCACGGGTGGGCGACGCCGGCAAAAACGGCACCCTCAACGGCCGGCCTCGATGCCGCAGAACCCCAGCACCGCATCCACATACTCGGGAAACTCGGAAATGCCATGGTCGCTGCCGTCGATCACTTGCTGGCGCGCGCCCGCATAATGCTTGACCATGTCGCGATAGTCCAGCACTTCGTCGCCGGTGGCGGCGATCAGGAAGTAGCGTTCGGGGCGGGTGATCGGATCGACCGCCAGCGCGCGCAACTCGTCGATATATTCACGTTTGAACTCGAACGGCTCGTCGGAGTGGAATTGCGTTGTCACGCCGACATGCTTGTCCAGATCCTGCAGCGGCACAATGGCCGGATTCAGCAAGACGGCGCGGCAGCCGATGCGCTCTGCCAGCCAGGTGGCGTAGTAGCCGCCCAGCGACGAGCCGATAATGCTCAACTCCTGCGCCGGCACGCCCTCTATTAAAGAGAGCGCCAATTCCATCGCCAGCTTTGGCGACGCCGGCAGCTGCGGGCAGACCAGCTGGTCGGACAGACCCAGTTCGGCCATGCGCTCGCTGATCACGCGCCCCTTCATCGACTTCGGCGACGAGCGGAATCCGTGCAGATAAAGAATCATCGCGCCAGCGCTTCCAGGATTTTGTTGTGCACGCCGCCGAAGCCGCCGTTGCTCATCACGATGATCTGGTCGCCCGGCCGGGCCGCCTTGACGATGGCCGCGACCAGCGCGTCGATGTCCTCGTAGGCGCTGGCGATATTGCCCAGCGGCGCGAGCGCGTCGCCCAGGCTCCAGCCCAGCGCCTGCTGGCTGCCAAAGCCGAACACCAGATCGGCGTCGCCAAGGCTACCCGGCAACGCATCCTTCATCGCGCCCAGCTTCATCGTGTTCGAGCGCGGCTCGAGCACGGCCAGAATGCGGGCGGTCTTTCCAACTTTTTGGCGCAGTCCGCCAACGGTGGTGGCGATCGCGGTCGGGTGGTGGGCGAAGTCGTCGAACACGGTGATGTCGTTGACGGTGCCGCGCACTTCCATGCGGCGCTTGACGTTCTCGAACGTGGCCAGCGATCTGGCGGCCTGCGCCACCGGCACGCCGACGTGGCGGGCGGCGGCGATGGCGGCCAGCGCATTGGCGCGGTTGTGCTTGCCGGTCAGGTTCCACTCGACCTTGCCGACGGTTTCGCCGCCGAAAATGACGTCGAAACTGCCGTCATCGTATTCGTTCATCGCCCATTCGGCGCCCCCGCCACTACCGAAGCTTTCCTTCTCGCTCCAGCAGCCGCGCTTGAGCACGCGCTGCAGCGACGCCTCGTCGCCGTTGTAGATGACGCGGCCGATGCCGGGCACCGTGCGCACGAGATGATGGAATTGCGTCTCGATGGCGCCCAGGTCGGGGAAGATGTCGGCGTGATCGTATTCGAGGTTGTTCAGGATCGCGGTCTTGGCGTGGTAGTGGACGAACTTGCTGCGCTTGTCGAAGAAGGCGGTGTCGTACTCGTCGGCCTCGATGACGAAGAAGATCGAGTCCTTGTCGCCTTGTATGCGCGCCGAGACGCCGAAGTTCAGCGGCACGCCGCCGATCAGGAAGCCGGGCGCGTAGCCGGCGTCTTCCAGTATCCACGTCAGCATGGCCGAGGTGGTGGTCTTGCCGTGCGTGCCGGCCACGGCCAGCACCCAGCGATCCCTTAATATATGTTCGCCCATCCACTGCGGGCCGGAAACGTACGGCAAGCCGCGATTCAGGATTTCTTCGATCAGCGGATTGCCGCGCGAGACCACGTTGCCGATCACGTACAAGTCGGGATTGAGCGCGGTCTGCTCCGTGCCGAAGCCCTGTATCAGTTCTATGCCCTGCGATTCCAGCTGGGTGCTCATCGGCGGATAAACGTTGGCGTCGCAGCCGGTCACGCGGTGGCCCGCCTCTTTCGCCAGGACCGCCAGGCCGCCCATGAAGGTGCCGCAAATACCGAGAATATGAATATGCATAGTGTGTAACAGGATCGATCCGCACAAGTGAATACGCGATTTTACCTGAGCCGACGCCGATTTCCCGGTTCAGAGTATTATCTCGTCCATGACGCCGAATGTTATCGAAGAAGTCCTGCTGCTCCGCGCCGAGATCGCCGCTGCGGCCGCGCGCCTGATCGCCCAGGACGGCGCCGACTACAACGCCGCCAAGCGCAAGGCCGCCAAACAAATCCTCGGCGACACGCAACCGCCGCCGAACCTGCTGCCCGACAACGCCCAGATCGAAGCGGAGGTACGCATCTACCAGTCGCTGTTCCACGCTGACAGCCAGCCGGCCCGCCTGTTCCGGCTGCGCACGCTGGCGGTGGACATCATGGAAGGCCTGGCCGCGTTCCACCCGTTCCTGACCGGCGCCGTCCTGAACGGCACCGCCGGTCCACACGACGACATCCACCTGCAACTGTTCGCCGACAGCGCCAAGGAAGTGGAAATCTTCCTGCTGAACCGTAATTTACAAATCGACATCTCCGAAACGCCGCATTTCAAAGGCCCGCGCTACGATCCGGTCGAGACGGTCAGCTTCATGTGGCACAAGGAAGGCGTCCACGCCGCTTTATATGAGCTGGACGATTTGCGCGGCGCGGTCAAAGCCCGTGGCGACAAGCTGGTGCGCGCCGATATCGCCGCCGTGCGCGCGCTACTAGTTAGTAGTAGCCACGAAGAAAATCCCAACCAAAACCCCGATCATGAATAAAAAACATCTAGCCGCCTACGTCGGCGTCGCCCTCCTGTTCGCCGCTTCCGGCGCCTGGGTCGGCTTCAACAAACAAAATGCCGCGCCGATCACCACCACCGCGCCGGCCGGCGTGACCGGTCCGGTGGGCGCGCTGTACGCGCAAACGCTGCCGGACGCCAAGGGCGCGCCGACCGCTCTGGCCCAATATAAAGGCAAGGCGATGCTGGTCAATTTCTGGGCGCCGTGGTGCGCGCCGTGCGTACAGGAGATGCCTGAGCTGTCCGAGCTGGCCGCCGGAGAAGAAGGTAAGAAGCTGCAAGTTATCGGCATCGGTATTGATTCCCCGTCAAATATCGCCGCTTTTAGCGACAAATACAAAATCACCTACCCGGTGCTGGTGGCCGGCATGAGCGGCACCGACCTGTCGCGGCAGTTCGGCAACACTGGCGGCGGCCTGCCGTACACGGTGCTGATCGGCGCCGACGGCCAAGTCAAAAAGACCTATCTGGGGCGCCTTAAGTTCGACGAGTTGCGCAAAGACCTTGCAACTCTTTAACTGAATTCAGAAGTTTTTTTCTCTTGCCAATGCCCGCAGTTGGCGGCAAAATGCGGAACTTTCGCGGAAAACGGTCTAGAACCATGGCAAAAAAAAAAACCTCCTACTGCTCAACGGTCCCAACCTCAATTTACTGGGTACCCGGGAGCCAGAGGTCTACGGCGCCAGCACTTTGGCCGACGTAGAACAAGCCGCCCAGGCCCAGGCCCAGGCGGCCGGCGCAACGCTGTCTTGCTTTCAGAGCAACCATGAAGGCGCGCTGATCGACCGCATCCACGCAGCCAGGACGGAAGGCGTGGACGCCATCATCATCAACCCGGGTGGCCTGACCCACACCAGCGTGGCCCTGCGCGACGCCTTGGCAGGGGTGTCCATTCCGTTTGTGGAAGTGCACATTTCCAATATTTACCAGCGCGAGTCGTTTCGCCACCACTCATTCCTGAGCGCGATAGCACTAGGCACGATCTGCGGACTGGGTATCGAAGGATATCGGTTTGCCATCGACTTCGCCCTTAAAAGGCGTTAATCTACGCGATCTGCGCGCAACTCAAGCAACTTAGCGCGGTTTCGCCCACGAGGCGCAGCCGTTCACACTTTACATAACAAGATATTCCGGGGGTTACATGGATCTACGCAAGCTGAAGACCTTGATTGATTTGGTCGCGGAGTCGGACATCGCCGAGCTCGAAGTGACCGAAGGCGAAAGCAAAGTCCGCATCGTCAAATCGTCGGCCATGCCGCAAAACCAGATGGTGATGATGCAGCCGCAAGGCATGCAGCCGCAGTACCACGCAGCCCCCGCGCCTGCCGCAGCGCCCGCCGCCGCAGCGGCCCCGGCCGTCGCCGCCGAGCCAACCGGCCACATCGTCAAATCGCCGATGGTCGGCACCTTCTACCGTTCGTCGGCGCCGGGTTCGGCCGCGTATGTCGAAGTGGGCGCCGTCGTCAAGGAAGGCGACACCCTGTGCATTATCGAAGCAATGAAACTGTTGAATGAAATCGATGCCGACAAATCCGGCACGATCACCCAGATTCTGGTCGAGAACGGCCAACCGGTCGAATTCGGCCAACCGCTGTTTGTGATAGGCTAAGTCCGGTTCGCGCCCTCCCCGTCGGTGACGGGCGCGCCGGCTTTGTTCCGCATTCCCTCCTCTACCTGACGTTGCCGGATATTCGGCGCTCACAGACATACGCGAACCTATCATGTTTGAAAAAATCCTCATTGCCAACCGTGGCGAAATCGCCCTCCGCATCCAGCGCGCCTGCCGCGAAATGGGCATCAAGACGGTTGTGGTCCACTCGGAAGCGGACAAAGACGCCAAATACGTGAAGCTGGCGGATGAATCGGTGTGTATCGGCCCGGCGCCCTCGTCGCTGAGCTATCTGAACATGCCGGCCATCATCAGCGCCGCCGAAGTGACCGACGCCGAAGCGATCCACCCGGGCTACGGCTTCCTGTCGGAGAACGCCGACTTCGCCGAGCGCGTGGAAAAATCGGGCTTCGTCTTCATCGGCCCGCGCTCCGAATCGATCCGCATGATGGGCGACAAGGTCTCGGCCAAGCAAACCATGATCAAGGCCGGCGTGCCTTGCGTGCCAGGTTCCGACGGCGCGCTGCCGGACGATCCGAAAGCGATCGTGCAGATCGCCCGCAAGGTCGGCTATCCGGTCATCATCAAGGCGGCCGGCGGCGGCGGCGGGCGCGGCATGCGCGTGGTGCACACCGAGGCCGCGCTGATCAACGCCGTGGCGATGACCAAGACCGAAGCGGGCACCGCCTTCGGCAATCCGGAAGTGTATATGGAGAAGTATCTGGAAAATCCGCGTCACGTGGAAATCCAGATCCTGGCCGACGAACACAAAAACGCCGTCTGGCTGGGCGAACGCGACTGCTCGATGCAGCGCCGCCACCAGAAGGTCATCGAGGAAGCGCCGGCGCCGGGCATCCCGCGCAAGCTGATCGAAAAGATCGGCGACCGCTGCGCCGAGGCCTGCCGCAAGATCGGCTACCGTGGCGCCGGCACCTTCGAATTCCTGTATGAAAACGGCGAGTTCTACTTCATCGAGATGAACACCCGCGTGCAGGTCGAGCATCCGGTGACCGAAATGATCACCGGCATCGACATCGTGCAAGAGCAGATCCGCATCGCCGCCGGCGAAAAGCTGCGCTTCCGCCAGCGCGACGTCATGCTCTCCGGCCACGCCATCGAGTGCCGCATCAACGCCGAGGACGCGTTCAAGTTCACGCCGTCGCCGGGCCGCATCACCTCGTGGCACGTGCCGGGCGGTCCTGGTGTGCGCGTCGATTCGCACGCCTACGCCGGCTACTACGTGCCGCCGCACTACGATTCGATGATCGGCAAGGTCATCTCGTACGGCGCCACCCGCGAGCAGGCGATCCGCCGCATGCAGATCGCGCTGTCGGAAATGGTCGTCGAAGGTATTTCGACCAACATTCCGCTGCACCGCGAACTGATGATCGACGCCCGCTTCATCGAAGGCGGCACCAACATCCATTACCTGGAACAGAAGCTGGCCGACATGCCGGACCTGCATAAACTGAGTTTGAAGGCGCAATAATGAGCTGGACTGAAATCGTCATCGAAATCGCGCGCGACCACGCCGAAGCCCTGTCGGACGCATTGATGGAAGTCGGCGCGCTGTCGGTGTCCGTGGAAGACGCCGACGAAGGCACCGACCAGGAGCGCCCGCTGTTCGGCGAACCGGGCATGGAACCGACCGAAGCGGCATGGGATCACAGCCGCGTCGTCGCCCTGACCAACGAGGATGACGACCAGACCGCCATCGTGGCCGCCGCCGCCGAACAGATCAAGCTGGCGACCCTGCCGAAGTTCACCACGCGCAAGGTCGAGGAGCAGGACTGGGTACGTTTGACGCAATCGCAGTTCGCGCCGATTCACATCGGCAAAAACATCTGGGTCGTGCCGAGCTGGCACGAGGCGCCCGACCCTGACGGCCTGATCCTGGAGCTGGACCCGGGCCTGGCCTTCGGCACCGGCAGCCATCCGACTACCCGCCTGTGCATGGAGTGGCTGGAAGCGAACCCGGCGCCCGGCAAAACCGTGCTCGACTACGGTTGCGGTTCCGGCATCCTGGCGATGGTCGCCAAGAAGGTCGGCGCCGGCGAAGTGGTGGGCGTCGACATCGATCCGCAAGCGATCGAATCGGCGGCCGACAA
The DNA here is from genome assembly GCA_024123915.1 of Oxalobacteraceae bacterium OTU3CAMAD1. Lineage (NCBI taxonomy): Bacteria > Pseudomonadati > Pseudomonadota > Betaproteobacteria > Burkholderiales > Oxalobacteraceae > Oxalobacteraceae bacterium OTU3CAMAD1. Next base: position 1,458,203 of record CP099650.1, on the reverse strand, counting down.
CGCCGAACGCAACAAGTGCGAGATCGAATACTTCCTGCCGGACACCTTCGCGCAATCGAAGCACGCCGAACAGAAGTTCGACATCGTGGTCGCCAATATCCTGTCGAGCCCGCTCAAACTGATGGCGCCGATGCTGTCGGGCCGCGTCGCCCCCGGTGGCGCGCTGATCCTGTCGGGCGTGCTGGCGCGCCAGGCCGAGGAAGTGGCTGCCGCCTACGCCCCGTTCATCAAGCTCGGCGTTTGGGCGGAACAAGACGGCTGGGTCGCCCTGCATGGCCGGCTCGGCAGTGATGCGGTACCCGCTCCCCGCTAACGGCAGCGATGGCGCTCGCCACTAAATGCCCCCACTGCAGCACGACATTTCGGGTCGCTCATGACCAGTTGAAATTACGTGGGGGCATAGTGCGCTGTGGCTCCTGCAATGAAGTTTTCGACGGCAACGCGGCGCTGCTTGAGCCGCTCGCCATCCCGCAGCCGGTGTTCGCGCCGGTTGTGTCCGAAGCACCCTACTCCCCTCCCCAGACATTCGCGCCCTTCGACGAGGTTGTGGCCGAGCAGGATATTCGCGCCAGCGATGAGCCGATCTACACCTTGCAGCTCGACAGCGCGGTGGACCAGACCGATGACGGACGGTTCGACCAACCCGTGGCCGAGTCCGTTCAGGAGCAAGCCTTCACGGCCGAGCCGGAATTGGGGTCGGGCTCCTGCCAGCCCGCGCCTGAATGGCAGCCCGAGCCGGAATCCGAGACCGCTGTGGCGCAGGAACCCGCGCCAGATTTCCAGCCTGAACCCGAACATTGGCTCGAGCCCGAGCCCGAGCCTGAACCCGAACCTGCGGTCGAGCCTGAACCCGAGCCCGCCCCGGAACCGGAATTCCAAGCCGCCGAAGACGGGCAGCCAACCGACATCGAACCGCCGCCGGAAGACCCGCTCGACATCAAGCCGATGACGCACGAGGAGCTGGAAGCGGCGTTGGCGGCCGAACTGGCGCTGATGGAGCAAAGCATCGCGGCCGAGGCCGCCGAACAGGAGGCCAAGGCCGCGCCGTCGATGCCCGCCTTCGACCGCCAGGAGCCAACCCTCGACCCCGACTCCCGCTACGACCTCGACGAGGCCGACGAGGAAGCGCTGGTCCAGCTCGCCGCCGCCAGGGAGCGCGACACCGCGCCCCAGCTGCACACGCTGCTGCGCGCCGCCTCGGCGCCGTCGCAAGACCACTTCGAACCCCGGGCGGAAGTCCACAGCGTCCAGCCGCCGGAACCGGAAGCGGCCGAAGAGGAAGTCGACGACCCGAATGAGCCCGGCTTCCTCAAGCGAGACCGCCGCCGCGAGCGCTACGGCAAAACCATCAACATCGCCATGGGTGTCGGCTCGCTGCTGCTGGTAGGCGCGCTGGCGGCGCAAGGCTTGACCACCTTCCGCAACCAGCTGGCCGCCAGCTACCCCGGCCTCAAGCCGACCTTGCAGGACATCTGCGCCACCTTGGGTTGCAAGATCGAACTGCCGACACAGATCGACGAGCTCGTCATCGAGCAAGGCGAACTGCAAACCCTGAGCGAAACCACCTTCTCGTTCACCACCTTGCTGCGCAACCAAAGCACGACCGCGCAACAGTGGCCGCACATCGAACTGGTGCTCGACGACGCCAACGACAAGGCCATTTTGCGCCGCGTGTTCACGCCGCGCGATTATCTCGGCGCCGACGCCGCGCTGGAAAAAGGATTCGCCCCGCGCAGCGAGCAATCTGTCAAACTGTACTTTGAATTGAAACAGCTGAAAGCATCCGGCTATCACATCGCAGTCTTCTATCCATAAAGAACTATCACATGACTCAGACCTCCATCATCTGCGGCTCGCTCGCGATCGACACCATCCTGCAATTTCCCGGCCGCTTCGACAGCATCCTGCTGGCCGACCAGCTGCACAAAGTGAACGTCTCGTTCCTGGCGCCGACGATGCGCACGGAATACGGCGGCTGCGCCGGCAACATCGCCTACAACCTCAAGATGCTAGGCGGCGAGCCGCGCATCGTCGGCGTCATGGGCCAGGACAACGCCGCCTACATCGAGCGCCTGCACAAGCTCGACATCTCGACCGACAACATTCTGATCAAGCAGGAGGCCTACAACGCCCAATGCTTCGTCACCGCCGACGAGGACAACAACCAGATCAACGCCTTCCACCCGGGCGCCATGTCGTACGCGCACGAGAACGACGTCGCCAAGGCGGGCGCGGCTGCGGTGGCCATCATCTCGCCGGACGGCCACCTGGGCATGCAAAAGCACGCCGCCGACCTGACCAAGCTGCAGATCCCGTTCATCTTCGACCCGGGCCAGCAGCTGCCGATGTTCAACGGCGCCGAACTGATCGCCTTCATCGACAAGGCCACCTACGTCACCGCCAACGACTACGAAATCGAATTGCTGATGGACCGCACCGGCCTGACCTTGCCGGAAATCGCCAGCCGCCTGGAAGCGCTGATCGTCACGCGCGGCGAGCAGGGCTCGGAGATCTACACCAAAGGGCAACGGATCGAGATTCCGGCCGTCAAGGTCGCCGACGTGCTGGACCCGACCGGATGCGGCGACGCCTACCGCGCCGGCCTGCTGTTCGGCATCACGCAAGGCTGGAAATGGGAAACGACCGGCCGCCTGGCCAGCCTGATGGGTGCGATCAAGATCGCCAGCAAGGGCGGCCAGAACCACAAGCTCACCGCCGCCGAGATCGCCGACCGCTTCGAAGCCGCCTTCGGCTACCGCTTCTAAAAGTAGGAATGATGTAGGCGGCGCAGAGATGGCGGATTACGCTACGCTAATCCGCCCTACGTGCCTCCGAGGTCATTCGAAGTGCGTGTCCCCGGGCGACATGTATCCAAGGCCAGGCTCGGCTGCGGACCACGGAGACACGTAGGGCGGATTAGGCGGCACGCCGTAATCCGCCAAGCGCCGCCAACGGCTTAACTCAACGCCCGTTGAAAGCCATGCCCAGCAGAATCTGGGCGATCTGCAGCGCGATCAGCGCCACCAGCAGCGACAAATCAAGATTGCCCACCAGCGGCACAACGCGGCGGATCGGTTTGAGCAGCGGCTCGTTGAGCGCGCGCACGAACGGCGCCAGTGGCGCGTGCGGATTGACCCAGCTGAAGATCGCTTCGACCACCAGCAGCGCCATGAAGCCGTACAGTATCCATTTGAGGAAGCGCTCGAGCGCGGCCAGCAGCACCGCCTGCGCCGGCCAGCCGGCAAAGAACAGCACCGATGTCGCCAGCAGCACGATCAGGAAGGCGCCGATCAGGCTGGCCCAGTCGTAGCCGCCCATGCCCGGCACGATGCGCCGCAACGGCCGCACCAGCCAGTCCGATAACTGGAACGTGAATTGGGCCACCGATTGCGGCGGACGAACGCGGATCGCCTGCATCCAGAAGCGCAACAGCAAGGCCCCGCCCAACAGGGTGGCGATGGCGTCGACAATCAACATAACAATACTAAGCACGGTCCCTCCAAAAAAAAGCCGCTGTGTGATTGTCTCACACAGCGGCCGGTTGCCTCAGCAGGCACCTAAGTATTTAGCTTAGGAAGGACGCGTGCTGGTTGGGAACGGCCATGCGGCCGCCGGTGCCAACACGGTCTTTGCCGCAGGCGCGGCAGCAGGCGCGGCTGGCTTGGCGACAGCTTCCTTCTTCGGTGCGGCCGCTTTAGAGGCGGCTTTTTTCACAGCTGGCTTGGCTGCCGGAGCAGGTGCTGCCGCGGCAACTGGAGCAGCTGCCGGTGCTGGAGCGGCGGCCGGCTTGGCTGCTGCTGGCTTGGCTGCTGCAGGTTTAGCCGCTGGTTTAGCAGCTGGCTTGGCGGCAGCCTTGACGGCTGGCTTCTTGGCAGCTGCCGGCTTGGCGGCTGCCTTAACCGGCTTTTTTGCTGCTGGCTTAGCCGCTGCCTTTGCAGCTGGCTTGGCTGCTGTTTTTGCCTTGGCGGCTGGTTTAGCGGCGACAGCTTTTTTGGCTGCTGGTTTAGCTGCTGCTTTCGCGGCAGGTTTAGCGGCTGGCTTGGCGGCCGCTTTTTTCGCTGCCGGTTTGGCCGCTACTTTTTTTGCCGCTGGCTTGGCTGCTGCTTTCGCTGCTGGCTTGGCAGCTGCTTTTTTAGCGGCTGGCTTTGCTGCTGGCTTGGCTGCTGCTTTTTTAGCTGCTGGCTTTGCTGCCGCTTTTTTCACTGCTGGCTTGGCTGCTGCTTTCGCGGCTGGCTTTGCTGCTGGCTTTGCTGCGGCTTTTTTAGCGACTGGCTTGGCAGCTGCTTTTTTCACTGCTGGCTTAGCTGCTGGCTTGGCTGCTGCTTTCGCTGCTGGCTTCGCTGCTGGTTTGGCGGCTGCTTTTTTCACGGCTGGTTTTGCAGCTGGCTTGGCAGCGGCTTTGACAGCTGGTTTAGCGGCTGGTTTGGCGGCAGCTTTCGCTGCTGGCTTGGCGGCTGCTTTCGCTGCGACAGGCTTTTTCGCTGGGGCGGCGGCTTTAGTAGCGGCCGGCTTTTTTGCTGCTGGTTTCTTTGCGGCAGTTGCCATTTTTAGTTCTCCTTCATCGGGGATGGGAAAATTCACATACAAGATTTAAACCCGTCCGGCCCCGGATTGGGCCAGGCGAATTATTCATCGGCACAAACAGAATACGTTTGCGCTAATGAATTCGGCACCAGCTGAACTGCTGCAACCCCTCACGAGTGCAGCACTTCAGCCATCTATCTGTCCGCCGTCCGTGGCCGGCGCGGCGTGCAGATACAAATCTTGTTGCGACGTTTTGCGGGTGGTCGGGCGTGTGCTCAGCTCCAGGGACCTACGTCGCAGCCATCTACCGTTTTTGTTTTCAAACAAAAAACCGCCCAACCTGAACCGAATCAGGAAAGACGGTTGAACAAAAACGGTTTGGTCTTGTGCATATCTTTGTGAATCTGTATCCCGTGATCGCGATCATTTCTGCGGTGTGCGCACTTCAAAAAAACCGCACCTTTATAAACACACATTTTCAATCTCGTAAAGTACACGAAAACCTTGTCGGTACGCAACCGGCACGAGAAGTATTCGCTCGCTTTTTTTCGTCTTATGCTCGCCATTTCACATACGCGTGGCAGTTCGCGCTTGCTCGCTTGCGACATCGTGGTGCGATGTGCGCGCTCAATCGAGTTCGAAAATGCGCTTGCCGCGCCGCGCCAAAAAAACGCGCTTCAAAGCGAGCCAATTGCCGCCTGGGTGTCTGCGATGTCGCCGGCATCTCCGCGCGTCCCTCGCCACCATCTTCCGAATTCGAGAGCGCTTGCGCATCGCATGCGCGCCGTCGCTGCTCACTGTTTTTAAATTCGTCGCGATTATGAGACAGAGTGCGGGGAATGGCAAGCGGAATACTGCGATGCGCGGCGGCGCGCATGCGTTCAGTGCGCGCGTCGGCGTGTAAGGATATGTGTCGTCGAGTGTTCGAAGCGTGTTCGGCGAGGTGCTCTCGCTGTCGTCGTTGCGCGATCGCCGAGCGCTCGACGCGTCGCGCGGCGATCGCGCGTCAGCCTATTCGGAATCCTCGTCGGGGTCGGGACTCATGTGGCGCAGCACCCAGGCGTTCATGTCGGCGGCGAGACGCTTCATCATCCGCGCCAGATCGCGCCGCTCGGCGGCGGTCCAATCGGCCATCAATTCACTGACCTGCTTCTCGCGCGTTTCGTCGATGACGGCGACGACCTCACTGCCGGCCTTCGTCACCTCCGCCTCGCGCACGCGTTTGTCGCGCGCGCCGGCGCGGCGCGCCACCAGTCCAAGTTCGTCGAGCCGCGCCACCTGCCGGCTCACCGTGGTGTAGTCGCGGCCGACCAGGTCGGCCAATTCCACCACGCCGATCGGACCGCGCCTTTCGATGCGTATCAGCAGCGGCAGCAGCGCGCGCTCGAGCGGCATGTCCATCTCCGACATCAGGGCGATGTCGGGTTCCGGCCTGCTCATGAAACCGATGATGTCGAGCAGCGCGTTGTGGGTATCGAAGAGGTCTTTGTTCATATGTGCATTATACACATAGTTATTGACAGCTTTCCGAGGCCGGAATAATATGTGCGGAATACACATATCAAGGACAACCCCATGAACACTATCAACACCGACATTTTGATTTGCGGCGCCGGTGCCGCCGGTCTCACATTGGCGATTGACCTCGCGCGCCGCCACATCGACTTTGTGCTGGTCGACAAAATTGAAGGACCGTTCAGCGGCTCGCGCGGCAAAGGCATCCAGCCGCGCACCCTGGAAATCTTCGAAGCGCTGGGCGTGGCCGATCGCATGGTGGCGGCCGGCGGGCTCTATCCGCCGCAGCGCAAATACCGCGCCGACGGCGGCTACGACGAGCAGTCGTCGACCGAAGGCATGGCGCCCTCGCCCGCCGAACCGTACAACCTGCCGCTGATGCTGCCGCAGTATCTGACGGAGGGCGTCCTACGCGACAGGCTCGCCGAACTCGGACACGCGCCGCGCTTCGGCCACGAGCTGACCGGCTTCGAACAGGATGGCGACGGCGTCACCGCGCGGCTGGCGAACGCCGACGGCACGACGGCGACGGTGCGGGCGCGCTACCTGGTCGGCGCCGACGGCGGCCGCAGCTTCGTGCGCAAGGCGCTGGCGATCGATTTCCCCGGCGAGTCGATGAAGATGCGGGCGATGGTGGCCGACCTGTCGCTGACCGGCCTGGGTCGCGACGCCTGGCACCGATGGGGCGAAGGCGCCGGACAACTCGGTCTGTGTCCGCTGATGGGCACAGATCTGTTCCAGCTGCAAATGCCGGTGCCGCTCGACGGCGACATCGACACCTCGGACGCGGCGCTGGCCGCCGTCATCGCCGCCCGCACCGGCCGCGCCGACATCGCGCTGCACGCGGTGCATTGGCGTTCGGTGTACGAGATGAGTTCCCGGCTGGCGGACCGCTACCGGGTCGGCCGCGTGTTCATCGCCGGCGACGCCGCGCACATCCACCCGCCGACCGGCGGCCAGGGTTTGAACACCAGCGTGCAGGATGCGTGGAACCTGGGATGGAAGCTGGCGGCGGCGGTGGTGGGCGGCGCGCCGGACGCGCTGCTCGACACCTACGAGACGGAACGGCGGGAGGTGGCGGCCGGCGTGCTGGGGCTGTCGAGCAAGCTGCTGGAGGCGGCGCGCACACGCGGCGATCTGCGGCGCGGACGCGAGACGCGCCAGCTCGACCTGGGGTATCGGACGTCGCCGCTGGCGCACGGCGCGCGCGGGGACGACGCCGTCGTGCGCGCCGGCGACCGCGCGCCGGACGCGCCGTGTCGCGGTGCGGCGGGACAGCCTTTACGTTTATTTACGCTGCTGGGTGGCGGCGCGTGGACCTTGCTGCGCTACGAGCCGGCCGGCGCCGGCGCGATCGCGCCGCGCAAGGGTTTGAGAATAGTGACGGTTGGAATGAACGGCGAGCTGCGCGACGATGGCGGGCATCTGCGCGCGGCGTACGGCTTCGCGCCGGGGGATGTGGCCCTGATCCGGCCGGACGGGTATATCGGAGCGCTGGCGAATGGTGACGCGGGCCTGGCGGAGTACATCGAGCGGTTCGTATAAAAGAAAAAGCCCGGCGCGAAGCCGGGCTTTTGCCATGCAACTCAAACCGCCATCAATCCCAGTTCAACGCGCCGCCGGTCTGGTACTCGATGACGCGGGTCTCGAAGAAGTTACGCTCTTTCTTCAAGTCGATCATCTCGCTCATCCATGGGAATGGATTCTCTTCCTGGTCGAACAAGGTCTCCAAACCGATCTGCGTGGCGCGACGGTTGGCGATGAAGCGCAGGTAACCCTTGAACATGGTCGCGTTCAGACCGAGCACGCCGCGCGGCATGGTGTCTTCGGCGTACGCGTACTCCAGGTCCACGGCCTTCAGGAACAGCTGCTTGATCTCTTCCTTGAACGCCGGGGTCCACAGCAGCGGGTTTTCCATCTTGATCGTGTTGATCAGATCGATACCGAAATTGCAATGCATCGATTCGTCGCGCAGGATGTACTGATACTGCTCCGCCGCGCCCATCATCTTGTTCTGGCGGCCCAGCGCCAGGATCTGGGTGAAGCCGACGTAGAAGAACAGGCCTTCCATCAAGCAAGCGAAGACGATCAGGGACTTGAGCAGCTTCTGGTCGTTTTCCACGGTGCCGGTGGTGAAGGCCGGATCGGTCAGCGTGTCGATGAATGGGATCAGGAACTCGTCCTTGTCGCGGATCGATTTCACTTCGTTATAGGCGTTGAAGATCTCCGACTCGTCCAGGCCCAGCGACTCGACGATGTACTGGTAGGCGTGGGTGTGGATCGCTTCCTCGAACGCCTGGCGCAGCAGGTACTGGCGGCATTCCGGCGCCGTGATGTGGCGGTAGGTGCCCAGCACGATGTTGTTGGCGGCCAGCGAGTCGGCGGTGACGAAGAAGCCGAGGTTGCGCTTGACCAGGCGACGCTCGTCGTCGGTCAGGCCGTTCGGGTTCTTCCACAGCTCGATATCGCGCTGCATGTTCACTTCCTGCGGCATCCAGTGGTTGGCGCAGCCGGCCAGGTATTTGTCCCATGCCCACTTGTACTTGAACGGCACCAGCTGATTGACGTCGGTTTTGCCATTGATAATGCGCTTGTCGTCGGCGTTGACGCGCAGCGCGACTTGTTCGGCGTTGGCTTCGCCGGAGGCCAGTGCGGCTTCCGCAGCTTGATTAACGGCTGCTTGTGGTACCGCTGGTGCGGCTTCTTCGTCCCAGGACAGCGACATAGTGTGTTTCCTTCTGAATTCGTCTATTCGGTCTAAAAAGAACCGCCCGGACAGGCCGGGACGGATCTCTCTATATATATATTAGTCAGCCCAAGCTTATTGGCAAGCTTCGCATTCCTCGAACCCGTCGTCGCCCGGACGCAGGTAGCAGGCTTCGCCGTCCGCTTCGGCGCTGACGGCAGGAGCCGACGCCGCAGCGACAGGGGCAGCGGCAGCCGCCGAGGCGATCGCGCTGGCCGACATGCCGCCGTCCACCGACACCGCGTTCAGCGCGCCGGTCTTCGAGGTCGACTTCTCGGTATGGGTGGCCGAGGTGGTGCGCAGGTAGTAGGTGGTCTTCAGGCCGCGCAGCCATGCCAGCTTGTAGGTCTCGTCCAGCTTCTTGCCCGAGGCGCCGGCCATGTAGATGTTCAGCGATTGGGCCTGGTCGATCCACTTCTGGCGACGCGATGCCGCTTCCACCAGCCAGGTCGGCGATACTTCGAACGCGGTTGCATAAATGTCACGCAGGTCGTTCGGAATGCGGTCGATCTTGGCCAGCGAGCCGTCGAAGTACTTCAAGTCGGCGATCATGACCTCGTCCCAAAGGTCGCGCGCCTTCAGGTCGCGCACCAGGTAGGAGTTGATCTCGGTGAACTCGCCCGACAGGTTGGACTTCACGTACAGGTTCTGGAAGGTCGGTTCGATGCAAGCCGACACGCCGATGATGTTCGAAATCGTCGCGGTCGGGGCGATCGCCACGCAGTTCGAGTTACGCATGCCGAACTTCTTGATGCGGTCGCGCACCGGGGTCCAGTCCATCGCCGACGACAGGTCCTGCTCCAGGTAGCCGCCGCGCTCTTCGGCCAGCAGCTTGACGGAGTCCTGTGGCAGGATGCCGCGGTCCCACAGCGAACCTTTGTACGACTGGTAATGGCCGCGTTCTTCCGCCAGCTCGGTCGAGGCCAGGTAGGCGTAGTAGCACACCGCTTCCATCGAGGTGTCGGCGAAGGCCACGCACTCCGGCGACGAGAACGGCACGCGCATCATGTGCAGGCAGTCCTGGAAGCCCATCACGCCCAGGCCCACCGGACGGTGGCGCATGTTGGCGTTGCGGGCCTTGTCGACGGCGTAGTAGTTGATGTCGATGACGTTGTCGAGCATGCGCATCGCGGTGCGGATGGTCTTTTGCAGCTTGACGTGATCGAGCTTGCCCTCTTTCATATGGGCCGGCATGTTGACCGAACCCAGGTTGCAGACGGCGATTTCGTCAGGGCCGGTGTTCAGCGTGATCTCGGTGCACAGGTTCGAGCTGTGAACCATGCCCACGTGCGACTGCGGCGAACGGATGTTGCATGGGTCCTTGAACGTGATCCATGGGTGGCCGGTTTCGAACAGCATCGACAGCATCTTGCGCCACAGGTCCAGCGCGGCGATCTTCTTGAACACGCGGATTTCGCCGGCGGCGGCCTTGGCTTCGTAGCCCAGGTAGGCTTTTTCGAAGGCCTTGCCGACCAGGTCGTGCAGGTCCGGGCAATCCGACGGCGAGAAGAGGGTCCAGTCGCCCTTTTCCATCACGCGCTTCATGAACATGTCCGGAATCCAGTTGGCGGTGTTCATGTCGTGGGTGCGGCGGCGGTCGTCGCCGGTGTTCTTGCGCAGGTCCAGGAACTCTTCGATGTCCATGTGCCAGGTTTCCAGGTAGGCGCAGACCGCGCCCTTGCGCTTGCCGCCCTGGTTGACCGCGACGGCGGTGTCGTTGACCACTTTCAGGAACGGCACCACGCCTTGCGACTTGCCGTTGGTGCCCTTGATGTGGGCGCCCAAGGCGCGCACCGGGGTCCAGTCGTTACCCAGGCCGCCGGCGAACTTGGCCAGCAGCGCGTTTTCCTTGATGGCGTCGTAGATGCCTTCCAGGTCGTCCGAGACGGTGGTCAGGTAGCACGACGACAGCTGCGAACGCAGGGTGCCGGCGTTGAACAGGGTCGGGGTCGACGACATGAAGTCGAACGACGACAGCAGGTTGTAGAACTCGATGGCGCGCGCTTCGCGGTCGCTTTCGTTCAGGGCCAGGCCCATCGCCACGCGCATGTAGAACGCCTGCGGCATTTCGATGCGCACGTCGCGCACGTGCAGGAAGTAGCGGTCGTACAGGGTTTGCAGGCCGATGTAGCCGAACTGCAGATCGCGGTCGGCGACCAGCGCCTTGGCCAAGCGGGCCAGGTCGAATTCGGCCAGCTTGGTGTCCAGCAGCTCGTTTTCGATACCCTTGGCGATGTATTGCGGGAAGTAGGTGATGTACTCGGCGGCGGCCGCGCCCTGCGCGACTTCCTTGCCGAAGACTTCCTTACGGATCGTGTGCAGCAGGATGCGGGCCGTCACTTGCGAGTAGGCCGGGTCCTTTTCCATCAGCGCGCGGGCGGCCAGGATGGCGGACTTGTGCAGCTCTTCGACCGGCACGCCGTCGTACAGGTTTTTCAGCGTCTCGGCGACGATCGCGTCGGCGTCGACGTGCTTTTCCAGGCCGATGCAGGCGGCGTTAATCAGGCCGGTGACGCGGTCCATTTCCAGCGGCTTGCGCTCGCCGTTTTCCAGCACGTGGATTTGCGGCGCGGCGATCTTGGCGGTGGCGCCTTGCGCTTCCTTGAGCGCGCGGCGCTCTTCCATGTGCTTGGCGCGGTACAGGACATAGGCGCGGGCGACATCGTGCTCGCCGGAGCGCATCAGCGCCAGCTCGACCTGGTCTTGCACGTCTTCGATGTGGAAGGTGCCGCCCGATGGCTGGCGGCGCACCAGTGCCGTCACGACGCTGGCGGTCAGCTGTTCTACGAGCTCGCGAACGCGCGCGGAGGCGGCGCCCTGGCCGCCGTTCACGGCCAGGAAGGCCTTGGTGACGGCGATCGCGATTTTCGACGGTTCAAACGCGACGACCGCGCCGTTACGGCGGATGATGCGGTAGTCACCGAGGTCGCCCGCTGCCGTGGACGGGCTGCTGGCGGTGCTCGCAGCGGCTGCTGGTACCAGCGCTGGATTGATGGTGATGTCTTGTGTAGATTGCATTTAAGCTCCCCGATAACGGCGTGCAGTCAGAGCTGCGCGGCTATGTTTGTAAAAAAAAGTCCAAAAAAAAGCGATCAGCCACACCTGCCTGGCTGGTTAAACTACTTTAATAAGGGTGGTGAGTTGGTCCAGGGACTTGCTGTGATTTGATTAACCAGTGCCATGTGAACTACTATATCTAGTGATTGCGAAGAACCGATCCACTGATTGTAGTGTTCCGATGGGGCTAATACAAGGGGAAATTTTTACGTTTCCGCCATTTTTTCAGTTGACTTTACAGAACGCCTTTTACAAAGCGCAATACAGCGCTAGCGCCCACTAACCCGGCTTCCGAGATCCGGATTTCTTCACAGAATTTCCGGCAACTTTTAACATAAAAGTTCCAATCGAACAACGGTCCGGGGTCCGTTTTGCGGCCCGGCGCGATGTCCTCGTGGCCCTGCACGTCGGTCAGCGGATAGCGCTGCGCCAGCGCCTCGGTCAGCGCCGCCAGCGCCGCGTACTGCGCCGGCTCGAACGGCGTGTCGTCGCTGCCTTCGAGCTCGATGCCGACCGAGTAGTCGTTACATTTTTCGCGGCCGCGAAACGACGACGTGCCGGCGTGCCACGCGCGGTCGTTGGCCGAGACGTACTGGATCACCCGGCCGTCGCGGCGGACAAAAAAATGGCTCGACACCTTCAGCCCGCGCAGGTCCGCGAACGAAGGGTCAGCATTATAGTCCACCCGGCCGGTAAACAGGTCGGAGACGTGGGGACCGCCGAAACAGCCGCCCGGCAGGCTGATATTGTGGATCACCAGCAGCGTGATGTCGGCCGGGTCGGGACGGCAGTCGAAGTTCGGGCTGTCGTAGCGGATCGCCGCCGGCCACCAGCCGTCCGCGCCGATGCGAATGCTGTCCTTCACGCCTCCGGCTCCTGGATGTTCAGCTTCTGCATTTGATAACGCAACTGGCGAAAGCTGATGCCCAGCAGCTGCGCGGCCTGCGTGCGGTTGAACTGCGTTTGCGTCAGCGCGCGCAGGATAATGTCGCGTTCGATCTGGTTCAGGTAGTCGGGCAGGCTGGCGGGCAGCGGCTCCGGCAGCGGCGGCGCCGGCATGGGCGGCGGCGCCACGGCGTCCGACTGCGCCGGGATATTCGGCAGCGGTATCCACATCGGCGCCGGCGTCGGCGACGGCATCGGTCCCGCCAACTCGGCGCTCCGCGCGCCCTTGAGCGCCAAGTCGGCCACCTCGATCACGCCGTCGTTGGCGAAGGCCAGCGCCCGTTCCAGGATGTTTTCCAGCTCGCGCACATTGCCGGGGAAGGAATAGCCGCGCAGCGCATCGAGCACGCCCTCCCCCAGCGCCGCCCTGTGCTCGGATGTGCCGAGCCGCTCGAGTATCGCGCCGGTCAGCACGCCCAGATCGTCGAGCCGCTCGCGCAGCGGCGGCAGACCCAGTTCGATCACGTTCAGGCGGTAAAACAGATCCTGGCGAAAACTGCCCTGCTCCACGCACTGCGCCAGGTCCTTATGGGTCGCACTAATAATACGCACATCGACCGGCTCCTCGGCGGTTGCGCCAATCTTGCGCACGCGCCGCTCCTGGATCGCCCGCAGCAGCTTGACCTGCATCGCCAGCGGCAGGTCCGCCACCTCGTCGAGCATCAGGGTGCCGCCGTTGGCCGCCTGGAAAAAGCCGTCCCGGTCATCGGCGGCGCCGGTGAAGGCGCCCTTGCGGTAGCCGAAAAACTCGGCCTCCATCAGCGCCTCCGGAATGGCGCCGCAGTTGACGGCGATGAAGGGTTTGCTCGCGCGCGAGCTTTGCGCGTGGATTTCGCGCGCCGCCAGCTCCTTGCCGCTGCCCGATTCGCCGTGGATGGCGATCGGCGCCATCGACCGCGCCAGCCTGGCGATCTGCGCGCGCAACGACTGGATCACCGCCGAATCGCCCTTCAGGCGGCTGGCTATCGGCGCCTCGCTGGCCGTCAGCCCGGCCGGCGGCGGCACGTTCAGGCGCAAGGCCGAGCGCACCATCAGGCGCAATTGGTCCAGCGCCACCGGCTTGGAGATGTAATCGAAGGCGCCGGCCTTGAGCGCGACGACCGCGTTGTCGGCGCTGCCGAAGGCCGTCACCACCGCGATCGGCGTGTTCTTGTGGGCGGCGCTCACTTCGCGCACCAGCTCCAGACCCAGGCCGTCGGGCAGGCGCATGTCGGTCAGCACCAGCTGATATTCGCGCTCGGCGCCCGCCAGCAGCGCGCGCGCCTCCGCCAGGGTGGCGGCGCTGTCGACGTCCAGTCCCATTTTCACCAAGGTCAGTTCCAGCAATTCGCGCAGGTCGGCTTCATCGTCGACCACCAGCACGCGGGGAGAACGCTCGCTCATGGCACTGCCTCTTCTTATTTTTGCGCCGGTTGGGCGAAGGTGATCACAAAGCGTCCGCTGGAGCGGCGGCCGCCATCGGCGCTGTCGCGGCTATCGAAACGGTATTCGTAATCGAGCCGGGCCTCGTTATTCAAACACAATTCGCGCGCCAGATACAGCCCCAGGCCCGTGCCTTTGCTCGATGTGGTGTAAAACGGCTCGAACAGGTGGGCCCGCACCTCCGGCGAGATGCCGGGACCGTCGTCCTGCACATGCAGTTCCATGCGCTGGGCGTGGTGCGGATGCGTGAGCAGGTCGACGCGGATCGATTGCGGCCCGCCGCTGGCATAGCGCACGGCGTTGTTTAAAAGATTAAGCACCACCTCGCGCAGGTGCAGCGGATCGAAGCGCACCATCGTCCGCGGCGCCACCGACAGGCCGACGATGTCCGACGGCAGGCCGTGGTTGTTGATGAATTCCGACCGCAATTCGGCCAGGAAGCCGTCCAGCGCCAGCGGCTCGTTATTCGGCTGCACCTTGCGCGACAGCTGCAGGATGTCCTCGACCATGCGGTTGACGCGCGCCACGTTGTCGCCGACGATCTTGAGCAGCCGCAGATGCACGGTGCTGTCCAGGTCCTCCCCCAGCAGCGCGGTGGCGTGGCCGATGGCCGACAGCGGATTGCGCACCTCGTGGGCGATGCTGGCCGTCAGGCGCCCCATCGACGCCAGCTTCAGTTGCTGCGCCTGATTTTCGATGCCCGTCACGTCCTGCAAAAAAATTACGCTGCGCTCGAAGCCCACGCCGGAGGAGGAAGAGGTGTCGACCGCCGCGAAGCGCACCTTGAGGTGCGCCGACAGGTCGCGGCGCGCGCTCCAGGCGGCGGTCACCCCTTGCAGCGCGGCGTCGCTGAATGGCTTGATGGTGACGAACACGGTGCTGCGCGCGGGATCGTCGCGCCATTCGGCGTACGCCTGCGCCAACGGCGCCAGCGGCGCGGCCGCCGACAGCTTGAAGTTCAGGTCCGGGCCCACGAGTCCGAGCATCTGCCGCGCCGCCGGATTGCCGGCCGAAACCCGCCCGTCCGGATCGACCACCAGGATGCCGTCGCCGATGTTGGCCATCACCAGGCGGTTGACCGCCTGCTGCACGTTGATTTCGACACCGCGCTGGATCGCCAGCTCCTCCTGGCCGATCAATTTTCCGGCCATGCGGTTGACCACCAGCACGGCGGCGAAGAAGGCGGCGCCGTACAGGCCCGATTGCAGCAGGCCGTGCTGGCTTTCCATCGCCAGCAGCTGCCACACGCTCTCGCCCAGCATGAACAGCGCCACCAGCGCGGTGCAGAACAGCGCCAGCACCAGCGGCGAGAGGATGGCCGAACCGGCCAGCGGGAACAGATACAGGATGGCCAGGCCGCTGCGCACCCCGCCGCCGGCGAGGTACAGCAGCGAGATGATGGCCAGGTCGCAGGCGATCTGCGACAGCAGTTGCAGCAGGAAGCGGCGGCGCCAATATACGGCCGTCAGCGCGAAGGCGATCGCCAGGCCCAGATAGGCCAGGCAAATCGGCAGGTAGGGATATTCGCCGGCGGCGCGCAGGCCCCGGCTGTCGAAACTCAGGTAGACCAGCAGCACCAGCGCGATGACCACGCGCGTGGCGTTGAGCGTTTGCAGCGACCGCCAGAAGGTGGCGCGCGATTCAGCCGACAGGGCTTGCAGGCGCGCGACCACCCGGTGGCCTTAGGCGGCCGGCGCGGCGGCGTGCGCCGCGCAGCAGTAATCGCGGCCGTTGGCGTGGACCGCCTCCGAGGCGGGGAAGAAAATGCCGCACTTGGCGCATTCGAGCATCGTCTCGGCGTCGGCCAGCGCTTTTTCGGTGCGCGCTTTATATATAGTCTGACCGCCGGTCTGACCGCCGGTTTGACCCGCGCCAGGTGCGCCCGGCGGCACCTCCTGGTTCGGCGGCGGTTGGCGGAACTGCTGCTGGTTGCGCTTTTGCGCGCTGCGGATTTTGCTGCGGATCGCGAAGATCACCAGGAAAATCAGTCCCAGCCAAAACAAAATACGGCTCATGCCCATCCTTTATGCAAAACCACTTCAAACACAAAACGGCTGCCGACATACGCCAGCAACAACGTCGCAAATCCGGCCAGGGTGAAGCTCAGCGCCGTCTTGCCGCGCCAGCCGCGGAAGCGCCGGCCGGCCAGCAGCGCGGCGAACAACATCCATGACAGTAGCGTAAACGCCGACTTGTGGTCCCATTTGAGCGCCTGGCCGAACAATTGTTCCGAAAACACGATGCCCGACAACACCGTCAAACTCAATAGCGCGAAGCCGAAGCCTATCATGCGGAACAGCAGCTTCTCCATCGTCAGCAGCGCCGGCAATTGGTCCAGCGCGCCGGACAGGAAGCTTTTGCGGTCGGTGGCGGCGTGCAGCCGCGCCTCCTGCAACGCCATCAGCACGGCGTGGAAGGCGGCGATGGTCAGGGTGCTGTAGGCCATGGTGGCGATGGCGATATGCCAGCCGAACAGCGAGGTTTTGCCCTCCAGCGGGATCAGGTTGCCGGGGAAGACGGCCTGCAGCGCGGCGGCGACGGCGGCGCTGGGCATGACCAGGCGGCGCATGCCGTCCAGGCTGAAATTGCGGTTTTCCAGCCAGTAGGCCGCCACCGATACCCACAAGGCCGACGACAGCATGGCCGCGAAACCGATCCGCAGCGAGCCGGCGGCCGCCACCTCCAGCCACAGGCCGGCGCCGTGCAGCGTCCAGGCGGCCACCGTCACGGCCGAAATCAGGCCGGCGCGGCGCGATGGCAGGGCGGCGCACAGGATGTACAGCGCGATGGCTGCGATGAACAAGTAGGTCTGCATGGTCCGCAGTTTACACCATCGCTCAGTCGACGGCTGCCATCCGCAATTCGTCGTTGTGGTGGCGCTGCTGTTCCTCCATGACCAGCTGCCCCAGTTCGCGCTTCAGGGCGTTGAATTCGGCGGCGGCCGGATCGCGCATGCGCGGCAGGTCGACGATCAGGTCGCGCTTGACGGTGCCGGGCCGGTAGGTCATGACGACGATGCGGTCGGCCAGGTAGATCGCCTCTTCGATACTGTGGGTGACGAAGATGATGGTCTTTTTCAGTTCGGACCAGATGCGCAGCAGCTCGTCCTGCAGGTTGCGGCGGGTCAGCGCGTCCAGGGCGCCGAACGGCTCGTCCATCAGCATGATCGGCGAGTCCAGCGCCAGCACGCGGGCGATGGCGACGCGCTGGCGCATGCCGCCCGACAGGTCCTTGGGAAAGCGGCTGCGGAAGTCCTGCAAGGACAGCATGCCGAGCAGCTTGTCGACGACGGCGTTGATCTCGCCCTTGGCCATGCCCTTGATCTCCAGGCCGAAGGCGACGTTGTCGGCCACCGTCATCCACGGGAACAGCGCGTACTCCTGGAACACCATGCCACGCTCCGGTCCCGGACCGGTCACCAGCTTGCCGTCGGCGGTGATGGTGCCCGACGTCGGCGGCGCGAAGCCCGCCACCGCGTTGAGCAAGGTGGATTTGCCGCAGCCGGAAGGCCCCAGCAGGCACACGAACTGCCCCTGCGGGATCTCCAGGTTGATGTCCTTGAGCGCCACCAGTTCGCGGTCGGCGGTCTGGAACACCTTGCTGACATTCGATACCACGATATGGGTAGCGCTCATTAGTTCTCCAATCCGCGGTGCCAGCGCAGCAGGTGGTTATTCAGCTTGTTCATGCCGACGTCGATGGCCAGGCCGATCAAGCCGATGCTGATCATGCCGGCGATGATTTTGTCGGACCAGAAGTACTCGCGCGCCTCGAGGATGCGGAAACCGAGGCCGTTGTTCACGGCGATCATCTCGGAGACGATCACCACGATGAAGGCGGTGCCGATGCCGATCCGCACGCCGGACAATATATATGGCACCGCGGCCGGCAGGATCACGCGCAGGAACATGGTGCCGCCGGTGGCGCCCAGGTTGCGCGCCGCGCGCAGGTAGATGCCGTCGACCTGGCGCACGCCGGCGATGGTGTTCATCAGCACCGGGAAGAAGGCGCCCAGCGCGATCAGGAACACGGCCGGCGGATTACCGAGCCCGAACCACAGGATCGACAGCGGGATGTAGGCGATCGGCGGGATGGGCCGCAGCAGCTGCACCAGGGGATTGAGCCAGTCGTACACGCGCGGGTTGGCGCCCATGGCC
The DNA here is from genome assembly GCA_024123915.1 of Oxalobacteraceae bacterium OTU3CAMAD1. NCBI lineage: Bacteria > Pseudomonadati > Pseudomonadota > Betaproteobacteria > Burkholderiales > Oxalobacteraceae > Oxalobacteraceae bacterium OTU3CAMAD1. The sequence goes on along the minus strand of CP099650.1, from coordinate 1,439,837 downwards.
AGTCCGATCGGCAGCGCCAGCCCGGCGCCGATGACGAAACCCACCACCACCCGATACAGGCTGCCGATCGAATCGGTGATCAGTTCGCCGGAGACGGCCCACGACAGCCAGCTCTCGGCGGCCGGGTCGTAGGGCTGCAGCGGCAGCAGGTAGGCGATCCACTTTTCCACCACCGCCAGCGGCGACGGCAGCACCTGCGGATTGACCCATCCAAGCATCGCCACCGCCTGCCACAGCGCGATGACCAGGGCCGGCACCACCATGCCGACGGCGGCCTGCCGCCACGAGGACTTCGAGCCGGCGGCCATTTACTTCACGCCCAGGTTCTTCTTGGCCGCGTCGAGCAGGTCGGTCTTGACCCATTCCTTGGCCAGCGGCGGTTTGCTCATGCGGCCGACGCCCGTCTTGACCATGACGTCGGTGGTGATCTGGATATGCTCGGGCGTGATGTCGTAGCTGTACGGCGAATTGCCGATGGCGTCGTCGAAATCGTCCTTGGTGATCTGGCCCTTGAACACCACCTCGCGCACGTACTTCTCGGCCAGCGCCTTGTTCTCGATGAAGCTCTTGGTCGCCTGCACGAAGCAGTTCATGAACTTCTCGGCCACCGGCCGGCGCTCCTTGTAGAACTTCTCGGTCATGACCATGGTGCGCACCGGCTCGCCGATCGGCGTGTCGTAGGGCTTGATCATCTCGGTGCCGAAGCCCTTGTTGATGGCCTGCGAGGATTGCGGCTCGGACTGCATCATGGCGTCGATGTTCTTACCCAAGAGGGCCTGATTCAGGTCGGCGTAAGCCAGGAACACCAGTTGCACGTCCTTGCCCGGCTGGTCGGCGAACGTCATGCCGTTCTTTTGCAGCTCGGCCAGCAGCAGCACCTCCTGGATGCCGCCGCGCGTGACGCCGACCCGCTTGCCCTTGAGGTCCTTGACGGTTTTCAGGTTCAGGTCGGTGCGCCCGACCAGCCGCGCCCCGCCCTTGGCGAAGCCGGCCACCACGTAGATCGGCGCGCCGCCGGCGCGGCCGGAGATGGCCGCCTCCGAGGCCGTGGTGCCGATGTCGAGCTCGCCGGCGATGATGGCCTGCATCACGTCCAGCCCCTTGGCGAAGATATGCTCCTCGACCTTGATGCCGCACTTGGGCGCGATCTCTTTTATATAGGAGACGGCGCCGTAGTGGGCGAACTTCAGGTTGCCCAGCCGGACCACGTCCTGCGCGCGGGCGACGCCGGCGCCCATCAGTAAGCCCACCGCCACGCCTGCCGCCAACATCCCGTTGATCGATTTCCGTTTCATCCGTTTCTCCTATATAGATAGTGTCCTGGCCGGCGGCCGCGTTATGGTGTTTCGATCATACCAAGCTACGGTTCGCTTGCCTATCGCCTTGCGGCGGCCCTGGCCGCGATGCCGGCGACGTCTACACCAACGGTAATATATACCTTGGGGAAACTAGGCCGGCATTGCGCGAAATCATGCTTTACGGTGCGCCGGCCCGGGACGCGCGGATGCGCGCGATGCGTTCGGCGCTGGCGGGATGGCTGGACAGATAGGGGGAAGGCGTGGCGGCGGCGTCGCCGTCCTCCTTGTCCAGCTTGGCGAACGCCGCCGCCAGATGCGACGGGTCGATGCGGTTATGGCGCAACATGGCCACCGCGTAATCGTCGGCCTCGTACTCGGCGTCGCGCGAGTACTTCATGTCCAGCACAAGCGTGGGCAGGGTCGTCATGATCGAGGAGATGTCGCCGAACACCAGCCAGGTGGTGGCCGCGACGGCCGAGCTTTGGACGATGCGCCGCGTCAGGTGGCGCCGGTGCAAATGACCCAGCTCATGCGCCAGCACGCCCATCACCGCCTGGTCGTCGCCCAGCAGCGCGACCAGCTCGTCGGTCATGACGATGTCGCCGGACGGCAGCGCGAAGGCGTTCGGGCCGACGCGGCTGCTGCGAAACACCAGCCGCCACGACGGCGCCTCCGCCTCGGGCGCGGTCATCGCCGCGAACTGCCGCCGCAACTGCTCCTGGCGCGCCGCCGTCAGCCGCGTCGGCCCCAGCATCCGGCCATCGAGTATCTGCAACACGCCCTGCCCCAGCTGGCGCTCGACGCGCTGCGGCACCGCTTGCGCGATCCAGCCGGCCGCCGCCGGCAGCACGTACACATAGCCGGCCACCAGCACCACCACGGTGGTGGCCAGCGCCCCCAGCGCGGCGCGCCAGCTGTTTTGCCAGCGCACCACCGCGCCGTCCCGGTGGCCGGTTTGCGCCAGCAGCCGCGCGAACGCGTCCGCGTCGTCGACCTCCAGCCAGGCGCCGTCGGCGAACGTGACCTTGCGCGCGGCGTGGCGGCTGCGCTCCGACACCCGCAAGGCGGCCAGCGGGGCCTCGCGCTCGACGTCGCCGGCCAGCCGCGCCACGCCGTCGCGCACCTCCAGCGTCACCCGGTGCAGGCGCGAGCTCTTGCCGTCGAAATAGCGGGCCGGCACCGGCCCGGGCGGCGGCGCTTCCATCCCGCCGCTCACAGCGAAAAATCGAAGTCCATGAACTCGGCCATGCCTTCGCCGGTGGCGCTGACGTCGCCGTCTGCGCCGGCCAGCACGTCGTCCAGGCTGCCGCTCGGCACCAGCATCAGCGACTCGATCCGGTAGCGCATCGAGCGCACGCGGGCGAACGGCAGGAACAGGCCCAGCGTGCAGATCACGGCCAGGTAATTGGTCACGGTGATGAACAGCATGCGGCCCCATTTGACGTCGGACTGGAAGCGGTGCTGCTCAAGGCTGGTGTGGTTCCACACCATGTTCTGCACCATGTTGATGAACAGCGGCGCGAGCAGCAACAGCCAGGCGTAGATCGCCATGATCACAAAGCCGGTTTCCATCTGGCGGTTCGCGGCGTAGCCGGGCGCGTCGGGCGACAGCGGCCCGCCGGACAGGATCAGCCAGATCGTCAGGCCGATGCCGGCGCCGCCGGCCAGCACGAAGCAGCCATACAGTTTATAAAAGTCGCCGACGCCGGCGTCGAACGAAAAGCGCGCCTGGCCGAAACGGCTTTCATCGACCTGCCAGGCCTTGGCGCGCTGGTGCACGAACGGCGCGGCCAGGCCGGCGCTCACGGCGTTGAGCCAAGGGCGCACCAGGTAGTTGACGTAGGCGTCGCGCACATCCGCGACAAAGCGGAAGCGGATGCCGCGATAGGCCGAGTTATACAGCCGGAACTGGAAGCTGCGCCAGACGAACCAGGGCGCCGCGCCGGCCATGACCACCAGCGCGATCAGCGACAGCACCGGCGACACCTGGGCGCCGAAAAAGTAGATCGCGAACACCACCGCCGCCACGATGCGGCCCTTGAGGATGGCGACCGGATTGCCGTGGTATTCGAAGCTGCTGCCGGCCAGCTGCGTGCTCGAATAAAAATACTGGTTGCGGCGCACCTTGGCCCAGGCGGAATAAATGCCCAGCGTGACGATGGTCAGCAACAGGTTGACGATCCAGATGCGGAAGTACTCGCCGCCGGTGGCGTGAAAACGCAGGCGCTCCGGCTGCGCATCGGGCTCCGTCTGAAACTGCTTCATGGGGGGACATCCTCTAATTAGAATAAGCGCGCCAACGCTTGGGCACGCGCAAAGCAAGACGATGCCTTCAAGTCACGGTGTTGTCAATGAGAAATTATACTTTTTGATAACGGTCCGTCATGCCTGCCGCCGCCGCGCGATGCGGTAAAATGACGGCCATTGTCCGGCCTCCGCCGGCCCACCCTACCGTTTTGCAGGTCCCCACATGCTAGATAATCTTACCCAACGCCTTGCCAAGGTCGTCAAAACGATGCGCGGCGAGGCCCGCCTGACCGAAGCCAACACCGCCGAGATGCTGCGCGAAGTACGCATGGCGCTGCTCGAGGCCGACGTCGCCCTGCCGGCCGTGCGCGAATTCATCGCCCGGGTCAAGGAAAAAGCCCTGGGCGAGGAAGTGATCTCGTCGCTCACGCCGGGCCAGGCGCTGGTGGGCGTGGTGCAGCGCGAGTTGGCCACCTTGATGGGCGCCGACCTCGGCCCGGAGGCCACGCAGCTGAGCTTTGCCCAGCAGCCGCCGGCGATCATCCTGATGGCCGGTCTGCAGGGTGTCGGTAAAACCACCACCGTCGGCAAGCTGGCCAAGTACCTGAAGGAAGAAAAGAAGAAGAAGGTGCTGACGGTGTCGGCCGACGTCTACCGTCCGGCCGCGATCGCCCAGCTGCAATCGGTCACCGCCCAGGTCGGCGCCGACTTCTTCCCGTCCACCGTGCAGGACAAGCCGGTCGACATCGCGCTCGCCGCGCTCGACTGGGCCAAGAAGCACTACCACGACGTGCTGATCATCGACACCGCCGGCCGCCTTGGCATCGACGAGGCGATGATGACCGAGATCGCCGCCGTGCACGCGGCCGTCAAGCCGATCGAAACCCTGTTCGTGGTCGACGCCATGCTCGGCCAGGACGCCATCAACACCGCCAAGGCCTTCAACGACGCGCTGCCGCTGACCGGCATCGTGCTGACCAAGCTCGACGGCGATTCGCGCGGCGGCGCGGCGCTGTCGGTGCGCCACATCACCGGCAAGCCGATCAAGTTCGCCGGCGTGTCCGAAAAACTCGACGGCCTGGAAGCGTTCGACCCGGCCCGCATGGCCAACCGCGTGCTGGGCATGGGCGACATCATGGCGCTGGTGGAAGAGGCCCGCAAAGGCGTCGACAGCAAGGCGGCGGCCGACCTGGCGCAGAAGATGAAGGTCGGCGGCAAGTTCGACATGAACGACTTCAAGGCGCAACTGGGCCAGATGAAGAAAATGGGCGGCATGGCCAGCCTGGTCGACAAGCTGCCGGCGCAGTTCCAGCAGGCCGCCGGCGGCGCCAACATGGACCAGGCCGACAAGCAGGTGCGGCGCATGGTCGGCATCATCGATTCGATGACGCCGCAGGAACGGGCCAAGCCGGAACTGATCAAGGCCACCCGCAAGCGCCGCATCGCCGCCGGCGCCGGCGTCCAGGTGCAGGAAGTGAACCGCATGCTGACCCAGTTCGAACAGATGCAATCGATGATGAAAAAGCTCTCCGGCGGCGGCATGATGAAGATGATGCGCTCGATGAAGGGCATGATGCCGGGCATGCGCTAAGGCGGACAATTGGTGCGCCAAAGCGGCGCGGACACGGGGAAATAAGCGGGTTTGCGCCCTTGGACGGTGCAGTGGCCCACGTAGGCAGGTATTTACGTGGTGTTTCCGGGCAAAAACGCGAAAAAGACTTGCATAAGGCTTAAAACCCCACCAATATTAGCCGGTGCGATCAATTGCGCAATTTTCCATGTGTTCGTTAAGGAGGCTCGAGAATGGCAACAGCCAAAAAAACCCCAGCAGCAGCACCAGCTAAGAAGGCCGCGGCCGCTAAACCGGCAGCCGCGAAAAAAGCAGCACCAGCAAAAGAAGCAGCAGCCAAACCAGCCGCAGTGAAAAAAGCCGCGGCACCGGCCGCCGCACGCAAACCGAATGCCGCATTCATGAAAGCGATGACCCCGTCGACCGTGCTCGCAGCCGTCGTGGGCGCCACCCCGCTGCCACGTACCGAAGTGACCAAAAAAGTCTGGGACTACATCAAGAAGCTCGACCTGCAAGATCCGGCCAACCGCCGCATGATCAACGCCGACGACAAGCTGAAGGCTGTATTCGGCGGCAAAGCCCAAGTGTCCATGTTCGAAATGACCAAGCTCATTTCCGACCACCTGAAATAAGCGCAGCGGCCGCAAGGCCGCGCCGGAGATGCCTCCCTCGCCCACGCGACGGAGGCATTTTTTTTGCCGCAACTCCGGGGTCAGGTGCCGGCCAGCGAGGCGTCGGACGATTCGCGCGTGATCAGGGTGAACGGCAGCAGCTTGTGTTGCACGGGGGCGGGGTCGCCCGCGCGGCGGCGCCGGATCTGGTCGATCAGCAGGTCGACGGCGGCGCGCGCCATGTCGCTGATCGGCTGGTGGATAGTTGTCAGCTCCGGCCAGACCGTGGTGGCGACCGGCGTGTCGTCGAAGCCGCACACCACCAGGTCCTCCGGCACCTGCAGATGCAGGCCGTGCGCCACCGCCACCACGGCGGCGGCCATGTCGTCGTTGGCGGCGAAGATGGCGCTCGGCCGGGTCTTGTGCGCCAGCAGCTGGCGCGCGGCCGTCAGGCCCGAGCGGTACGTGAACAGGCCGGGCGCGACGCGCTCCGGCAAGACGGCCAGGCCGGCTTCGGCCATGGCGTCCTGGTAGGCCTTGTAGCGCAGCAGCGCCGGCGTGTGCAGCGGATCGCCCTGGATGAAGGCGATGTCCTTGTGGCCGCGTCCCAGCAGGTAGCGCATCATCGCCATCGCGCCTTCGTAATCGTCGATGCGCACGGCCGACACGCCCGCCACCGGCCGGCCGGTGGCGATCGCCACGGTCGGCATGCCGATCTGGTCGAGCTGCTTCAACGCGGATTTGGAATCGCACAACGGCGGCGGCACCAGGATGCCGTCGGCGCCATTGGCGATCAGGCGGGCGATGGCGCTGCGCTGGCTGCGCAAGTCGTCGCAGCGCTCCAGGATCAACTGCCCGCCGCTCTGGCTGCACTGGTCCATCGCGCCGACCAGGAAGGCGCTCATGTAGGCCGAGCTGGGGTTGCTGTAGAGCAGGCCGACGCCCAGGGTGCCGACGCGGGCCGCGCGGGCTGCGAAGTTGACCTGGTAGTTCAGGGATGCGATAGCCGCCGTCACCTTGTCGCGCGTGGCGTCGGAGACGTGCGAGTTGCCGTTCATGACCCGCGACACCGTCATGGCCGATACTCCGGCAACGCGCGCCACGTCGTAAATGGTGGCGCCGCTCTGGCTACGATCAGTTTGTTTTACAGGCACGTGGTTCCCTTGCTGGCTGGTCAGCGCTTCCTTGGTTGTTCAAGTGTTGATTATATGCGATTGCGCCCGGCTTTCCGTGGCGTTGACGCCGGCCGCCAACCCGCACGGCCATGCGGGGACGTACGGGGACGCCGAGTCCCTGCGGGTACGTCCCCTAAGCCACAGTGCGCGCGTCGCGGTCAACGCGGGCGGGGCTGACGTTTTACTGCCGCACCGCCGACGGCGCCACGGTGAAGCTGTAGCTGGCCGGCTGCAACTTGACGCGGTACTTGGCGTGCGGACGCCCATCCAGGCTCCAGCCGGTGTCGCCGCCGACACCGGCCTGCGCCAGGTCGATCAGCAGCGAGCCGTCGCCGTGCGGCGCGATCTCCGAACTCTTCCACGTGCCGCGCGGACGCAGGTACAAGTCCTCGTACGGGAAGGCCAGCGCGTTGACCGACAGCGGCGCCGCGCCCCTGACGGTGATCCCGGCGCCGCCCGCGTCGAACAGCGACAGCCAGCGCACGTCGGTCTTGTTGCCGCTTTCCTGCGGACGGCTGTAATCGTAATACTGGTCCGCCACCTTGCCGGTGTAGCGGCCGATGGCGTAGCCGGTGTTGCGGTCGGCGTACGATTCCTGCGGTCCACGGCCATACCAGCGCACGCCGTCGAGCGAGTTGTCGTTGTCGAAGCGCAGGCCGAGGCGCAGCGGATCGGGCAGGTCGTCGCGCAGCGGCGTGAAGGTGGATGCCACGCCCAGCACGCCGTCGGCGTTCAGGGTGTAGACGGTTTCCCAGTGGGCCGCGCCGGCGCCAAAGCTGTACAGCACCTTGACGCTGTTGGCGCCCGTCTCCACCGAGCGGACATTGCGCTGCTCGGTGAAGGTCCTCCAGACCTTGTGCGTCTTCTCGACGCCGGTGCCCTCGTCGTTGTCGTTCAGGCCGCGCCAGAAGTTCGGCGTGCCGCCCTTGAGCAGGACCTTGCCGTCGACGATATAGTTGATCAAGCCGGTCTTCGCGTCCATCCGTAGCGCGGCCTTGCCGGCCTCGATACGGATATCGTCGCCATTGCGCGACGGCTTGACCATACGGACCGCCTTCGCCACCTTCGGCGCCGGCGTCAACACGAACTGCGACCAACCGACCACGCTGCCGGCGGCCACGCCCATCGTGGACGAGTCCCTGGCCTTGGCGCGCACCGTCAGCACCTGCTCGCCGCCGCCATTGCCGATCCGTGGCAGGCGCAGTGGAACCTCGCGCTTGCCGGCGGCGGCCACCGCCGGCACCTTCAGCACGCCCTTGGCCGCCTCGACGCCGTCGTTGGTGAGCACCCAGTCGAAGTCCAGGCCGGAGGTGTCCCGGAAGTCGTAGCGGTTGACCACGGTGATGTTGCCGGAGGCCGGCTTGCCCTCGAACACCAGCGGCGAGTACACCTTCTGCACCTCGTAATACTCGGGATCGGGCGTGCGGTCGGCGCGCAGCACGCCGTCGCCGACCACGCTGTTGTCGCCGTTCTTGGGATTGACGTCGAAACCGGAGGCCCAGAAGCGGCGCCCCTTGTCATCGTTCATGTAGACGGTCTGGTCGACCCAATCCCAGATGAAGCCGCCCTGCAGCTTCTTGTTGGCGCGGATGACCTGCCAATAATCCTCGAAGTTGCCCAGCGAGTTGCCCATCGCGTGCGCATATTCGCACTGGATCATCGGCTGCTTGTAGCGCGAATCGGCCGCGTAATCGGCCATCTTCTCGATATCGTCGTACATCGGCGCGTAGATGTCCGTGTACGTGTTGGGCAGGTGCTCCTCGCCGATGGTGCCGTGGCCCAGATAGCTGATCAGGCGGGTCGGGTCGTTGTCGCGTATCCACTGGGCGGCGTTGTCGAAATTGGGGCCGGTGCCGGCCTCGTTGCCCAGCGACCAGAAAATGATCGACGGATGGTTCCTGTCGCGCTGGACCATGCGCGAGACGCGGTCCAGGTGGGCCGCCTTCCAGTGCGGTTTGTAGCCGAGCTGGATCTTCTCGCGTTCGCCCGTCAGGCCTTTTTCCATGGCCTGGTCGCCGGCCTGCATGTAGCCGTGCGATTCGATGTTGGCCTCGTCCATCACGTACAGGCCGTACTCGTCGGTGAGCTCGTACCAGCGCGGATCATTCGGATAATGCGAGGTGCGCACGGCGTTGACGTTGGCCTGCTTCATCATCTCGATGTCCTTGCGCATCAGGTCCATCGACATCACGCGGTAGGTGACCGGATCGTGCTCGTGGCGGTTGGTGCCCTTGATCATCACGCGCTTGCCGTTTACACGAACCTCCCCGCCGGCCACCTCCACCGTGCGGAAGCCGATCCGACGCGACGTCGCCGACAGCAGCTTGCCGTCCGCGTCCTTGTATTCGACGACCATGCGGTACAGGTTAGGCGTCTCGGCCGACCACGGCTTGACGTTGCGGATCACGCCGTCCAGCGCCAGCTTGTCGCCTTGCACGCGGCCGGCGGTGTTCAGCACCGCCTTGTCGCCGTCATAGACGGTGACGGCGATCTCGCCCGCCGACGGCGCGCCGGCCAGCTCGGCGTTCAGCGAGAACAGGCCGTCCTTGTAAGTCTTCTTGTCCAGCAGCGCCGTGACCGTGTAGTCGCGCAGGCGCGACTTCGGCTCCGCGTAGACATAGACGCTGCGCTCGATGCCGGACAGGCGCCAGAAGTCCTGGTCCTCCAGATACGAGGCGTCGGCCCAGCGGTAGACCTCGATCGAGATGCTGTTCTTGCCCGGCTTGACGTACTTGCTCAGATTAAATTCCGACGGCAGCTTGGAATCCTCCGAATAGCCGACCTTCTCGCCATTGACCCAGATGTAATAAGCGGCGCCGGCCGCGCCGACATGCAGGAACACATCGCGCCCGTCCCAATCGGCGGGCACGACGAAGTCGCGGCGGTAGGAGCCGACCTCGTTGAGCGCGGGCGGAATGAAGGGCTCGGCCATCGGGAACGGATAATCGATATTGGTGAAGATGGGCTTGCCGAAGCCCTGCGCCTGGATCATGCCGGGCACCTGGATCGTCTTCCAGCCGGCGAGGTCGAAGCCGTCGCGGTAGAAGTCCTTGGGCCGGGTCTCGGGCCGCTCGGAGTACGCGAACGACCAGGTGCCGTCGAGCGACAGATAATACTTCGACGCGGCCGGATCGGCGGCGATCGCCTTTTCCCTGCTCTCGAAATTGAAGAAGGTCGCCTTCATCGGCTCGCGGTTGACGGCGACCACTTCGGGCTGTTCCCACTCGGTGGGAGGCGCGGCGTGGGCCGCCCCCATGGACAAGCTGGCCAGCGCCAGCAGGCATGCGTGGACGGAAAGGCGGAGTGTCATCTGTGCTGCCATCGGTTTTGCCATGTGTCTGTATCTCCTTTATTGTTTTTGTTCCAAAAACGAAAAAAGACGGAAGGTGTGACCTTCCGTCTTGTCCATGACAGCGCCCCGGTTTATTTACCGAATTTGTAGCGCAATGCCAGGCTGAAGGTCCGTCCATTGCCGTAGTGCTGGCGTTCCAGGCTGGTCTGATACGTGCCCGGTTCGCCGACATTACGGTAAATTGCCTTGTCGAGTATATTCGACGCGTTCAACGACAAGGTAAACTCATCGGTGAGCTGGTAGTTTATCGAACCGTCGAGAACGCCGTTGGAATCCATGTATCGTGCGTCGATCGGATTGGCCGAGACGCCGAACAGGATCGCCTCCGAGCGCCAGGTGTAGACCAGGCGCGCCGACAGCTTCTGGTCCTCGTACAAGCCGGAGATGCTGTAGCTGTTCTTCGACTGCATCGGCTGCGGCGTGGCCACGATGCGCGGCGCCGACGCGGTGCCGAAGTTGACCGGATTCGACGTTTTGACGTGGGTATAGGAACCGGCAACGCCGAAGTTCTTCCAGATGCCGTCGAAGGCGTCGAGGAAGTACTGGCCGCCGATCTCGACGCCGCGCACATAGCCTTTTTCCGAGTTGACCGACTTGGTCACCGAATACTGCCCGCCGGTGCAACCGTTGTCGGCCGAGCCGCTGTACGGCACGGCGGTGGCGACCGCCTGGCACTGCGTGATGCCGTTGAAGAAGCCGCTGATCTCCTTGTCGAAGATCGCCGCCGACACATAGTTCGACTTGCTGAAATAGCGCTCCAGCGAGAAGTCGAAACTGTTGGCCGTTTGCGGCCGCAGCTCCGGATTGCCGATGTTGCCGGTGCCGGTGACCGGATTGACGGAGATGCTCGGATTGAGTTGATCGAGGCCGGCGCGCGTCATGCCCTTGCCGTACCCGAAGCGGGCCAGGAAATCCTGCGTGATGTAGCCGGTCACGTTCAGCGACGGCAGCGCGTTGGTGTACGACGTCTCGCGGAAAATCTCCGGATAGCTGGTCGGCGTGGTCTGGTTGTTGATGGTGCGCGCGGTGGCCTTGCCCTTGGTGCGCACCACCCGCACGCCGACGTTACCGACGATGCGGTCGTCGAAGGCGGAGAACTCGCCCATCATGTAGCCGGCCAGCGTGTTCTCGCTGATCACGCGGCGCGCGTCGAGGTTCTCGACGTAGTTGCCCTCCTGGCGGATGCCGGCGTTGGGGAACTGCGTGGCCACCTGGTTGCCCGTCAAGCGGTCCGGCGAATACACCAGATAGCCGCCCGAATAACCCGTTTCGCCCTTCATGAAGTTGGTCGGCGACTGCTCGACCTGGCCGACGGTAGCCACCGAAATGGCGTTCGAGCGGTTGGCGGTGAGCGGCGCGCCGTCGGTGGTCAGCGGCCGGCCGTTGAAGGTGTAGTTGTTGAAGGTGCTTTCCTGATGCGCGTAGCGGCCGCCAAACTTGACGCGGCGCAGGAATCCGTCGCCAACGATGTAGGCGGCGCTGAGGGCGCTGGCGTAACCGCTGTCGTCGTACTTCACGTTGGTGCCGTTGTTGTAGTCGCGGTAGACGAAGTTGGCCGGATCGGTCAGGCTCGGACCGGCGAAGTTCAACTGGTGCGGCGAGCCGTCGGCGACGCGGCTGGTGGACCAGCCCAGGCCCGGCGCCGAATCGAGATTGACGGAGCGGTTGTCCTGCTTCTGCGTGGCCTTGACGTAGTTCACGTCCCATTTCAGCGCCAGGTTCTCGGTCGGATTCCAGTCCACGCCGCCGGCGGCGATCCACGTCGTGTACGGCCGGCGCTCGTCGCCGCCGATGGTGTTGACGCCGGAATTGAGGAAGGTGCCGCCGCGCACGCGCTGGCCCACCAACACATCGTCGCTACCGCCGTTGCTGTTGCGGTTGGCCAGCCCCTCGGTGAAGGCGAACGGCGTGGTCTGCAGGTTCTGCACATTGGCGCCGTCGACCGAATTCAGGCCACGGTAGTGCTGGTGGTATTCGTAGAAGGTGTAATTGAATTCGGTGAACACGCGCAAGGTGTTGTCGGCGCGGTAGTCGGCCGCCAGGTTCAGTCCCTTGCGCTCGCGCATGATGGTTTCCTGGAACACGTTGTTGGTCAGCGTGGGCGCGGTCATCACATTGCTCGCCTGTTCGGCCGTCAGCCCGCGCAGATCGGGCGTGTTGGCGCCGACGGTGGCCGAAGGCGCCAAAGTGGGCACGCCGGTCAGCAGGTGCACATCCGTGCGGCCCACGTAGGCGGGATTGGCCTGGCCGCGGTTGTTGGTGGTGTTGGCAGCGGCCAGGTTGGCGTATTCCTGGCTGTCGGCGCGGATCGCGCGCTTGAGGTTGGCGCCGCCGTTGGCCGGGTTGTTATCGGAGCGGCCGGTGCTCTTTTGATAGACGCCGGCCGCCATCAGGCCGATCTTGGCGCCGCCCGACAGGTTCCAGCGGTTGGCCACCAGGCCGAACACTTCCGGCTCGGTTTCCTTGGCCAGGTCGTTGTACTTGCCGGCGATGCCCATCGACACCGTCAGGCCCTTGAAGTCGCTCGGGTTGCGGGTACGCACATTGACCAGCCCGCCGATACCGCCCTCGATATGCTCGGCGCTTGGATTCTTGAACACGTCGACGCCGGCGATCATGGCCGGAATCGCGCCTTCCAGATTGTATTCGCGGCTGCCGGCAGTAAAGTAGGCGCGGCCGTTGACCTGCGACGCGGTCTGTCCCGACAAGCCCCGGATCACCAGGCCCGAGCCGGTGCCGACCGGCGAAGCGCCCTCGCCGCCGTAGCGGTAGCCCTGCACGCCGGGGACCCGGGTCAGGGTATCGACGACGTTGGGATCGGGCAGCTTGCCGATATCCTCGGCGGTGATGGAATCGACGATCTCCATCGCATCGCGCTTGAGGGCGAGGGAGGAACGGGCGCTGGCGCGCATACCGGTGACGACGACAACTTCGGGCTCCTGGGCCAGCGCGCACGGCGCCACCAGTAACCCCTGCCCTACGGCGAGCGCGAGCGCCGACACCTGTAACGCGACAGTGACTTGCTTGTTCATTGACTGATCTCCATTATTGTTTTGTACGGGCTTGGTGCCCGTTTTTCGAAACTCTGCCGAAATGATATCGATAACAGGTTTCAACTACATTGTACGACAGTTCGATACTTGAGGATCGGCATGTCTCTTTTTTCTAACAGTAAAAAAAACCGGCGGTTGTAAGGCCGCCGGCCAAGAGCGACGGGGACAAAGCTCCACTGGAGGCAAAGCGTTATCCTGCGATGCCGCGACAAACACTGAGAAAACAAGACCCGGCGGGACCGGGGGCGTATCGACGACGTGTTATCGATAACAGTTCCGATCGTAGCACATCTTTTTAGCTACCCGAATTATTTTTCGATTATTTTTTTCTTGCGCGCGATGGCGTTACAAATGGCAATTGCTATCGGCAACATCTGTCGCGCCCAGACGCAGAGATAAAGTTAATGTCGAATCGGTCGTTAACCAATCACGAGCATCGTTAACGAGGCGACACCATGGTAAATATCACCAACACTGGAAACCAGGCCAGGGTAGTAGAGAGCAAGGTACCTTCGGGCTTGGCGACAGAAGTGAAGAAATCGCCCGGCAACACGGCTTCTCCGGCGGCCCAGCCGGCGAATGTCGGCGCCGTGTCCGGCGGCGCCTCGATCTCGACGCTGGCGGCACGACTGTCCAAGGCATCGACATCGATAACGGAGAGCACGAATGGCCTGGATCACAAGGCCCTGAATGCCAAAGCCGAAAAAAATATCCAGACCATCCTCTACCCCTTCGAGGGCGAACAAAAAGCGGCGGCGGCAAAACAGCTGCCGCAACCCAGCGACGCGGCCGCGATACAGTCCGCCTCCGCCGCCACGGCCTATCTTGAAGGGAGCGGCTCCAATCCCTTTGCCGGGCTATCCCGCGAACAGCTTTCCACCATCGCCAATGATGACAGCGGTTCCTTCACGGTGAATGAAAAGAGGGCCGCTTACCGCCAGGCCTATAGTGAAGAAGAGGCGTGGCGCATGCAGGTGATTGCCAAAGCGATCCAAGAATACGAAGGCTCGGGAAAACTGACGGAGTTCTTCAAGGAATCGTTAGCGCACTTCATGGATCTGCCCAAGATGGAGCAGGCCCTTTATCCGGAAGATTATGCGAGCGGATTGGCCGATAAAATCAAACTGGACTTCAACTACTTTACGCACTCCGCCGGGGATGGCGCACCGACGCCCGGTTCGCTCGCCACCTTAAACACGCATGGCAACTCCCCGAATATCGCCGACCTGCTGAAATTCCCCGACTGACGCGGCAGCCCCAACCCTCGGGGTCAGGTCCGACATTCGGACATTGGGGAACTTTTAAGCACCAGAAAAGTTCGCATTTTTCGCCATTTGTCCGAATGTCGGACCTGACCCCGGGGGTTGAACCGCCCCAATGCGCGCACGTCTGCTCGCCCGCAAGCCGTCCTCCGCGCCGCTTCCTATACTGGTTTGATCCGCGCCACCAGCCAGGGGAAACCGATGAGTCTAGCCGTGTTGAAAAGCCGAGCCCTTGCCGGCATGGACGCGCAGGAAGTCAACGTCGAAGTGCATCTGGCCAACGGATTGCCCGGCTTCACCATCGTCGGGCTGGTCGACACCGAAGTCAAGGAAGCCAAGGACCGCGTGCGCGCCGCCATCCAGAACGGCGGCTTCGAGTTTCCGGCCAAGCGCATCACCGTCAATCTGGCGCCGGCCGATCTGCCCAAGGAATCCGGCCGCTTCGACCTGCCCATCGCGCTCGGCATCCTCGCCGCCTCCAAGCAAATCCCCTCCTCGCGCCTGCACCAGTACGAGTTCGCCGGCGAACTGTCGCTGTCGGGAGAGCTGCGGCCGATACGCGGCGCGCTGGCGATGTCGCTCGCCACCCGGCGCGACGGCGGCCGCCTGGCCTTCATCCTGCCGGACGCGAACGCCGACGAGGCCGCGCTGGTGGCCGACGCCGCCATCTATCCGGCCAAATCGCTGCTGCAGGTGTGCGCGCACTTCGCCGCCAAATCGGCCGAGTCCATGTTGTCGCGCCACGAATCGTCGCCGCTGATCGTACCGGCCGAGTATCCCGACTTCGCCGACGTCAAAGGCCAGATCTTCGTCAAGCGCGCGCTGGAGGTGGCGGCGGCCGGCAACCACAGCATCCTGCTGGTTGGCCCGCCCGGCGCGGGCAAGACCATGCTGGCCTCGCGCTTCGCCGGCCTGTTGCCCGCGATGACGGACGAGGAAGCGCTGGAAGCGGCCGCCGTACAATCGCTGACGGGCGGCTTTCGCATCGAACACTGGAAACGCCGGCCGTTCCGCTCGCCGCACCACACGTCGTCGGGCGTGGCCTTGGTCGGCGGCGGCAGCGTGCCGCGTCCCGGCGAGATTTCGCTCGCGCATCGCGGCGTGCTGTTCCTCGATGAACTTCCGGAGTTCGACCGCCGCGTGCTCGACGTGCTGCGCCAGCCGATGGAGTCAGGCCACATCACCATCTCGCGTGCCGCGCGGCAGGCCGACTTTCCCGCACACTTCCAGCTGATCGCGGCGATGAACCCCTGTTTTTCCAGAGTTACAGGACAACTGTTCAACTGCCTAAAACCAATCAAACCAGAAGAAGCCAGGACTGATAGTCGCCGTGGATGACCTGTCTGACAGCGCCACCTGCTGCAGTCATAGGATCGATTCCGGTCGTCGAGAGCAACACCCTTGCTCATAAAATAGTCAATTGGCAAAAATTCTCAATCAATGAATGTAAAAGGTGATAATTTGTGAGAATTCTCCCTGGGCAACTCAGTAAAATGAATTCTTTCTTATCACTGAGTGTAGAAAATTATTCGCAAATCACTGGACTCAGTACGCCAATCAGTGCTAGTAGAATTCCCGCAGCTAAGTCAGCAACGCCAGTCTGTACAACTTAAAATTTCGAAAATGAATAAAAAAATAACTTTGGCTGAAATCAACTCGCTCAATGTACGAAATATTGTCCGCGGAATGATGGCAAACACTAGCCCTTCTGACATGATGAATGGACTTCAAAGGATCGCGAACGAGGGAACGCTGAGCGATTTTAAGTGTGCGGTGGAGGTTCTAAGGCAAAGTGAGCTTTTTCGTGCCAATGATTTAAGTAGATATTTTATAAAGAAATTTTCTCGACCTTTGGAGCTGCCAATTTACAATATCACTGAAATCACCGAGCGAATTAATGAAAACAAGTCTCGAATTTTAACTCTTATGGCGTTGGCGACGGACTGCGTATTCTCGATTACACAAAAAAATTACGAGGCTGCATTTTTAACTTTGGACCAATTAGCCAAGCAAGGGGGAGTCTCGATATTTTTAGCTCGTCTAAGCTATTTTCTAAAAAACCGATGTGATAATGCAGATCTGTCACATCGAATTGACTTACTCTTGGAACGTATTCAAATCGGGAATATACGATACCCGCAGCTAGCTATTCGAGAATTAAGCAATCCCAATACAGAGTACCTTAACATTCGCGAAAAGATTGCGAGTTCCGATGAAACACCAATGGCACTAATAGCCAAAAATCTCATTGATCATGTCCCTCGCTCTTTAGAGCAGTACACAAACATCTTAAATGCTTATTTCAGTGTTTCCTTATTAGACGCATTTCTATATATCTGTTCCTCCGCACGCTGCCATCTGTTCTCGACATCGCACCTATTAGACGTTGATTTACATCGATCATTTAATAATCTAAGCGTACAAAAATTAACAAGGAGCTACTCTGATTCAGACGACCCAGGCATGGACTTTTTCAAAGACTCCACTTTGCTAATAGAGTTGGACGAATGCTTCATTTACAAAACGAGTCACGCTACATTATATAACAACTTAGAGGACAAGTTGTTTTCGAGAACCCCTTTTGAGAACGAAATCCTTCATGATTACTTTTCACGAGTAGAAAATCTTCATGACGTGAAAGAGTTTCAGGATATGAGCTTGACCTCCGATTTGGAAGGCGCCGCAGCTTGGTTCGAAAAATCGAATGCTTTGGTCTATTTCTTGGAACTCAAAGACGGAATGATTGATGATGAGGTAGCCTTTGTAGAATTGATGTCATGTACTCGCGATATAGGAATAATTTGCCCGAAAAGATATTTGATATCAATGAATCAAGACGGAAAAACGAATGAGTTTCGGCTTGTCGCTGCATGTCTAGCATATGTCAAGTCGCGTACGCAGCTAAATGAGCATGAATTAAGAGAAGTGATTCAGGATATAGCAATTTCCGAGTTCGACTCGGATCTAGTTCGTTTGCTGGAACATCTCTACGAGAAATCACCTGCTGTAACCGAACATTTAATTCAAATTCTAGACGAAACCTTCCTTACAAAATTATTTGAAATGATTGATCGCCCTAATGCGGCTATTGAGCACCGGGCTTCAATACTTGAGTGGTATGGGGAAAAAATCGTCGACGCCTCGTATTTAGATCGAGCAAAAAACCTACGTATCGATGTTCAAATTAACAAGACTAAGGGAACCATAGACGATTCAAGGATCTACGTTGATCCAGTAAAATTCACGCAATGGGTAACCGATAACCTACTTGACAAGTTATCGATACTTGCGTCTGACATATGCCTAAAAGGAGAGCCCAGCTTGGTATCAGTATCTTGGGATAAAGTAAAATCTGGAATTTCCAATACTGAACAGGTCTCGGCCATACTAGTCACGGCATACGAGGAGTTTTGCTCAAATAACAAATTTGGTATAGCCTCCTATATCGGCCGCAGGATTCGGCATGGGACATTAAAAGAAACCGGATTTAACGATATAAAACTATTTCCGGCAAGGCAATGCTTCTCCAAACTCTTTTCGAGCGACGAATTCGATTCGTGCTTCAGTGCTTGGCTTCGTCAGTATGAAACATGTTTAGTAAATCTTCGAGATAAGCACGTACAAATAAACGATAAGAGAAAGCCAGAGGGCCTGATATCCAAAGAGTTCCGCACTGCAGGGAAGAAAATCACCGCTAACCATATGCTTTTCGAGGTTCTAAAATCATTTAATAACAACAAAAATAGCCAAGAACTACCCTATATAATCACTGAGTATTGCTGGCGTCTGGTAGAAGAGGATTTGGCTATTATCCGAGCTTTTATTATGGATCAAAAATCCAAATATGGCGTATTCCGCTTTGAGCCATCACAAGACTCAACCCTTAGATCACGAGACATCCAAGATCTTGTCCAAGAATTGAATACTATGGTCGCGGAAAAATTCCGTCTTATCGAATCCTGGTTTAACAAGCCATCGATCGCATCACCTTCAGCGGAATTATCTCTCCTATTTAAGGCAGTGCTTTCAGAGATAAAAGGGTTCTTTCCAGACTTTCAACCAATTGTGATTTTTGATGATATCGAATACGTCATTCGCGGGGGTACATATTTTGTTATATATGACGCGTTATCCATCATAATATATAATGCGGCAAAGTACGGAAAAAAAGATGGAGAGCTGCATTTCGGAATAACAATAGAAGAAAAATCAGGCGGCGTGAATTTTAAAATAATAATATCGTCAGAAATAGAACCTCATGAAGATTTTGCCGACGTGAAAAAATCGATATTTTTGGCACTTCAGGGCGATTTCGAGAACGCATTAATCTTTGAAAATAGAAGTGGGATTAAAAAACTCAAAAAAATGGAACAAGATCTTCAAATCAGGAATGTGGATTATAAATTTTCCGAAAACAAGGTCACTGCATCTTTTGAATTTCTATTAGATTATCAATCATGAACATTCTAATTGTAGAGGATGATCAATACAAATATAATCAGATCAATAGCCTGGTAGCGTCCCTTCTACCAGATGCGCATATAGCCAACTTTAATAGTGTCCACGGGGCAAGGAAATATTTGCGAGAGACAACTCCTCATAAAATAATATTAGATATGTCACTGCCAACGCACCCCTCGGTCGGCGGCGAAGGCAATCCCGTATCGCTCGGATCTGGAGGTGTGGAGATACTACTTGCTTTACGAAGCAAAAAACAGTTTAACTTGCCTGTTGCCATACTTACACAATACGAGAATTTCGAGATTGAAGATGATTATTATGCACTGGAGGACGCTCCTGAAGCGCTTGAGAGATTATATGGGTTAAAAAACATAATTGCCGTTTTATATGAACATGGTAGCTCTGAATGGGCTATTTCAATAAAAGAATTCTTGGAGAAGTAATGAAATATTTGGTGATTGAAGATCGAGATGAAAAGCGAAAAGTCGTTGAAAATGAAATTAAAATTTTAGACGTTGACGCGATAATAGAATCTGCAGATAATCTTGACGATGCTCGTGTTTTAATACTTACAAATCTTTACGATTTAATAGTTTTTGATATCTATCTTCCGGCCAGAAAAAACGATAAGGAAGAGCAAGATATTTCAGACGATTTGATTAACGTCTTCGCCCGTAGTAAAAATTATCATTGTGAAAGTATCGCTTTGACGATGTTCGCTGACAATGACTTACCTCTATCGAAATTTAATGGCCACGGGATCACCGTTGTTTCTTTTGATGATGATGCTCGCTGGAAAGACAGCCTAAAGCAAAAGATAGATCGGTTAGCAGCCAAGCCTAGAAGTGATTTTTTAGTTTTTTGTGCTCTTGGAAAAGAGCGGGCCGCGTTTCAAAAAACAGACGCAAAGTTGGGTAACTTAACTCCGATAGCCGGGCTGAATTGTCAAGAGTTAGTAATTGATGACTACAAGGGATACTGCATAACGCCCCAGAGAATGGGGTTGGTCAATATGGCGATAACGGTGGCGAAGTCTATTGAAATTTTCCAGCCGAAGATGGTTGCTATGAGCGGCATCTGTGCGGGAGTAGATGGGGAGGCGAAGCTGTTAGATATAGTAATTGGGGAATTTTGTTGGGAATATCAAACAGGTAAATTTAAGGATAACAAATTTCTGCAAGAACCTTATCAAGCCTCGGTCTCAAATGACCTGAAAGTTCCCCTCGAGCAAATTGTAGAAGATAGTGAGTTTCTTGAGTTGCTAAAAAAGGGGCTTTATGACAGTGAATTAAAAGACTCAAGACTAAGGCTTGGCCCAATATCGTCTGGATCGGCTGTTGTTGCGGACATCTCGAAGATGAATGAAATAAGTATGCAACATAGAAAGTGGGCGGCTTTAGAGATGGAAATGTACGCGTTCTATGAAGCGGCAGCACAATCGCTGAGTAGGCCAGTTTATTTTGGTGCCAAGTCTGTAGTCGATATGGGTGATTCGGCGAAAGGTGATGCCCTTCACACTAGCGCATGTATCTTGTCCGCAAGATTCGTTACCGAGATTTTGCGGAAGTTCCTACCGAAATACGTTGGTACACCGGGTCGATAGTTCGATCTGGCATTAAATCAGAACCTTAAGGTTCGGTTTGGATATCGACAGGTAAAAGACATTCAAGAGCACGGCACTCGCAGTTTAAGCTTAAATTTCGACGTTATAGATGCCCAATAACCGCTTTGAGGATTTTAACCTGAAAATTAGTATCACTCCAACTACAGCGCGGGGGGGGGGAATTTAGGATCGTCGCAGCGAGTCTTTGATGGCATCAAGGCGTCCCCCAGCATAAGCCCATTTTTTTGGCTGAAGGCAGGGAACTCGAACTTCCGGATCACCCCAACGCCACGGAGATCTCAGCGAGCCTGACCAATAACCTGTCTTGATCAAGCCGGCCAAGAGCAAAATCGCGCCGGAGTTCCTCAAGCGAGACTTTGACTAGGTGTGTATTTGCTCGCGACTCCTCGATACAAACAATATCTGTGAATAGCCCGTCCTCCTTTTCGGCAAGTTCAATATAGTGCCAAAGCGATCGAACATCAGCATGGCCAGTTTTGGCCCTCACGCGCTCCAATATAGCTCGATAATCCGAGTCAGCAATGACCTTAGTATTTTTAAGCTTGAATTCCTTCAACAATAAGCGCACCTCCTGGGTGATGAAGCGGTGTCGGAACATCGAGAAACAAGTTTGCTGCTCACTTAGTCCAGCATCTACACACAGCTCAGCAAAATCCTTCTCCAACGCCGATAGTGAGATTCCCGCACCATATCCTCCGGGCTTGGTCCCCAGGAAGAGAGCATCCGTTATACACGGCCGGCCCGAATGCTGAGCACATGCTTCCATCCAGTCCCGTCGCCCCGCAAGGTATCGTCTCAGCTGCTCGATCTGAGGGGCAAAAAGTACAAAGGGTCTCCTCGGCGGGTCGATGCGTCGACGCTTCAACGTAGGTAAAGATAAAATCCCAACGGATTTTTTCTCACTACAAATCGCAGCTCCTAGATCTTGCGCTTTCAGCAGTATCATTTCGCCAGGCCGTAGACCAGTGATCTGCAGTAGCCACAGAACGAACCGGCGTCTTCGCCAAAGATAGTCAACACATTGTTTCGAAAACTCATCATCGAGTCCATGCGTCCGACGTATTCGATCATGCATCTTTTCGTACACAGCCTTCGATTCGATTGCATCTTCTAGAGCATCTATCGCCTTACGAGAAATTGGTTGCTTCCGCTCGGTACTTACCGGTTCCGGCGAAAACCTGTGCCCCCAAGTCGTTCTTTGCTTGTGAGGATTCCAATGTTCAGTTACGACTATTGATGCCCCAGTGCCAGACTTCCCAATCAAAGGTGCAGCGCCACGATAGAGCGTATCTTGGAACCACCGCAGAAAGCAGAGACACTGATGGACGATGTTTCTAACGGTGTTGTGATTTCGTGCTCTCCCAGGGAAAACTTCCGCCGGTTCCGTTCTTAGTTCCTTTATAAGGGTCTTGATGTCCCCGTCAGAAAGCTCGCCGAATCCCTTGTTGTTGTTGCCGCAGTAGGTAACCAAATGACAGAGCGAAAAGGCGAACGTTTGGGGCGTGGCTCCTGTCCATTGCAAGGTATTTTCAAGCAAGTATTGGTTCACTGCTATGCAGGGCTTACCATTCGGCCAATATACAAATGCCCCATAGGGAACTGAGCTTGTTACGACAGATCGGCGTCCAACCTGCTGAATAACAGCTTCTGGAATTGCGATCTCATGGAGCCGATAGCAGCGGGCGCGTGGCGCTATATTCATACCTACATTCCTCTTACGTTGTTGGGGCGGACCCCATCAAAAGCGGTCGGGTCGAAAATATGCGAGAACATCTCGTCGTGGCTGTTTAGCAAATTCAACAGCCGCCGTGTCCCGGGCTCGCCAATTTGAGATTCCTTGGTAATGCAGCCGAGCTCCTGCAGAAGTTTGACGTATGCAGTGCTCTGAGCGAGCATGGATTTCTGCGTTTCGCTCAAGAGCTCCTTCATCAATCGCACCTCATTGCGGAGTCGCGTGCCTTCGGAAGAAGCGCTGCGTCGGGACTGCCGCCCGGCCAATTTGAATTGTTGATAAATCGCTCGCCGCATCGACTCCAGATAGTGCCGGCCATGCTCAGTAGCGGAGTCGCCGCGATCGCAAAAAAGAACATCGGCATGCTTGAAAAGAGTGTTTCGAGATCCGAGGGGTTCTATCTCAAGTTCGATGCTTTTGTAGAGGGAAAAAGCCTGAGCTGACTCGCACGACTGAAGGAAGCCCTGAGGAACTCTGGACAGATCCTTTCCGGCTTTTTCCAGGGCCTTGTGACGCATGTACACCGCTCGCTGCCATTGGCTCATGCCAGACACATCACTATTTGAGAGATTCATTTTTCCCAGCTCCTTTCCGAAGGGCGATTTGCAGTTTGCGACGCCCATGTTCGACGTCAACGTAAAAGGGCTCGACGTGAAATTCTGCCTGCTGCGCGAGGGCCCGTACGTAAGTCTGCAGCTCTCTTTCAGGAATTAAATCGATAAAACCAACATTGAAATTTTCAAGCACCCTCCGATGTAACTCGTGGAACACTTCTTCGCCATCATCAAATCCTGTCCGAGTAAGCAACCTATCGGCCACATACAAAGCTTCCAAGCTCGACCTTGTCTCACCTGGGAATTCTAGAGCGATGTAGGCTTTAAGATGCTCGTGATTGGTGTGCCCAGCGAGCTCACTAGCCGCGTCCAGTACGGCCTCCTGTCCACTCCAAAAAAGTAGTAGCAAAGTCCACTTACGCAACTCGTGAACGCGGACATACCATCTTCTCCCCCGCTCATCCGGATCCAAATTTACATGGTCACAAAAAATATCCAAATAGCGATCAAGAAGACGTGGATGGATCACTTTTCGTTCGCCAAAATACCTGCTTGGAAGGACAAACAGCTTTGTGCGATAGTAATCGTCTCGCTCATTACATTGTCTGTCCAAGCCAATACTGAGCTTCTGCAGCTGCTTGATCGCCTTCGCTGCGATTGCTGGAATAGGTGCACCATGCGTGGCACGCAAACCGACCGCTGTGCGCTTAGCTAAACCAAAGTTTACGAAGTAGTGACCATTGAAGCTAAGACAATCGCGGTCGAGGCTAGTAATCTCGGAAATCCTGGTAGGCTTGAGCGTCGAAATCACCACGACAATCGCCCCTATCAGAGTCTCCAGAGCCTCGTGCAGCGTCGGACTTTTTCGTCGCCGATCGAAATCGAAGGAACGTTGATTGGAAGATATCCGGCTGAAGCCGGAGGAAACATTCGCAAGCTCCTCGGGGATATGGAGTTGACTCATCAACGTTTCTACCTTCGCCCCTCTCGCCGACTTTTTGACTGAGTACGGTTCGCACGCGTTAATCACCGTTTCCATGGCAAGGAGGAAGTGATCGATCAGAGCATCACCATATTTGTCGACCCAAAAAAGGGCTTCATCAAGATAGCGCATTCCAATATCAACAGGCATGAATGGTGTGCGTTTGACATCCTCCGAGTATATCTTCGCCAAACTCTTCAACTCTCCAATCTTTATTGAACTCGGTTTGAAGATCTGGTCGGGTAGCAGATGGTGAAGCCTCTGAAGAACACCGATTTCGCGAGCTAGAAATTTGGCTCCACCAAACGATACTGCTCTCGACAATGCCATGTCGATTGTCTTCGTCCGGTGGCTAGGAAACTCTCGCCGTGTCGAGGAATTTGTCAAAAGGCGTCTGGACGACCGAACCTGCGGCTCGAACTGACGCAGAAATGCCGAAAATTTGTCTGACGCCCCTCCGAGCGCTTCCCTATCCGCCCCAATTAGTTTGGACAAAAATCCTCGCGAGATGAGGCCGCGTGACTTACGGCCGTAAGCGTCCTGATGCTTAAGCCAAGCACATATTGGCTCTACTACATCGTCAGGCAAGGGCTTGGTTAAGTCCCATGTATTCGAATAGGGTTCTCTAAACGTGTTGATATAGAACTGCTCCATGCACCGCTCGATCAGCCTATTCGCTTCAGTCCATCCTCCTTTCCCTATCTGCACGAACAACTCTCGCAAACTCGATTGATCAAGTAACGAAAAGGCGGACGTTTTCGGAGAGAATCGGGTCTCTTGTAGAAACAACCACCCAGCGAGCGATTTCAGTGTGTAGCAAAAGTGCCTCCAAGTTGTGAGCGCTGGCAGCTTATTTCCACCAAAACCGTCACGATGACGCGCCGCTGCTTTTTTACAAGTTTCCAACATAAGCTTGTTGGCAGGATCGGTCAAACACGAGCCGTTAGGCAGCGTATATTGCCAACAAATATCGAGCGTCCCTATCCAACACCCTCCCACATACCGCGTTCGCTTTCCATCTGTAGTTTTCCAGTTCGCTTCATCCCACTCTACTATCAACCAGCTCGGCTTCTGCTCTTCATCAAACGGCTGAACTAGACGTACGTAGCCTGCTGCTATATGCCTGATCGCTGCCAACTCATGCTGAGTTAGCGTTGTGTTTATTTCGGGATGAATTTGAGTGAGTTTTTTGTCAGCGAACTTCATGGCTTGCTCCATGCCGCAATAACTTCCTGCGCGAGTGAGGAACTCCGATCTACCGTCATTTTCTCAACCGTCGAGATATGGGCGTGCCGTAGCTGGGCACCGCAGATAACCCCGAGCATCCTTTCCGCGACGTCAGGCCTCAATGCGATGAAGTTCAGAAGCTTGGCTAAGTCAACCAAGCAGTCGGGTACTCCACCCCCATCGTTCCCAAGCTCCCAGTTCAGTCGCTTCAGGTATAGATAGCTCAGCGTTTCCTCACTAATGACGACAGAGAGGATTTCATTATTGGTCTTGATCTCAGATGAGGTTGCGTCCAAAGATATACGGAAACGCCCGCCGTACTTCCGCTCGATCTCATCAGCGATTACGGAGCTTCCAGGAGCAAAATCGTACGTTAGCTGAGCAAGGAAGCTGTTCAAGTCCTGTATCGTGGCGATGTCACTTAAGCGAATGTTGTGTTCGCGATCGGCGCTGGCCAGCAGAATCAAAATGTTTTGAAAGCGGCGTATGACTCGCTCGTTCCACAGCCGACGAATCTCCTTGGGTATATAGTTTTCCAGTGCTACTCGGTAGGAGTTCCCGAGCTTACGCGAAACGAGCGTTAACGAACCTGTCTCAAACCATGTCAGCATGCCGACCGTGGCCCGAAGTTTTGCGAAGTCTAGCGTCCCCTGCACGAGACCACTTTCTTCGAGCTCCGGATAATAACGGCACAGCGAGTACTTAGTACTGCCGTTCAGCTGTTTCGCGCTTACTTCGAGATGCCCCAGCTCACGCCCAGCGCTGCCTACAAATAGATGCCGCCAGAATTTGGAACCACTCGCTTTGAGTAAGTTGCGCACAGGGTCTGTACAACGTAGAACGTGCTTTAGCACTTTTACCGACAACGGTGAGAGCACTGCATATTTTCGACACCCGGCACGAGGTTTGTCCACGCTGAAGATCTGTCCGCGCCCGTGATCTGTTGTGTGCAAGTATGACCTTCCTCTTGCGTTCAAAATTCGTGCAGTAATAAGCGACTCGGGATTAAAATTTGGATGCTCTCTGATGAGAATTGCGCAAGCCACAGCGATATCTAGGGGACTCAGCACTCCCACAAATCGCATGAACAATGTCAACGCTGTCTGCGCTTCAAACTGGTGGTCGGTGAGTGCGCTCATTGAGCGTATTTGCTGTAGCGCTATCGCACTTCGTTTGTGAGCAAACCGGGTATGAAAGGCGGGGTGGACTTGCAGCGCTTTCGCAGACAGGCAGTCAACGTCCGCCGATGTCTTCAAGATCAGCGACAGAACTGCGACAGTGTTGGCAACGCTGCCTGGAACAGATGGGTGTGTGACCAGCTCAGGACGATATCCTCCGATGCTTCCTATTTCATCGTCTTCAGGCTTCCAGGCTTGCATCGACTCGCAATTTTTTATCCATGCTTGCTTGCCGCGAATCAGGTTTCGACCGGTGCGGTAGTCACGCACGGATCGAACCAGATAATCGTGGAGTAGCTTCGCAAGCGTTTCGTCACGACTAGCCATTATCTGTTGAATTTTTTCTAAAGCGTCGCCGTCCGTGGTCCAAAAAATAGGTCCGTACATCGTTCGACCTATTGGCGTGCTCTGAGTTGTCGTAGCCGGAGCATCCCCCAAACTTCGGGGCCACCTAGGCGAGCCATGATCCACGACTCGCCTTGGCAACCCCGATTTTGGAATCGTCAGACCAGACGGCAAGAGCCCCTCGTCCCCGAGGAAGGCGAGCCAGCAAGACATTGTTTGGTCCCATGACCGCGTACGCGTCACTAGTGTTGCTGTGTAACGAGCGGTGCTGAGGTACCAGATGTGCAGATCAATAACGAGGTGCTGCCACTCTTGGAAATGGACGGGAAGGCTAGTAATCTTCCTCGCCACGATATAGTGCCCGAAGACTCCTACAGAGCAACGTAAGTAGCCTGCCTGGGTTTTGTATCGCTTGCCTTCTATCCTATCTTTCGTGACCTCTAACAATGGTCTGGCTTGGATGGGTGGCAGGAAAAGGTACGAGTTGAGATCTACGACGTGCTCATGTTTTCGATTAGGATTTACCAAATAAGCAGATATTTTCTGCGGCAAAAATTCGAGACGCATCACTCCTCCAGTAGAATTCGATTTGGGCAACGACGTTAGTTCACCGTGGCAAGCTGCTTCTTCGCGTAGCGAGAAAGCACTAGACGTAGCTGGACCTTGGCGGCTTGCAGTCGTTGAAAAAAGAGACGAATTGGAGGCAAAAACATAGGCGCACTACCAAGCGACTTGACAGCCCTCGTTGGTAGTCGTACAGTGATTCAAAGAGAGATTCACTGTGCACATTGTGCGCTATCAGAAGGCCACGTCTGGAAACGTGGCCTTTTGTGTTTTTGCCCTAGAAATTTCTGATTGGGACAGTCAGTTAGGGCATCATTTTTCCTCCAGTAATAGTTGTTCAATCGAGTCAAGGGTTTGCTCTGACAAATCTGGAAGCGCCGATATCATCCGATGAGCAAGCTCATATCGTCGTGGGTCGACTCCACTAGGAACATGCAGCGCTCCCTCCGCGTACCGCGCTGCTTCGGCCAATGCCTCACGCTCACGCCCATCCAGCCTCAGTACATCAGCCATCTTCAGAAGCATCGCTGTTCGCTTCGGGAATGCTTGGCCACTCTCCAACTTGGAGAGATAACTCAAGCTACAGCCAATCTCTTCTGCCACCTCACGTAGTGTCAGATCCAGCCTGCGTCGATGTGCTCTGAGCATGCGGCCTGGCGGTTCCCTAACTGCGCTTAATGGCATCATGGCCCCACAATTTATTCACACTCTAATGTAGTCGATACTCTAATTTTTGTGGAATTTTTTTCTTTTAAAAATCAAATACTTAGTCCGAACAAATCATAAAAATAAAATAAAAAAACTTATCCAAAACCATTCGAAATACCTAAATAACTGCTCTACGCATCCTGTCTAGCGAAAATCCAATTACAGAAAGAAGCTGAGCACACATTGACGTCAACTAGGTAAATGGCTCACGGCGTTTTTTCTTGATCAAGAATGTCCGTCAGATGTTTGTACCTAAAACGAGACACAACACTGCAAGATTCAGGGATAGTGCGTTTTCCGCGCCAAACTGGACAACCAGTTCCACGGCAAACTTGACACTGGTCCCGCTCCGAACTGGACCGTTTGAAGGGGCCTGAAGTGGGCCAACGGCAAGGGGATAACTGTGGCAAACCTGCCGGACTTTTATCCGGAGCGTTGCTTGACAAATAAAGGTTATCCATGCGCACAGTCCACGAAGTCCGGCGCTGCATTAGAGCACGACCGCGCCGAGCAGGAAATCCCCCCGTCATCAACGTTTCTCCTTCCACCATGTCCAACTATGTGGCTCGCGCCAAGCTGGCCGTCGTCGCCGTTGCGATCCGATTGCGACGACCGGCCCTGGAACGACTGCTGTTTCCAGCGAGCGACCCTTCCTCGGTGCAGCGTCCCGCGCCGGCCTGGCGACCGTGCATAACGAACTGCGCCGCAAGGGCTTGACGCTGGAGTTGCTGGGGCAGGAGTACAGCGCCAAGCAACCGGAAGGCTACCGGTAAAGCGCGCTCTGCGACTACTACCGCTGCTGGTGCCAGCAACTGGCGACGTCGATGCGACAAACCCAATCGCCGGATGAGTGCCTGCGCATGGACTACGCCGGCCAGACCTTCCGCGTGACCGACGGCGGCAGCAAAATCCGCAGCGCCTGGGTGTTCGTGGCCGTGCTGGGAGCGTCGAAATACACCTACCTCGAGACGACCTGGAGCCAGCAACTACCGGATGTATAGGCAACCACGTGCGGGTGCTCACCTGCTTCGGCAGCTGCGCCGAGCTGTGGGTACCCGACAACCTGCGGAGCGATGTGTGAAAATCGTCGCGCTACGAACCGGTGAGTCGCCCCGGGTTTGAAGGAGGCGCCAACGTTTGAGAAAATGGAACCACCATGAAGAAATCATCCGATATTCCCCTGGAGTGATCGAGCGCGCGGTGCGCATGGTCCAAGAAGCAGGCAGCGAGCACGAATCAGAATGGATCACGTAGGTTGACCGGATGATCAGGTAACCCAATTAGACTTTAACGGTCAATGAAACTCCCTATCCTGCCTATTAGTATCCCAAAATTTAACCAGCGGTGTTCACTCCGACTGGAACTTCTGGGACACTAACGATCATGGCTAACACTCCCGTCACTGAATCTCTAACATCGGGGTAAACTCTCAAACGCATCCTTTGTACCGCTGTGTAATTATTGGCATCCAGCACGACTACATTAAAAAAGCAGGCTACAGTCGAATCGCCTGAGACAGCTATTGTAAGAACGCCGCTGGTCGACAACGATAAACGAAGTACCCGGGGAAAACGTTGGGTTCCATCCAATAGCCACAACAGAGGCCCAACACCTCCTGTCGCGCTAAACGCCGGCATAGATAACGGGCTTTTACTTGACCACGATTCATGCCTGACCGAATCAATGAAAAAGCCTGATTTCGGATTGAGTGGCGGAGGTAAGGTGAGCGGCTTGCCGATAAAGTTGAACGCATCTCTGACGGCGGTCAACGCAATTTGGGAGTCGATAGGTTTGGCTGAGGTTTGGAAGGCATTGGTCAGCGCCGCGACCAAGCCGCTTTCGGACGTCTCGGGGAACGCGGCCAGGGAGCCCTGCGCTATAAGTGTTGCGTTTGGCTGCGCGTACACTTTGGGTAGAGGAGCAAGCACGTCGCCCAGCGAAAGGTTGGGTGGGGTAAACACGGCGTCTAACGCCACTGCGAGTACATCTTCCGGCACACTTGGGACCGTGGACACCACCTTTATCGCGGTAGCGTCCAGACCATCTCCAGCCACCTTGCAAGCGCCTGCCACAGATAGCGCCGGCACCATGGTCGCGTCGGATAACAGTAACAGCACTGCGGCCATGACGCCAACGGAGGTGCTTGGGACTGCGGCCAAGACACCTTGGGCGGTGAGGCCGGAGTTGTAGCCCGCTGCGTTCAAGGCCGCCCCCATCTGCGTCGCCGATGGCGGGATTGTGCGCATCGCATTCTTGAGGGCGAGGCCCAATGCCTGCGAGGTCGGCAGGAAGGGAGGTTGCACAGCAGGTGCCATGTCGTAGGCGTTAAAGCCGCAGACAACCAATGCATCTAGAGTGTCGCCTAGAGAGATAGGCGGTTCGACATAGGCCAGGCATAGCAACGCAACCAGTTGGTGTGCCGAGCCGGCTTCGGTGGGATATTGCGCCTTGAGTACAAGAGCGACTTGCGCTGCCTGGTAAGGCGTGGCCGCTAGCGCGCTAGCGAGACTGGTCAAGTCAACAGGAGAGCCAGCGTCGGCGTAAGCCGTTAGCAGCAGCGCCGCCATCTCTGAGGCAGTAATCGTCTCTGCTGGGTAGTGATTGCGGAGTACCGGTGCAACTTCGATGGGGCCGTACGCGTAGGCGAGCGCATTGGCCATCTGTTGTGCGGTTAGTGCAGAAGAATAATAGGCCTGGGCGAGATAATCGTACATGTCGGTCGCCTTCATCGTTTGGTCGGGGTATTTGAACCTGAGGGCCCTGGCAATTTGACCGCTGGAAAACGAAGACGCGGCCAGGGCAGACGCCATCTTCTGTATTGATGGACTGTAGCTCGCGTCTAGGGCTTCAATGACTTGATTAGCGGTGAAAAGGCTTCCACCAGAGAGAGCTATAGCCATCGCGTCAAGCGTGACCGGACTATGCAATTGAGCAATGCTGGCTGAGTAGATATCTGCAACGAGCTCTCCCGCTTCGCCCTGATAGGTCTCAGAGTATGCTGTTTCGAGCGCTTCAGTCAGCTGGGTGAGCTCTACCGCCGACGGACTTGCGGCCCATCCGGCGAAAACGCCGCTGGTGACGGCGACAGGATTTAAGAAAAGTTTTGAGCTGGCCCAAACAGCCGCCAGAACCGAGGCACCGCCGGTTATTATCCTCGCGACCCAATCGATGATTTCCCTCGTCGTTGGATCGGGTGGTAAATGAGGCGGCGGCGGAGATGGAGGCGGTGTTGGCGGTGGCGGAGGAGGCGGCGGCGGAATCGGCCTGCAGGTTTGGCCGATGTCGTCGCAGATTTCGTCGAACGGGTAGCAGTATCGGCAAGGAAAGCTTTTTGCCGGAAGCGGCGGATGATAGGTGCCTATAAAGCACACAGTCGGCTTCTTTCCTTCCTCCACCGTAGCCAGCAGGATCGTTTTCTCGATCGTGCCCGCGTACTTCATGTCAATCTCACCGATATAAGCCTCGAGCGTGTAGATCGATCGCGCGAAGTTAGCCTTCACTTTAATTGCCGGCAAAGGCAGATTGGGTAAAAACGCTGGCAAAGGTTTATGGCCCGGCAGCAAATATTCCAACAGGCCGTCTAAGTCAATTTCTCCCTGCGGCAATTCGCCTTCTAAAACGGTGCTAGGAAGAGTGAGTTTGAGCGAGATCGGCTGAAGGTTGACGATCGCGAGCTTGCAAGAAATATCCCCCGTCATGCCTCTAAAATAACAAACATTCAGGCTGAATTCCTGCACCTCGACATGGAAGGGCGATCGGACAATCGTCCAATCCCCCCATCCTGATGTACCGAGGCTTATGCCCCCGCATTGGTCACTCATGTAGGTTGTCCAATGACGGCCCGCCCCCATCCCCTGATCAGATAATGCCTTCTGAAAGATGAAAGCCGGCCGTCAACGAAACGCCGCCACCTGTTATTGGCGGCATATCTACGTTGACGAGGAAATTGTCGTTGTCCTTGAACTTAAAATCGGCAAGGATTGCTGGGGTGGAGCCACCGGAAGCTTCTTCCGTAAGATGAAACGTGTATACACCATTTGTGGAGGTCGGTATTCCTACCGCGAGCTCATATTTCTTGTTATCCACCGTCACAGAGACCTTGATGGCTGCAGTCATCGGCACAAGCGGCGGCGGATCGATAGCGCCCGCCGAGGTCACAATGTCATTTTCATTTGTCATGGCTAATCCTCTTGGGTAAAACGAAACGCGCCCCCGCCACCACGATGATGGAAATCGCGACGATTCGCGATCCAGTATAACCATATATTATCAATAATAGTATAGTAATTTGAAACTTCTTCTGAGGCAGAAGAGTGGGGGGCCTGCGCTTCTCTTCAATAAGTTTCTACTTTGTTTCTTAGCTCGCCGAGCACGTGAGTCAGCTCGACCGCCCGCTTTCCAACCAGGTGGCTCACCCCGGTTCTTTACCAATGGCAGTACACGGCGAAGGGTTGCGCCCCCAATCACTTCGAGTCTCTGTTGCTCCACCAGCGACGAACATACGATCACCCTGACATTGCCCGTTTTGTCCTCAAGCGGGACCAACACCGTACCATTGCTGTTCCCGGACGCTGGCACACCGTGACCAAGCCGCAGCCGCGCTAGGCGTGCGTCGCCGTACTAATGTTGAGGAGGTGAGCATAGGCATGTCGACCCGACCGTTCCTGTTGAAGCTAATTAAGCAGAGGGAGATAAGTGCACAAGCGCCGTCTACTCCACTTCATGCGTTTGTATGGCGTTGTGATGTGGAGACGGATTTACGGTATGGATGCCACGGATCTGGTGAAATGCAGCTCGCATCAAAACCGATGTCGCCGGCTAACAATTAAGTACTGTGGGAGGTGCGTCGATTCGGACCAACGTCAAGCTCGATGAGTTTCCCGATACTCTCGTCAAATCGGCGTGGAAGAATTGAGTAAGGTCATTCTTCCTCGACCTCGTGCCGCGCACCGGATCGATGTTAGAGAAACGGATGAGTTGGTTGAAGTCATTGTAGTGATCACTACCCGACTATTAAGGTAGTCTGATTCGTGATTTACGATCTACCGTCTTTCATCGAATCGACCTAGCGATTTCCGCTAGCCGCATGGCGTTTGATGTTGGCCTCGGAAAGTCTTCAGGGTCTGCATTGCTACCAAGTGCAACTGCTCTCAAACGATCACGTTCCGCGTCGAGAACATTCCAATTTGATTTGGCCTCCTCTGGGTCGATGAGACACAGCAGCTTCCCCATACTCACCGCACCTCGAAGATAGTGAATGCGGCAGTCAATCTCGATAAGAAGTTCGTGCTGTCCCGATTGGGCGACGCTACTATCGATCGAACGCTGCAGTTTGCTGCGCTCAACGCCGAGCAAAAGCTCAAAGTAATTTTGGAAATGCTGGCGGAGTTCTTGGCATCCTAACCGATGCATGCTGGGTTTCGTCTGCATATGCCGTTCATCTCTTGATGTTGAGTAGCGTACTGAGTCGGGTCGAGGTCTCGCGCGCGTAGCGTACCGAGGACATCGGCATTCGTAAAACCGGGCGCTGCAAATCGTTTGTCTCGATGTGTAGCACCACGTCATTTTGTCGGGTATCCGCCGCCCCAACGGCAACCATCCCAAACCTAGCGCCTCCCGCACTCGACTGCTCACGCCATTCTACCGTCCAGGAACGAACAAAGTCATACGGCAACACCTCCACGGATTTTCCACCTCTTGTGAGATAAGCAATTTTTCTATTTTTTTGATCAAAAGCGAGTACCCCGCCTTTGTTCAAATCGACTCCAACCACTGTCGCCATGAAGGCCGGCGATGTGCCGAAATCGGTGCCGTGTGTCTTGTTCGTCTCTGCGAGGTAGCGCCAAAAATTGGCGACGCCTTTCCTATGAATCGCTATGAGACCCCAGGCAGCAAGCGCTACCGCCGCCGCAACATATAGAAGCATTTCCAAATCGCAATCCTTAGCTAACAACGGTTGAAGAATTTCCCGAAGCATCGAATTATCCCATTTTGGGATAATTCTGGGGAAATGATTCTATCCGTGGATGAAATCTATCCACGATCCGCGTTACATACAGTTCATTAATCTCTTGACAAGAACGCGGGTCTACGCAGAGGTTACGCAGCAAGAACTTGCCAGACGCCTCTCCAAGCCCCAATCTTTTGTAGCCAAGATCGAGAACTTGGACCGTCGGATCGATCTTGTAGAGCTCGTAGACTGGTTATCAGCCTTAGGTGTAAGCCGTGAAGATTTCACTAAGGACCTGAGTTGGTGGTGATTTAAGGCCACATTTGCAACAAGGTAGCCACTAGCGACGCATTGGGGAGCTCAAGTCAGTAGCACCCGGCTTGGCACGCAGAAGGCGGGTCAACATGTCCCGCAAGCGAGGAAGGCTGATAACATCACCATGGCGAATGACATCTACTGCGGGGGCTCTAGCGGACGGGTGCTGGTGATAGTAGCGTTCTGCGGCATCCATCAATCGTCTTGACTCGGCTGGAAACCGTGACCGCGTTACCATCGCCGCTACACGAAACACATTGGCCTCCCGATCATCAAACGGCAAAGACAGCGCCTCCCGCTCATAAGCCAGAGCTACGCATCTCTCAAGCATACGTGCTTCCCTATCTCTTGATGTCCTGTTCGTCACTAAAATTCCTTTCTTCGGTCAAATCGCGAGAGACACGTTGAGGTGCTTAAGTGAGTAGTAAGGCCCTGTGGTACTGTTCGGCGCGATAAGGCAGAGCAGTCCGATGATCGCGCGTCAGTACTTTCCGAGTGTCCCGCCTGCGCTATGAGTAGCACAATCTAACTGTCTCTCTACTACGCTCGTCCCCACATTTCAGCTAGAGCAGGGTGAAGACGTTCCGCAGGCCTCCAATCTTCTAAGTAGACTGCCTCAAAACACTTTAACCCTGCAGTGTATTGTGCCCAATCAGCCTTTGATAGCTGACTCAATCGTAGGGACTGGATCTTCTCGGCTAGGTTGGGCGATTTGGCATCGACATATTCCCTATCATATCTATTACAACGCGACCGCAATCGGTTAAGCGCCTCCCTCAGCTTTTCCGTTTCGCCCAATTGCTCTGCAAGTTTTACGACCATGTATCGCTCACTAGGCGCGGACATCATTTTCCCAGGATGGAACGCCACCAGCCCTGCAAGGTACCCTCGCTCAAGCGTCGTCCCACTATACGCAGCATCAGCGAGCGAGAGATTGTTGAAGCCGTCGTTGTAGGTGCGCTCAGTCTCTGACGCTGCCATCTTGTGGTGAGCCTTGTACATCTCGAAGGCATGTTCCTTGGTTTTAACCGAACGGACATCGCAACTATGGCAGAGGCCCCAGAGTTGCTGTGTGGCGGCCATGTACTGTTTCGCAAGGTCATAATCCCAAAGTGACCATATAAGGCAAATAGCATGGGGGCCTCTTAGTCCCTGAGTTTCGAGCATGCAAGTAACTAGCGCATCCATTGACCAATTCGGAAAGACCGTATCGATCGTCGGAAAGTCGAATATCGTCTTCTTGAACGTGCCTGGGAACGTTCCTGCGAATTCTGAAATACGCGAAAAGAACGTTGCCTCGTGAGTTTTCATCGTCGCAAACTCGTTCGCGATGGACACCATGTGTTTCGCGGCAGCGTCATTTCTTGGGCTATGCGAAAAAGTTCCTAATACACCTGCATCAAGTCTGAATCCTCTGTCGGAGTGTTCAATGTCATCGAGCGTGAACTGCTGAAGCGGGTGCACTAATTGCGCAAAGCCTTGCGCAAAGCTTTTTGGAAACCACTGCAATGCCAGCTGCCAAGTCGCGAAATTTTGAGAGCCCAGCAACTTTGACGCGATGTCTGAGTCGAATAGCTGCAAGTATCGGAATTCGGGGTCGTTTTGCTTAAGCGTTTCCAGAGAACGATTGTGTGCAGCGCTGCGCCGACACGAATATATCGTAACAAAGACGTCGCAACGATGCCGTCGAAGACGTCCAACCGGGTTCACTTCGTCGTCAATTCCCACCATCCCTTTCTTGTAGTGCTTACAACTCACAAGCCATCGCTCTTGTCCGACCTCCGCGAGAAGATCAATACCGTCGTCCCCGCCGTGCCCCGCAAGCATTGTCACCTTCGCTCCGTACACGACCTCCAAGAATTGTTTGGAAAACTTCTCAAATGCTTCGGGGTCACTAGAGGTAGGTTGGGCTGAGGTGATCTCGCTGAAATCAAGCATGTGCATCCTTAGAGCAATAAATTTATGTAGAGCAACCAATATATACTAAGAACAAAAACGACGCGACCCAGCGTTAAGACCCTTCAAAGCCCAACTCCCCCAGTTCTTACGTTTCGTCTTCAACAATCCCAGAAAGCGGGAATGCGTACATGCCGATGCGCTGGGCGGACGCTTGTACTATAGGACGGCTCTATGATCCCGAGCTTTGACAGGGCCGGAATATCTCTCTTGAGATGCCAATGCATCTGGCGATTTCTCTCGGTGGGGCTTAGTCAAGAATGTGCCAGCGTCGAAAAGTGCGAAGCAATGCCACGTCGGGTGATTACGCAAGTCCAGGCCTAGCGCCTAGCGTCTAGCCCAAGTTGGCTACAACAATGACGGCGTGCGTGCCGATGCTTGATTTTGCTCAACTGCTCATCAGTTGCTAGTGCTACTGTGTGAATAATCCATTCAAATGGGAACGATCATGCAGCGGAAAAACGTCACGTTAGATCCAGTCGACCTCTACACCCGCGCTGCCGAAATAGTCATACGCGAGTCGCTCGCTAAAGTCCATGGAACCCGATTTGCTCTTTACTTCGCTGAAGAGCACGCTGAGGCTATCCAGTACGCAGTTCGTGAGCGACTTCGCGGCCGGACGGTGGCGCAAAGGTTCGACTTGGCTGCCGCCCTTGCCAACCGCGCACTCAAGGCCTAGGAGGCCGGTAATGGCTTCCAAATCGATTGCAGTCGACGCACCAGTTCTGCGCGCGGCAATGTACGTCCGCATGTCTACCGACCCGCAAAATTACTCGATCCAGCACCAGTGTGAAAAGCTAAACGAGTACGCCGCTGCTCACGGCATGCAGATCGTCGCCATGTATGCGGACGCGGGCAAGAGCGGCCTTCGAATTAATGGACGCGACGGAATGAAAAATCTTCTCGACGACGTCTTGGGCGGTATGGCAGATTTCAACACAATACTAGTTTACGACGTCAGCCGTTGGGGGCGTTTTCAGGACGTGGACGAAAGCGCTCACTACGAGTTTCTTTGCCGCCGGGCTGGGATCGATATCGTCTATTGCGCCGAATCATTTCAAAATGACGGCTCTGCAATGTCATCGATACTGAAGAACCTCAAGCGCACGATGGCGGCGGAATACAGCCGCGAGCTATCTCGGAAGGTGTTTTCCGCTCAGAGCCGGTTCGCACTCATGGGGTTCAAGCAAGGCGGATCGGCCGGCTACGCGCTGCGTCGTGCAGTGGTCGACAAAGATGGGCGCGTGCGGCGGTTGCTGCGGGCGGGCGAACGAAAGGGCGCTCTTACAAACCGTGTGGTGTTTGTGCCAGGGCCAGCACATGAGGTCGCAGTACTGCGGCGCATCTACGACCTGTACCTGCATCATCGCATGGGCGACGCGGCGATTGCCAGCCTTCTGAACAACGAACAAATTCCAAGCGAGTCGGGACGCCCTTGGACTGCTCCTGTTGTGCACACGATACTCACTCATGAAAAATATGCCGGCTCCGTCGTCTACAACCGCACCAGTTACGCCATGCACACACCGCCGAGCCAGAATCCACCGGAGACTTGGGTGTTAAAGCGCGACGCCTTTGAGGCGCTGGTCCCATTTTCCACGTTTCAGGCGGCCCAGCAGGAACGCCAAACGCGTGGGCAGCGGATTGCTACGCAAGAACTGCTTGAGATGCTGCGCCTAGTGCACCAGATGCACGGCGAGGTGAGTACACGATTGATCGACCTCACTCCAGGCCTGCCGCCGCACAAAGTCTTCGTCACTCGCTTCGGAACGCTGACTAACGCGTATGCGTTGGCTGGCGTCCGGCCGACCACGCGGGCTGAAAAATACGTCGATTCATGGAGGCGGATAGAGACGATGCGGAATGCGGCCATGGCAAGCCTCGCCAGCCTAATTCTGCAAGCGGGCTCCACGAGCTCAGCCGCGCAAGGGAAGAACACGATTTCCATCAACGGCAGCGTTATCGTCAAGCTGATCGTCGCCCGCAGCCGCCGCTATCATGCTGGACGGCCACTACGCTGGCAGGTTGATATGACCAGCACGCAAAAAGTGGACTTCGTCATCGCTGTGCAGCTCGACGCAGAAAACAACACTCCAGCCGCGTACTTTCTCTTTCCTGCCGCGCTGATTGGTTTGGAAAAATTGACTATATGCGAGGAGTCGCCCCAGCGTGTGGAAGCCTATCGACATGCAAACTTAGAGTCGATGTTCGGGCTGTCGCAAAGTACCATCTAGCCTGTACGGCAAATAGACGCTTCGGCTACGTCGAGCCATTCATATCGCCGCCAGACCGCCCCTAATCTCGGTAGTGACGTGGCTGGACTCGTTCAAGACCACTGGCGAAGGCTGGGAAACCACATG
Source organism: Oxalobacteraceae bacterium OTU3CAMAD1 (assembly GCA_024123915.1). Lineage (NCBI taxonomy): Bacteria > Pseudomonadati > Pseudomonadota > Betaproteobacteria > Burkholderiales > Oxalobacteraceae > Oxalobacteraceae bacterium OTU3CAMAD1. Next base: position 1,401,313 of record CP099650.1, on the reverse strand, counting down.
AACGAGGCGCTGCGCGAGCACCTGAAAGCACGCAACATGCTGGCGCACCGCTACCACGCCACCGTCCACCGGAAGGAAATGGAAACCGACCAGCTGGGCGAGTTCCTGGTGGTGGTGGCCGCCGATGATGGTCAAGCGAAAGTGAAGGTAAAGCGACACCTTCTAGCGCTGGGCATGCCGGAAGCGGCGGGCGCGCAAGTCTATACAATGGATGTCGGCAACGCCCGCATGGCTGAACTGGACACGATTTACCAGCCATCGCTCACCCCATCAGCTTCAGCGCCAGACTCACCAAGTTGTATGCGATCGCGGCGGCCGCCGCGCCGATCGGGAGCCACCGGCGCAGCAGGCGCCCCACATTGTTCAATTTACTGTTCATCAGATACTCCGAATTAGAAAGGTTACAGACCACATTGGACCCCGGATCACCCCGCCGTTTCCTCTGGTGGGATTTCCGAAAAACGTCCGGCCAATTAGGTCGTCACGACACTCCATATAGGCGAGCGACGAGGCCATGATTAAAGCGTTCAAACTATTTGATGTTTGTCTTTTTCCATTTTTTGGATGTTGTATATTTCGTCATGCGGGCCGTCTATGGGAAAGCTGAACGGGGAGAAGGTATGGAGGTGTATGCGTTGGGCGTGTGCATGATGGCCGCCGCCGGCCTGGTGTGGGGCGTGGTGCTATGGCGTGGCGGCATGCCTTTGTGGATTGACCGAGGCAACCACCGCCCAACAGGCGGCGCTAGCGGGGCCGTGATGATGGTCGCAGTAATGGCCCTGGTGTGGCCTTACTACGCCTTTCTCGCCGCCTACGCGCTGTGCAAGTGGCTGTGGAGAAACGCGGGGCCGCCAGGCGGCGGCGATCAGGGGCGATGAACCGCCGGAAGTAACGGCGGATACTGCCGGCGGTGTTGCGGCTTTCTATCTTTGACGAACGCCTACACGCCGGCCGGCTTCCCGCCGACCACACGGGCTGCAAAATACGTCGACTCTTGGCGGCGGATCGAAACGATGCGAAATGCAACCATGGCCAGTCTGGCGCGCCTGATCTAACAGGCAGGCTCCACCAGCGTTCGCCACGCAAGCGAAAAATACGATATCCATCAACAACAGCATCATCGTCAAGCTAATCGTCGCCCGCAGTCGGCGGTATCACACAGGAGGGCCGCTACGCTGGCATGTCGATATGACTAACGCGCAGGTGGACTTCGTCATCGCCGTGCAGCTCAATACCGAGAACAGTGCCCCCGCCGCGTACTTACTCTTTCGGTCGTGCTGATTGGCTTGGGAAAGACGACTATGCTCATTCCGCTTTGCTTCGAGTTCTTGGGCAGCAAGCAGACCGGTCTGGATCTAGGGATAAACGCAGAAACGGTCCGCCATCATCATGCCCGATCTCGAGACGTTTCTCGAGTACCGTGAAGTTGAGTCTATCTCTAAGCTCGGAGTGACGGATCAGCCCGGTTGCGATAACCGGCCGTCCGTTCAATGCCTCATCGGGCCACGTTCGGTTGGTGCGCTAGGTGGCGTCGCCAAACCACTGGCGACGGGTAATCGTTGTCTTCCTCAACTGATTTATAGGATGGGTGGCCATAGACCCGCATTTTTTTCAAGCAGCTGGGCAACGCGGTCTGCTTCCAGCCCGACTAAATCGAAGACGTTCGAAGTGTGACGCCAAACGGCGACCGAGCGGGAAACAACGAGTTAACGAAGCGACTCCGAAAATTGATCGTTAGGCCTCGGTCAGCAAACCATACCGGCGCAGCGCCGCAGTCATGCCCATTCTTCCATTGCTGTCCCGGCAAGTTAGGTCAGCGTTAGTCTTGCCACAAGGAACAGGGTCTCGGTCCAAACAAAGCCACCGACACCCTAGCGAGCTAAAAGATCGTTGGGCAAAAGTCTAAGCTTTATGGCAAGGAACACCAAAGACTTGTATGATTAATCGCTCGGATTTGCTGGCGGCATCTCTTTCCAATAGCCCCCAGGAATCTTCGGTCTGCCTTCGCCATTTGTGTTTGCTGGGATCGGGGCCGGTGTTGAGGAACCGCCGGTGTTCGGCGGCATTGGAATTGCGGGTGGGTAATAGGTAGGGGGAAGACCGCCCCCGTTGGCAAATGCCGTGCAGGCATCACGATACTGTTTCGATCCAGCAAATTTCGCTTTTGCAGCCGCCAACAGGGCATTTTTATACGCCACCGAACCCACAGTCAACCCTCGCACCGCCGCAACCATGGTTTCGTATAGATTGGGAGTTCCATCGACACCCGGAACGATAGTTGATTCACCCACTCCTCGCTCCTGCCCTATGTCGAAAACAAACATGGAGGCATAAGCTTCCCTTTGAAAACACCACTCCAACATTTTCGCCGGATCAGTAGTGTAATCCAACCCCACTAAGGTCGCGTAGAAGCCATGTCCCATTTCGTGCTGGATAATTGCGTCGTTGGCTTTTCCCCATGGGATACCTCCGAGGACATTTGCAAGCGCGGTTGCATCATTGGGACTGATGTACATTTTTCCCGGCGGTGAAATGGTATTCTGAAATGGCTTGGGTGCATAATAGCTGTGGCCAATTTGAGTCAAATATTCAACCTCGACAGCTGCAGAGAAGTTATCGTTCCACGATGCCGTGTTTGCGGTTCTATACGCCCGAATCCGAGCTTTGATATCTGGTAAAACAGATGGAGTTCTAATCGTCATAATAACTTTCAGTTCGTGGAAGGGATTGAAGACAACGTAATCGAAAATACGCAAGCGTTTGATGATTGCATACGAACAAACACAGATGAGACTTGAGGATTAAAGCTTCTGAATTCAACTACTTTGATCGGAACATATTCTTTTGCTACGAAAGGATCAAGCATCGGGGATTGCACCCTAATGGGCGGATCTTTAAAAATAGCGAGGAAAGTAGATTCTGGAAAACATCCGTATTCCGGGTTTAAGCCCCAGGTAACAGTCGCACCGTAATCTGATTCTTCTTTGATAGAATGAGTTTCAAGTCGCGTCAGGCGTATCGGATTGTACGGGTACTTCTCATCGTTATGCACGCAAACTTTGATTCCAGAACTATTTTCCTCGCACCGAGTATTGTTAAAATTCCCATATTCTTTGTCGGCCATGTTTGCAAGAGTCATTTTCGTCGGCGTCTTTGCCAGATCCAACATACGTACCATTTGACTTGCAACTTGATGACGATACTTCTTTGACGCTGGTTTCTTAAGAGATTTCTCGATAACATATCTATCGACATGCGCTCGCAGCGACGCCGTACTTTCCTCAGCTTTGGATGATGTAAATATGCAAAATAAGAAAAGCGCCAGGAATAATTTAAACTGAAATTTCATTTTTCCTCCCGAACATGATGAGATCAGCCTCGACCCCGTTTGGCAACGACCGTCTAAGAGGGCTTGTAGCAGCTGGACTGACAGACAAAAGCGTTGTCAGCGTCGAAATAATGTTAAATACTATATACGTATTCAAAACTCAAATATACGCACATTGTCACAGGACGCAAATATTTTCCCAGCCGAGCTGAGTGGGTGCTCGGACGAACGTCACTCCGTCCGAGTTTAGAGATGTCAGCATTTTCCGAACTCATGACATTATGCGGTTTATCGCAGACAAATTTAGGGCGATATGCTGTGTCATGGCCTGCGGAGTGAGTCACGAGATCTGCTCTGGAAGGCCGTTGCTCGAGCCGGAAGAACGCCTCGTCCAATTGCCAAGAACCTCAAGCGCGCGATGGCGGCCGCATACGGCAGCGAGCTGTTGCGGAAGCTGTTTGCCGATCTGGGCCGGCTCGCGCTCATTGGGTTGAGACAACGCGGATCAGCCGGCTAGGTAACAAGAACGAATCGCGCGACTGATCGGAATAATCCTTAATGATCGCGAAGCCGGGTCAAACGTTGGAAAAACGGCCTCTTCTAGCCGTCCAATCGCTGTTAGAACCGTGGTGATCGACGACGGTATGGGCACCCCGCCTAACCAGCTCGACAACATTTTCGGCATGTTGTCGCAGCTGACGCCGGCGCTCGACCGCGCACAGGGCGGCTTGGGGAACGGCCTATCGCTGGTGAAGGGCCTGGTTGCGTTGCATGGCGGCGAGGTCTCCGCGCACAGCGCTGCTGCCAGCCAGGGTTCTCTCAATTAGAAGAATCTCTTCAAATTGCAACGGCCGCTTTCAGTACAACGCGAAGGGTTGCGCACGATGTCCAGGTGCGCGAGTTTTCCGCTCACCTGCCAAACGCGCCCACCGCATCTTTGACGGACGCGCACAGGGTGACGATACGGCGGTTGCGCCGTTTCTGCGCGGCCGGAATACCTTCGGCTGCGTGGCCCCGGCCCTGGACCTGCCAGCAAGTCTGTTTATGAGCCCTTTCGAGATTAGCGCTGTGGCAGCCCGGCCGGCATTCGCTTTGCTGAAGTTGCTCGGATTCAGCAGGGCCTCGACGACGTTCGTGTCGGCCAGTGCGGCGTTGGTGACCGCGATTTTGCGGATGAGCTTGTAGCGCCTATCAACCTTGGTACGCATCTTGTAGCCGAAGTGCAATTTTTCGTGTTTTTTGTCCAGCGGGCGTCGATGTCTTTTTAGCGCACGTTCGGGATCTGGACCAGAGGACCATCGATTCTGGAGCGAAGATCTTTGCACTCATGTTTTGAAAAAAGCCGATCTGAGGTTTCACTTTCACGAGTAATCATTGGTCGTGGTTCGTGCCAGAATTTTGCAAAGAGGCTGGCGCGCTATAGTTTTTACAGGTTAGCCTTAAGTGAAAAAATGCGGATGCTGTTTAATACTGAAACGATAATTCATCATTTAGCCCTTTCGTCGGACATTTTACGACCAAATATATAACCAGCGATTGATCCTAACAGAGTCCCAATCGCTTCTCTAGGCATTTTTTCACCCGTCCCAAGAATAATAACCGTGAGCAACAAGAACGCCATGCTAATTACCTCAACCAACGACCTATTTTCAATTACCGTTGTGGCGAGCTCCTTGTCCAAAAACCTTATACCAAGAAATAAAATTAATAATGCCACAATCATTAAATACACGGCAAATATCAGTTGCTTATCTGTAGCTGCAGTTCCCGTACTCAACTTAGTGTCCAATTCCCCGATCAACTTATCGATCTCCTCAATGCGTTGTCGAACAATAGTAGCCTCACGAACTGAGGCATCCGCTAATTGCTGCAACGTATTCTTGGCTGCTTCTACCGCTTCATCTTGCTTCTCTAATTGCTGAATCTGAGCTTCGACATCTCTAGTAACCGAATTTATCTCACTCACTGATATTGACGCACGAGTATGCCCCTCGTTTGAGTGAAGCATGATGAAGTTCTCAACCCCCCCTGAAATTACTCTTCCCCCTCGAAGCTGAGGCCTATACTGAATCAATAGCTGCTCAGAAATTGTCGTGGGCTCTGTTACAATGCCAAACGGCCGGTGGCGCATACCAAAAACCTGAAAACACCGTTCGCTTAAACCTTTTGTGATTCTTGAAAACTCTTCAAAACTACGGCTTAACTCATCGTACTCTGAGCGGCCGGCATCAATGATCGCGGTGGGCTTGGCGTTAACTACGGCCGTCCAGGCAGTACGCAATTTAGCAATGATAGGTGCTGTTTGATCTTTAGTCGGATTTTTAAATTGGTCAGTACACTGTTGAGCTTGTTTTATTTTAGTAGCGAATTGAACCAAGTCCAATTTAGATGCCTCTTTTTGACGCGCTTCATCTGCAAGCTCAACGACGCGACGTTCCAAGAGAGGTTTCGACTTCGGCAGATCCTGCTGTGCATCTGCATGGCATACGAAAAAAAAGATACCAGATAAAAAAGCTACACTTAGTTTGCTCATTATCGCTCCCGAAATGTAACAATTTTTAAAAATATTTAAAGATTTATTGCCAGGACATGATAATTTAGACGAAATGTGGTTCGTGACTTATAAGCCAAAGAATTATTGCCTTAAGCTTCGGGTTATCTGGCCCCAGCGATTTTCATTGACCGATGTGTTGGGCCACTTAAACGACTTGAGATTTATCGGCCCGGTGACTGTCGTTAAACACCCACAATTTTACTAAAAGCTGAAACTGAATCATCAAACAGTTTCAATATTAAGTTGGCGTTTGCGCCGTCAGCCCGAACCTCAGCTAATTTCTCAGAACGGAAAATTGCCGCTGTGACTTCGTCTGCAGTCGGAGGGTTGATTGGCCCACTATCGACGTTAAATGCGCGGCGCTGACCGCGAAGTACCTCAGCGTCCCGCTGGGCCTCTAACGTCTTTGCGCGGTATAGACTGCGATCAGCGGGGTTGTCGGCGAACGTGGCCAGAATGCCGAACTTGAAGGCAGAATCATTTACACTGTCTATCGTCGCAAAATAGTGGTCGGTGTAAAGAACAATTTCATCAGCCGAGCATTCACTTCGAAGCTTAGTCATTAATTCTCTCCTTGCATTGATGAAAGTTGTTTAATTCACATTAATCTACTGCATTAGAATGTCGCTATGGCTACGCTATCGGTTGAGCTTTTATTTCGACGGAGGGGCCCGGCTCCGGTCTACGGCATCTTTTACTTCTTTAGCGAAAGTGGCAGTGACGTATATTTGATCTTTTACAGATAGATTGCTGCCAAGGATAGCCAGGGCCTTCCGCGAGCTAGATAGTGCGGGGGAAAGATCCGGCAAAGGTGAAACTATGCCAGCCAACTGCGCGTCCATCTCTGCAAGTGCGATAATAAGATCCTGAGTATCCTTAGCGCGACTATCTCCTAACGCTTGCAATTCGTTAAAAAGTTTAAACTGTGAATCTTGGCCGGCTAGCTTTGCCGCACGGTCATCAAACTTGGCGTCGCTGCTAAATTTTTCCAGCTCGGCTTGCATCATTTTGATTGAAGCGACGCGCTGTTTAGCAATTAGCGACTGCACGCGTTTGAACTCCTCTGCCTCAGTTTGAAAATTCGCGATCAAGAATGCTGTCTGGTTCGCTTGGTTTAACTCTTCCTTCGGGGCCTGCGCACAACCAGAAAGCACCAAGAAAGATAGCAGATAAGCCCGGCTGCACTTATCCATCAACACCTGCGAGATAGAGTTCATCACTTATTCACCCCATATGCTGTTGACCATAGACCGAGCGTGTTAAGGATACTTACAACACGCTCCGTCTTGATTCCATCGGCAGTTGAGTCAGACACTTGCCGAACTGAAAGCCCAATAAGACTTGTCCACTGCTTGGCATTAATTTCCGCATAGGCCAGCCCCCTTTCGTATTTCGCATTATCGATCTGGGCCAAAATAAAGAAGCGCTCAGCCTCCAATCGGGATAGCACATCTAAATAGAGTCCGGCAGAGGTATAGAAACGTTGCTTTTCAATTGGGGTGGCCTTAGATATAAGATCAGTAACTGGGAGTGCCAGCCATTTGACTAATGGTTCGCCAACGGACTTGGCATCGGGCTTTGCTAGCTTCGTCTCTCGCGCCGGAGCGAGATTCAGTTCGCGATATGCTAAGGACAGCTGCAGAACTTCTTTAAGTGTGGCCTGAACTAAATCTTTATGTAGTTGAACGACTTGTTCGCGAGAGACAATGTCTCGACTTGCTGCGGCGAGTCTTAATTGCTCATAATCAGCGCGCATCTGGAGAGGAAGTGCACGCATGGCACGCTTGTCGTCTGCCGCCTTAGTCGCCTCATCTAATAAACCAGGAATAATGACCAAGGCGACGGCAGCGCTTTTTGCATCCGCAGTGATTTTGCCCGGGTCACTTGGCGTTTCAGAAACAGCTTTCGCGAAATCAGAAATTGCGGCGATATTTTCGCTAGCGATAAATTGTTGCGCTACCGGGGACGGAGATGCGTTGAGTGCCTGCGCTGCAGCCAAGAGCTTCTCGGCAGCCGCCTTTACCTTCTTAACCTTTTCGATTGGTGAAGCCTTTTCTTGGCTATCGAAAACTTTTCTAGCAGTTGTATAATTTTCTTTCAGTTCATTTACGTTATTTTTAAAACTATTGAGGCTATCCGCCGCTTTATCGCGGTCCTTAATATACTGTAGAAGCAAACCTTTGGGCTTCAGGGAAACTTCGAATTTCGATGAATTAATGCTGCACAGTTTTTTTAACCGTTCATAAAGAGCTTTTGCTTGAGCGCTTTTTTTTTCGTCTACATTCGCTAACTCATCCGCCATTTCCTCCGAAGCCTTTGCGGGAGGTGCATATCTGCAAGACGCTTCTCCAAGATTAAACTGCTTAAACTCGTCTTGAAGTGATGAAAAATCAGGCGGACGATTGGCGGTATCGATAAAAAGCTTGACGCTATTAGAAGCATCATCAATACCGGACAAAGTTTCATGTAAGCTATTGATCTGGTCAACTAGGCCATCCTTAAGGTTCGACGCAACCATAAAACGCAGCCTTTGATCGCGAATGGCGATTTGCAACTTCGCGTTCAAGTTACGTTCAGCCACTAACAATTTTTTGAGGTTCTCGCGCTCGGTCTTTACAGTGGTATCGAAATCGACAGCATCCCATGCCTTCTTCGCCTCTTGTCCTTGCTTATCCCGGACATCGCTATACAGACGCAAATTGCCGCAACCTGTCAGGCTGAAACAGATCACCAATAGCATGACGTTCCCGCTAGCATATATCCTCATATCCAGCCCCTAGAATTGATATCAGAAATTTAACTTATTTTTAAAAATATAACTCAATTATTTTGACAAGTCTATGGGTAGCAAAGCTAATTCATGATTTTTCGCAAACGAGTATTGTAAAAACGACAGCGGACCCGTTTTGGGTCTAAAGGGTACCTCCAAAAGCCTAGCCTGCGGTTCGGTGATTTTGTGGTTTGGTGGTTCAGTGGTTCGGTGTTTCGGTGTTTCGGTGTTTCGGTGTTTCGGTGTTTCGGTGTTTCGGTGTTTCGGTGGTCCGGCAAATTCTGGCACCAGCCCGGAGTCAACGAGTACCACAATGAGTAACGCCAAATCAGGCTCTTTGCCGAGTGAACGCGAAGAATGGCGAACGAAGATCAGCGAACGTTGGTCGGCTTGACCAAACATGTGGAACTCGAGGTGGTGACGGCCAGCGTCGACATGGCCACTCCGGTGCCAGCGCGCGCCTAGGTTGCCGCCGTCCGTATGCGGAGGTGGTGAGATAAAGGTGCTGGGGCTTCCACAGCTGTACACTTGGCGGACTACGCAGGAATATCGGCTGCTCGACTGCCGTGGTCCTTGTAATTTCTTGAGTCGACTAAAGCAGCAGTATTCCCTATGTCAAGCCTATCCGGCTGTTCCAGGACCGCTTGGCAAAGACGGGCGCGCCCCAGATCTTCGAGCAAAGTCCTCCGGCAATTACTGTGACAGCCTGCATAGCACGATGGGCCTTGCGGCTCATGGCGGCAAGCTACTGCCTGAAGCGACTGGTGTTTTGAAGGAAGGCGGATTGGCACCGTTCGGAAACGATCCATGACGGCATCAACGGCGCGCAGAACGCCAGGTTCATGGCTGCGCCATGTCATTTCCTTGTCGAGCCTTGCTCGATACGACCGCCGAAATTTGTCATGGGTGGCCTACGTAACACTTTACCTCTTCAAGTGCGCGTTATTAGCGGTCGCCTTGAAGAACTCGGGCTCGCAGCCGCTCAACCCTTGTTCTACAACAGTTTGCTACACCAAGGCTACTCAATTCTGTCTCCACACTTTTTTCTCGAAGATATTTTAAGGCTCGGCAGTCCCGCCTCGGCAATCTGTTCACGTCACTTTGTTCAACCACAAACTTCTGCGCAGCGCTTTTCGGCTTCAATATCAGGCATTTGCAGCGCGCGGGGCGTGCATGAACAGATGTAGAACTCTACAAAACAGGCTCCGTGCGGCTACAACGGCCATATCAGCGGCGTCTGCAACTGTTCGCCGGATCTGATCAAGCGCTATCAGGGCCGCGTCTCCGGCCCGCTGCTCGATCGCATCGACATGCAGATGGAAGTGGCCGCCGTCGAACCTGACGTGCTCAGCGAGGACGCCAACGGCGAGCGCTCCGCCGTCATTTGCGCCCGCGTTCAGGCCGCCGCCGAAGTGCAGTTGCAACGCCAGGGCAAGCGCAACCAGTACCTGACTACGCGCGAGATCGACCAGTTCTGCAAACCGGACAAACCCGGCAAGGCGCGCCTGAAGGCGTCGATGGAACAGTTCCAATGGTCGGGCCGCGCCTACCACCGCATCCTGCGCGTGGCGCGCACCATCGCCGACCTGGCGCACGCCGAGCGCATCGGCGAGGCGCACGTCAGCGAGGCGGTGCAGTACCGGCGGGCGCTGCGCGATCGCTAGTCTGCTCTTAGCCGAGACGGGAATAGATAATTCAATGCTGATAGATCGTCCCCACATTGCCGCTGCCAGCCTGGGTGATGCTGGCGACGAAGCCTTCTCCCACCTGGATAATCGTTGCGACATTTGCCGGCCGTAATCCCAACGGCGCCACCCCATTCTGCACGACCGTCGCGGCATTGAGATTTCCGGTCTGCATGATGCTCGAATCGTTATAGTTCAAACTCTTGGTGACACTCGCCGTATTGGCGTCGCCGTTCTGCGTAATCGACGAGGGGCTGCGACCGCCGATGCCGTTGTGCGTGGCCCGGTTGTCGGTGCCGTTTTGCACAATCGAGGTGCCATCACCGAAAGAGCTGCTGCTCCGGGTCACCGTGGCACTGTTACGCGTGCCGGTCTGCGACACTGTGATACCGCCAGTCCAAGCGTCCGAATACTGGGTAAGCGTTGCCGTGTTGCCGATGCCGTCTTGCGTGATGACGGGGCCGCCATACGCGGCGCCGTTCTGATCGACGGTGATGACATTGTCGGAGCCGCTCTGCCGTGTCCGGACCAGATTATCCACGTTGGATTGATTGATATAGGCCGTATTGCGCGATCCTGTCTGCAGCGCGTCGACATCCGGTAAGAAATTGTTCACCTGGCTGATCAACACCAGGTTGTCGTTGCCGGACTGGTTGACGGTCGCGGTGGCACGTATGCCCGTCTGCTGCTGCAAGATACCGGCAAGGTTGCGGTTGCCATCTTGCGTGATGGTGGCCGCGGCTCGTGACGACCTCTGCACGATGCCGCCCTCCACCGCCGCACCGCCGGCGATATTGTCGTTGCCGGTTTGCGTGATCGTGGCCTCGGTGCGCTGCGCCGCTTCCTGATCGATCCCCGCGCTGTTGTTGGCGCCGGTTTGCGTCAACGTCGCTTTGTTCAGCTGCGCCAGACCAGCCTGGCTGTACGTCAACGACACGATAAAAGATGCAGCCAGCGCGGCTGCGGACAAGGTGGTTTTCATGATCTTCTCCCGAGGTTATGCTCTCGAGTATAGAAGCCGCCCTCGCTTCAAATTTGACAGCGATCAGGCCACGCAGCGATACATCGAACAGGCCGCCAATTCAGTCCGAGCCGCCCATCCAGAACTTCCATTCGGCCTGTTGCTTTGCCGAGTTCAAACGCGACTTTTGCCAGCTCGCCTTGTCGTCCAGTTTCTGCCAAGGCTGCTTGCCTGCGGCGGTCGTTGAGGCCACGTACTGCCGCCAGCGATAATGGTCGTAGACCGAAATGATATGCGCCGCATACGACTCCGCCACGGCCCGGTCACCCTCGATGACCAGGAAATTCTCGTCATTGCTCTCCGACGCCATCTGCGAAAAATTGTGCGAACCGGTGACGACGACGGGGTGCGCGCCGAACGGGTCGATACACATGACCTTGCTATGCACGAGGACCGAGATCTTCCCGCCCCGCATGAACTCCTTGGCCCAGAACGCAAACTGCTGCTTGATGCCGGAAGGCGTGAACACGTCCAGGTTCATCGGATCTGATTTGCTGCCGCCGACCAGCTCCACCATCAGCGCCCCGTCCGCGCCGCCGACGAACCGGTTCAACACGCCGCGCACGAATTGGCCCTGCGCACGCTCCTCCAGAATATCCAATACCGGGCCGTTGGGCCCGGGCATGAAGGAAAGGAACAAGATGCCGTCCTGCGCGCCCTCGACCAGCGCTTGAAGACGTTTGAGGTCCGCGTTCCTGACCGTCGGCGTGAACCACGGCTCGATCTTCGCCGGTACCGTGGTGCCGGCATCCGGCGCCGCATTGCTTGTCTTCAGGGTCGATGGCGCCTCGCTTCCCGCGTCGGCAAGACGATGCCACTGCGCCAGGTATTGCGTGGCCAGCGCGGCGCTCTCGATCAGCACCGCATTGTTGATTTGCGTGAAAAGGCCGGTCGGCGTCAGATTGGTGGACCCGGTCCACACCGCCACCGGCTGCCCGCTATCCAGTACGACGATGAACTTGTTGTGCCCCAGCGCCCCCACCTTGTCGGGAGCGGCGGTCATGCGATCGATGACGACGCAGCCCGCCTCATGCACCCTCGCCCTACCCTCGGCGTTGGCATCCGGCTCCGAGACCTTGGTGCTGCCATTGGCCAGCACGATGTTGGCGCGCGCTCCGAGGTCGCAAAACCGCTGGACGACCTCCTCGTCCTCCAACTCGAAGAGGGCCGCGTGCAAGCTGATGTTGGGGTTGCGGTCGGCATCGTCGAACAATTGGCGCAGCGCCAGGATCAGCGATCCGCCGCAGAAATCGCGCAGGAATTCGCTGGAGACATCGGAGATCCGCTCGACCAATTCGGTCCCGGTCTCGATCTCCATCTCGGCGGCAACCTTGGCCATCCAGCGCGAGGCGGCCATGGGGCGGTTGAAGAAGCAGCTCAGCCGCCCGCCGGCCGGCTGGACGGCATGGACCTCGACCCAAGCACTGGCCCACTCCTCCCGTGGCTCCAGCGCGCCGGGTTTGCCGACCATCGGTACCACGCGATATTTGGCACGGTCATTGAAGCTCACCTCGTGGTCCGTCCAGCTGTAACGCTGAAACGGCCAGACATCCGAAGGCTGCCGCTGATCGGGCCCGCCGCCGACATCCTTGGCGAAGCCGACGCGGTTCAGCAAGAACTCGGCTTGATGCAGCGGCCGGTTCTCGTCATCGCTTTCCAGCCATACCCGCTCGATGGCGAAGCCTATGCAGTTTTGCAGATCCCCGGCCTTCCAGATCAGAAAGGCATCGTCGGTATTGCAATACACATTGAGTTGGACTTGGTCCATCTGATCCTCCGTGCGTTAGAAAGCGGGAAAGTGGCGGGAACGACACAATGACAGTAGCAGCGGAGGATGACCTGAACATGTCAAAACGACATAAATTTTTGCTATCAATTGTCGTCAAGGACGGGGGCGCATTACATCTCCCACTGAAACTTCATCGTCAGCGACTTGCTTACCGTATCGGGCGCGCGCGTCTTGTCGCGCGAATAGCCGACCGACAGCGAGCGGCCGTGACGCCACAAGTGGCGATACAGCAGCGAGCGGTGCACCTGCCGCTCGGCCCACGGCTCCAGGCCGGAGACGCCGTCGTCACGCCGCGCCGCCGAGGTGTTCTGCGCCAGCAGCCGCAGCGAATCGGCCGGCGTGAAGTGCAGCATGCCCAACCAGCGCCAGCCGTTGTCGACGAAGGCCGGCCGCCCCAGCGTGCCCTGCACCCAGGCGCGGTTGACGCGCTGGTCCAGTTCCACCGCCCAGCCGCGTGGCAAGGCGAAGCGCAGCCCCAGTTCGACCAGCGCGTTGCCGCCCCGGCCGACGCGGTCGGCGTCGACGTCGAGCTGTTTGCCCAAGGTCACTTCCGACTTGAGCTTGGTGATCCACGGCAGCGGCGACGTTTCCATGCCGAAGTGCAGCGCCGGCACGTCGTGCAGCCGTCCTTCGCGGCGCCCGCGCTGCTGGTCGAAGCCGAGGTTGGCCCAGAAATCCGTCTGGCGTGCCGCGCGGAACCAGATGCCCGGTTGCAGCTTGCGCTCGACGATCTGGTTGGCCTGCTGGCCCGAGAACGCATTGGACACCGTGCGGATCTCGTGCAGTCCCAGGTGGGCTTCCATCTCGTACGCCTCGAACGCCGTGTCAGCGACGTCCAACCGCTGCGGACCCAGCCGCCGGTTGAGGTTGATGTCGGTCTTGACGATGCCCGTTTGCGGCACGAAACCGTTGTCGTTGACGAAACCGGGGCCGACGGCCTCCAGCTTCAATTCGTTCCACCAGCCCTCGGACAGGTGCGTGTACTTGCCCGACAAATAGGCGCCGTTGCGCGAGCGCACCCGCACCACGTCCGCCACCGGTTCGGTGACGAAGCCGGCGCTGGTCTGCGAGTGCATCATCAGCCAGGTCGCCTGGTTGCCGTCGCCGCGCCATTGGCCGTCGAAGCCGAACACCTGGTTGCTGCCGGCGTCGCCATAGTCGCGCTGCGAGACGAAGGCGCCCAGCAGCACGCCGTCGGCATGCCAGCGCGCGCGCAGCAGGCTGGTCAGGGTGCGCCGCGTCTGATCGTACTCGGATGTCTCGTAGGGCCCGCCGCGCAGCACGACGCCGCCCTCCTGGTCGCGCAGGCTCATCGCCGTGGCGTCGGCCTGCGCCGCGCGCCAGGTGCCGCGCAGACCCCATTCGGGATCGGCCACCGTGCGCGAGTAGAAGGCCGCCAGCGGCAACCCCAGCACGTCGGCGCTTTCCAGAAAGAAGCCACGTTTCTCCGGCAGACTCAGCGCAATACGGCTGGCGCCCGACGATGTCGGTTCGTCGATCTCGACCTGCGAGAAGTCCGGGTTCAAAGTAGCGTTGAAGACCATGTCCGCGCGCGGGCGGGCGTTGATCTCCAGGCCCAGGCTGCCCTTGTTGGCGCGTTGCCGGCCGGCGCTGTCCGTGTCGCTGTTCGCGCGCAAGGTCAGCTCCGGCTTGATGTCGAGGAAGCTGCGGTCGCGCACGGCGGCCACCGTGCCGCCCATGCCGTCGATGTCCTGCATCACGCCGATATGGCCGATGGTGTCGGTGGTCAACGGGGTGCTGGTCAGCAGCAGGCCGCCGGCGTGCGGCACGTTGCGTTCGATCATCACGCGCCAGGCCTTGCCATCGGCGTACGGAAAGCGCAGGTTCGACAGCGGCCAGCGCACTTCCATGCTGTAGCCGTCGGGCAGGCGCTCGACGGCGGCGTCGATCGGGAAATCGGGACCGAGATCGGACTCGTCCTCGTCAACGCGGTACATGCCGTCGTTCAGCACGCCGGCCGTGTTAACGCGCACGAACTGGGCGGCGCGGCCGTGGCCGGTCGGATCGAGCCAGATGCCGATAAAGTCCTGGTCCGTGCCGACCTTGTCGCGCCGCGCCAGCGAGCCGCGCAGGTTCTCCGGCGCGGGGTCCCAGGCGCGGATGCCGAACACCAGCGCGCCGTCGTCGATCAGCAGGCGCACGGCCGTGCGCAGCGCAGCCGGCGCGGCGTTGCCGCTGTTGGGCAGAAACTCGTGGAAGGTGTCGAACTCCTGGGCGTTTTGCCAGGCGTCCTCGTTCAACGCGCCGTCGATCTTCACGGGCGAAGTGTGATCGATCAGGCGCGCCGGCAATGGCAAGACCTTGCGTTGCTCGGCCTCCAGCGCGTGGACCTCGCAGGTCGCGGCCAGACCGGAAAGAAACAGCATGCCGACACCGCTCCGGACATTGCTCGAAACTCTGCTCAAAACTTTGATTAAATGATCCACCGCCGCCTTCAAATCAACCGCAGCCAAGCGCGCTGCGCGGGCGGTAGTTTAAACTAAAGAAATATCTTTTTGAGAACTTTTTTGAACGGGCATCGCTCGCGGCTTCGACATGACCGGCATTGTGAAATCCACCAATCCGCGTAATGATTCTTGCCATCTGAACCTGGAAGCATGGTTTCGCTCATTCTTATCTGCTAATCTTTTTTCCGAAACAAACAACCGACCGAGCGACCTCGGCCACCATATCGGCGTGGCCCTCGTCTTATCGGCGCGGAGTACGCGAGGTACTCCAGTGAGCGCTGCCCAAGCAGCGCCTATAACTGGAGACATGTCATGCGCATCGCCAATGTAGGCCCGAAAAAACGGCCTGTTGAAGTATTTCCTCCATCGTCCCTCCTCGTGTCAGCCATGGCCGCCGCGCTGCTGTGCGTGCAGCCGCTGGCGCAAGCGCAAGACACACGCGACGTGCGCGAACCGACCCTGCCGAAGTCCTGCGCGACCGTGACCGCCGAAGCCGCGACATCCGGCCGCGACGACGCCGCGCGCATCCAGAAAGCCATCGACCAGTGCACACAGGGCGGCGCGGTCCACCTGGCGGCGGGCGGCGACAACAAGGCCAACGTCAGCTTCACCGCCGGCCCGCTGACCATCGGCAACGGCGTCACCCTGGTGGTGGACGCCGGCGTCACGCTGTACGCCAGCACCAATCCCATGCTGTTCGACAAAGGCGAAAAAACCTGCGGTACGCTCGACGCGGCCGGCAAGGGTTGCCGTCCGTTTATTACCGTCAATGGCGCAAAGGGCGCGGGCATCATGGGCGACGGCGCCATCGACGGCCAGGGCGGCCAACTGATCGACGGCAAACCCGAGACCTGGTGGCAGATCGCCCGCCGCGCTCAAAAAGAAAAGCTGCGCCAGAACGTGCCGCGCCTGATCCAGATCGACAACGCGCGCGACTTCACGATGTACCGCATCACCTTGCGCAACTCGCCCAACTTCCATGTCGCGCTGAACAGGGTGGACGGCTTTACCGCCTGGGCCGTGCGCATCGATACCCCGCATGACGCGCGCAACAGCGACGGCATCGATCCCGGCGCCTCGCGCAACGTGACCATCGCCCACAGCTACATCCGCACCGGCGACGACAACGTCGCCATCAAGGCCGGCAACAACGGCATGAGCGAGAACATCTCGATCCTGCACAACCATTTCTACAGCGGCCACGGCATGTCGATCGGCAGCGAGACCAACGGCGGCGTGCGCAACGTGCTGGTGGACGACCTGGACATGGACGGCACCACCTCCGGCCTGCGCATCAAGAGCAACTACCGGCGCGGCGGCGTGGTCAGCGGCATCGTCTACCGCAACGTCTGCCTGCGCAACAACCGCTGGCCGCTGTATATCGACACCAACTACGAGCCAGGCCCTGCCGGCCAATTGATTCCGTCGTACACCGGCGTGCGCATGGAAAGCGTGCACAGCCTGACGCCGGGCCAGGTGATCCTGCAAGGCTACGACGACGCCCATCCACTGCGGCTGGCGCTGAAGGATGTGGTGGTGGACGGCAACCCGCCGGTCAAGACCTCGTCCATCAAGCTCGACGGCCAGCTCAACGCGCCGGACGCTCGCGCGGTCGATTGCGGCAAGCGCTTCGTTCCCTTCCCCGGGGGCCCTGACGCCTGGCCGGTCAAAGTCGCCCGGCAATGATCGTGCGAGTTCTTTTTTCCGTCCTCCTCGGAGCGGCGTTGCCGCTGCATGGTCTCGCCGCCGATCCGACGCACTGGATACTGTCGCCCGCCGCGCGCGCCGCCGACGTGCAGGTCGATACGCCATTGCGGATCGCCTTCGATAAGCCGCCGGTGCTCGGCACCGAAGGCGCGGTCCGCATTTACCGCGTGGCCGACCGCGCGCTGGTCGACGAGCTGCGCCCAGGCGAAGACGTCGATGCCATCGGCAACGCGCAACAGGAATATAAGCGCGTGGTGCGCTACAGCCCGATCACCGTGCAAGGCATGACTGCGACGATACGCCCGCACAGCGCCAAACTGGACTACGGCACCGAGTACGAGGTCGTCATCGACGCCGGCGTGTTCACCAGCGCCAGCATCGCGCCGTGGACTTTCCGTACCCGCGCGGCGGCGCCGACCGGCAACAGCCTCAGCGTTGACGATGACGGCCCGGCCGACTTCCGCACGGTACAGGGCGCGCTCAACCACGCGATGCGCCAGACGTCACGCGCGGCGCCGGTGTCGATCCGCATCGCCAACGGCCGCTACGACCAGTTGCTGTACCTGCGCGGCAAGGACAATATCACTTTGCATGGCGAAAGCCGCGACGGCGTCATCCTGGAAGCGACCAACAATGATGGCATCAATCCGGGCACCGGCGCCGGCCGTGGACCGCTGACACCAGCCGCCAACGGCGGCCGCTCGGTGTTCCTGATCGAGGACGCCGACATGGTGACGCTCGACAATCTCACTCTGGTCAATAACACCGTGCGCGCGCACAGCAAGGGCGGCCAGGCGGAAACGCTGGTCTTCAGCAGCGACCGTGGGCGCCTGGTGGCGCGCGATGCGAGCTTCTTCAGCGAGCAGGACACCATCCAGGTCAAGGGCTACTCGTGGTTCCACCGCACGCTGATCGCCGGCAATGTCGATTTTATCTGGGGCGGCAACCGGGCGGCGCTGTTCGAGGACAGCGAAATCCGCACCGTCGGCGACAGCGCCCATGCCGGAGGCGGCGGCTACATCGTGCAGGCGCGCACCGTCGCGGCGGGCGAACCGGGGTTTGTGTTCCTCAACAGTCGGCTGACGCATGGTCCCGGCCCGTTGGGCAACGACGTGCCGGCGGGGAAAGCCTATCTTGCGCGTCAGGGGCCGCCGGCCACGTGGGACAACGTCAGCTTTATCAACTGCCGCATGGACAGTCATATCGCAGCCCAAGGCTGGGCGCCGAAAAAGCCACGGACGCCGGAGGCCAAACCGGGCGCCGGCTGGGGCGAGTTCGGCAGCATGGACCTAGCGGGCCGGCCGCTGGATTTGAGCCAACGTACGCCGGGCCACGTGCTGACGGCGGAGCAGGTGAAAGCCCGCTTCGGCGGCAGACAGCAAATATTCAACAGCTTCGATGACGGCAAGGGCTGGAACCCTGCGGAGGAAACTGCCACGCAAAAATCCACGCAAACACGTAGGGCGGATTAGGCGAAGCCGTAATCCGCCATGCATGAGCCGTCGACGGAGCTTGGCGGATTACGCTGCGCTAATCCGCCCTACGTGCCTCCACGAGTTTCATATTGCACCACCGAGTTTCACCGCCCCACCGGGCTTTACCGTTTTACCGTTTCACCACAGACGTTTAATTATAAAAAAATAGGAGACTGAACATGACAACCACTATCAAACCCCGGCTCGCCCTCACCGCCACCGCCCTCGCGGTGCTGGCACTCACCAATCAAGTACAAGCTCAACAAGCCGACGACAACATGACCCGCGTCGAAGTGACCGGCTCGTCGATCAAGCGCATCGCCACCGAAAACGCCCTACCCCTGACCACCTACAAGGCCGAAGAGCTGGAAGCCCAGGGCTTGACCACGATGTCCGAAGTGGCCACCTCGCTGGTCACCGGCGCCACCAACGAGCCGGTCGGGGGCGGGGGCGGCGGCACCATGATCAATATGCGTGGCCTGAACACCAACCGTACCCTGGTGCTGCTCAACGGCCGCCGCCTGCCCAACGAGGCGATCGGCGCCAGCTCGGTCAACGTCGATGTGGTGCCGATGAGCGCGGTCGAGCGGGTCGAGGTGCTGCGCGACGGCGCCTCGGCCATCTACGGCACGGACGCCATCGCCGGCGTGATCAACTTCATCACCAAGCGCACCGTCAACAAAGTCAGCTTGAGCGCCGGTATTGTCAAGCCGCAACGCTCCGGCGGCGGCGAGCAGCAGCGCGTGTCCATCACCGGCGGCACCGGCGACCTGAAAAAGGACGGCTGGAACGTCTTCGCCTCGTTCGACATGCAGCGCCGCACGTCGCTGATGCAAAAGAGCCGTCCGGAAATCTGGGACCCGGAACGCATCGCGCAACTGGGCGGCACCGTCTTCACCAGCAACACCTCCGGCTCGTCGTCTTCGCCGGCCAACTTCACCGTGTACAACAACGGCCGGCCGACCACCACCACCGGCAACCCGTATTGGGCCACCGGCTGCGGCAGCAACTACGACGCGCCGTACAGCCTGGCCTCGACCAAGGCTTCCGGCGCGGGCGCCAAGACCTGTATCCTGGACCCGACCATTTACCCGCAACTGCTGCCGGACAACAAGCAAACCACCCTGTTCACCAAGGCCTCGATCCGCCATGGCGACGACAAGCTGTTCACGGTGGAAATGCTCAACACCGAGTCCTATATCGACGCGCTCAATCCGCCGCAGGTGTTCGGCGCGCAAACCGATTACGACCGGCTCAACCCCGGCGTGCGCAAGCCGCTGTTCATCAACCGGAGCAGCAAGTGGTATCCGGGCGGCAGCGGCGGCGTGCCGGCCGTGGCCGGCGTCACCGGCCAGGACCTGGCGCTGACCTGGAGCCTGGACGAACTGGGCACGGCCGGCACCCATGACCGCCAGAACACCAACCGCATCGTCGTCGCCGACGAGGGCGCGGTCGTGGGCTGGGATTACCGTGTCGGCTTCAACGCCGCCATGAGCGAGCGCCGGGTCGGCTACAAGAGCGGCTTCGTCACCACGCCGGAACTGTACGCCGGCGTGGCCAACGGCACGCTCAATCCCTTCGGCAAGCAGGACGCCGAGGGCCGCGCCTATCTCGACAGCATCAGCGTCGACGGCGAAAACTACCGCACCGCCCGCGTCAAATATTTCGGTCCGGACTTCAACCTGTCGCGCGAGCTGATGCCGCTCGAAGGCGGCTCGCTGGCGATCGCCGTCGGCGGCGACCTGCATCGCGAAATGTACAGCGACCGCACCAGCATGCTGGCCAACGCGGTAACCTACAAAACGTCCGGCGCGCCGGGCACCAATCCCAAGGGCGCGCGCACCATCGGCGGCCTGTACATGGAGCTGGACGCTCCGCTGACCAAGCAGCTCGACCTCACCCTGGCGGCGCGCGCCGACCACTTCAGCGATTTCGGCTCGACCTTCAATCCCAAGGCCAGCGTGCGCTGGGAACCGCACACCGCCGTCATGCTGCGCGGCACGGCCAGCACCGGCTTCCGGGCACCCACCCTGCCGGAGCTGTACGGCGCGGCCCGCACCCGGACGCCGTCGGTCAACCGCTGGGACGACCCGCTGCTGTGCCCGAGCCCGACGCCGTCGCAGCCGAACACCGGCACCTTGACCACCGACCCGCGCTACGCCGGCCTGAACCTCGATCCGGCGCGCGTCTGCAACACCCAGCTGACCACCCTGACCGGCGCCAACCCGGACCTGCAACCGGAAGAATCGCGCACCTACACCGCCGGCATCGTGCTCGAGCCGGTCAAGAACATGATGCTATCGTTCGATGTCTGGGACATCAAGATGAAGGGCACCATCGCGCAGATCACCGAGGACACCATCTTCTCGGACGTCAACCGCTACAACAACCTGTTCACGCGCAACCCGGACGGCACACTGGATTACATCGTCGTCACCCGCATGAACATGGGCGGCCTGCACACGCGCGGCGTCGACGTCAGCTTCCGCTACGTCGTGCCGACCAAGCAGTGGGGCAAGTTCGGCGTCAACCTGGACGGCACCTATGTCGACCAGTACGAAGGCCAGAACGACGCCGGCGGCGCCTGGGTCGACAGCGTCGGCCGTCCGGGCGCGCTGGCGACCGGTTCGACCTCGGCCAACACCTATATCTTCAAGTGGAAGCACAACCTGCGCTTCTCGTGGAACTACGCCAAGTTCGGTGCGCAGCTGACGCAGTCCTACACCTCCAGCTACCAGGACACCAACGCGCTGCCGACGCAGAAGCCGGGCCAGCCGTTCTACAATGTCATCGACCACTACATCTTGTACAACCTGAGCACGAACTACAAGTTCTCGGATAATTTGAAAGTAACCTTTGGCGTCAACAACTTGCTGAACGAGGAACCGCCGCTGTCGAACCAGCGTTTGAGCTCGCGCGTGGTATTTGCGCAAAACATCGCCAAACCGATCGGCCGCGCCTACACCTTGCGCGCCGAGTACACCTTCTGATGCCATGATCATGACAACAATGAATCGCTACAAAATCGCCGGCGCCGTGCTGCTGCCGCTCGCGCTGGCCGCGTGCCAGACCGCCCAGGTCGACGCGCCGGCCAAGCCGGCCGCCGCCCCCTGGGCCCCGGACCTCGGCAACGGCCAGTACAAGAATCCCGTCCTGCACGCCGACTATTCCGACCCGGACGCGATCCGCGTCGGCGACACCTACTATATGACTTCGTCGAGCTTCAATAGTTCACCGGGCCTGCCGCTGCTGACCTCCAAGGACATGGTCAACTGGGAGCTGATCGGCCACGCGCTGCCGGCCCTGGTGCCGTCCGAGCGCTTCGCCGTGCCGCGCCATGGCGAGGGCGTCTGGGCGCCGTGCCTGCGCTATCACGACGGCAAGTTCTGGATCTTCTACCCGGACCCGGATCACGGCATCTTCGTCATCACGGCCGACCGTTTCGACGGCCAGTGGAGCGCGCCCAAGCTGATCCTGCCGGGCAAAGGCATCATCGACCCGACCCCGCTGTGGGACGACGACGGCAAGGCCTATCTGCTGCACGGCTGGGCCAAGAGCCGGGCCGGTTTCAACAACATCCTGACCTTGCGCAGCATGGCGCCGGACGCCAGCAAGCTGCTCGACACCAAAGGCACCACGCTCATCGACGGTAACGCGATCAAGGGTTACAAGACGCTGGAAGGGCCGAAGTTCTACAAGGCCAACGGCTATTACTACGTGTTCGCGCCGGCCGGCGGCGTCGAGGAAGGCTGGCAGTCGGTGTTCCGCTCGCGCAGCCTGAACGGGCCGTACGAAGTGCGCACCGTGCTCGAGCAAGGCAAGACCGAGATCAACGGCCCGCACCAGGGCGCATGGGTGCGCGCGCAGGACGGCAAGGACTGGTTCATCCACTTCCAGGACAAGAACGCCTACGGCCGCGTGGTCCATCTGCAACCGATGCGTTGGGTCGACGACTGGCCCATCATGGGCGAAGCCGGTCCCAACGCGGGCGCCGGGCAACCGGTGCTCACCCACGCCAAACCGGTGGCCGGCGCGGCGATCAAAACGCCGCCGACCTCCGATGAATTCGATGGCTCGCGGCTTGGCCTGCAATGGCAGTGGAACGCCAACAGCAATGCCAAATGGTATTCGCTCGGCGAGCGTCCCGGCCAGTTGCGCCTGTTCACCCAAGCGGCGCCGGACGCGGCCGATTATGTGCGCGCGGCGCCCTCCATCCTGGCGCAAAAGCTGCCGACGCCGGAGTTCGTCGTCAACACCCGCGTCCAGCTCAACGACGCCAACAACGGCGACCGCGCCGGCCTGATCGTCAACGCCATGCAATATGCGTGGCTGGGCCTGCGCAAGACGGCCGACGCGACGCAGTTGGTCTACACCACCTGCGGCCCGGCCGTGGTGCGCTGCAAGGAGGCGGCGACCGTGGTGCTGCCGTCGGCGCCCTCGTCGCTGTACCTGCGCATGACCATGGCGCCGGGTGCGATGGCGAGCTTCGCCTACAGCACCGACAACGTGACCTTCCAGACCGTGGGCCAGCCGCTCAAGATCAGCAAGGGCCGCTGGGTGGGCGCGCAGATCGGCGTGTTCAGCGTCGGCGACGGTGCCGCCGGCAAAGCCAAGGCCTCAAGCCTGGATGTCGATTACTTCCGCGTCAGCGCGCAATGATGGAGATGAATAAAATGAATCAAGTAATGAACCCGCAACGCCGCAACGTCCTGCGCGCGGCCTCGGCCGGCGCCATGCTGGGTGGCGCCGCGCCGCTCGCGTTCGGCCAAACCGCGCCCGCCGCCTCCGCCGACCCTTGGGCCACGGCGCAACGCATCATCGACCGCTTCGCCAAGCCGCTCGTGTTCCGCAAAGAAGATTTTCCGATCACCAAGTTCGGCGCCAAGCCGTGCAAACTGGCCGAGATCACCACCACCGGCGGCGACGAGCCGCTTAAGCGCATGTCGCCGGTCGCCAAATCGCCGGACTGCTACCCCGCCATCACCGCCGCTATCGCCGCTTGCAACAAGGCCGGCGGCGGCCGCGTGCTGGTTCCCGCCGGCGCCTGGTACTGCGCCGGCCCGATCGTGCTGCTGTCAAACGTCAACGTCCATCTCGCCGCCGGTGCCGAGGTCTACTTCAGCGCCAACCCGAACGACTACGCCAAGTACGGCGACATCGATTGCGGCAAGAACGGCAAGCTGGTGATCTCGCGCTGGCAGGGCAACGACGTGCTGAACTACTCGCCGATGATCTACGCCTACAACCAGCGCAACATCGCGCTGACCGGCGAGGACTGGACCAGCATCCTCAACGGCCAGGCCGGCGTACCGTTCGAAACCGGAGGCGGCGGTTCCTGGTGGGACTGGAGCGGCAAGAACAAGCAAGCGCCCATGCACGGACGCAAGATCAACCCGGCTAATCCCGAGTCGCTGGCGACGGTTGCGCCGTCGCTGTCGGATGCCGAGCGCGCGCTGATCCAGGGCACCCGTCCCGACTGGCGCACCGACTCGCGCTATCTCCCGGCGCTGTCCGAGGCCGGCGTGCCGGTGGCCAAGCGCATCTTCGGCATCGGCCACTACCTGCGCCCGTGCATGGTCGAATTCGTCGGCTGCACCGACGTGCTGATGCAGGGCTACCAGTTGCTCGATTCGCCGTTCTGGCTGCACCACCCGGTCAACTGCCGCAACGTTCACTTCAGCAAAGTGCGGATGGAAAGCAAGGGCGCCAACAGCGACGGTTTCGATCCGGAGTCGTGCGACACCATCCTGGTCGAGGGCTGCCTGTTCAACACCGGCGACGACTGCATCGCCATCAAGTCCGGCAAGAACCGCGACATCGCCGAAGGTCCGACGCGCAATATGGTGATCCAGGACACCATCATGAACAGCGGCCACGGCGGCGTCACCCTGGGCAGCGAGATGGCTGCCGGCATCGAGCACGTGTATGCGCAACGCATCGAGTTCCGCAACATCCACTGGGACAGCGACCCGCTCGGCACGGCGATCCGCATGAAGACCAATATGAATCGCGGCGGCTTCCTGCGCCACTTCTACGTGCGCGACGTGACCGTGCCCAACGGCGTCAAGACCACCCCGGGTTTTTACAATCCGCTGCCCGGCTCGGTCATCAAGCCGAAGACGGTGTCGACCAGCGGCGGCGGCCTGATCACCATAGACTGCGACTACGCGCCGGCCGACGACGACGTGCGCATCCGGCCGCCGTCGGTGTCGCACGTGCACATCTCCAATGTCAAGGCCGGCAACATCAAGGTCGGCGGCGCCGAGGTGTCGTGCTACCAGGCCATGGTGATCCTGGGACCGGTGGCGACCAGCTTCAACGGCAAGCCCGGCACGCCGGTATTACCGTTGACCGACATCACCATCACCGACTGCGACTTCGGCACGCCGCGCAACGCCGAGCAGCCTTGGTTCACCCACAACGTCAAGGGCCTGGTCTTGAAGAATGTGCGCATCGCCGGCAAGACCATCTCGACGGTTTTGGACACCTGATGCGGGGATCGCGATGAGCACTTCAACCACCCACGCCGCCCGCCGCAACTTCATGCAGACCCTGGCCGGCGGCACCCTGGCGCTGGCCGGCGGTCTGCCGGCGCAGCTGATGGCTGCTTCCGCCACCTCGGCCGCATCCACCGACCCTTGGCGCCAGGCGCAGGCCATCATCGACCGCGTATCGAAACCGCTCACCTTCCGCAAGGAGGATTTCGTCATCACCGCGTTCGGCGGCAAGGCGTGCGAGGTGGTGCCGATCAACGCCTGGGTCGGCTCCAGCGACCGCGCCGATATCCACACGCCGGCGCCGGGATCGACCGATTGCTACCCGGCCATCAGCGCCGCCATCGCCGCCTGCCACAAGGCCGGCGGCGGCCGCGTCTTGATCCCGACCGGCAATTGGCTGTGCGCCGGGCCTATCGTGCTGTTGTCGAACGTTCACGTGCACCTGGCCAAGGGCGCGCACGTCTACTTCTCCGCCAATCCGCTCGACTATGCGCGCCATGGCGAGTTCGATTGTGGCGCCAATGGCAAACTGTCGCTGACCCGCTGGGAAGGCAACGATTGCCTGAACTATTCGTCACTGGTGTACGCCCACGGCCAGCGCAACATCGCCCTGACCGGCGAGGACTGGACCTCCATCCTCGACGGCCAGGCCGGCGTGCCCTTCCCCGGCGATGCGGATTGCTGGTGGTCCTGGAAAGGCCGCGAGCGCAAGGGCGAGGTGCATGTGCCGTTCACGGTCGGCAAGGTGCAGGAACGGCCGAACCCGCGCAACCGCCCGCTGACCGAGATCGCGCCGCATCTATCCGCCGAGGACGCCGCGAAGATCAAGGGCGACGACCCGTGGTTCCTGTCGGACTCGCACTACCTGCGCGCGCTGAGCGAGGCGCGCGTGCCGGCCAGGCAACGCATCTTCGGCATCGGCCACTTCCTGCGGCCGCACATGGTGCAGTTCATCAGTTGCACCGACGTGCTGCTGGCCGGCTACCAGACCACCAACACGCCGTTCTGGCAGCACAACCCGGTGGACTGCGCCAACGTGCACGTGAAAGGCATTTACGCCAACAGCATGGGCGCCAACAACGACGGTTTCGATCCGGAATCGTGCCGTTACGTGCTGATCGAGGGCTGCCAGTTCAACACCGGCGACGACTGCATCGCCATCGATTCCGGCAAGGGCACGGATACGCAGTTCGGTCCGTGCGAGAACGTGGTGGTGCAGAATTGCCGCATGCACAGCGGCCATGGCGCGCTGACCTTGGGCAGCATCATGTCCGGCGGCATACAGAATGTGTATGCGCAGAACCTGGTGTTTGAGAATGCCAACTGGAAGACCGATCCACTCAACATCGCCATACGGCTGAAGACCAATATGGCGCGCGGTGGTTTTCTGCGTAATTTCTATGTGCGCAATGTGCAGATCCCTAACGGCATCCGTACCACGCCGGCTTTTTACAAGCCGACGCCGGGGTCGGGGATTCCGGAGAAGACCGTGGCTGCGGGCGCAGGTGGCGTGATCACCTTCGATTGCGACTACAGCCCGCTCGACGATACCATCCGCACGCGGCCGCCGCTGGTGACCAATGTGCACATCTCGGGTATTACGGTCGGCAATGTGCAGACCAAGGATGGCAAGTTCTCGTGCTACCAGCCGATTGTGGTGCTGGGCCCGGTGGCGGTGAACTATAACGGGCCGGGTAAGCCGCAGATTCTGCCGGTGAGTAATGTCACCGTCAGCGATTGCGACTTCGGGACGCCGGTGCTTAAACAACCGGCGTATCTTTATAACGTTAAGGATCTGGTGCTGAGGAATGTGACTATCGCCGGGAAGGTGCATAACCAGCGGTTGTCGTCGTAGGCGTCGGCGGCGGCGCATGCATGGCGGATTACGCTTCGCTAATCCGCCCTACGTGTTTCAACGGGATTGTTGAATCCTGTGGCCCACGCGGGTGACCTTACACTGTCGCCAGCGACAGTTGAGGTGCCGGCCGGTTTTGCGGCTGGTGGGCCTTCGGCGCGGCACGCCCCTGCTCCAGCTTGAACACGCTGACCACCTGCGTCAGGTGCGACGCCTGGCCTTCCAGCGCGGCCGTCGCGGCGGCCGCTTGCTCCACCAGCGCGGCGTTCTGCTGCGTCACGGCGTCCATTTCGTTGACGGCCTGGTTGATCTGCTCGATGCCGACCTCCTGCTCCCGGCTGGCCGCCGTGATTTCGCTCATGATGTCGGTGACCCGCTGGATGCTGGCGACCACCTCGGTCATCGTGGTGCCGGCCTTGGCCACCAGCTGATTGCCCGCGTTGACTTGCTCGACGGAGTCGTTGATCAAGGTTTTGATTTCCCTCGCAGCGCTCGCCGAGCGCTGCGCCAGGTTGCGCACCTCCGACGCCACCACCGCGAAGCCCCGGCCCTGCTCGCCGGCGCGCGCCGCCTCCACTGCCGCGTTCAAGGCCAGGATGTTGGTCTGGAAGGCGATGCCGTCGATGACGCCGATGATGTCGGCGATCTTGCCGGCCGAGGCGTGGATGTGGCCCATCGTCGTCACCACTTCCGTCACCACCGCGCCGCCTTGGCGCGCCACGTCGACGGCGGACACGGCCAACTGGTTGGCTTGGCGCGCGTTGTCGCTGTTTTGCCTGACGGTGGAGGTCAGTTCCTCCAACGACGACGCCGTCTCTTCCAACGCGCTTGCTTGCTGTTCGGTGCGCGACGACAGGTCCAGGTTGCCGCTGGCCACTTCCACCGTCGCGGTCGTGATCTCGTCGCTGCCGGCGCGCACCTGGCCGACGATATTGTTCAGGCTGCGTGTCATGTCATTGAGCGCCTGCAACAGCAATCCGATCTCGTCCTTACTTCGCACCTCGACTTGGCCGCTCAAGTCGCCGGCGGCGACGGTCTGCGCCAACGCCACGGCCCGGTTCACCGGCACGGTGATCGAACGCGTGATGAACCAGCCGATCAGCACCGCCGCGATCGCGGCCGTCACCGACAGGATGACCGTCAGTCGCACCGCCAACGCGCCGCCGGCCGCGATTTCCTCGCCGTCCTTCTTCATCAGCGATTCCTGAAAATCCTCCATTGCGTTGATGGCGTTGAAATACGGGGTTTGCACTGCGCGCAGCTCCTTGCTGACGTATTTGCCGGCCTGCTCGGACTGTCCATCCCTGATCAGCTTGACGAGGACGTTGCGTGCCGCCGTGTAGGCGTCGCGCCGCTCGCTCAGGGTCTTGAACAGCTCCTTACCCTTGGGAAGCGTCAGCATGGTGTCGAGCTTGACGATATATTCCTCGTTCGCCTTCAGCGACACATCCAGCTTCCCCAACTGCTCCCGCACTTCGGCCGGGTCGGCCGCGCCGATGACGGCGTTGCGCAGCAAGCGCGATTGCACATTGACCTCGGTCTGGATTTGCCGGGCCAAGGTCAACTTGACGAAGCTGTCGCTCAAAATCCGCTCCGTCGCCTGGTTGATCAGGTTGATTCGGGTGATGGCGACCAGCGCCACGGCGGCCAATAACAGCACCACCACGCCGAAACCCAGGCCGAGGCGCGTTGCGATTTTTAAGTTAGAGAGGTTCATGATAGTTTCCGTTTGGGTTCAATGACTGCAACAGGTCGATGTTGGCTCAACGGCGACACGACATATTGCGTCACGGCAAGCCATGCGACTGCATGTTGTTGTAGAGCGTCAGCATGCTTGTTGATAGCGTATCGGCCGTTCTTGCTGCTATATTGCTTTATCAACATTCACCGGTATGTACCCGCATGACACGCCTGTCCCTGCCTCTCCTGACGACCCTCGCCGCCAGCGCCCTGTTGGCCGGCTGCGCCACCCAAGCGCCGCTGACGGACTTCACCGCCGGCTCCGGCGGCCCGCGCGCGCCGGAGCAGCTGGCCGTCACGTTCGACAAAGCCGACCTGGCGCTGCGTGTCGATCCCGCCACGCAAAGCATCCGTGGCGACGCCGCGCTGACCTTCACCGCCAACGCGCTGGCGACGACGCCGCTGACCCGCATCGCCGTCGAGCTGGACCGCAACCTGCCGGTCGACGGCGCCAGCGTCGACGGCGTGGAATTGGCGCGCGCGGCGATCAGCAATCCGGACGGCCGCCTCTACCTGACGTTGCCGACGCCACTACCGGCCGGGGCCAGCACCACCGTGCGCATCCGCTATCACGGCGTGCCGCACGTGGCCAAGCGCGCGCCGTGGGATGGCGCCTTCACGTGGAGCAAGACGGAGGACGGCCAGCCGTGGATCGCCACCACCGTCGAGGGCGAAGGCTGCGACCTGTTCTGGCCCTGCATCGACCATCCGATGGGCAAGGCCAAACTGATCGACCTGCACATCAGCGTGCCGGCGCCGCTGGTGGTCGCCGGCAACGGCGTGGCCGTCGGCATGGATGAGAAGGACGGCTGGCGCACCTACCACTGGCGCGCCAAGAATCCCAGCACCTACGGCATCGCGCTCAACATCGGGCCCTACGAGATGCTGTCGGGCGACTACGCCAGCCGCTACGGCAACACCATTCCGCTGCGCATGTGGTATCTGAAAGGACACGAGCGGCAGGCCAAGGGCCTGTTCGCCGAGTTCGGGCCGATGCTCGATTTCTTCGAGCGCCGCATCGGCCCCTACCCGTTCGGCGACGAGAAAATGGGCGTGGTCGAGACACCGCATCTGGGCATGGAACACCAGACCATCAACGCCTACGGCAACGGCTACCTGAAGTCGCCTTACGGTTACGACTGGCTGTTGCACCATGAGCTGTCGCACGAATGGTTCGGCAACCAGATGACCAACGCCGATTGGGACGACATGTGGCTGCACGAGGGCTTCGGCAGCTACATGCAGCCGCTGTACCTGCAATGGCTGCGCGGCGAGATGGAATTCCAGACCGAGCTGTTCAACCACCGCAAGTCGCTGCGCAACAAGGTACCGGTAGTCGGCGGAAAGCCGCAACGCATCGAGGACGTCTACGACGATAAGCGCGGCGGCCCGGGCAACGACATCTACACCAAGGGCTCGCTGATCCTGCACACGCTGCGCAACCTGATCGGCGACGACGCCTTCTTCCGCGCCACGCGCCGCATGGTCTACGGCACCGACACGCCGGCACCCGGCAACTTCCAGCCGCGCTGGAGCAGCACCAGGGAGTTCATCGCCATCGCCAACGAGGTGGCCGGCCGCGATCTGGGCTGGTTCTTCGACGCCTACCTGTACCACGCGGCGCTGCCTGAGCTGGTCGAGACGCGCAACGGCGGCCAGCTGCGCCTGGAATGGAAGCTGAAGGACGGCGGCCCGTTCCCGATGCCGCTGGAAGTGCGCATCGTCGACGGCCAGGGCGAGCGCATCGTCCAGCTGCCGATGACCGGCGGCGTCGGCGAACTGCCCCTGGCCGCCGGCGCGCACTATACTGTGGATCCGGCGTCCCGCGTGCTGCGCCAGGAGGCGCATATCGACGAATGGAAACGCGACGAAGACGAACGTAAAAAGAAGAAAGAGAAGGCCTCATGAAAAAGATCTCGCTGGCGCTGCTGATGGCGGCCGCGCTGTCCGCCTGCAGCCCGCAATACGACTGGCGCGATTACCGCAGCAATGACGCGCCGTACGCCGTGCTGTTCCCCGGCAAGCCGGCCAGCCAGACCCGCGCCATCAAGCTGGACGACCTGGACGTGAACATGACGATGACGGCGGCCGAAGTGGACGGCGTGGTGTTCGCGGTCGGCAGCGCGCAACTGGCGGACGCGGCGCGGACGCCGGCGGCCCTGGAGGCCATGAAGACGGCGCTGGTCAAGAACATCGGCGCCACGGTGACCAAGAGCGCAGCGTCGGCGACAGCGGGGCAGACCGTGCTCGATGTCGAGGCGAAAGGCAGCCAAAATGGTGAGTCCATGGTGCTGATCGGGCGTTTTATCGCCAAGGACACGCGCATCTACCAGGTCGTCGTCATGGGGCGCGAGAAAAATATCGTGCAAGACACCGTGGAAACCTGGTTCAGCTCCTTCAAATTGAACTGAAACCGGGCGCTTGGCTTAGAAGATGCTTAACTGACGTGCGCTAACGTCCATACAGATGGGTTCGTCTCTTGTAAAGTTTCCGTGACGACCTAATGTGAACAGCAACGGCACGCCGCTGCTTCGTCATTCGGCGCACCG
Organism: Oxalobacteraceae bacterium OTU3CAMAD1; assembly: GCA_024123915.1. Lineage (NCBI taxonomy): Bacteria > Pseudomonadati > Pseudomonadota > Betaproteobacteria > Burkholderiales > Oxalobacteraceae > Oxalobacteraceae bacterium OTU3CAMAD1. The sequence goes on along the minus strand of CP099650.1, from coordinate 1,369,875 downwards.
TCAGACCTCTTGATTAATAATACTAAGAAAGCGCGCATCATGTTAATTGCCTTCAAATCCAAATCCAGCCCCGAAGTCCTGATGTATCAGGAACACGCCCAACGCATTCTCGACTTGCTGCATAAAAACCCCACGCGCGGCGTGATCACCGCCGCCGAGGCCGAGCAGGCGCTGTCGGTGCTCGAACATGAAGTGGCCGAAAGCAAACTCCATCCTGAAAACGATATCGAGCACGACATCCACGCGCACGAGAAGGAAGAGAACGAGACGGTGGAGCATGCCGTCATGCAACGCGTGGGATTCCACGCGCGCGCGTATCCGCTGCTGGAGATGCTGCGATCGGCCAAGCAGGAAAACGAGAGCATTATCTGGGGCGTGTAGCCAGTCCCGGGAATGTGATAACACGCGGAGACACGTAGGGCGGATTAGGCGGCACGCCGTAATCGGCCATGCATGGGTCGTCGACGGCGCATCCATGGCCGATTACGCTGCGCTAATCCGCCCTACGTGTCTCCGAAGTTAATCACGGCCCAAGCCGATTTGACCCGTCAATCCCCGGCGAGACTGGCTTTTAACGGCAAATCGATCGTGAACCGCGTCCCGACCCCGACCACGCTGTCGACCCGGATGCTGCCATCGAGCAGCGACGTCACGATGTTGTACGTGATGCTCAACCCCAGCCCGTTGCCCCCCTGCCCCAGCTTGGTCGTGAAGAACGGATCGAAAATGCGCGCCTGGTGCTCGATGGCGATGCCCGCGCCGTCGTCCTGGAACACGATCCGCACCCGGTCCGGCCCCAGCCGCACTGCCCACAGCCGTATCACGCCGCCACTGCGCCCGTCGAAGGCGTGCAGCAGGGCGTTGTTGATCAGGTTGATGATGACCTGGCCGTAAGGCCCGGGGAAACTGTCCATCTCGATATCGTCCGGCATCTCCAGATCGACCTGATGGCCCGCCTTGCGTATCTGGTTCTTCATCGTGGTGACGATTTCCTGGCTGGCCTGGTGCAGGTCGAAATGGCGCCGTTTGGCGCTGGCCTGGTCCACCGCCACCTGCTTGAAACTGTTGACCAGCTCGGCCGCGTTGCGCAGGCTGCGCATCAGCAAGGTCGACGCCTCGCGCGCGGCGTCGATGAATTGCGCCAGGTCGGAACGGCGCAGCACGTTGCTGTTCTGGCGCAGCTCGATCTCCGTGGTCTTGTCCTCGAGCGTGCTGGCGATCACCAGGCTGTTGCCGATCGGCGTGTTGAGCTCGTGCGCGACGCCGGCTACCAGCGAGCCCAGCGCGGCCAGCTTCTCGCGCTCGACCAGCTGCTGCTGTGTGTCCTGTAGCTGCCGGTAGGAATCGGCGTTGGCGAACGCCACCGCCACATATGACGCCAAGGTGGTCAGCATGTCGACATCGATGCGCTGGTAGGCGCGCGCGCGGTAGCTGTGGACGGTGATGATGCCGCGCACCTGGCCGTTGACGGAAATCGGCACATAAATCAGCGAGCGCGGCTCGGTCGGCAGCGAACCGTCTTCGAGCGTGCCCATGTTGTCGACGCCGGACACCAGCGCCAGGCTGGCGATATAGCGCGCATATTCCTGTTCCAGGTCGTTGATGAACACTTCCTCGGCATGGTTGATGCACCATACCGCCAGCTGGTTGGGCTCGCGCATGCTGCGCGTGTACGGCGTGTAGCGCTTGCCCTTCTCCATCGCGAACGGATACTCGATCAACTCCTGCTCCGGCCGGTAAATGCCGATGCCGAACACGCTCGCGTCCATCAGCGCGTGCACCTGCTGATACAGCATGGTCATGATGGCTTCGCTGTCGAGGTTGGCCGTGATGCGGCGGCCGATGTCGGACAGCAGGGAGATATTGCGGTGCGCCAGCTCCACGCTTTCCTTCTGCAGTTCGGCCTCCTGCTTCTGGCGTTCGATCGACTCCTTCTGCTGCACCAGCTCGCGCGTGCGGCTGCCGACCTCCTCCTCGAGTGCCTGCTTCTGCCGCATCAACATGCGGATGCGGATGCGGAACAGCAGATACGCGGCACCGACCGCCAGGCCGACCATCAGCAGGCGGAACCACCACATCTTCCACACCGGCGGCGTGACGATCAACTCCAGCACCGCCGGTTGCAAACTCCAGACGCCGTCCTTGTTGGCGGCCCGCACGCGAAACACGTAGCGGCCCGGGTCCAGGTTGGTATAGGTGGCGAAGCGCTTGCCGGCGTCCGTCGTCACCCACTGGGGATCGAAGCCCTCGAGCTGGTAGGCGTAGCGGTTGCGTTGCGGGTCGGCGAAATGCAGGGCCGCGAACTCGATCGAGAACATGACGTCGCGATGGCTCAAGGTCAGCGTTTTGGCCCCGCTCAGCGAGCCCTTCGGCAGCACGTCGGGACGCCGCACGTCGCTGAGGATCGACTCGTTGAAGATGAAGAAATCGGTGATGGCGATCTGCGGCGCACGGGTGTTGTCATGGATGTCGGCCGGCTTGAACGCGGTCATGCCCGCCAGGCCGCCGAAGTACAGCGTGCCGTCCGGCGCCTTGTGGGCCGCGCCGATGAAGTACGAACCGTCGATCAAGCCGTCCTTGGCCGTGTAGTGCTTGAAGAATCCGCTCTCGGGATTGAACATCGCGATGCCGGCGGTGCTGCTGATCCATAGCCGGCCGTTGCCGTCCTCCAGGATGGCGCCGATCGGATCGACCGCGCCGCCGTTCTGCCCCGGGTAGTAGCGGAAGAGCAGGTCGCCGTCCGGCTGCGGCAGGGCCTTGCACAAGCCGGCTGCGGTGCCGACCCACAGCACGCCGCTTTTATCCTCGAAGATGAACGGCACCCTTTTGTGGCTCAGGCTGTCCGGCCGGTTCGGATCGTGACGGTAGTGGCGGAACTTGCCGGTGGCGCGGTCGAAGCGGTTCAAGCCGTTTTCCGTGCCGATCCACAGGATGCCGTGCCGGTCCTCCAGCAGCGCGTAGACGCGGCCGTCGACGCTGTCCGGATTGTCCGGATCGGCGCGATAGGTGGTGACGGCGTCGGTGTCCGGATCGACGCGGTGCAGCCCGCTGCGCGTGCCGGCCCAGATGACGCCGGCCCGGTCGACCAGCAGCCGCTGGATCGACAGCGAGTTTGGGTCGGCGTCGAACGGCACCCGCGTGTAGCGGCCGGTGGCGGGATCGCGCCGGGCCAGCCCGGTGGAAGTGCCGACCCACAGCCGGCCCTTGAGATCGGTGGCCAGCGCGATCACCACGTCGCCCGGCAGGCCGGCGGGATCGCGCTCGTCGCGGTGCCACGACTCGACCGTGCGCTTGGTTACGTCCAGCCTGGTCAGGCCCTCCCCCGAGCCGAGCCAGAGTTTGTTGTCGCCGGCGCCGGCGATCGCGCGCACTTTGCTGTTGGTCACGCCGGGCAGCACGCCGGACGACTCGGTGTAGCGCTCGAAACCGCCGCTGTCGAGATCGACCCAGTCCAAACCGGTGTACCAGTTGCCCACCCACAGCGTGCCAGTGCGGTCCTGGTACAAGGCGGTGATCTGGTTGTCGCCGATGCCGTGGCGGTTCAGGCTATCCCAACGGTAACTGTGGAACTCGCCGCTGGTGGGATCGCGCCGCTTCAGGCCGTCCTCCTGGGTGCCGACCCACAAGGTGCCGTCGCTGTCGTGCATCAGGACGGTGACGCGCACATCGCCGAACGGCCGGGACAGCGCCGGTGACAAAGGCTTGGGCGTGGCGCCATCGAGCCGCCAGGCCTGCAGGCCGGCCATGGCGCCGGCCCACACCACCCCGTCCGGTCCCACCGACAGCGAGGTGATGTTGTTCGCTGGCGCGGACCCTTGCCGCGGCGTCAGGTGCAGGAATTTGGCGGCGCCCGGCGGCAGCATTTCCAGCCCGCTGGCGGTGGCGATCCACAGATTGCCGGACTTGTCGCGCGCCACCGCGTTGACCCGGTCGTCGGAGATGCTGTCCGGGTCGGCCGGCGCATGCCGCAAGGTGCGCACCTTACCGCTCTTGATGTCGAGATGCTGCAAGCCCTCGCTGGTGGTCAACCACAGCCCGTCCTTGCCGTCGCCGATGATGTTGGTGACGGCAAGATTGCCGGTCTTGACGGCTTGGTGGACAAAGCCGCCGGTGGACGGGTCGTAACGGTCCAGTCCGCCTTTACTGCCGACCCACAGCCGGCCGCCGGCATCCTCGTAAAGCGCCTGCACGTAATTGTCGAGCAGGCTGTGCGGGTTGCCGGGATCGTTCTTGAAGACGGTGACACGGTAGCCGTCAAAGCGGTTCAGGCCGGCCTGCGTGCCGATCCAGATGAAGCCCTGGCGGTCCTGGATCACGCGCGTGATGGACTCCTGCGTCAAGCCCTGCTCGACGCCGAGGTGTTCGAAGCGCAGGCTGAGCGGGGCGCTGTGGACGAACGAACAGAACGCCAGCAGAAGCAGGCCGCAAAACCGCGCCGTACGCATGGCGAAAACTGACATAAGGTTGCACTCCAATATTAACTATATTGTAATGCAGAAATACGCAGCGGCGAAAAGGGATGGCGGAGGCGGCTGGGAAAGCGACACCGCTGGTTTGGCACACTGACGAAACATCCGGCTAGAATGACATTTTTATTCATTCAGGGTTTGAATCGATGAAAAAAATTCTGACGGGGTGTGTGCTGTTGGCGTCGCTGGGTGCCGGCGCGGGTGCGCAGGAGTGCAAAAGCCTGCAGGAATATGCCAAGGCGCGGGAAGTGATCAAGGACTTGGGCCGCATCGTCGCGCCGGCCGGCGTGCAGGAAGCCTACAAGACCAACATCGGCGGCATCGACCAGTGGATCAACGTGCGCGGCCAGGACAAGAACAATCCCGTGATCCTGTTCGTGCACGGCGGTCCGGCCTCGCCGCTGATCCCCACTATCTGGCAGTTCCAGCGCCCGCTGGAAGAGTATTTCACTATCGTTAATTACGACCAGCGCGGCGCCGGGAAGACATTCAATGAAACCGCGCCGGATTCGATCAGCGACAGCATCCACATTCCGCGCTACATCGACGATGCGATCGAGGTCGCCGAGTACATCAAGACCCGCTACCGCAAGGACAAGGTGATCCTGATGGGCCATAGCTGGGGCACGGTGGTTGGCATGGGCGCGGCGCTGAAGCGGCCGGACCTGTTCCACGCTTACGTCGGCATCGGCCAGGTGATCGACACCCGCGAGAATGAACGCATCAGCTATGACTACGCGGTTGAGCAATCGAAGGCGCACAACAACGAGAAGGCCATCAGGGAGCTGGCGTCGATCGCGCCGTATCCGGGCGACCAGCCGATCACGCGCGAGCGCATCGTCACGGCACGTACCTGGGCGCAGCACTATGGCGGCCTGAGCGCCTATCGCGACAGTTCGGACTACTTCCATAACGCGGGCAAGCTCTCGCCGGAGTATAACGACTGCGACGTGCGCGCCATCGACGCCGGCAACATGTTCTCGCTGGGCCGCTTGCTGCCGGAGTTCCTCGGCGTCGACTATCGCAACGTGCGCAGCTTCCCGATCCCGGTGGTGATGTTCATGGGCCGCCACGACTACACCACGCCATCGGCCCCGACCGACGAGTGGCTCAAGCGCGTCAAGGCGCCGTACAAACGCGGCGTGTGGTTCGAGCACTCCGCCCACATGATCCCGTGGGAGGAGCCGGGCAAGACACTGGTCAGCCTGCTCGAGACGGTGCGGCCGCTGGCCGTGACGCCGCCCAAACGCAAGTAAATGGGAAATACAGACGAAAAAAAGCCCCGACCAAATCATTGGAAGGGGCTTTTTTAATATAACTAGCCTGACGATAACCTACTTTCACACTGGTTGCAGCACTATCATCGGCGCAGAGTTGTTTCACGGTCCTGTTCGGGATGGGAAGGGGTGGGACCAACTTGCTATGGTCATCAGGCATTGACTTGTACGAGCCGCGTTCATATGAACGTTGCTCAGAATCTGGAGAAGTAAGTAATCAGTATCTCAATACTGGGTAATGAAGTTGTGTATCAACGAACGCCTCAACGTACTTCTTATTCAACCATAACCTGCTAAGGTTATAGGGACAAGCCGTACGGGCAATTAGTATCAGTTAGCTTAATGCATTACTGCACTTCCACACCTGACCTATCAACGTCCTGGTCTCGAACGACCCTTCAAAGAGCTCAAGGCTCTGGGAAATCTCATCTTAAGGCAAGTTTCCCGCTTAGATGCTTTCAGCGGTTATCTCTTCCAGACTTAGCTACCCGGCAATGCCACTGGCGTGACAACCGGTACACCAGAGGTCTGTCCACTCCGGTCCTCTCGTACTAGGAGCAGCCCCCTTCAAATTTCCAACGCCCACGGCAGATAGGGACCAAACTGTCTCACGACGTTTTAAACCCAGCTCACGTACCACTTTAAATGGCGAACAGCCATACCCTTGGGACCGGCTACAGCCCCAGGATGTGATGAGCCGACATCGAGGTGCCAAACTCCCCCGTCGATATGAACTCTTGGGAGGAATCAGCCTGTTATCCCCAGAGTACCTTTTATCCGTTGAGCGATGGCCCTTCCATACAGAACCACCGGATCACTATGTCCTACTTTCGTACCTGCTCGACTTGTCAGTCTCGCAGTTAAGCACGCTTATGCCATTGCACTATTAGCACGATGTCCGACCGTACCTAGCGTACCTTCGAACTCCTCCGTTACACTTTAGGAGGAGACCGCCCCAGTCAAACTGCCTACCATGCACTGTCCCCGACCCGGATAACGGGCCAAGGTTAGAACCTCAAATGAACCAGGGTGGTATTTCAAGGTTGGCTCCACGAGAACTGGCGTCCCCGCTTCAAAGCCTCCCACCTATCCTACACAGATTGATTCAAAGTCCAATGCAAAGCTACAGTAAAGGTTCATGGGGTCTTTCCGTCTAGCCGCGGGTAGATTGCATCATCACAAACACTTCAACTTCGCTGAGTCTCGGGAGGAGACAGTGTGGCCATCGTTACGCCATTCGTGCAGGTCGGAACTTACCCGACAAGGAATTTCGCTACCTTAGGACCGTTATAGTTACGGCCGCCGTTTACTGGGACTTCAATCAAGAGCTTGCACCCCATCATTTAATCTTCCAGCACCGGGCAGGCGTCACACCCTATACGTCCACTTTCGTGTTTGCAGAGTGCTGTGTTTTTATTAAACAGTCGCAGCCACCAGTTTATTGCAACCCGTTCACCCTACTGAAGTAAATCAGCCAAGCTACAAGGGCGTACCTTTTCCCGAAGTTACGGTACCAATTTGCCGAGTTCCTTCTCCCGAGTTCTCTCAAGCGCCTTAGAATACTCATCTCGCCCACCTGTGTCGGTTTGCGGTACGGTCTCGTATGACTGAAGCTTAGAGGCTTTTCTTGGAACCACTTCCGATTGCTTCGAGACCTAAATCTCTCGTCCCACTCCCTTGAATTACGCGCCCGGATTTGCCTAAGCGCCTTCTATGAAGCAGCAACCAACTATTCCAACAGTTGGACAACCTTCCGCGATCCGTCCCCCCATCGCATCATACGACGGTGCAGGAATATTAACCTGCTTCCCATCAGCTACGCATCTCTGCCTCGCCTTAGGGGCCGACTCACCCTGCTCCGATGAACGTTGAACAGGAAACCTTGGGCTTACGGCGTGGGGGCTTTTCACCCCCATTATCGCTACTCATGTCAGCATTCGCACTTCTGATACCTCCAGCATCCTTTACAAGACACCTTCGCAGGCTTACAGAACGCTCTCCTACCATATGCTTACGCATATCCGCAGCTTCGGTGACTGGCTTAGCCCCGTTACATCTTCCGCGCAGGACGACTCGATCAGTGAGCTATTACGCTTTCTTTAAATGATGGCTGCTTCTAAGCCAACATCCTGACTGTTTTAGCCTTCCCACTTCGTTTTCCACTTAGCCAATCTTTGGGACCTTAGCTGGCGGTCTGGGTTGTTTCCCTCTTGACGCCGGACGTTAGCACCCGACGTCTGTCTCCCAAGCTCGCACTCATCGGTATTCGGAGTTTGCAATGGTTTGGTAAGTCGCGATGACCCCCTAGCCATAACAGTGCTCTACCCCCGATGGTGATACTTGAGGCACTACCTAAATAGTTTTCGGAGAGAACCAGCTATTTCCAAGTTTGTTTAGCCTTTCACCCCTACCCACAGCTCATCCCCTAATTTTTCAACATTAGTGGGTTCGGACCTCCAGTGCGTGTTACCGCACCTTCATCCTGGCCATGAGTAGATCACTTGGTTTCGGGTCTACACCCAGCGACTATCGCCCTGTTCGGACTCGATTTCTCTACGGCTTCCCTATATGGTTAACCTTGCCACTGAATGTAAGTCGCTGACCCATTATACAAAAGGTACGCAGTCACGGAACAAGTCCGCTCCTACTGTTTGTATGCACACGGTTTCAGGATCTATTTCACTCCCCTCCCGGGGTTCTTTTCGCCTTTCCCTCACGGTACTGGTTCACTATCGGTCGATTACGAGTATTTAGCCTTGGAGGATGGTCCCCCCATATTCAGACAGGATTTCTCGTGTCCCGCCCTACTTGTCGCACGCTTAGTTCCACACATCGCATTTCACATACGGGGCTATCACCCGCTATGGCTCCTATTTCCAGAGGATTCTGTTATGCGTCATGCTAAAACGTGCAGGCTCTTCCCATTTCGCTCGCCACTACTTTGGGAATCTCGGTTGATTTATTTTCCTGCAGCTACTTAGATGTTTCAGTTCGCCGCGTTCGCTTTGCATACCTATGTATTCAGTATGCAATGACCTAAAAGGCCGGGTTTCCCCATTCGGAAATCTGCGGATCAAAGCTTGTTTGCTAGCTCCCCGCAGCTTATCGCAAGCTACTACGTCCTTCATCGCCTGTAATCGCCAAGGCATCCACCATGTGCACTTATTCACTTGTCCCTATAACGTTAGCCCCTGCGACTAAACAAGGAGCGTTTATAGGAATAAGAAGTACTACGTTGTTGCGTTTGTTGATACATACAATCATTACCCATCGCGCCACCTGTCGGTGATGCGATCAATAAAAATTTACTTACTTCTTCCAGATTGTTAAAGAACGTACAGCACTTGATCTCTAAAAGATCAAACCTAAATCGCAACCAAACTGGCTGACTTACGTTTGAACTTTTGGTGGAGGATGACGGGATCGAACCGACGACCCCCTGCTTGCAAAGCAGGTGCTCTCCCAGCTGAGCTAATCCCCCTGAGATTTACTACTAGGGTAAAACTGGTAGGGCTGGTTGGACTCGAACCAACGACCCCCGCGTTATCAACACGGTGCTCTAACCAGCTGAGCTACAGCCCCAAATGCTGTTCTTTATATTGACAGTCGATAAGTGTGAACGCTTGATGAGTGAACCGTTTAACGGGTTCGTGCCACTCTAGAAAGGAGGTGATCCAGCCGCACCTTCCGATACGGCTACCTTGTTACGACTTCACCCCAGTCACGAATCCTACCGTGGTAAGCGCCCTCCTTGCGGTTAAGCTACCTACTTCTGGTAAAACCCGCTCCCATGGTGTGACGGGCGGTGTGTACAAGACCCGGGAACGTATTCACCGCGACATGCTGATCCGCGATTACTAGCGATTCCAACTTCATGCAGTCGAGTTGCAGACTACAATCCGGACTACGATACACTTTCTGCGATTAGCTCCCCCTCGCGGGTTGGCGGCGCTCTGTATGTACCATTGTATGACGTGTGAAGCCCTACCCATAAGGGCCATGAGGACTTGACGTCATCCCCACCTTCCTCCGGTTTGTCACCGGCAGTCTCATTAGAGTGCCCTTTCGTAGCAACTAATGACAAGGGTTGCGCTCGTTGCGGGACTTAACCCAACATCTCACGACACGAGCTGACGACAGCCATGCAGCACCTGTGTGATGGTTCTCTTTCGAGCACTCCCAAATCTCTCCGGGATTCCATCCATGTCAAGGGTAGGTAAGGTTTTTCGCGTTGCATCGAATTAATCCACATCATCCACCGCTTGTGCGGGTCCCCGTCAATTCCTTTGAGTTTTAATCTTGCGACCGTACTCCCCAGGCGGTCTACTTCACGCGTTAGCTGCGTTACCAAGTCAATTAAGACCCGACAACTAGTAGACATCGTTTAGGGCGTGGACTACCAGGGTATCTAATCCTGTTTGCTCCCCACGCTTTCGTGCATGAGCGTCAGTTTTGACCCAGGGGGCTGCCTTCGCCATCGGTGTTCCTCCACATATCTACGCATTTCACTGCTACACGTGGAATTCTACCCCCCTCTGCCAAACTCTAGCCTTGCAGTCTCCATTGCCATTCCCAGGTTGAGCCCGGGGATTTCACAACAGACTTACAAAACCGCCTGCGCACGCTTTACGCCCAGTAATTCCGATTAACGCTTGCACCCTACGTATTACCGCGGCTGCTGGCACGTAGTTAGCCGGTGCTTATTCTTCAGGTACCGTCATTAGACCCCTGTATTAGAAAGGTCCGTTTCTTCCCTGACAAAAGAGCTTTACAACCCGAAGGCCTTCTTCACTCACGCGGCATTGCTGGATCAGGCTTGCGCCCATTGTCCAAAATTCCCCACTGCTGCCTCCCGTAGGAGTCTGGACCGTGTCTCAGTTCCAGTGTGGCTGGTCGTCCTCTCAGACCAGCTACTGATCGATGCCTTGGTAGGCTTTTACCCTACCAACTAGCTAATCAGATATCGGCCGCTCCAGGAGCATGAGGTTCTTGCGAATCCCCCACTTTCATCCTTAGATCGTATGCGGTATTAGCGTAACTTTCGCTACGTTATCCCCCACTCCAGGGTACGTTCCGATATATTACTCACCCGTTCGCCACTCGCCGCCAGGTTGCCCCGCGCTGCCGTTCGACTTGCATGTGTAAGGCATGCCGCCAGCGTTCAATCTGAGCCAGGATCAAACTCTTCAGTTTAATCTCTGTTACTTTTGCCGTTTTACCGGCTCTCTTATTGCTAAGAGGTCGCTCACTCAAAATACTGACAGGCCACTACTTTCGTAGCGCCTATTTCATTACTTCTTGTGAACATTTGATATTTTAAGTATCGCGGAACTGGGTTACCCCTGCTCCGCGTGCACTTTCATCAAACGTCCACACTTATCGACTGTTAATTTTTAAAGAACTTTATTCGGTACTGCTTGCTGAAGAAGCGTTGTGTTCATCAGCGAAGAGGCAAGATTATGAGGCGTTTCGAATATTTCGTCAAGCACTTCTTTTTCTTTCTCTTCTTCGCTTCACGCCGCATTTGTATGCGCCGTTCTGCGAGGGGGCGAACTATAGCAAGGGCCGCAGTCGCTGGCAAGGGTAAAATAACAAATTCATCGATTGCCAGGCAGGCCATGTTCATTCTTCCAACTATCTCCCCTACTCATAACGATGCGCTAGGCGCCTTGCTCGACAAGGCCATCAACAACAAGACCAAACCGCTTGGCAGTCTGGGAGTGCTGGAATCGCTGGCAAGGCAAATTGGCCTGATACAGAACAGCCGCGAAGTCGCGCTCACGCAGCAGGCCATCCTGGTCTTTGCGGCCGATCACGGCGTCGTCGCCGAAGGCATCTCCGCCTATCCCCAGGACGTTACCTGGCAAATGGTGGAGAACTTCCTGGCGCGCGGCGCGGCCATCAACGTCTTCGCGGCGCAAAACAACTGCGAATTGCGCGTCATCGACGCCGGCGTCAATCACGACTTTGGCCCGCGCGACGGCCTGACCGACCGCAAGCTGGCCCACGGCACCCACAACTTCGCGGAGGAACCGGCGATGACCCACGCCACCTGCGAGGCGGCGCTGGCCGCCGGCATGGTGCTGGCCGCCGAGTTGGACGGCAATGTCGTCGGCTTCGGCGAAATGGGCATCGGTAACACCACCGCCGCCGCCGCGCTGATGCATAAGCTGACGGACATCCCGGTCGCCAATTGCGTGGGCGCCGGTACCGGCCTCTCCGCCGACGGCATCCTGCACAAGCAGCGCATCATCGAAGCGGCGATCGCCCGCCATGAAGCCGTCACCGAGCCGCTCGACGTGCTGGCCACCTTCGGCGGATTGGAAATCGCCATGATGGCGGGCGCCATGCTGAAGGCGGCCGAACTGCGCAAGGTGCTGCTGATCGACGGCTTCATCGTCACCAGCGCGCTGCTGGTCGCCGCCCGCCTGCAGCCGGCCATTCTCGATTACTGCGTCTTCGCGCACTGCTCCGACGAAAACGGCCATCAACAAATGCTCGCCGCGCTGGACGCCAAACCCCTGCTCAATCTCGGCTTGCGGCTGGGCGAAGGCACCGGCTGCGCGCTGGCGCTGCCGCTGCTGCACGCGGCGGTCAATTTCCTGAACCAGATGGCCACGTTTGAATCGGCCCAGGTCAGCGAAAAGTCCGAGTAAGGACACGCTCAGTGCACCAGCTCCGACTGTTCTTCACCGCGCTGCAGTTCTTCACGCGCTTGCCGATCCCGCGCTGGGTGGGCTTCGATCCCGCTTGGCTCAACCAGGCGTCACGCTATTTTCCGCTGGTCGGTGTGGTCGTCGCGCTGATCGCCGGCGCGGTCTACGTTGTCGCCTTCAAGTTCGTCCCTCCCGTGATCGCCGTCATCCTGTCGGTCGCCGCCGGCATCTACGTCACCGGCGCCTTCCATGAAGACGGCTTTGCCGACATGTGCGACGGTTTCGGCGGCGGCATGACGCAGGAGCGCGTGCTGGAGATCATGAAGGATTCGCGCATCGGCGCCTACGGTGCGATCGGCATTTTCTGCCTGCTGTTGCTGAAGTGCGCGATCTTGACCCATATACCGCCCTTCGGGGTGCTGGCGGCCCTGTTGGTGGCGCATCCTATGTCGCGGCTGATGGCGGTTTCGCTGATCTGGCGGCTGGACTACGCGCGCGCCGAAGGCAAGGCCAAGCCGCTGGCGCAGAAGATGCGCACCATTGAATTTTCCATCGCCGCCGTCACCGCCTTGCTGCCGGCGTTGATACTTATCCATCTGGGCTGGCTGTCGTGGACAATGCTGATCAGCGGCTTCGCCCTGGCGCTGGTGGCGACCTTTTGGCTGGCGCGAAAATTCGTGCGGCGCATCGGCGGCTACACCGGCGATTGCCTGGGCGCGGTACAGCAAGTGACCGAAGCGATCTTCTACCTGTGCATGCTCGCCGGGCTGCACACCAGCGCGCAGTCTCAGTTTTTCTAAGCCATGCGACTGATATTGGTCCGTCATCCCCAACCGGTGGTCGCGGCGGGCGTCTGCTATGGCAGCACCGATCTGGAAGTCGCGCCCGGGGAGCTGGCGCGCACGCTCGCCGCGCTGGCGCCGCGACTGCCGGCGGGTTTGCCCGTATATTCCAGTCCATTGCGCCGCTGCGCAGGACTCGCCGCCAGCCTGTCGGCGACGCCGATTTTCGATGCCCGTCTGGTCGAAATGCATTTCGGCGGTTGGGAGATGCGAGCCTGGGACGACATTGCACGCGCAGACGTCGACGCCTGGGCCGCCGATCTGGCCAACTACCAACCCGGCGGCGGCGAGAGCGTGCTGCGAATGGCCATGCGCATCGCGGCCTTCCACGCCGACCTCCAGCGCCAGCTGGGCGACGACGGCGAGGCGATCGTCATCTGCCACGCGGGCGCCATGCGTTTGCTGTCAGCCTGCCACGCCGGCCTTCCCCCACAGGAGATGGCCCTGCAAGCCGCCCGCGCTCCCCACCATATCGCCTACGGCGCCACATTGGTTTTAGAATGAATCCAGGCCCGACTCAGGTCGCGGCCATGCGCAGCTTGAAAAAGGCATTGACCGTCAGCCTGCCGACAGCCGGATCTTCGACCAACAGCTCGGGTGCCGCGAGATGCCCGGAGTGGAACAATTGGCCGTTATAAAAAATCGCGCGGTTGAACTTGGGCTCAACGGTGAGCACCTTTTCGAAATGGTCATCCGACGCGATGGCGAATGTCGGCGGCTTTGTCGGCAGGGGTGATTCCCCCGCCTGCTCCATGCGCTTAAAATCGCGCAGCAGCGCCATGATTTCCGCCGGAGGCACCTTGGGCTTGAAAAAATTGGTGCCGCCGAGCCGCTGATCCTCGAACAGATACAGCACCATCGCTCCGACACCCTCCATCGGATCCAGATCGTAGGAATCGCGGTGCGGCATGCGCTGGCCCGGCAACAGCTGCTCCGGGAGCTTCGTCGCCAACGAGAGTCGGCAGACGGTACCGAGCACCCGGCGCGCCTTCAGCGGTGCGCGCGCATGCAGTAGAAACGCCTCCTGGACGCTGGAGACGAAGCGTCCCGTCAACGGCAGTTCCGGTCCCGGATAGTAATTGCCGACCGAGTCGAGGAATTCTCCGCGCTGGAGCGCCGCATATTCCACCATCGTCTCCGGCTCGGCCAGGAAGTTATCGACGATGACGCACTGATGGCCGTCGAACAGCGGAACCACACTCACGACCGGACGCGGATTGACCATGGGACGCAAAGCCGGAGGGGCGGATGACGGGACAGGACGGAGGTCGAACATGGGGTGCTCCAACGACAGCAAGTGAATTACCTGGCAAGATAGCGCAAATGATAACAAGGACCGGCCGCCATTCGCTCAATTATTTTTCACTAGTTATCAAGTCACACATCAAAGCCGTATAATGACCGGCTTTGGTGCCCGCGCGTCCGTCCGGATGCGCAGTTAAACGGGAAACACGAAGCCGCCCAGCGGCCCACGTGTGCTGCCCCCGCAACGGTAAGCAAGTGTCGCGCGGCGCGCGACAAACCAGCTCTGACAACCACTGTGCTTCGCATGGGAAGGTGAGATGGTCTAACTTGCCAGCCCGGATACCGGCCAAAGCAGGTGGAAGTGGGCGAACCGACTATGCGCGCGCATCTCTCGGTTATCCGCTTCTGTTCAATCTGGCCCACGGGGAAGTAGGCCGGTTGCTTCTAACAGAAAAATAAATCATGTCCTTTCCGATCTCCCGCCTGGCACGCCGCCCGGTGGCACTGACCTCGCTGGCACTGGCGATGGCCGCCGCTTTCTCGCACCCCGGCGCCTACGCCGACGAGGCGCCGGCCGATACCGTCGTGGTGACCGCCACCCGCACGCCGCAACCGCTGGCCGACATCATCAGCGACACCGTCACCATCAAGGCCGAACAAATCGCCGAAGCCGGCGCCGGCTCCGTGGTCGACCTGCTCAAGCGCCAGCGCGGCATCGAGGTGACGCGCAACGGCGGCGCGGGCAGCTCGTCCAACGTCTACATCCGTGGCGCCAACAGCAACCAGAGCATCGTACTGGTCGACGGCGTGCGTATCGGCTCGTCCACCACCGGCGCCGCCAACTGGAGCGCCATTCCGCTGACCGCGATCGACCGTATCGAGATCGTCTACGGTTCACTGAGCTCCCTGTACGGCGCCGACGCCATCGGCGGCGTGATCCAGATCTTCACCAAAAAAGGCCAGGGCGCCCCGGCGGTGACGGCCTTCGCCGGCTATGGCAGCGACAAGACGCGCGAAGCCGATGTGACGGTTTCGGGCGCCACCGGCGGTGAGCACAGCTTCGGCTACGCGGTCAGCGCCGGCAAGGAAAAGTCGGACGGCTTTTCGACCGCCCGTCCAGGCCTGTCCTCGTACAATCCGGACGACGACGGCTACGACAAGGAAAACGTCTCCGGTCAATTCAGCCTGCAACTGGCCAAGGGGTACGAGGCTGGGGCGCTTTTCCTGCATAGCAAACTCGATTCGCAGTACGACAGCGGCCTGTCGGCCTACGACGTGCGCAGCAAAAACGTGATCGACACCGCCAGCGTGTACGCCAAGGGGAGGCTGCTGCCGATCTGGGACAGTCTGCTGCAGTACTCGGAGACCAAGGACAAGGGCGAAAACTACACCAACGCCACCGCCGGCGGTTACGCGCGCATCACCACCAAGCAAAGCTTCATCACCTGGCAGAACGATCTGCGGATCGGCGCCGACGTGCTGCAACTGCTGTACGAGCACCGCAAGGAGGAAGTCCAGACCAACGGCTTCGATCTGCGCAACCCCGAGCGCACCACCAACTCGTTCGCCGCCTCGTACAACGCCCGTCGCGGCGCCAATCTTCTCAGCGCGAGCGTCCGCCGCGACAACACGATCTACGGCTCACAGAATACCGGCTCGCTGGGCTATGGCTACAACATCACGCAGGCGTTGCGCGCCACCGCCAGTTACGGCACCAGCTTCCGCGCGCCGACCTACAACGAGTTGTACTTCCCAGGCTACGGCAATCCGGCCAACAAGCCGGAGGAAGGCCGCAACGCCGAAGTGGGCTTGCGTTACGACGACGGTGTCAACGCGCTGAGCGCCGGCTATTACCGCAACCGCCTGACGGACATGCTGGTCAACATCAATCCGTGCCCGTTCGGCCGCACCGGTTATCCGAGCGGCTGCGCCTACAACGTCAATCGCGCGATGCTGGAGGGGATCACGCTGTCGGCCGCCACCAGGCTGGCCGGCATCAACCTCGCCGCCAACATCGATCTGCAGGACCCGAAGGATGAAACAACCGGCAAACGCCTGCTGCGCCGCGCCAAGAAGCACGGCAACGTGACCGCCGACTATGGCATCGGCGCGTTAAAGGCCGGCGTGGAACTGGAAGTGTCCGGCGACCGCTATGACGACGCGGCCAATCGCAATCGCCTGGGCGGTTACGGACTGGTGAACCTGTACGTGACCTACGCCTTCTCGCGCGACTGGTCGGCGCTGGTCCGCTGGAATAACATCGGCGACAAGCAGTACGATCTGGCGCGCAATTACACCACCCCAGGGTCCAATGTGTTCGCGGGCATCCGATACGGTTATAAATAGACACGAGAACACGTGGGGCGGATTACGGGGTTATCGCTAAGTCTTGCTTAAGCTTGTAATACTGTAATCTGCCAGTGCTTCCCACTCTCTGAAAGTAGTGCATGCATTCTTTCTCACGCAATCTGCAGCAGCGCGCCGCCGTCACCCTGACCGGCCTGGCCCTGTTCGCGTTTGCCAGCCTGGTTTTCTCGGGCATGACCGGCTCGGTCGCGATTCCCCTTTCCGATATTCCCGCAGCCGTCAACGATCTGCTGCACGGCCAGACCACCTCTTTGTCCGCCACCCTGCTCGACCTGCGCCTGAGCCGCGCCATCACCGCCTTCGTCACCGGCGCCGCGCTGTCGCTGGCCGGCGTCATGATGCAGGCGCTGTTGCGCAACCCGCTGGCCGACCCTTATGTCCTGGGCATCTCCTCCGGCGCCTCGGTCGGCGCGCTGGCCGCGCTGATGTTCATGTGCGCCGCGTGGATGGTCGACGCGGCGGCCTTCGCCGGCGCGGTTGTCGTGTCGATGATGCTCTATACGCTGGCGCGGCGCGACATGCGCGGCGGTGCGGCGGCCGAAGGCGGCACCGCCCTGCTGCTGCTGACCGGCGTGATTCTGTCGTCCGCCTGCATGGCGCTGGTCACGCTGATGCTGTCGATCGCACCGGAGAGCCGCCTGCGCACGATGGTGTTCTGGATGATCGGCGACCTGTCCGGCGCCCCGCTGCGCTGGATGCCGTGGGTGGTGCTGGCCGGGGCGCTGATCTTCGCGCTGCGCAACGCACGCGCCATGAACGTGATGGCGCTGCACGCGGAAGCCGCAGCCACCCTGGGCATCCGCGTCGGCGCCTTGCGCAAGGGCCTTTTTTTCACCTCCGGCCTGCTGACGGCCAGCGCCGTGACCAGCGCCGGCAGCATCGGCTTCGTCGGCCTGATCGTGCCGCACGCCTGCCGCTTCGCCGTCGGTCCCGACCACCGCCTGCTGATACCTGCGGCGGCGCTGGCCGGCGGCAGCTACCTGCTGCTGGCAGACACGCTGGCCCGCACCATCATCGCGCCGCAGCAGCTGCCGGTGGGCGTGGTCACGGCCTTGATCGGCGCGCCGGTGTTCCTGTACCAGCTGCACCGGCTGCGTAAATAATATGATCAGCACCCACAACCTCTCCCTGAAAATCGGTCAGCGCCAGCTGATCGCGGACTTGAACTGGCTCGTCCAGGACGGCGAATGCTGGAGCGTTATCGGCCGCAACGGCGCCGGCAAAAGCACCCTGCTGCGTACCCTTGCCGGCCTGCGCCCGCCGGATGGCGGCCACGTGGTCATCGGCGGCCGCGCGCTGAAGGACTGGCCATTGGCCGAACTGGCGCGCCAGCGCGCCTTCCTGGCGCAGAGCCGCAGCGACGCCTTCGCCTACACCGTGATCGAAACGGTGCTGTCGGCGCGCCATCCGTACCACGACAACCGCTATTGGGAAGGCGGCGAGGACCAGGCCATCGCCATGAAATCGCTGGAAGCGATGGAGGTGGCCGAACTGGCCGCGCGCGACGTGCGCACCTTGTCCGGCGGCGAACGCCAGCGCGTGGCCATCGCCGCCATGCTGGCGCAGGACACGCCGCTGCTGCTGCTGGACGAACCGGCCAACGCGCTCGATCTCGCGCACCAGGTCAGCGTCATGAAGCTGCTATCGCAGCTTTGCCGCGAACAAGGAAAAACCGCTGTCATGATTGGCCACGACCTGACCCTGGCGCACAGCGTCTCAACCCACGCTCTGCTGCTGATGGGCGACGGCCGCTGGCTGGCCGGCACCACCGCCGACGTGATGCGGGCCGATCTCCTGAGCGACTACCTGGGCCACCCGATCGACATCATCCAGCACGGAACACGCAGCATCTTCATTCCCACCGAGGACCAAGAATGACCGACCAGAATAAAGACAACAGCGCAGCCATCAGCGCCGAAACAGCGGCGCTCAACGAGCGCCATCGCGTACGCATGGAGCGCAAGAAGGCGATCATCGACGCGCAGATCGCCGCCGCCGACAAGCAGATCGGCATCATCATCGTCAACACCGGCAATGGCAAGGGCAAGAGCTCGAGCGGCTTCGGCATGGTGATCCGCGCGCTGGGCCACGGCATGAAGGTCGGCGTGGTGCAGTTCATCAAAGGCGCGATGCAGACAGGCGAGGAAGCCTTCCTGCGCCGCTTCCCCGATGAGGTGAGCTTCCACACGATGGGGGAAGGCTATACCTGGGAGACGCAAAACCGCGAACGCGACACCGAAAAAGCGCTGCTCGCGTGGGAGCAGGCGAAGAAATTCCTGGCCGATCCGGCCATTGGCCTGGTGGTGTTCGACGAACTCAATATCGCGCTGAAGTACCGCTACCTGGACGTTGAAATGGTGATCAACGATCTGCTGGCGCGTCCGCCGATGCAGCACGTCGTCATCACCGGCCGTGGCGCGCCGCCGGAGCTGATCGCCATCGCCGATACCGTCACCGAAATGGAGGTCGTCAAACACGCCTTCAAGGCCGGCATCGGCGCGCAACTCGGGACCGAGTGGTAATGGCAACGGTCAAGGCGCTATTGATCGCCGCCGTGGCCTCCGGCCAGGGCAAAACCACCGTGACGGCGGCGCTGGCGCGCAAGCTGGCGCGGCTGGGCAAACGCGTGCGCGTGTTCAAATGCGGTCCCGATTTCATCGACCCGATGCTGCTGGAGCGCGCCAGCGGCGCGCCGGTGCGCACGCTGGATCTGTGGATGGTCGGCCCGGAGCAGTGCCGCGCCCAGTTGGCGCAGGCGGCCGCCGACGCGGATGTGATCTTGATCGAAGGCGTCATGGGCCTGTACGACGGCACGCCGTCGTCCGCCGACCTGGCGCGCGAATTCGGCGTGCCGGTGATGGCGGTGATCGACGCCTCCTCGATGGCGCAAACCGCCGGCGCCCTGGTGCATGGCCTGCGGGACTACGGCCCGGTCGACATGGCGGGCGTGATCGCGAACCGCGTCGCCAGCGAAAACCACGCCAAAATGGTGGCGGCGTCGCTGCGCGATATTCCGCTGTTCGGCACCATGCCGCGCCAGACAAGATCGCTGCCGGAACGCCATCTGGGCCTCGTGCTGCCCGGTGAAGTGAGCGACATCGACGGATTGCTCGACAC
This sequence comes from Oxalobacteraceae bacterium OTU3CAMAD1, assembly GCA_024123915.1. Classification (NCBI taxonomy): domain Bacteria; kingdom Pseudomonadati; phylum Pseudomonadota; class Betaproteobacteria; order Burkholderiales; family Oxalobacteraceae; species Oxalobacteraceae bacterium OTU3CAMAD1. The sequence continues at coordinate 1,349,902 of CP099650.1, read as the reverse complement.
GTTGGCCGACCAGCTGGTGTTCGACGAGGCGGCGTGGGACCAGTTGCGCAACATCGACATAACGACTCCCGTGGCGATAGATCCGGAGCCCGTGCCCGCACTGGCGGGGAAAACCATCGCCATCGCGCGCGATCCGGCCTTCATGTTCCTCTACCCCGCCAACCTGGACACCCTGAAAGCCCTTGGCGCGACACTGACATTCTTCTCGCCGCTGGCCGACGAACCGGTGCCCGACGGCGCCGACGCGGTCTATCTTCCCGGCGGCTACCCTGAACTGCACGCCGAGGCGTTGTCGGGCGCGGACGCGTGGAAATCGTCGATACGCGCCATCCACGCGGCGGGCATCCCCATTGTCGCCGAATGCGGCGGCATGATGGCGCTGGCCGATACGCTGGCCGACCAATCCGGCACGATTTGGCCGATGGCCGGCTTACTGACCGGCAGTGTGGCAATGCAGCCACGCCTGGCCGGTCTCGGGCCGCAGGCTCTCCCCACGGAGCACGGAATCCTGCGCGGTCACACGTTCCATTACTCCAAATTGGCGACAACTGTGCAGCCGGCGGCGCATACTATTAAACATCCCTCCGCAATACAAGGCGAAGCCTGGTATCGCGCAGGATCGCTCACCGCTTCGTATTTTCACGCTTACTTCCCATCCAACCCGGCGGCAGTCGCCGCCCTGTTTTCAAGGAGTCCGGTATGACACGTACACTCGTTCTGGGCGGCGCACGCTCCGGTAAAAGCGCCTACGCCGAGCGCCTGGCCGTAGAATCAGGCAAGGAAGTCGTCTACATCGCCACCGCCACCGCCGGCGACGCCGAAATGGCGGCCCGCATCGCACACCACCGCGCCACCCGCCCAGGCGAATGGACCACCGTCGAGGAGCCGCTGGCACTCGGTAACCAGTTGCTGCGCTGGTCGTCCCCGGACCGCCTGATCATGGTCGATTGCCTGACGCTTTGGCTCAGCAACCTGCTATTCAGCAGCGGCGAAGAGTATCCGGAAGTTGGCGAGATCACGCTACCGGCGCTGTTCCACGAGCAGCAGGACATGTTGGCCAGTGCGCTGATCAAATGCACCAGCGACGTGGTGCTGGTATCGAACGAGGTGGGATTGGGCATCATGCCATCCGGCGCCATTTCGCGCTGCTTCCTCGACGAGCAGGGGCGTCTGAATCAATCGGTGGCGGCGATCTGCGACCGCGCGGTGTTCGTCGCCGCCGGCCTGCCGCTGGTATTAAAAGGATAGCCGTGCTGTCAGGGTTGAGCTTTTACGCCGTTGCGTTGTTGATGGTGGCCGGCGTACTGCTGGACTTTTTACTCGGCGAGGCGCGCCGCTGGCATCCGCTGGTCGGATTCGGCAATCTGGCGATGGCGCTGGAACGCCGCCTCAATCGCGGCGGCTTGCGCTTCTGGCGCGGTGTGCTGGCCTGGATGCTGGCGGTGCTGCCGCTGACCGCCGTCGCCAGCCTGTTGGTTTGGATGGCCGCTCCACTGAGCGCGTGGTTGGTGTATGCGCTGCACGTCATCATGCTCTACTTCGCGCTTGGCCTGCGCAGCCTGCGCGACCACAACCTGCCGATCGCCGAGGCACTGGCGCGGAAGGATTTGCCCAACGCCCGCTTGCTGACGGCCCGCATCGTCAGCCGCGACACCACCAGCGCTAGCGAGATCGAATTGACCAAGGCCAGCGCCGAATCCCTGCTTGAAAACGGCAACGACGCCGTCTTCGGCACGCTGTTCTGGTTCATCGTCGCCGGCGGCCCGGGCGCGGTCATGTTCCGCATGGCGAACACGCTCGACGCGATGTGGGGCTACCGCACTCCCCGCCTTTTGCAATTCGGCTGCGCCGCCGCGCGTCTCGACGACGCGCTCAATTACCTGCCCGCGCGCCTGACCGCGCTGTCCTACGTGCTACTGGCGCCGGGACTGCATGGAAAACGGCGCGCCTGGGCATGCTGGCGCGCACAAGCGCCGGCGTGGAGCAGTCCGAACGCCGGTCCGGTCATGGCCAGCGGCGCCGGCGCGCTTGGCGTGCAACTGGGTGGCGCGGCCATCTACGACGGCGAGGTTGAAGAACGTCCGCCGCTGGGCCAGGGAGCACCGGCCACCGGCGCCGATATCGCCCGCGCATGGCATCTCGTGGTCCGCACCACGGGGCTGTGGCTATCCTGCGCGCTGGTCGCGGCTTTTATCCTGGAGTACGTACATGCTTGAACACGGCGGCAACCTGCGCGACGCCGCGCTGCGCTTCGGCCGCGACGACTGGCTCGATCTGTCGACCGGCATCAATCCGCGCTGGTACCCGGCGCCGCAGCTACCGGACAATGCGTGGCACCGCCTGCCCGAAGCCGATCCTGAACTGGCGCGCGCGGCGGAGACCTACTATCGCGCGCCATTGATGCTGCCGGTGGCGGGCACGCAGGCGGCGATACAAGCGCTTCCCCGGTTGCGCAAACCGTCGCGCGTAACCGTCACCGCGCCGTCGTACGCGGAGCACGCGCATCACTGGAGCGATCACGGTCACACGCTGACCCAAACGTCTTACGCCGAACTGGATGCGGCCGTCGCTGTCAGCGACGTCGTGGTCATCGTCAATCCCAACAATCCCACAGGCGCCACGGTGCCGGCCACGCGGCTGCTGGACTGGGCGGGCCAACTGGCGGCGCGCGGCGGCTGGCTGGTCGTCGATGAAGCCTTCGGCGACACGTCTGAGCAAAATAGCGTCGCCGCCCACAGCGGCAGAACGGGGTTGATCGTACTGCGCTCGGTCGGGAAATTCTTCGGGCTGGCCGGCATACGCCTGGGCTTCGTCGCCGCCCACCCGGACCTGTTGCGCGGCCTGGCGGACTTGCTCGGCCCGTGGACCGTCAGCGGTCCGGCCCAGCACATCGCCATCGCCGCGCTGCGCGACAAACAATGGCAGGCCGGCACGCGCGAACAACTGGACGCCAGCGGCGAACGTTTGCGCCAGCTGCTGGCCGCGCACGGCATCGCATCGAACGGCACACCGTTGTTCCAGTGGTGGAGCGAGGCGCGGCCGGAGGCGTTCTGGCAACACATGGCGGAACGCGGCATCTGGGTGCGGTTGTTCAAGCACGCCGCGCGCGGCATCCGCCTTGGCCTGCCGCCCGACGAAGCGGGATGGAATCGCCTACAAAAAGCATTGAACGAATGGACCAACCAATGAAGAAGAACCAACTCGCCGCGACACTCTGCATGTGCACGGCCGCCATCACCGCCGCTGTCTACACCACTGACGCCAGTGCCGCCGCCATCAGCGTGCGCGACGACGACGGCAACGTGATCACGCTGCAAAAACCGGCCCAGCGCATCATCGCCATGGCGCCGCATGTGACGGAGCTGCTGTATGCGGCCGGCGGCGGAGACAGGATCGTCGGCGCAGTCACCTACAGCGATTTCCCGGAAGCGGCAAAGAAGATTCCGCGCATCGGCACCAACCGCCAGATCGACATGGAACGTGTGATCGCCATGAAGCCGGACCTGATCGTCGCCTGGATGCACGGCAGCTCCGAGCGTCAGATCGAAACGCTGCGCCAATTGGGCATTCCGATTTTCCATAGCGAGCCTTTGAAGCTGGACGGCATCCCCGACAACCTGCTGCGCCTCGGCCAGTTGATGGGTACCGAAAGCGTCGCGCAGCCCGCCGCCGCCGACATCCGCAAGCAGTTCGCGGCACTGGCCAAACAGTACTCCAACCGTCCGCCGGTGCGCATGTTCTACCAGGTATGGGACAAGCCGCTCTACACGCTCAACGGCGTGTCCATCGTCAGCGACGCCATGCGCCTGTGCGGTGGCGTCAATATCTTCGCCGACCTCAAAACCACGGCGCCCGTGGTCAGCGTGGAAGCGGTGCTGCAGGCGGACCCGGAGGCGGTCTTCGGCACGGCAGAAAAGGACTACGGCGGCGTCACACTCTGGAAGCCGTATACCACGATGAAGGCGGTTCGCAACGACAACCTCTTCACCCTGGACGGCGAGCTGCTGAACCGCGCCGGCCCGCGCATGGTCGCCGGCACCACCGTCATGTGCGAAAAACTCGAACTGGCGCGCCAGCACAGGAAGAATTAAAGTGAGTTTTCCCTATTCGACCCTGATGGTACAGGGCACCACCTCCGACGCCGGCAAAAGCACCGTGGTCGCCGCCCTGTGCCGGCTGCTCAAGCGCCAGGGCGTGCGGGTGGTGCCGTTCAAGCCGCAGAACATGGCGCTCAACAGCGCGGTCACCGCCGACGGCGGCGAGATCGGCCGCGCGCAGGCGCTACAAGCGATCGCCGCCGGCCTGGCGCCGCACACGGACATGAACCCGGTCCTGCTAAAACCATCGAGCGACATCGGCGCGCAGGTCGTCATCCATGGCAAGGTCCGCGCCGAGATGAACGCGCGCGACTACCACCAATACAAAACCGTGGCCATGCAGGCGGTGCTGGAATCGCACGACCGCCTGCTCACGCAGTACGACAGCGTGATCGTCGAAGGCGCCGGCAGCCCGGCGGAGATCAATCTGCGCGACCGCGACATCGCCAACATGGGCTTCGCCGAAAAAGTCGACTGCCCGGTGGTGCTGGTGGCGGACATCGATCGCGGCGGCGTGTTCGCGCACATCGTCGGCACCTTGTCCTGCCTGTCGGAGAGCGAGCGCGCACGCACCATCGGCTTCGTCATCAACCGCTTCCGGGGCGATATCAAGCTGCTGGAACCCGGCCTGGAATGGCTGGAACAGCAGACCGGCAAGCCGGTGCTCGCCGTGCTGCCGTATCTTCACGGCCTGTTCCTCGACGCCGAGGACGCTGTGCAGCCGGTGCAGGCGTCCAAGGGCGCTTTCCGCGTGGTGGTGCCCAGCCTTCCGCGCATGAGCAACCACACCGACTTCGATGCGCTGCGCGCGCATCCCGACGTCGATCTGCATTTCGTTCGCCAGGGCGAGCCGATACCCAAGGCGGACCTGATCATCCTCCCCGGCAGCAAGAACACGCGCGGCGATCTGGAATGGCTGCGCGCGCAAGGCTGGCCGAAGGAGATCGCCCGCCACCTGCGCTACGGCGGTAAAGTCATCGGCGTGTGCGGCGGCTTCCAGATGTTGGGACGCAGCGTCACAGATCCCCTCGGCATCGAGGGCAAGGCCGGCGACTCGGAGGCGCTCGGCCTGCTCGACATGGTCACCGAAATGACAGCCGACAAACGGCTGGAGCAAGTCCGTGGCACGTGCGCCTTCGACACCGATGGCGCGACGGTGGCAGGCTATGAAATCCACATGGGCACCTCGACCGGCGGCGCGCTGGAATCTCCCGCCTTCCTGATCGACGGCCGCCCGGAGGGCGCGCGCTCGGCCGACGACCAGATACTAGGCACCTATCTGCATGGCCTGTTCGATACGCGCGAAGCCAGCGGCGCGCTGCTGCGCTGGGCCGGTCTGCATTCGGACCGCACGGTCGATACCTCGGCGCTGCGCGAGGCCAGCCTGGAACGCATCGCCGACGCCACGCAGCCTTTGCTGGATGCGCTGGTCGCGCTGAAGAAGGCGCCATGAATCGACACGCTTTTTCCGCCGCCGAAATCGAGGGCGTCTACCGCGCGATACGCGAGCGGCGCGATGTGCGCCACTTCAAGCCCGGGCCGTTGGAGGACGGGCAACTGCTGCGCTTCATCGCCGCCGCGCATAACGGGCCTAGCGTCGGCTTGATGCAGCCGTGGCGCTTCATCCGCATCGCCAGCGCCGAGTTGCGCGCCAGCATCCACCAGCACGTGAACGAGGAGCGCATCAAGACTGCGGAGGCGCTGGGCAAGCGCGCGGAGGAGTTCATGCAGCTGAAAGTGGAAGGCATACTGGCCTGCGCCGAGGTGCTGGTGGTCGGCTTGGTCGACAAGCGTGACAACTATGTGTTCGGCCGCCGGACCATGCCAGAGATGGACCTGGCGTCGGCGTCGTGCGCGCTGCAGAACTTCTGGCTGGCGGCGCGCGCCGAGGGGATCGGCGCGGGTTGGGTGTCGATGTTCGATCCGCAAAGGTTGCGCGAGATTTGCGGCATGCCGGATGGCAGCCAGCCGATCGCGGTGCTGTGCGTGGGCCAGGTGGAGGAGTTCTACACCGCGCCGATGCTGGAGCTGGAACGCTGGGACCAGCGACGCCCGCTGAGCGAGATCATGTTCGAGGACCACTGGGGAGCGGTTGTCGAAGAAAAACCCGGCGCCCCATACAATCCGGCCTAATGACCCGACCTTGCCTTTTATGTGACAATTGAAGGCATGGATACTTCCGCCGCCAAACGCTATCTGCCTTGGGTCGTCGCCACCGCGCTCTTCATGGAGCAGTTGGACTCGACCATCGTCAACACGGCGATTCCCAGCATGGCGGTGAGCCTGCAGGTCACGCCGCTGAGCTTAAAAGCGGTCGTCACGAGCTACATTCTCAGTCTGGCGGTGGCGATCCCGATCAGCGGCTGGATGGCCGACCGCTTCGGCACGCGCCGCGTCTTCATGTCGGCGGTGGCGATTTTCACGGTGGCGTCGATACTGTGCGGGCTGTCCGTCAATTCGCCGATGCTGGTGGCGGCGCGGCTGCTGCAAGGCCTGGGCGCGGCGATGATGATGCCGGTCGGACGGCTGGCCATCATCCGCACCTTCCCCAAGGCCGAACTGCTGGCGGCGATGAATTTCGTGATCATCCCGGCGCTGATCGGCCCCCTGCTCGGCCCCACCGTCGGCGGCTTGATCGTGCACTGGCTGACCTGGCGCGACATCTTCTTCGTCAACGTGCCGGTCGGCCTGGCGGCCATCTTCCTCGCCCACCGCTACATGCCGGACTATCGCGGCGACGGCGCCCGGCCGCTGGACCTGATCGGCCTTGTCCTCTTTGGCACCGGGGTGGCCCTGCTGTCATGGCTGCTGGAGGTCTTCGGTGAGCACAAACTCGATGCGACGTCGGCGACGGTGCTGCTGCTGATCGCCTGCAGCCTGCTGGCCGCCTATGTGTGGCATGCGCGGGACGCCAAGTTCCCGCTGCTGCGGCTGGCGCTGTTCAAGATCCGCACCTTCCGCGTATCGGTGGCCGGCGGCTTCGTCACGCGCATCGGCGTGGGCGGACTGCCGTTCCTGCTGCCGCTGTTGTACCAGCTGGGCCTCGGCCTGCCGGCATGGCAATCGGGCCTGCTGATGATGCCGTCCGCCGCCGCCGCGATGGGCATGAAGTTCATTTCGGCGCGCGTGCTGGCCAGGTTCGGCTACCGCCAGGTGCTCACCGTGAACACACTGCTGATCGGCGTGACCATCGCCATGTACGCCCTGGTCCATCAGGGCACACCGCTGTATGTGATCGTGATGATCAGTCTTTGCCTGGGCTTTTTCAATTCGCTGCAGTTCTCCAGCATGAACAGCATCGCCTACGCCGATGTCGACAACGCCGATTCGAGCATGGCCAGCACCATCGCCAGTTCGATGCAGCAGCTGTCGATGAGTTTCGGCTTGGCCGCGGGCTCGCTGATCACCGGCTGGTTCCTCGGCGACCTGCCGCAGTCGAACCGCCTGGCGCTGACGTCCGCGCTGCATTACGCCTTCATCACGCTGGCGGTGCTGACGATGCTGTCATCGCTGACCTTCCGGTCGCTGCGCAAGGAGGATGGCGAAAGCCTCAGCAAGGGCACGGCTAGCCGCGCGGCTTGACGATCAGGCGGTTCACATAAGGATCGAGGACCAGCGGGCCCTGATAAACCTCGGGCGAGTACTGGTAGGCGTAGCTGGGCAACAGCGAGTACTGGATCTGCAGCATCAGGCGCGGTTGCCGTGCCGGCGCCGTGCCTTTATGGATGCCGGCGGTATCGACGGCGAAACAGAATCCCCGCGAGCCGACGGCCGTTAACAACATGTCGGCGCCATAGGCGCTGGAGATCTCGGTGTCGGTATAAAAGCGCAGGCGCATCGGCGCCTGGGTCAGATGGCTCCCATGCAAATACACATGCGGTCCGGCGTCGAGATCGACGTCGGTCAGGTAGACCAGCACCTTCAGATAACGCCAGTCTTCCGAGTCGCGGTGGAAGGCCTGCAGCGCGCTGCAATCCCCTTCCACCGGAAACGACCAGCGCAGCCCGAGCGCGGAAATCGTCGGCTTGCAGTCCATGTAGCGGGCGGCCAGGCCCAGCAGCGGCGGGCTGTTGGCCAATGCCAGGATGTGCGGGCAGGCGATGACGTCGCGCAAATGATAGTCGGCCACGCGCACGCCGGTGGGCGCCTGCATCAAGGTGAATGTCTCGCGGTCACGATCGCGGTCGAACAGGAGTTTGTTTTTTAGATAATCCTTGATCTCGTCGCATTGCGCGTTGTCGAGCAAGTTTCCCAGCGGCGCGTAGCCGCTGTCGCTCAGGTCTGCGAGCGCGGCTTCCTCCTGCGGGCTATTCCCGTACAACTCTTTTCCCGATCCCTCTCGCACGCGCAAGGCGCCGCTCAGCGCGCGCACCACCATGCGGCGCAAGGCGGGCCGCGTGACGATGCGTTGGCTGTAATACAACAGGCTGTGGAGAGGGGCGAAACGGCGGCCGGGGGTCAGCTGCGCATATTCCATTGGGAAATTCCTTCCAGGTTCATCCCTAAGAAGGTAACAACCCGCCGCCCCGGACGCTTTGATATCGGCTAAACCCCTTGCTTGCGACGGCGAACCATGGCGCCGATTAGGCCCAGCCCGCCCAGCAGCATGGCGTAAGTGGCCGGTTCCGGCACGGCGGCGGCGGCGGTCACGTCGGTGTAGGCGCCGTTGAAGTTGAACATCGCCCGCTGGCCGTTGATACTGGTCATGCCGATCAACGCCTGGAAGCTGGCGTCGGCCGAGTAGTCGCCCAGCAGGCGGAAGGCGTAACCGCCCGTCGCGGCTTCGGTAAAGGACAGCGTCTTGCCGCTGACCACGGCGCCCAAGCCGTTGAAGGTCAGCGAGGAGGAGCCGAGCTGCACGGAGGCGTTGTCGAGCAGGGACAGGCTGGCGAAGGTTTGGCCGTCCGCGCCGGCGTTGGTCAGGCGCAGTGCGCCGCCATTCAGGACCAGCTGGCTGCCGGCGGCGATGCGGTTGGCGCCGTCCAGGGTCAAGGTGCCGCCACTCAGCACCGTGTCGCCGGAGTAGGTGCTTACACCCGACAGAACCACGTCGCCGCTTTTGAATTCGACCCGGTTGAAGTTCGAAATCGATCCTGCGTAGGCGAAGCTGCCGCCGGCCTGGACCACCATCGTGTTGGTGCCGCCGACACCGCCATTGATGCCGCCGCTGATACTGCCGCCGGTGATGGTCAGGCTATTATTGCCGCTGCCCATTTCGATGGCCTTGCCACTGCTGGCGCCATTGATGTTGCCGCCGCTGACGATGACGGTATTGTCGGCGCCGGTCTTGATCGCGGCGTTGGCCGCGCCGCCGCCCTGGATCGTGGCGCCGGCCTGGTTGAGGATGGTGACGGTATATCCGCTGGCGGCGCCGACGGCGACGATGGCCGAATCGCTCTGCCCGCGTATCAGGCCGCCGGATTGATTGGTGATCGTCGCGTTGCCATAAATGCCTTCGCGGGTGCCATTGCTCAGATCGTTACCGGCGAGGGTGATGCCGCGACCGACCGCGTTGGTGTTGCCCGTCGAGACCAGTCCTTCGATCGTGCCGCTGTTGGTGACGGCGCCGCCGCCGAAGCTGATGCCTTCGCTGTAAGCCAAGCCATCGGCCGGCGCGCTGAAGGCGTTGACCGAGCGGATGATGCCGGTGTTGGTGATGGTGGCCAGGCCGTCCACGTCCAGGCCATCGCCATCGCCGCTGATGCCATGGCCGATGATGCTGCCGTGATTGATGATGTTGGCGGTCTGGTTCTTGTTGAAACCGTCCAGATTGATGCCCGAGCCGTTGCTACCGCGAACCACGCCGCCGGCAAGATTGGTCAGGTCGATGACAAAGCTGTCGCCGGCCTTGTCCTGTCCGCCGGTGATACCGTGGCGTCCACCCTCGATCAGGCCGGTAGTGCCGTTGAAAATCTTGATGCCGGTATTGCCCTGGGCGTCGACGCCGTCGCTGCTGGCGCCGGTGGTGGTGGTGGACCGGATGGTGCCGTTGTTGTTGACCACGCCGTTGACGCCGGCGCGCACCGCGTCGGCCTCGGTCGCTTGCAGCAGGCCGCCGCTGAAGTTGTTGACGACGTTGGCGCCGTTGGTGATGGAGCTGAAGTCGACCGCCTGGGCGCCACCGGCGCTGGCGTTGAGCGAGATCATCGAGCCGTAGTTGTTCAGGGTGACGCTGGCGTTGGCCTTGTTCATCTGGATCACGTCGGCGTCGGCTGTCTGCATCAAAGCTGCACCGTTGGCGGCGCTGCCGTTGATGATGAGCAGGCCGGTGGCGCTGGTGTTGTCGCGGATCGCGCGGCCGCTGCCGGTCTGGCGGATGCCGCCCTGATTGTTGAGGGTCGCGTTGTTACCGGTGATGGTCACCGCCACCGCGCCGCCGCCGACCGTCAGCGAGCCGCTGGCCGTCACGGTGCCGGTGTCGTCCTTGCCGAGGGTACGGACCGTGCTGTTGGCGCCGGTGATGGTGAAATCGGCGGCGAAGGCCGATTGCATGGTCAGCGGCAAGGTCGCCGCGACCAGCAAAGCCTGGATGGCGGAGGAAGCTTTCGGCAAGGTGATCTGCATGGTGTCCCGGAATATTGTAGTGAGCAAACTTTCAATATCCCATAAAATTATGACAAGATCGTGACGCTGGCCCGCCCCATCCTCGCGTTAGAACGCCGTCAACGCCTTGGTGAACTTGATCAGCCACAGCCGGCTTGGACGCTCTCGGTCGTCGCCCCGTGCAACGCGAATCGTGTTGGCCGCGTTACATCCAGCGGCGCTGCTGGTGATGATGACGCCGTTCGCATCGACATTGCACTTAGTGACATCGGCATCGTCCACCGCCACGCCGGCCGCGTCGTAGACCTTGGTCTTGAGGCCGAAGTCATTGTCATTGACCAGCGCAAGCGTGTTGCCGTCGACGATGGTCAAGCCTTCGGCCTTCTCCGCCAGCCAGCCGATCGCGTTCAGGTCGAGCAACTGGGTTTTCTTCAGCGCGACCACCGATTTCCAGTCGGCGCCGTTGACGGCCGCGCCACTCATGCTGCTCTTCTCCAGGTCCGACGTCGTCACGTTGAAGGCGGCCGCCGCGATGTCGGTCGCCGCCCCGATCTCCACCAGCATCAGCTTGTTGAATACCTTGCCGCCCGGCGCGGCGCCCTGCTCGATCACGATGAACTTGCCGTTGCCCAGCGCGACCACATCGCCCAGCTTGGCGTTACCGGTGCGGCCATCCTGGTAATCGGCGGCGTCGAGCGGATAGGCGTACATCTTGCCGGACTTGCCGGTGGTCGGATCGAACTCGACCCAACGGGTGAAGCGCGCATAGCGTTCGACCGCCTCGTTCTTGCCGGTAACCGAGTAAGGCGCGTTGCCGTCGGTGAGCGGACTTTGCAGGAAGGCGTGCAACTTGTCGGTGGTCGTGTCCAGCGCCATGCCTTCCATGCCGCGATTGGCGCGGCGCTTGAGGAAGATTTCCGGCAAGCCGTTGCCGGGGCCATATTTGTTCTGGATGATGCCGGTGGCCGGATCGATCTTGACGATGAACGGACCGTATTCGTCCGACACCCACAAGACATTGCGCTTCTTGTCGACCACGATCGCTTCCGAATCCAGGCCGCCCGCGTTGAAGGTGGCCTTGCTGGCGGGGTCGTACTTCATCACGTCCATCACCGGCAGCTCGGCCGAATTGCCGACCGAACCGGGCGCGACCGGAAGCCCGGAAGCATTGACGCTGGCCGAGACCTTGATCGGCGTCGACGAGGTCAGCACGGCGCCTGACTTTCCGACGGTGATCAGGCCAAACGCGGGCGTAAAGCTAGGCGACGGGAAGATCTTGGCGCCGGTGACGCCGGTGCCGCTCAGCGACGGCAGGTTCGGACCGTCGCCGTTGGGGCCGCGATCGGTCAGGCCGTAGAACTCCAGGTCGCCATTGGCGGCGATGCCTTTGAACGCGATCGACGAACCATAGGACGGCAGGAAGCCGAGCGGGAAATCTTCCTTGACCTTGGCGTTGCTACCTTCGTAAGGGATATAGAAATTGTTGGCCGCCTGAATTTGATAGCGGGTCACGCTGACGGCCACATCGCCGAGTTGGGTCTTCTGCGTGAGGGACTCAGTGACCGGTGAGCCGACCTTGGAGGCCAGCGTGTCTTCAAAGTGTTCACGTACGAGGCCGCGACGGTTGTCATCGACGGTGCGGGCGGCGTACTTGGCGCCGGCGGCTTTCAGGTTTTCGGTCATGGCGGTATTAAAAGTGGTGGCGGACGCGCCGAAGTCCGCGCTTTTGGAGGCGAGCGCGGTTTTCACGTCGGCGGCGAGTTTGATGCCGTTCGACGGATCGCTGTCTTCATCCAGCAGCTGCAGGGCCAGCAAGCGGTTGATCACTTTGACGTCCTTGATGTCGGTAACGCCAGCCAGTTGCAGCGGCGTGATGGTGGCCGCGCACGGTGCGCTGCCCAGGGCAATACCGCCGATATTGAAGCTGACGGTATCGCCAGCGTAACACGTGAACTCGCCTTTGGAAGTCGTGCTGGCTTTGGCGGAGGTGCCGGCGACATAGTCCAGATTTTCCACCGCGCCATCGAGGAACACACCGGTCATCGAGGGGCGCGCGGGCGCCTCGTTGTCGCTGCCACCGCAGCCGGCCAGGACGGAGAAGACAGCGAGCGACAATAAGGAAAGAGTTTTCATGCTAGCGGGCCTCAAATTGAAAAAGAGGCAAGTCTAGCGAGGGGATATGACGTGGGTGTGACGAAAGATATGGACGAAAAAAAGCCCCGACCAGATCACTGGAAGGGGCTTTTTAATATAACTAGCCTGACGATAACCTACTTTCACACTGGTTGCAGCACTATCATCGGCGCAGAGTTGTTTCACGGTCCTGTTCGGGATGGGAAGGGGTGGGACCAACTTGCTATGGTCATCAGGCATTGACTTGTACGAGCCGCGTTCTTGTGAACGTTGCTCAGAATCTGGAGAAGTAAGTAAATGGGGTAATGAAGTTGTGTATCAACGAACGTTTCAACGCACTTCTTATTCAACCATAACCTGCTAAGGTTATAGGGACAAGCCGTACGGGCAATTAGTATCAGTTAGCTTAATGCATTACTGCACTTCCACACCTGACCTATCAACGTCCTGGTCTCGAACGACCCTTCAAAGAGCTCAAGGCTCTGGGAAATCTCATCTTAAGGCAAGTTTCCCGCTTAGATGCTTTCAGCGGTTATCTCTTCCAGACTTAGCTACCCGGCAATGCCACTGGCGTGACAACCGGTACACCAGAGGTCTGTCCACTCCGGTCCTCTCGTACTAGGAGCAGCCCCCTTCAAATTTCCAACGCCCACGGCAGATAGGGACCAAACTGTCTCACGACGTTTTAAACCCAGCTCACGTACCACTTTAAATGGCGAACAGCCATACCCTTGGGACCGGCTACAGCCCCAGGATGTGATGAGCCGACATCGAGGTGCCAAACTCCCCCGTCGATATGAACTCTTGGGAGGAATCAGCCTGTTATCCCCAGAGTACCTTTTATCCGTTGAGCGATGGCCCTTCCATACAGAACCACCGGATCACTATGTCCTACTTTCGTACCTGCTCGACTTGTCAGTCTCGCAGTTAAGCACGCTTATGCCATTGCACTATTAGCACGATGTCCGACCGTACCTAGCGTACCTTCGAACTCCTCCGTTACACTTTAGGAGGAGACCGCCCCAGTCAAACTGCCTACCATGCACTGTCCCCGACCCGGATAACGGGCCAAGGTTAGAACCTCAAATGAACCAGGGTGGTATTTCAAGGTTGGCTCCACGAGAACTGGCGTCCCCGCTTCAAAGCCTCCCACCTATCCTACACAGATTGATTCAAAGTCCAATGCAAAGCTACAGTAAAGGTTCATGGGGTCTTTCCGTCTAGCCGCGGGTAGATTGCATCATCACAAACACTTCAACTTCGCTGAGTCTCGGGAGGAGACAGTGTGGCCATCGTTACGCCATTCGTGCAGGTCGGAACTTACCCGACAAGGAATTTCGCTACCTTAGGACCGTTATAGTTACGGCCGCCGTTTACTGGGACTTCAATCAAGAGCTTGCACCCCATCATTTAATCTTCCAGCACCGGGCAGGCGTCACACCCTATACGTCCACTTTCGTGTTTGCAGAGTGCTGTGTTTTTATTAAACAGTCGCAGCCACCAGTTTATTGCAACCCGTTCACCCTACTGAAGTAAATCAGCCAAGCTACAAGGGCGTACCTTTTCCCGAAGTTACGGTACCAATTTGCCGAGTTCCTTCTCCCGAGTTCTCTCAAGCGCCTTAGAATACTCATCTCGCCCACCTGTGTCGGTTTGCGGTACGGTCTCGTATGACTGAAGCTTAGAGGCTTTTCTTGGAACCACTTCCGATTGCTTCGAGACCTAAGTCTCTCGTCCCGCTCCCTTGAATTACGCGCCCGGATTTGCCTAAGCGCCTTCTATGAAGCAGCAACCAACTATTCCAACAGTTGGACAACCTTCCGCGATCCGTCCCCCCATCGCATCATACGACGGTGCAGGAATATTAACCTGCTTCCCATCAGCTACGCATCTCTGCCTCGCCTTAGGGGCCGACTCACCCTGCTCCGATGAACGTTGAACAGGAAACCTTGGGCTTACGGCGTGGGGGCTTTTCACCCCCATTATCGCTACTCATGTCAGCATTCGCACTTCTGATACCTCCAGCATCCTTTACAAGACACCTTCGCAGGCTTACAGAACGCTCTCCTACCATATGCTTACGCATATCCGCAGCTTCGGTGACTGGCTTAGCCCCGTTACATCTTCCGCGCAGGACGACTCGATCAGTGAGCTATTACGCTTTCTTTAAATGATGGCTGCTTCTAAGCCAACATCCTGACTGTTTTAGCCTTCCCACTTCGTTTTCCACTTAGCCAATCTTTGGGACCTTAGCTGGCGGTCTGGGTTGTTTCCCTCTTGACGCCGGACGTTAGCACCCGACGTCTGTCTCCCAAGCTCGCACTCATCGGTATTCGGAGTTTGCAATGGTTTGGTAAGTCGCGATGACCCCCTAGCCATAACAGTGCTCTACCCCCGATGGTGATACTTGAGGCACTACCTAAATAGTTTTCGGAGAGAACCAGCTATTTCCAAGTTTGTTTAGCCTTTCACCCCTACCCACAGCTCATCCCCTAATTTTTCAACATTAGTGGGTTCGGACCTCCAGTGCGTGTTACCGCACCTTCATCCTGGCCATGAGTAGATCACTTGGTTTCGGGTCTACACCCAGCGACTATCGCCCTGTTCGGACTCGATTTCTCTACGGCTTCCCTATATGGTTAACCTTGCCACTGAATGTAAGTCGCTGACCCATTATACAAAAGGTACGCAGTCACGGAACAAGTCCGCTCCTACTGTTTGTATGCACACGGTTTCAGGATCTATTTCACTCCCCTCCCGGGGTTCTTTTCGCCTTTCCCTCACGGTACTGGTTCACTATCGGTCGATTACGAGTATTTAGCCTTGGAGGATGGTCCCCCCATATTCAGACAGGATTTCTCGTGTCCCGCCCTACTTGTCGCACGCTTAGTTCCACACATCGCATTTCACATACGGGGCTATCACCCGCTATGGCTCCTATTTCCAGAGGATTCTGTTATGCGTCATGCTAAAACGTGCAGGCTCTTCCCATTTCGCTCGCCACTACTTTGGGAATCTCGGTTGATTTATTTTCCTGCAGCTACTTAGATGTTTCAGTTCGCCGCGTTCGCTTTGCATACCTATGTATTCAGTATGCAATGACCTAAAAGGCCGGGTTTCCCCATTCGGAAATCTGCGGATCAAAGCTTGTTTGCTAGCTCCCCGCAGCTTATCGCAAGCTACTACGTCCTTCATCGCCTGTAATCGCCAAGGCATCCACCATGTGCACTTATTCACTTGTCCCTATAACGTTAGCCCCTGCGACTAAACAAGGAGCGTTTATAGGAATAAGAAGTACTACGTTGTTGCGTTTGTTGATACATACAATCATTACCCATCGCGCCACCTGTCGGTGATGCGATCAATAAAAATTTACTTACTTCTTCCAGATTGTTAAAGAACGTACAGCACTTGATCTCTAAAAGATCAAACCTAAATCGCAACCAAACTGGCTGACTTACGTTTGAACTTTTGGTGGAGGATGACGGGATCGAACCGACGACCCCCTGCTTGCAAAGCAGGTGCTCTCCCAGCTGAGCTAATCCCCCTGAGATTTACTACTAGGGTAAAACTGGTAGGGCTGGTTGGACTCGAACCAACGACCCCCGCGTTATCAACACGGTGCTCTAACCAGCTGAGCTACAGCCCCAAATGCTGTTCTTTATATTGACAGTCGATAAGTGTGAACGCTTGATGAGTGAACCGTTTAACGGGTTCGTGCCACTCTAGAAAGGAGGTGATCCAGCCGCACCTTCCGATACGGCTACCTTGTTACGACTTCACCCCAGTCACGAATCCTACCGTGGTAAGCGCCCTCCTTGCGGTTAAGCTACCTACTTCTGGTAAAACCCGCTCCCATGGTGTGACGGGCGGTGTGTACAAGACCCGGGAACGTATTCACCGCGACATGCTGATCCGCGATTACTAGCGATTCCAACTTCATGCAGTCGAGTTGCAGACTACAATCCGGACTACGATACACTTTCTGCGATTAGCTCCCCCTCGCGGGTTGGCGGCGCTCTGTATGTACCATTGTATGACGTGTGAAGCCCTACCCATAAGGGCCATGAGGACTTGACGTCATCCCCACCTTCCTCCGGTTTGTCACCGGCAGTCTCATTAGAGTGCCCTTTCGTAGCAACTAATGACAAGGGTTGCGCTCGTTGCGGGACTTAACCCAACATCTCACGACACGAGCTGACGACAGCCATGCAGCACCTGTGTGATGGTTCTCTTTCGAGCACTCCCAAATCTCTCCGGGATTCCATCCATGTCAAGGGTAGGTAAGGTTTTTCGCGTTGCATCGAATTAATCCACATCATCCACCGCTTGTGCGGGTCCCCGTCAATTCCTTTGAGTTTTAATCTTGCGACCGTACTCCCCAGGCGGTCTACTTCACGCGTTAGCTGCGTTACCAAGTCAATTAAGACCCGACAACTAGTAGACATCGTTTAGGGCGTGGACTACCAGGGTATCTAATCCTGTTTGCTCCCCACGCTTTCGTGCATGAGCGTCAGTTTTGACCCAGGGGGCTGCCTTCGCCATCGGTGTTCCTCCACATATCTACGCATTTCACTGCTACACGTGGAATTCTACCCCCCTCTGCCAAACTCTAGCCTTGCAGTCTCCATTGCCATTCCCAGGTTGAGCCCGGGGATTTCACAACAGACTTACAAAACCGCCTGCGCACGCTTTACGCCCAGTAATTCCGATTAACGCTTGCACCCTACGTATTACCGCGGCTGCTGGCACGTAGTTAGCCGGTGCTTATTCTTCAGGTACCGTCATTAGACCCCTGTATTAGAAAGGTCCGTTTCTTCCCTGACAAAAGAGCTTTACAACCCGAAGGCCTTCTTCACTCACGCGGCATTGCTGGATCAGGCTTGCGCCCATTGTCCAAAATTCCCCACTGCTGCCTCCCGTAGGAGTCTGGACCGTGTCTCAGTTCCAGTGTGGCTGGTCGTCCTCTCAGACCAGCTACTGATCGATGCCTTGGTAGGCTTTTACCCTACCAACTAGCTAATCAGATATCGGCCGCTCCAGGAGCATGAGGTTCTTGCGAATCCCCCACTTTCATCCTTAGATCGTATGCGGTATTAGCGTAACTTTCGCTACGTTATCCCCCACTCCAGGGTACGTTCCGATATATTACTCACCCGTTCGCCACTCGCCGCCAGGTTGCCCCGCGCTGCCGTTCGACTTGCATGTGTAAGGCATGCCGCCAGCGTTCAATCTGAGCCAGGATCAAACTCTTCAGTTTAATCTCTGTTACTTTTGCCGTTTTACCGGCTCTCTTATTGCTAAGAGGTCGCTCACTCAAAATACTGACAGGCCACTACTTTCGTAGCGCCTATTTCATTACTTCTTGTGAACATTTGATATTTTAAGTATCGCGAAACTCGGTTGCCCTTGTTCAGCGTGCACTTTCATCAAACGTCCACACTTATCGACTGTTAATTTTTAAAGAACTTATTCGGTACTGCTTGATACTGCTTGCTGAAGAAGCGTTGTGTTCATCAGCGAAGAGGCAAGATTATGAGGCGTTTCGAATATTTCGTCAAGCACTTCTTTTTCTTTCTCTTCTTCGCTTCACGCCGCATTTGTATGCGCCGTTCTGCGAGGGGGCGAACTATAGCAAGGAGCAACAGTTACCGCAAGGACTTTTAAAGCCTATTTGCAACATCTGGATAGAGTCGTACCAGAGTAGCGGTGGCTATTTGCTTGATAAGCACGGTCGCAGCCTCGTTGTCTGCCTTGTCGCGACGCAGGTTGCCCCATAAAGTCACCAGGTCAACGTCATGCTGCGCTACCGCCTGCTCGACCTCCTCCTGCCAGAACGCGGGCGCCTCGTTCTCGACGAAGTTGCCGCGTCCGCGCCCGAAGTGCGCCACCGCCAGATAGCGCAGAATGCCGACCACCACCAAATTGCGCATAAAGGCGTCGGTAAATTGCACGGCAGCCTGATTGCGGTCGGTACTGGAATTGAAACCCCAGGCTGCGCCGGCGAACGTCAGGGCACCGACCACGCCGCCCAGCAAGGCGCCGCCGCCCAAGGTCAGCCCGCCCGCCATCACATCGGCGGACAATCCAGTCGCGGCGCCGGAGATCACCGCGCCCAGCAATCCCGCCTGCGCCTTATCTATAGGCGCGCGCACGGCGAAGTTCTCGCGCACCCGCTCGTTGATCTTGCCGGCGTCGGTCGGATCGAGCTGGTGCAGGATCAACAATTCGCGGGTCGATTCGACCGTCGCCTGGTTTAACCGTGCGATCAGATTACCCATGGCGCGGTCCTGGCGCTGCTGCTCCTCGTTCTTGCCGATGCCCACCACCTTCAGCGCCGACTTGAGCATGCTCGAAGGCACGGCGTCGACCGCCTCGCTATCGCGCGCGGCGGCCGCCAGTTGTTTGGCCAGCAATCGTATCGCGTGGTCGTAGCGGCGCACGTTAGCCGCTTCCCACGTCGCGAACAAACGGGCATAACCGGCCTGCTGAACGGGATCGAGCAATTTGCCGACCACTTCATAGAAGAAGCGCTCATGCACCCAGCAACGGGCGAAGGCATCCAGCGCCAGCACCTCGCGCACCGCCGGATATTGCGCCAGATGCTCGCGCCAACGGCCCTGCTCGGCCTGCTCTTCCGCAGCGGGCCGTGGCCGTCCGGTCTGGTTCAGCAACACCACCACCGGCTTGCCGATCCACTCCAGTATCTTCATTTCCGACGGCACATAGCCGGCATCCTTCGGATTTTCCGAGGAGTTGACCAGATAAAGAACGACGTCCGCAGATTCCTTTGCGGTGCGCAAGGCGTTCTGGCTGAGCCAGAACGGCCGGTCGCGGTAGCGGTCCAGCACTTCCCGCAGGAACCAGCCGATCGGGTTGCCCGACTGCCCCAACCGCTTGAGCAGGCGCACAGAGTCGCCGAAGCCCGGCGTATCCCACAATTGCAGGCTGTCGCCTTGCGGCGTCGTCAGCAAGGTATGCGACTCGGCGAAGATGGTGACGTGGGCGGCGTCGCGCACCTCGCCGATATCCATGCCGACCAGCGTGCGCGCCAAGGTGGTCTTGCCGTTATTGGTATGCGAAATCAGGGCGAACTGGATTTGCACCGCGTCCGCGGCGGCTTTTTCAATCGAAACACTCATGCGGCAGCCGACATTTTCAGCCCGACGCCGGCGTCGAGCGGGTGGATGGAAGGATCAAGCAGGTTCACGACCGTCGCCGTGGTCTGGTGGAAGTGGCAGAACTCCTGCCATAGCGCGGTTCTCTCGCCAAGGCCGCGCTGGTCGGCCTGGCCCATGCGCTCCACATAGGAAGACTCATCGAGCAGCACGGCGATGCCTCGCGGCGACGCTTTCACCAAATAATCGAGGAAGGCTCCATGGTTTTCTTTTTCAGGCGTCGCCGTCAAGTTGAACAGCACCGCCGTCATGGTCACGTTTGGATCGTTGAGGTCGACGTCGCGCAGCACCTCTCGGGGCTCCTCCCCGTACGAGGTCGAGGGCCGCAGCATCATGCGGCCCTGCTCGCCGAACAGCATGATGGCGATCTGCCCCAGGCCGCGATGCCGGGCTTCGTCGACGGTAAAGCTGAACGGCAACACGCGCAGCATGCCGCCGGTCCCGGCGCCGATGGTCTCGTTGAGTTTGCGGAAATATGGCTGATCGAGGTCGAGCGGGAAACGCCGGCCCAGCCGCGCCGCGCGCCAGTTGGCCACCAGCGCCAGCACCAGGCGCGGCAGCACGACCAGCAGGAAGATCGTCGCCGCGTACAGGTGGACCCAGCGGGCGCCCCCCTCGGGCGCCGTGGTCTGCGGGAATCGCAGCGCCTCGATCTCGGCCAAGGTGAATCCCTGCAGCTGGAACACGGCGATGGCCGGTGCAAACAACACGGACAGCAGGCTGTGCACCTGGGTGGCGTCGAGGAAGGTGCTCTCCCAGCCGGCCGCGTACTGGGACAGCAGGCCACGGCCATATAAAGAGAGCACCGCGCCGAGCGCAAACATGGCAGCGCTCAGGTGGATGGTGCGGCTGAGCCGGGCAGTCGTCAGCTTGGCGCTCAATTGCGACCACTCGCCCATAAAGCCCAGCAATCCGGTGGCCAGCACCGGCGGCACCTTGCGCGGCACTGCCAGCTTGCCGACGCTCAGGCGGCGGATCAAGCCCGACTTCGGCCCGCCGGTGGCGCGCGCAGGAATGAAGAGGCCGATGAACAAGCCCAGATAGACCAGCAGGTTCCAGGCGATGATCAGCAGCAGCGGCGCCGACAGCAAATCGACGCGATGCGGATCGGTAATGCGGTCCAGCGCGGCGCCCAGCGCCAGGGCCAGCACCGGCAACAGCCAGGCCAGCGCCCGCAACCCGGTCGAACGCTTGGCAAAGCCGGCAAACGCCGGCGTGCGCTCGGCGAGGCGTTTCAGTATTTGTTCAGAGCGCTGCTGCAGGAAATCGTCGGGCGTGACGTCCGCATGTTTGTCCGACGCCTGCCATTGCGCCAGTTCACGCGCGCTTCGGCTGGCGTACATGCGATCATCTTCGCTCAGCACTTCCTTCTTCTGGTCGGCCAATTCGATGGCTCGCACCAGGACGACGTCCCTGGCAATCTGCTCGTTCATACTGCTCCTGTGTTTGGTCAAAGCGACAACTCACAGGATTGTGACCCAATTTACCGAATCAGGCCAATTCCGCATGGCGCCGGGCCGGTTTGAGCGTGCGGTAGAGAACGTCTACGATGAATACGGCGATCCACATCGACCAAAGCGTATGCGTCAGGAAATGTGCGCCGCGCAACTGCTGCATCCAGCCGACGGCCATGCCCAAGGCCAGCATCAGGCCACCCACCCCGGCCGCCATCCGGGGACGATGCGGTAACCAGAACACGGCCAACGCCACCAGCCACAGCGCGCTCGACGCATGACCGCCCGGCATGCACTGCCCCGGCGAGACGCCGGCCGGCAACATCTCCAATATCCGCACATACGGTTCGCGGCCGCCGTAGCGCTGCAAATCCCAAGGGCAATGCGAATCGCTGAAATGCTTCAGCACGCTAATACAGGTCGGCACCAGGATGGCCGACAGCGCCAGCACGCGCAGGCCGGTCCGGCGCGGCGCGTCCCAGTACGGCTGCGGCCGCGCCCAATCCCACGCGGCCAGCGCGACGACCATGACGCCCAACACCTGCAAGATGGTCTTCAATATGTCGTGATTGAACCGTTCGGCCAGCCATGCATGGCGCCAGGGGAACGTCCCGCTGGCGCGGTCGAACATGGCGTCGGCCAGCGTCAGATCGATATTGGTGTAGTTACCGATCCAGAGGATCAGGAGGCCCGACAGTATCAAGGCTGCATCGAAGGTGCGCAGTACGCCTCCTTGCTTAAGACTGGTTAGCGAGCGTGCAAGCATGGAAAATATCAAGTCGAGGGTTGTAGACGGCCGTGCTGATATTTAGCATGCCGAGGAAGGAATGGAACACGTTATCGTGGGAGAACTCCTGGCCACGCCGCGCCTCCAGGCAGCGCTGGTCCAGGCTGAAACGGTCACGGTAGCCTTGGTCCAGCCACACCATCAAGGGAACATGGCGCTGCTCGTTGGGCGAGATGAAATACGGCGCGCCGTGCAGATACATATTCTTCTCGCCCAGCGATTCGCCGTGGTCGGAGAAGTACATGAAGGCGGTATCGACGTTGTCGGCGGCGCCGGCCGCGCGCAGCAGGTCGATGGTCTTGCTCAGGAAATAGTCGGTATAAGCGATGCTGTTGTCGTAGGCGGCCACGATGGATTCGCGCGAGCACTTCTCCAGCTCGTTGCTGGTGCACACCGGGCCGAAACGCTGGAACGCGGGCGGGTAGCGCTTCCAGTACGCCGGCCCGTGGCTGCCCTTCTGGTGCAGCACGATGACCAGATCCTGCTTGGCGTTGCGGATGATTTCCGGCAGACCCTGCAACATGCGCTCGTCGAAGCACTCCTCGTTGTTGCAGAACGGAGCTCCGTCCTTCGGCTTCGACATGTCCTCATACGCCACGCGGTCGCACACGCCTTTGCAACCCGAATTATTGTCGCGCCACAGCACCTGCAAGCCCGCGTGACTGAGGACGTCAAGCAAGCCCTCCTGCGCCTTCGCCTTGTCCTCCGAATAATCGACGCGGGCGAAGCCGGAAAACAGGCAGGGGACGGAAATCGCCGTGGCCGTGCCGCACGATTGCACATTGCTGAAGTTGAGCAGTCCGGCCTGATGCGACAGCAGCGGATTGGTGTCGCGCTTGTAACCATTGAGCGAGAAATTCATCGCGCGCGCGGTTTCGCCAACCACCATGATGGTCACCGTGCGGCGCTTTTGCTGCGCCCAAAGGGTACCCTTCATGGCGTCGCTGCCCAGGGGCGCGATCACCGTCGCGCGCGCCATTTTATGCTTGAAGAACGAGTTGCCGGCCTGGATCACATTGGTCGGCGTCAGCAGGAAGCGCATCTGGCGATATTCGCGCACGGCCGGCGCCAGGGTCTTGAAGAACCCCATCATCAGGATGCCGGCGACCAGCAAGGACACGGCGATCACGGCAGGATTGATCCACAGCGCGCGGCGCAGCGGCGGAAACGCCAGTTTGAGGCGGTACACCAGCACCGAGGGCAATACGCCGAGCAGCGAAATCGTCAGCACCAGGCTCCAGCTGAACAATTCGGTTGCTTCGTGCACATCTGTTTCCATCACGTTCTGCAGCATCGAAGCGTCGATGGCGATGCCGTAGCGATTCATGAAATAGCTGCTGAAGGCCGTGACGAAAAACAGCAGGATCAACACCGGCTTGATCACATAGCGAAAGCTGAAAAAGGTCAGGAAGGCATTGAACGCCAGCGCCAGCAGCGTGAACGACGCGAGATAGAGCGGCACATTGCCCAACTGGAACCCGCCAGTGGCGACAAAGAACGTTTGCCAAAAGCTAAAGTTGTACACAAGTACAAAGAAAGC
The DNA here is from genome assembly GCA_024123915.1 of Oxalobacteraceae bacterium OTU3CAMAD1. Classification (NCBI taxonomy): domain Bacteria; kingdom Pseudomonadati; phylum Pseudomonadota; class Betaproteobacteria; order Burkholderiales; family Oxalobacteraceae; species Oxalobacteraceae bacterium OTU3CAMAD1. The sequence continues at coordinate 1,326,170 of CP099650.1, read as the reverse complement.
AGCAGCCGCCAGCGTCAGGTGCTGGACATGGACGTGCTGCGCCCGCCAGAACGGCTTAACGCGCAAGAGCGGCAGCAAGCGCGCGCGATGATGACTAAGAGTTAAGTTCGGATGTACGTTCAACAGAGGCTCCTGAATTCTAGCCTCTACCTTATTAAACTGTCGGTCAACTCCGCGTCAAAGATGCGTTAAGTTTACGTTAAATTCCTCAAGGAAATCGAACTTCGAACATGCTGCCACCGCCGAGGCGCTCGCTGTAGGCCAGATCGGCGCCAAGATATGTGCAGATGCGCTGCACCAGTCCCAAACCCAGGCCGGTGCCCGACGATCCGCTGGCGCCAGCCGGAATGGCCTCGTTCAGCAGACGCGCGCGGGCAGCCGCCGGCAAGCCGGGGCCGGTATCCTCGACGATCAGCGAACGGCCGGCCAGGCGCACGACCACCTCGCCTTGCATGGTATAAAGACAAGCATTCCGCACCAGGTTGCCGATGGCGGCGATCAACAGTTCGCGCGGCGCGTAGATCATGAAATCCTCACCGCCGGCATACTTCACCTCCAACGGTTTAGCGGCCGTCAAGGTCTGGCAACGCGACGCCTCCTCGCTGGCCAGTCCGGCAGCTGATACCGACGTCATCTCCAGCATGTCCGGCGAACGGGCCAGCCGCAGCAGCACTGTGACCGAGTCGGAGGCATCGCGCGCGGCGCGGTAGATGCGCTCGGAAGCGGCGTGGATGGCAGGGCTGGCGTGCGCCTGCGTCATCAGGATTTCCGCCGCGCCGGTGATGACGGTCAGCGGGGTGCGCAATTCATGGCTGACGTCGCCCGTGAAGAAGCGTTCGCGGTCCAGAACTTCGGTCAACTCCTTGGTACGGGCCGAAAAAGCCCGCGCCAGGATGCCCAGTTCGTCGGGACTGTCCTGCAACGGCAAGTCCGGACGGCGCGCCTGCACCGCCGACGCCAGGCCCATGATCGGCGCGACCATGCTGTTGCCGATATACGCGCCGAACATCATCGAACAAATCAAAAAGCCGATGAAGCCGATGGCGAACATGCCGTACACCACCACTTCGATTTTTTCATACGCGCTGGCGTGATCGACCACCGCGTACCGTCCGTTCTCGTCCCGACCGGACCAGACATGCAAATCGACGCCATCGACCGTGATCTCGGTCGCACCTTCGGGCAAGTCCCGCAAAGAGAGCGGGATTTCAGCGTCGTGATGGAAGCTCAGGCCGGCGGGCATTTCCACCGGCAGGCCACCGGCATGGCGCGGCGACGCCCAAGCGGCCACTTCCTGCAGCCGCTCGTCCACCAGTTTGACCTCGATGCCTTCGATGGCGACGGCGGCGATGACGGCGAAAAACAGGATGCCGGCGGCGGCGAAGGTCAGATAGGCGACGACGATACGCCGGCGCAAGGATTTAAACGGTGGCATCGGAGGCTAGCAGTTTATAGCCGATGCCCGGGACGGTGCGCAGCATGGCGAATTCAAAAGGTTTGTCGAGCGCTTGGCGCAGCGCATGTATGTGGGTGCGCAACGCGTCGCTGTCCGGACGGTCCTCGCCCCACACTTCCTGCTCCAGCAACTCGCGCGGCACCAGCCTGGGCGCTTGCGTCATCAGGCATTTCAGAATGGTGTAGCCGGTCCTGGTCAGCGCCAGCGGGGTGCCGGCGCGCTTGACCTCGAAATTCTCGGTATCGAAGCGCAAGTCGCCAACGCTGAGCACGGCGGCGCCAGTGGTCTGGCCGCGGGCGCGCCGCAGCAGGGCGTTCAGGCGCACCTCCAGCTCGACCAGCGAAAACGGCTTGACCAGGTAATCGTCGGCGCCGCTGTCGAAGCCGGCGACCTTGTCCTCCAGCGTATCGCGCGCCGTCAGCATCAGCACCGGGGTGGCGTCGCGCAGTTCGCTGCGCAGCTTCTGGCACAGTTCCAATCCCGTCATGCCGGGCAGCATGACGTCCAGCACGATGACGTCGTACTCATGCTGCGCCGCCAGTGCCAGCCCGGCGTAGCCGTTCGCCGCCGAATCGAGCACATGCCCTTTCGCCTCCAGGAACGCATACAGATTGGCCAGGATGTCGGGATTGTCTTCAATAATCAGGATACGCATGGGAATCGAGCGAGTCCGCCTTACAGGCCGTCAAAGTTGGGCGGCCGCTTTTCCAGGAAAGCCTTCATGCCTTCTTTTTGAGCAGGCGTACCGAACGCGGCATGGAACAGGCGCCGCTCGTAGCCCACGCCCTCGGTCAGCGGAACTTCATAGGCGCGGTTGACGGCATCCTTGACCATCATCGCCACCGAGGTCGGCATGGCGGCGATCACGGTCGCGGCAGCCAATACTTCCTCGATCAGCTTGTCTGCCGGGACGATGCGCGACACCAGGCCCATACGCTCGGCCTCGACCGCATCGATGGTGCGGGCGGTCAGCAGCATGTCCATCGCCTTGGCTTTGCCGATCGCGCGCGGCAGGCGCTGCGACGCGCCGGCGCCCGGGGTGACGCCGATCTTGATCTCCGGCTGGCCGAATTTGGCGGTGTCGGCGGCGATCACGAAGTCGCACATCATCGCCAGCTCGCAGCCGCCGCCCAGCGCATAGCCGGCCACGGCGCCCACCACCGGTTTGCGCACGCGCAGGATGTGCTCCCAGTTGCGGCCGATGTAGTTGTCTCGATACGTATCCACATACGTGTAGTCGACCATGGCGGCGATGTCGGCGCCTGCCGCGAAGGCTTTCTCGCTGCCCGTCAGGACGATGCAGCCGATCGCCGGATCGGCGTCAAACTTGAACAAGGCCTCGCCAAGTTCGTTCATCATGCGGTCATTGAGCGCGTTCAGCGCTTTCGGACGGTTCAGACGGATCAGCGCGACTTTGCCGTGTACTTCAACGATCAGGTCTTCATATTGCATGGTTGTTGCCTCCATGGTGGAATTTTATGGGTCGATTGTAGCGCCTATCACCGCCGCTGGTATTATTGAAGCTTGGCAACTTACTTCGGCGAGCCTCCCATTTTTACCTCACTCCGCCGCCCGCTGCGCGACAAGCTGGCCGCTGATCCTCTGCTGGGCAACAGCGATTTTCTGCGTTACTGGTTCAGCGCCATCCTCAACGGCTTCGGCAGCTATATCGGCGCGCTGGCCGTGCCCCTGTGCGCGGTGTTGCTGCTCAAGGCCACGCCGGCGCAAATGGGCATGCTGGGCGCGGCGGCGGCGATGCCGTTCGCGCTGTTCGCGCTGCCGGCCGGCGTGGTGCTGGACCGCAACCGCAAGCTGCCCATCCTGCTGGCCAGCAAAGCCATCCAGGCCATCGCCCTGTTCAGCATCCCCGCCGCTTACTGGATGGGCGTGCTGTCGGTCGAATGGATGTACGCGGTCGCCTTCACCACCGGCGCCTGCAACGTCGTCGGCGGCGGCGCCGAGCAGGTTTTCCTGACCAACCTGATCGGCCGCGAGCGCCTGATGGACGCGCAATCGAAATTCGCCGCCACCGACTCCGCGTCGCGCCTGCTGGCGCCGGGCCTGGCCGGGGTGCTGATCCAATGGCTTACCGCGCCCTATGCGGTGCTGCTCAACGCCCTGGGTTTCGTGATGTCGATCCTGCTGCTGCGCAACCTGAAAGCCAACGATCCCAAACCGGCGCCGTCCGACAAGCACCCGCTGCGCGACATCCGCGACGGCCTGCAATTCATCTGGAAGCAGCCGCTGCTGCGCACCCTGGCCTGGAGCGTGGGCGCCTGGCACATGCTGTTTTACGGTTACGCGGCGCTGGCCGTGCTGTTCGCCACGCGCGACCTGGGCATGAGCGCCGGCATGCTGGGCGCGGCGCAGATGGTCGGCGGCCTCGGGGTGCTGGCCAGCTCGATGCTGCTCAAGCCGCTAACCCAGCGCTACGGCGCCAGCGGCACCATTTTGATCGGCATCGGCCTGACCGCGTTCGCCTTTACGATGACGCCGATGATACCGGCCAATCTGTTCGGCTATCCGGCCGCCAGCGCGGCGGCGTGCGCGGCCTTGTCGTTCTTCCTCGACTGCGGCGTGATGCTGTTTGTCATGCCGTACATGGCCATCCGGCAGAAGGTCACGCCGGATGCCTACCTCGGCCGCATGGTGTCGACGATGCGCTTCCTGACCATCGCGGTGGCGCCGCTGGGTGCGCTGACGGCCGGCTATATCGGCGAGCATTTCAGCGTGCGCACCGGCCTGGCCTGCGTGGCGGTGGGCGCTATCGTGCTGACCGCCTGCATGGCCGTTTCCTCGTCGCTGCGCGAGACCGAACAGCCGGCGGTGGCCGCCTCGTAATCGGCCCTGCCAAGCGCCCTACCGTGCGCCGGAAATCCGGCCAAGCTATTAGGCTGACTCCAGTATCAACCGATCCTGATAGGGAGTGCGCCATGTTCAAAACCATACTGCTACCGACCGACGGCTCGGACCTGTCGGACAAGGCGACCGCGACTGCGGTCGAGTTCGCCAAACTGAATCGCGCCAAGATCGTCAGCATCACCGTGATCCAGCCTTTGCCCCTGTCGTCGATGGGCGACGGCGGCGCCGTGATCGACTCGGGCCAGTTCGCCGTCAAGATGCAGGAAGCGGCGCGCAGCTACATCGACAAGGTGGCGGCTGCCGCGCGCGCGGCCGATATTCCGTTCGAAGGGGTGATTTCGGTGTCGCACACCCCGTACGAGGAGATCGTCGAGGCGGCGAAAAAATTCGACTGCGACCTCATCATGATGGCGTCGCACGGGCACAAGGGCATCAACAAGCTGCTGCTGGGCAGCCAGACCGACAAGGTGCTGGCGCACACGACCTTGCCGGTGTTGGTGTTAAGGTAAGCTAAGGTCTCACGGCTGCTTGGGCAACAACACCCAGACGTTGCCGCGCTGCTTCATGCGGCCGGCGTTCTCCGCCGCCTCGGTGCCGAAGCCAAAGAAGTAATCGACCCGGATCGCGCCACGGATCGCGCCGCCAGTGTCCTGCGCCATCACCAGGCGTTGAAGCGGAATATCGCTGTTCGGCATCGTGGTGGCCAGGAACATCGGCGCGCCCAGCGGCAGCTGCGACGCATCGATCGCCACCGAACGCTGCGGCGTCAGCGGCACGCCCTGCGCGCCTTTCGGACCGACTTTCGGGTCCGGCAACTTCTCTTCTTTGAAGAACACATAGCTCGGGTTCACATTGAATAGTTCCTGCATGCGGGTCGGATGGCCGGCGATCCAGGCCTTGATGCCCTGCGCCGACGCCTGTTCCAACGTCAACTCGCCCTTCTCCACCAGATACTTGCCGATCGATTTGTACGGATGACCGTTCTGATCGGCGTACGCCACGCGCACGGTTTCCTGCGTGTCGGTCAGCTGGACGCGGCCCGAACCCTGCACCTGCAGGAAGAACGATTCCACCGGATCGTCGACCCACATCAACTCCTTGCCGGTGAAGTCGGCCTTCTCGATGTCGGCGCGGGTCGCGTACGGCACCACCTTCTTGCCGACCAGCTTGCCGCGCAGGCGCATGCCCTTGAGCTCCGGATAGACGCCGGCCAAATCGACGGTGACCATGTCGTCCGGCACCTTGAACAGCGGGGTTTGATACGGCCCACCCTTTTTGCGGGCGCCGCGCAGCAGCGGCTCGTAATAGCCGGTGACCAGCCCGTCGGTGGCGCCGTCCGGCGCGATCACCTGGTTCGGCACCATGAAGGCCTCGAAGAAGGTGCGGATGGCCTTGTCGTCGGCGGCGTTGACACTGCGCGCGATCGAGCACGATTCCTTCCACTGCGGCTGCTTGATCAGCACCGTGCACGAGGACATGAAGGCCGGCCAGGCGGCGCGCACGTCGTCGCGGTCCCAGCCGGGCAGCGCCGCGAAAGTGGTCGGCACCATCCGCAGCGCCGCCGGGGCGGGCGGCGTGGCGGGAGCCGGAGGTGTGGCCGGCGCCGGAGGAACGGCGGGCACGGCGGGCGGCGTCGGCTGTCCGGCCGGTTTTTCCGGCGGGATCGGCGTGGTGGTGCAGGCGGCCAGCGAAAGCGCGACGACGGACAGCGGAACGAGTAGACTACGACGTGTAAATGACATAAGGATAGCTATGTGGGTAGTGATATTGGAAGCATGCGTGGCGTTTTTCCTGCTGGTATTCATCGTCTGGTGGACGATGTACCAGGGCAAAGGCAAAACCAAGAAGTTGCCCCCGCCTGAACAGGATGGCGATCCAAAGTAGGGAAAGATGCGGCGCGGCCGAAAACCCGGCGGCTCAGTGGAGCGTGCGCGGCAGCGACAGCACGAACTCGGGGATCTTGGCCTCGAATTGATGGCCGTCCTCGGCCACGCAGAAATATTCGCCGACCATCGAACCCTGCTGGGTTTGCAGCGCGGTGCCGCTCGTGTACTCGAAATGCTCGCCCGGCTGCAGCAACGGCTGATGGCCGACCACGCCCAGTCCGCGCACCTCTTCGATGTGGTTGTTGGCGTCGGTGATGACCCAGTGGCGCGAAATCAGTTGCGCGGCCACGGTGCCGGTGTTCTTGATCGTGATCGAATAGGTGAACACGAAGTTGGTGCGTTCCGGATCGGATTGATCCGGCAGGTACTGGGTTCTGACCGACACAGTAAATTCATAAGTTGCCATCGAAATTCCTTAAGGCTGAGGCGTGGGGTCGTAAAAGATCACTGCGATTGTATATCGTCAGGCCCCCATTGCACCGCAAATCGGCACTGCATGCAAGCAGAGCGAGGCTGAAAACGGGCGCGGCCGGGCCGGGCAGCGTAAAATAGCGCATCTTTTTATTGCAGGCCTCACGTCATGCCCAATTTCCGTATCGCTCCCAGCATCTTGTCCGCCGACTTCGCCCGTCTGGGTGAAGAGGTACGCAACGTTGTCGCCGCCGGCGCCGACATCATCCACTTTGACGTGATGGACAACCATTATGTTCCGAACCTGACCATCGGCCCGCTGGTGTGCCAGGCGATCCGCCCGCACGTGGACGTGCCGATCGACGTGCACCTGATGGTCAAACCGGTCGACCGCATCATTCCCGACTTCGCAAAGGCCGGCGCCAACATCATCACCTTCCACCCGGAAGCGTCCGATCACATCGACCGCTCGCTGCAACTGATCCGCGACCACGGCTGCAAGGCCGGCCTGGTGTTCAACCCCGCCACCCCGCTGAGCTATCTGGAACACGTCATGGACAAGATCGACATGATCCTCATCATGTCGGTCAACCCCGGCTTCGGCGGCCAGTCCTTCATTCCGCAGGCGCTCAAGAAGATCGCCGAAGCGCGCCGCCTGATCGACGATTCGGGCCGCGACATCATGCTGGAAGTCGATGGCGGCATCAAGATCGACAACATCGCGGCGGCGGCGGCTGCCGGCGCCGACACCTTCGTGGCAGGCTCGGCCATCTTCGGCCAGCCGGACTACAAGGCGGTGATCGACGCCATGCGCGCCAACCTCGCGGCGATTTAAGATGAGCGTGCTGATAGGCGTGCGCGCCGCAATCATCGACCTCGACGGCACCATGCTGGACACGATTCCCGACTTTCACGTGGCGATCAACGGCATGCTTCAAGAACTGGGCCTCGATTCCATCGAGCAAGAGCAAATCGCGCTGATGGTCGGCAAGGGTTCGGAAAACCTGATCCGCTCCGTGCTGGCCTTGCAGGCGGACGCGGCCGGCGTCGAGCAACGCTTCGACGCGGCGATGGACGCCTATCAGCGGCACTACCTGGGCATCAACGGCAACCACAGCACCTTGTACCCGGACGTGATCGAAGGCCTGACGGCGATGAAAGCCAGCGGCCTGCGCCTGGCCTGCGTGACCAACAAGCCGATCGCCTTCACCACGCCGCTGCTCAAGCTCAAGGGTCTGGACGGCTTTTTCGACGTAGTCTACGGCGGCGATTCGCTGCCGCGCAAGAAGCCCGATCCGCTGCCGCTGCAAACCGTGTGCGCCGATTTCGACCTGCCGCCGGCCCAGGTGGTGGCCATCGGCGACTCCTCGAACGACGCGCAAGCGGCCCGGGCTGCGGGTTGTCCGGTGTTGACGGTGCCTTACGGTTACAATCACGGACAGTCTATACACGGGATCGATTCCGATGGTATAGTAGACACGCTGCTCGACGCGGCAAGCCGTATAAGTTCGCAAAATTAACCTTTAGCTGAACCAAACCTGACCGAATGTCTTCCATCAAAAAACACAATGTCAACCAAACCGGCTCGATTGAGGCCTGGCTTTGGCGACGCTGGCAATCCTGGCAAAACTAAGCCGAACTGATTGCTGTCGCACGTGCACGCGCACCCGACAGGTTTTTTGACAAACCACCGCCAACCCACACCCATCTTTTGGCGGCATGGAGAGAAGACATGACCGAACTCGAATTCAAATCGTTGGCCAACGAAGGCTACAACCGCGTCCCACTGATCGCCGAAGCCTTCGCCGACCTCGAAACCCCGCTTACGCTGTACCTGAAACTGGCCCAGACCCAGAACGCCGGTAAGAACACCTTCCTGCTCGAATCGGTCGTCGGCGGCGAGCGCTTCGGCCGCTTCTCGTTCATCGGCCTGCCGGCGACCACCGTGCTGCGCACCTTCGGCACCCGCACCGAAATCGTCAAGAACGGCGCCGTGATCGAGACCCACGAAGGCAATCCGCTCGAATTCGTCGAGGCCTACCAGAAGCGCTTTAAAGTGGCGCTGCGTCCGGGCATGCCGCGCTTCTGCGGCGGCCTGGCCGGCTACTTCGGCTACGACACCGTGCGCCACATCGAAAAAACCCTGGCCAACACGCAGCCGAAGGACGATCTGGGCCTGCCCGACATCCAGCTGATGGTGACCGAGGAACTGGCCGTCATCGACAACCTGTCCGGCAAGCTGTATTTGATCGTCTATGCCGACACCACCCAGCCCGAGTCCTTCAGCAAGGCGCGCCAGCGCCTGAAGGACCTGCGCATGATGCTGCGCCGTGGCGTCGACGCGCCGGTGACCAGCGCTTCGGTGCGCACCGAAACCATCCGCGACTTCCCGAAAGAGGAGTACCTGAAGGCGGTCGCCAAGGCCCACGAATACGTGATGGCCGGCGACTTGATGCAGGTGCAGATCGGCCAGCGCATCCGCAAGCCCTACGTCGATTCGCCGCTGACGCTGTACCGCGCGCTGCGCTCGCTGAATCCGTCGCCGTATATGTACTTCTACAATTTCGGCGACATGCAGATCGTCGGCGCCTCGCCGGAGATTTTGGTCCGCAACGAGACGCTGCCGGACGGTGAGAAAAAAGTCACCTTGCGCCCGATCGCCGGCACCCGTCCGCGCGGTTCGACGCCGGAACGCGACGCCGAACTGGCCAAGGAACTGCTGGCCGATCCGAAAGAGATCGCCGAACACGTGATGCTGATCGACCTGGCGCGCAATGACTTGGGCCGCATCTCCGAGATCGGCAGCGTCAAGGTCACCGACCGCCTGGTCATCGAAAAATACTCGCATGTGCAGCACATCGTCTCCAACGTCGAGGGCAAGCTGAAAGACGGGCTGTCCAACTTGGACGTGCTGCGCGCCACTTTCCCGGCCGGCACCCTGACCGGCGCGCCGAAAGTGCGCGCGATGGAAGTGATCGACGAACTGGAAATCTCCAAGCGCGGCATCTACGGCGGCGCCTGCGGCTACCTGTCGTTCGGCGGCGAGATGGATGTCGCCATCGCGATTCGCACCGGCGTGATCAAGGACGGCATGCTGTATGTGCAGGCCGCCGCCGGCATCGTCGCCGATTCGATCGCCGAGATGGAATGGCAGGAAACCGAAAACAAGGCGCGCGCCGTGCTGCGCGCCGCCGAACAAGTGCAAGATGGCCTGGATGGGGAGTTCTGAGATGCTGCTAATGATCGACAACTACGACTCCTTCACCTACAACATCGTGCAGTACTTCGGCGAGCTGGGTGAGGATGTGCGCGTGTACCGCAACGATGAAATCACGATCGCGGAAATCGAGGCCCTGAACCCGGACCATATTTGTATTTCGCCGGGTCCGAAAGACCCGTCGCAGGCCGGCATCTCGATCGAAGTGCTCAAGCACTTCGCCGGCAAAAAGCCGATCCTGGGCGTGTGCCTCGGCCACCAGGCCATCGGCGAAGCGTTCGGCGGCAAGGTCATACGCGCCAAGCAGGTCATGCATGGCAAAACTTCTTTAATCGCGCATACGGGCGTGGGCGTCTTCAAGGACCTGCCCTCCCCGTTCACGGTGATCCGCTATCACTCGCTGGCAATCGAACGCAGCTCGCTGCCGTCCTGCCTCGAAGTGACGGCATGGACCGATGACGGTGAAATCATGGGCGTGCGCCACAAGGACTACGACATCGAGGGGGTGCAATTCCATCCCGAGTCCATCCTGTCGGAACACGGTCACGCACTGCTGAAGAACTTCCTGGTTCGCTAGCAAACCCGCACCGCCATGCGGGGTCTGACCCCTTGGGGTCAGACCCCTAACTGAACGGCATGCGTATCGCCCAAAGCGGGCTGCGGGTTTCGCGCTCTACAAATTAAAGAAGGAATTGCCATGGCTATCACCCATCAAGAAGCACTGCTGCGCTGCATCGAACACCGCGAGATTTTCCACGACGAGATGCTGCACCTGTTCCGCCAGATCATGTCCGGCGAAATGTCGCCGTCGATGATCGCGGCCCTGACCATGGGCCTGCGCGTGAAAAAAGAAACCATCGGCGAAATCGCCGCCGCCGCGCAAGTGATGCGCGAATTCTCCACCAAGGTGCCGATGGCCGACACCACCGGCCTGCTCGACATCGTCGGCACCGGCGGCGACGGCGCGCACACCTTCAACATCTCCACCGCCTCGATGTTCGTGGCGGCGGCGGCCGGCGCCCGCGTGGCCAAGCACGGCGGGCGCAGCGTGTCGTCGTCGTCCGGCAGCGCCGACGTGATCGAATCGCTGGGCGCCAACATCAACCTGAAGCCCGAGCAGATCGCGCAATCGATCGCGCAGACCGGCATCGGCTTCATGTTCGCGCCCAACCACCATGCGGCGATGAAGCACGCCGCGCCGGTGCGCAGGGAACTGGGCGTGCGCACCATCTTCAACATCCTGGGACCGCTGACCAATCCGGCCGGCGCGCCGAACATCCTGATGGGCGTTTTCCACGCCGATTTGGTGGGCATCCAGGTGCGCGTGTTGCAGCGCCTCGGTGCGCAGCACGCCATCGTCGTCTACGGCCGCGATAACATGGATGAAGTGTCGCTGGGCGCCGGCACCCTGGTCGGTGAACTGATCGACGGCGAAATCCGCGAGTACGAAATCCATCCCGAGGACTTCGGCCTGCCGATGATCGCCAGCCGCAATCTGAAAGTGGCCAACGCCACCGAATCGAAGGCGAAGATGATGGAAGCGCTGCGCGGCGAACCTGGCGCGGCGTTCGACATCGTCTCGCTCAACGCCGGCACCGCGCTGTACGCGGCCGGCGTGGCCAGCTCGATCGAGGACGGCCTGGCGCGCGCGCGCGTGGCGATCAACTCCGGCGACGCGCTGAAGAAGATCGAGCAGTTCGTGCAGGTCACGCAAAGCCTCGCCTCCACCAACTAAGGGGCGGCGATCATGTACGGCATCCACGACCTGACGCTGTTTATCATCTCCGGCCTGCTGCTCAACATCATGCCCGGCCCCGATTCGCTGCTGATCATGACGCGCAGCGCGACCCAGGGCTGGCGCGCCGGTTCGGCCGCCGCGCTGGGCATCGGCGCCGGCACGATGATCCATATTTTCGCCGCCGCGCTGGGTTTATCGGCGCTGCTGTCGACGTCCGCCGCCGCCTTCACGGTGGTCAAGTGGGTGGGCGCGGCCTACATCATCTACGTCGGCATCGGCATGCTGCGCGCCAAACTGCGCGGCGAGGCCGAAGCGCAGACCGATGACGCAGGGGCGGCGGCTGCGGCCGCCACGCGTCTGCCGTACCGTAAGATCTTCTTCCAGGGTTTTCTGACCAATGTGCTGAACCCCAAGGTCGCCTTGTTCTTCCTGGCGTTCGTGCCGCAGTTTATCTCGGCCGATTCGGCCAGCAAACCGCTGGCGTTCATCATCCTGGGCTGCATCTTCAATTTCAACGGCATGCTATGCTGTCACGGTCTGGCCGTCTTCACGGCCTTCGCCAGCGCGCGGCTCAAGGTCAAGCCGCTGGTCGCCCTTTGGCTCAACCGCGTCACCGGCGGCCTTTTCGTCGCACTTGGCCTGCGCCTGGCGCTGGCGGAACAACAATCATCCTAGGTCCATCATGTCCGACATTCTGAATAAAATCCTCGCAGTCAAAGCCGACGAAGTCGCCGCCGCCAAAAAACACCGCGGCTTCGCCAGCCTGCGCGCCGACGTCGAAGGCAACGCCGAACTGCGCGCCGACCTGCGCGGCTTCGAGGCCAGCCTGCGCCAGAAGATCGCCGCCGGTTCGGCCGGCATCATCAGCGAAGTGAAAAAAGCCTCGCCGTCGAAAGGCGTGATCCGCGCCGACTTCCGCCCCGCCGACATCGCCGTCAGCTACGCGGCCAATGGCGCCGCGTGCCTGTCGGTGCTGACGGACGAACAATTCTTCCAGGGCTCCGAGGCCTATCTGCGGGAGGCGCGCGCCGCCTGCGCGATTCCGGTGCTGCGCAAGGACTTCATGATCGACGTTTACCAAATCTACGAAGCGCGCGCGATGGGCGCGGACGCGATCCTGCTGATCGTCTCCGCCCTGGACCACGGCCTGATGGCGGAAATGGAAGCCTGCGCCCACGAATTGGGCATGGGCGTGCTGGTCGAAACCCACGACGGCGACGAACTGACCGCCGCCCTGCGCCTGAACACCGCCATGGTGGGCATCAACAACCGCAACCTGCGCACCTTCGAAACGTCGCTGTCGACCACCATCGGCCTGCTGGACCGCATTCCGCCGGAAAAACTGGTAATCACCGAGTCCGGCATCATGGTGCCGGAAGACGTCAAGCTGATGCGCGACGCCAATGTCCACGCCTTCCTGGTGGGCGAAGCCTTCATGCGCGCGCCCGATCCGGGCGCCGAGCTGAGCCGCCTGTTCAGCTAAGCGGAAGCTACGCGGACGCGTGCAGCGGTAAAACCGCCTCGGCGGCGATCTCTATGCGGTCGCGGCCGCGCTCCTTGGCGCAGTACAGCGCCCGGTCGGCACGCAGTAAAATGTTGTCTAAATCCTCATCCGGACTGACCTGGCAGGCGATGCCGATGCTGACCGTATAGGGCGGCAAGGCGGCCGCCGCCGCGCTCTGTTCGCTCTCCGTTTCGGAACGCGGCGCCCTCAACACTGTTTGTATACGCTCGGCGACATGGTGCGCGCGCTCCAGGCCGGTGGCCGGCAACAGCACGACGAACTCCTCGCCACCGAACCTGGCGACATGATCGGAGGCCCGCAGCGCCTTCGCGATCACCGACGCCACGTCGGTTAAAACCCGATCACCCGTTGAATGTCCATAGCAATCATTGATCGCCTTGAAGTAATCCAGATCGATGCTAAGCATCGTCATGACCGTCTGTTCCCGGCGCATCAGCGCGTGTTCCTTGGCATAGACCTCGTTAAAACCACGCCGATTGAGCACCTGCGTGAGCGGGTCCAGGGTCGAGCGGCGCTCCAGTATCGTCTGCAAACGGCGGGTGGCGACCGTCATGAATCCTACCGTTAATAACAACGTCATGAAATGACTGGTGAGCAGATACAGGTTTTGATTCGGGCCGCTGACGAATAAATTCATATCGTCGCTGCTATGGGTCATCGCCAGAACGCCCCGTATCAGCACCACCACCGACTGGAATAACATCAGCAAGCCGAAAAACACGGTCGAGAAATGGCGTTCGCCATATCCCCATATCAGCACGACCTGATAGGAATAAAAAACAAACGCCAGAATGGAAAAGATGGCGAGGCGCCCTGAATAATCAGGATTAACAATCACGTAATACCCGCTGGCGACCATTCCCAAAGCCCACACGAAATGGAATAACCACCACGAGCATTCGCGGCTGTAAAACATCTGCGTGCCGATCAGCCCGAAACCAAGCCCCCACAGAATAACGGCATTGGCGCACAGAGGCGACAATATATTGCCGAGCAGTCCGCTGGTCGATGCGTAAATTCCCGAGCCGAACGCCAGCAACACCAGGCTGATCGCCCATTGCTTCAGGCCTTTGATTTCTCTGGGAAAACTTGAATGGGCGGAATAGAGGACGACACTCATCGCAACGGCCATTACGGTCGACATCAAAACAATAGTGGCGGGATCGAGTGGCATAACTTGCGAATCGGTAGCTGACCAATAGAGAGTTATGGTTAAATTCTAAACCACTTCGACACTTGCCGGAAAATTAAGCCCCTCAAAAACGCTGCATTGCACAAGAATATGACACCGACGCGTCAGCGCATGCCGGATTTTGGTTATTACGTGCCAATATTTGGCATGAAATTGGCGAAAAGAAACCGCCAGCGCCAGCAAAACGGTGAACCGTTGCGGCGGTGGCGGCGATTGAGGGCCTAGCGGACGGCGCTGGGGCGCAGCGGACCCGTCGATTTTTTGGCGACCGGGTCCAACCCCAAGGTGATGCCGGGTACCCGTTCACCCTGCAGCGTCATACTGAAAGTCATTAGCTCGTCCCGACGGAAGGCATGCACCTCCACGTTCGAGCCGACGCCGTAGCGCGAGAGCAGCGTTTCCAGATTGGTCGCATTCACGCGCAAACCATCAATGGCGACCAATAAATCACCCGCCGACAAACCCGCCAAATGCGCCGCGCCATTTTCATGGACACTCGATAATTTGCAATCATTACCGTCGCGGCCGATATTCGCATCCAGGCTCGGTTTTGAAGTTTTACGCTCGTCGCTATATTTAACGCCGAACGGCGCCAGCATTTTAGCCAGCGGCACATCCTCGGTACCGCGTATATATTTATCGAAGAATGGTTTGAAACGCCCACCGCTGATTTCATCGAACAGCGCTTCCACCTCGGCCGGGGTTACACCGCGTCCGCCGCCGTTATAAAAGTCGCGGCCGTAACGCTGCCATAATGCGCGCATCACATCGTCCAACGATTTCTTGCCGCCGGTTTTAGCACGGATACTCAAATCCAGGGCTAGGCCGATCAGCGAACCTTTCGTGTAATAACTAATGATTGCATTGGGCGCATTTTCATCCTGGCGATAATATTTACCCCATGCATCAAAGCTGGACTCGGCGACGCTTTGTTTGGTGCGGCCGCTACCGCGCAGCACGCTGGCTATGGTTTTTCCCAGTAACTTGAAATAGGCCGGCTCGGCGATCACGCCGGCGCGCACCAGCATCAGGTCGTCGTAATAGCTGGTGAAGCCTTCGAACAGCCACAGTAGCGGTGAGTAGTTTTCGACTTGTAAATTGTAAGGCGCGAAGGCCGCCGGCTTGATGCGCTTTACGTTCCAGGTATGGAAATACTCATGGCTGCACAAGCCCAGGTATTGCAGGTAGCCGTCACTGATGTCCTTGCTGGTGGCGGTGGTGCTCGGCAAATCGGCGCGGGCGCAGATCAGCGCGGTCGAGGCACGGTGCTCCAGGCCGCCGTAGCCGTCGCCGACCGCCAGGGTCATGAAGACGTAACGGTTCATCGGCGCCTGCTTCGATTTCGGCTCGAAGAAGGCGATCTGGGTCTCGCAGATCTTTTTCAGGTCGGCGCTCAGGCGCGCCAGGTCCAGGTTCGGCACCCGGCCGCTGATGACGATGTCGTGCGGGATGCCGTGGGCCTTGAAGGTGGCCAGCGCGAAATCGCCCTGCTCCACCGGATGGTCGATCAATTCATCGTAGTCGGCGGCGATGTACGTGCCAAAACCATAACGCTTGGCCTTCAGCTCCGGCAGCGACGTCGCCACGCGCCACGTCTGCGCCGCCTCGTCGGCGGGACGCTGGATGTCAACCACGTGGGGTTGGTCTTCCTGCCCCAGCACGCGCAGGAACACGCTGGTGCCGTTGAAGAAAGCGTGGTTCTGGTCCAGATGCGCGGCCCGCACCGACAAATCCCAGGCGTAGACTTCGTAGTGCAGCGTGAGCGGCGACGGGCCGGTTTTCAGCGGGTCCGTTTGAGGCGCCGCCTGCCAGGAGTGTTTATCGAGCTTGGTCAGCGCGACCGGTTCGCCGTTCGACTCGGCGCGGATGCGCACAATATTGCGTGAAAACTCACGGATCATGTAACTGCCCGGTATCCAGGCCGGCAGCGCGAATATCTGGCCGTCCGGCGCCGGCGCGTCCACCGTCAGCGTGACGTGGAACAGGTGCGCCGCCAGATCGTGACCGACGATGCTGTAGGCGATGGCGGGGTTCTTGTTCGGTTTTTTCATGTCGGTCCTTGTGTTGAGGTCCTATGTTTATGCAGCGCCGCGCAAATCGCCTGGCGTATCGATATCGCGCACCACGCCGGCGTCGTCGACCACCACCTCGCTCACGGCATGGCTTTTCAGGATCGCGCGCGCGCCCTGGTCGCCGGATAGCGCCAGCAGCAGCGGCAAATGAAAGCTGCTGAAGGCGACCGGGTTGCCGCGCCGCCGTTCATGCACGGGCGCCGCGATGCGCGCGCCCCGCTCCACCGTGGCGGACAGCGCGCGGATGGTTTCCGGCTGCACGTAGGGCATGTCGCCCAACGCGATCACCCAGCCTTCTGCGCCCTTCGTGTGTTCGATCGCCGTCGTCAGCGACTCGCCCATACCCAGATCGGCGTCGGCGCATACGCGCACCTCGCATCCGAGGGCGCCCAGCAGCGCCGCCACCTTGTCGTCACCGGGCCGCACCACAGCCAGCACGCGCGGCAGCGCGGCCAGCATGTTCTTCGCGCTGGCCGCGACCACCAGGTCGCCAGTGGCGCCGTCCACGGTTTGCAGCAGCTTGTTTTGAACGCCGGACGGATCGAAACGCTTTCCCCGTCCGGCCGCCAGCAAAATACCCGTCAGCGCCATGCGCCTTACGCCTTGGCCGTGCTCAAATCGAACGGCAGCTTGCGCAGGCGCTTGCCGGTCAACTTGAACAAAGCGTTGGCGAAGGCCGGCGCAAGCGGCGGCAAGCCAGGTTCGCCGATACCGGTCGGCGGATCGTTGGACGGCACGATATGCACGTCGATGACCGGCATGTCGGTCATGCGCGCCACCGTGTAGTCGCTGAAGTTCTGCTGGTCCACCACGCCGTCCTTGATCGTGATCGCGGCGCCGGGCAAGGTCATGCCGAGCCCCATCAACGCCGCGCCCTGGATCTGCGCTTCGATCGTCAGCGGATTGACGGCCGTGTTGCAGTGGACGCCGGCAGTGACCTTGTTCAGCTTGGGCGTGCCGTCCTTGTTCACCGACGCCACCACGACATAAGCCACCACGGTGCCGAAGGCTTCGTGCACCGCCACGCCCCACGCCTGGCCTTTGGGCAAAGCCTTCTTGCCATAGCCGGATTTGGCGACCGCCAGCTCCAGCGCCGCAACGTGGCGCTTGCCCTTCTCGCCCATCAGCTTTTTGCGGTAGGCGACAGGATCCATCTTGGCCGCGTGCGCGGCTTCGTCGATCAGCGTCTCCATCACGTAGGCGGTGTGGGTTGCGCCGACGGAGCGCCACCACAGCACCGGGACATTGGCCTTGACCGCGTGCGCGCTCAGGTTCAGCGGCACCTCGTACGGCTCGCCCATGCCCTCGACCATGGTCGAATCGACGCCGTCCTTGATCATCACATGCTCGAACGGCGTGCCGGTGATGATCGACTGGCCGACGATGACGTGGTCCCAGGCGACGATGCCGCCCTTGGCATCCATGCCGATGTCGGCGCGGTGCACGTGCGACGGCCGATAGTAACCGCCCTTGATGTCGTCCTCGCGGCTCCACACCACCTTGACCGGTTCGGTCTTGCCGGCGGCCTTCCAGGCCTTCGCGATATTGACCGCTTCGACCAGATAGTCGGAACTCGGCACCGCGCGGCGGCCAAAGCCGCCGCCGGCAGTCATCGTGTTCAGCACCACCTGCTCCGGCTTCAGGCCGGCGGTGGCGGCGATGGCGCCATGGTCGAAGGTTTGGAACTGGGTGCCGGCCCACACGGTGCAGCCGTCTGCGCGCAGGTCGACCACGCAATTGAGCGGCTCCATCGGCGCGTGCGCCAGATACGGGAACTCGTAGACGGCGGAGATCTTCTTCGCCGCGCCGGCCAGCTTGGAGGTGTCGGCCTTGCGCACGGGGGTACCGGGTTTGCGCGCCAAGGTCTTGAACTCGGCCAACTGCTTGTCGCTGCTGACTTTTTCGACGCCGCTGGTGTCCCAGTCGATGACCAGCGCCTCGCGGCCCATCTTGGCCGGCCAGTAGCCGTCGGCCACCACCACCACGCCGCTGCCGCCGCGATCGGTCGATACCTGCAGCACTTCGATCACGCCCTTGATGGCCTTGGCCTTGCTGGCGTCGAACTTGGCGACCTTGGCGCCGAACACCGGCGGCCGCGCCACCACGGCGACCTTGCTGTTCGGCGCCTTGAAGTCGATGCCGAACTGCTGCTTGCCGTTCGATTTCGCCGTCGCGTCCAGGCGCTTGACGGGCGTGCCGATGATCGTGAAGTCCTTCGGGTCCTTCAGCTTGACGCTGGCGGGCACCGGCTGCTTCATGGCCGCATCGGCTATCGCGCCATAGGTGGCCGTCTGGCCTGCCGGGCCGGTCAAGATGCCCTTGGCCGTCTTGACCTGCTCCGGTGGCACCTTCCACTGCTCGGCCGCCGCCGCGATCAGCATCGCGCGCGCCTTGGCGCCGATTTCGCGGTACTGGATATACGAGTGGGCAATGCTGCCCGAGCCGCCGGTGATCTGGATGCCGAAGATCGGGTCCTTGTATTGTTCACCGGCCGGCGCCAGCGCGCCGACCATGTTCGACCAGTCGGCGTCCAGCTCCTCGGCGATCAGCATCGGCAGCGAGGTTTGCACGCCCTGCCCGATTTCGATGCGGTTGACCTGCACCGTCACCGTGTTATCCGGCGCGATGCGCAGGAAGGCGTTCGGCTCATAGACCTTGGCCGGCTGCTGCGCGTTGGCGAGGCGGCCCGCGCCGGGCAGGAAAAAGCCCAGCACCAGTCCACCGCCGGCGACGGCGCCGGCTTTCATGAAACTGCGGCGCGAAAGGCCGGCGGCATCCGCGGCCACCGGCGCGGAGCCCGAAGCCAACGAGGCCAACGAAGCCATGTTTTCCTGATTAATCCATTCGATACGCATACGGTGCTCCTTTAAGCGATGGTACTGGCGGCGTCTTTAATGGCGGCGCGTATGCGTTGATAGGTGCCACACCGGCAGATATTGCCGCTCATGGCGTTGTCGATGTCGGCGTCCGACGGCTTTTTGTTCGTGCGCAGCAGCGCGGTCGCGCTCATGATCTGGCCGCTCTGACAGTAGCCGCATTGCGGCACGTCGAGCTTGACCCAGGCGTCCTGCACGGCCTTGCCGATCTTGTCGTTCTCCATGGCCTCGATGGTGGTGATCTTCTGGCCGACAGCGGCCGAAATCGGCGTCACGCACGAGCGGATCGGTTCACCGGCCAGGTGCACGGTGCAGGCGCCGCACAGCGCCGCGCCGCAACCGAACTTGGTGCCAGTCATGTTCAGGTTATCGCGCAGCGTCCATAAAATCGGCGTCGATGGATCGGCGTCGACCTGCACGTCCTTGCCGTTGATATTCAAGGTGATCATTTCAATTCTCCTGGAGGGAAACCGCTTATAGATATATTTTTAGGGGACCGCTTGGGTCCCCTGGCAAATCGGCTGAAGCTTACTGTTTAAGCTTGGCGAACTTCGCCTCCAGCGCCTTGGTGTCGACCGCGCCGGGAATGCGCGAGCCGTCGGCGAAGAAGATCGACGGGGTGCCGGACACGCCCAGTTTGCGGCCCAGCGCCAGCACGTCCTGGTTCGGGGTTTTGCAGGATTCGGCGGCGGTCGCCGGCGCCTTACCGTTCAACATCCAGTCGTCCCAGGCCTTGTTGCGGTCCGTCGCGCACCACACGCCTGCCGACTTGGTGAACGAGTCCTCGCGCAGGATGTTGTACATGAAGGTGTAGACGGTGACGTTGTCGATGTCCTTGAGCGTGGTCTTGCGGAACTGCTTGCAGTAGCCGCAGTTCGGATCCTCGAACACGGCGATCACGCGCGAGCCGTCGCCCTTAACGGTCTTGAGGGCCTTGTCCAGCGGCAGATCGGAGAACTTGATCTTGTTGATATCGTCGATGCGCTCGCGCGTCAGATCGGTGCCGGTGGTCAGGTTGAAGATATGACCGTTGAACACATAGGTGCCGGTTTTATCGGTGTAGAGGATCTCGTTACCCATGCGGATTTCGTACAGGCCGGCGTAAGGCGTGGCCTTGACCGAATCGACCTTCACGCCCTCGCCCAGGCGCGGCTCGACCAGCTTCTTGATCTCTTCCTCGGTCGGCGAGGTTTGAGCCTGGCCGCAAGACGCCATCATCACAGACAACAACAGCAAAACGAACTTACTTTTTTTCATGACATCTCCGGTGACTACTGACAGTCCATGCCGCCGCCTTTTTTCCACTCACTTGCCCATGGCGTGAGAGATCAAGCGGCGCTTCAGCACAGGTAATTTATCCAACAAGTTTAATCCCAAATTGCGGACCACGCGCAAGGGTTCTATGTCGGCGCCGAACAGGCGCGCCAGGCCATCGGTGGTCAGCTGCATCAGCAGCACGTCTTCCTTGCGGGCGCGTTCGTAGCGGGCCAGCACGCGGTCGTCGCCGACGCCGCGCTGCGGTTCGCGCTCGGCCAGGGTCTTCATCAGCTGCGCCACGTCGGCGAAGCCCAGGTTCATGCCATGGCCGGCCAACGGATGGACCACATGGGCGGCGTCGCCGACCAGCGCCACGCGCGGCGACGTCATCGTGTGCGGGCGTAGCAGGCGCAGTGGGAAATCGCGCACCAGCTCCGGCTGCAGCGGCGTCAGGGCGCCCAGTTTTTCGGCGGCGTAGACGGCCAGGCGCTCGGCGATCTGCGCGGCCGATTCCTCGCGCAGCCGGTCGGCCAGCAGGTCCGGCGCCGACCACACCAGCGACACCCGGTTGCCGGGCAGCGGCAGCAGCGCCACGATGCCCTCGGCGCCGGTGAACCACTGGAAGGCGGCGCCATGGTGGGGTTTTTCGCAATCGAAGTTGGTCACCACGGCGCGCTGGGCGTAGCTGCGGTAATCGAGGCCGATGTCGCACTGGCCGCGCACCCAGGAATCGGCGCCGTCGGCGCCCACCACCAGCTGCGCCCTGACGCTGGCGCCGTCGTCCAGCCGCACGGTGGCGTGGTCGTCGCCGCGCACCAGCTCCGCCGCCCGGCCATGGACCAGGGTCACGTTGCGGGCGAATTTGAGGGCGGCGTCGAGCGCCTGCCCGAGGTTGCGGTCTTCCAGTATCCAGGCCAGGGTGCCGGTGTGGGCGCCGTAGGCGTCGAACGCCAGGTCGCCGGCGCGGGCGCCGTCGCCCTGGATGATCATCGCGTCGACCGGCGCCACGCGGGCGGCGTCGAGCGCGTCCCAGACCTTCAGCGACGACAGCAAATCGCGGGCGGTGTGGTTCAGGGCGTAGACCCGGGCGTCCCAGCCTGGATCGGCGGCGGTGGAGGCGCCGGCCGGCGCGGACGGCGGCGATGGCGGAGGACAGAGCAAGGCGACGCTCAGGCCGGACTGGGCCAGGCCGAGCGCGGTGGTCTTTGCAATCGCGCCATTGCCAACAATGCAAATGTCACTCTCGATAACGCGCGGCGGGGACGATGGATTATTCATCCACCCATTATAGCGTTTGTGTGCGCGAGAAATTGTTCCTTGCAATTTCGCTCCGGCCTGCTATAATTCTGCTCCTTGGCCTGGTAGCTCAGTTGGTAGAGCAGAGGATTGAAAATCCTTGTGTCGGTGGTTCGATTCCGCCCCGGGCCACCAAGAATATTAAAAAGCCACCTTCGGGTGGCTTTTTTGTTTCTCCCCCCCCCCTTATTCTTTCTTTTCCCTGAATTCGCCATCGATCACCGTGTCGTCGGTGGGCTTGACAGAGTTGCGGCCAGTGAATTTGAAGACGGAGCCCAGCAGGCGATCGAATATAGCGCGCCGCAACCACGGGAAGGACAGAAGAAACGCCGTCGTGACCCCGATGAACAGTGCGGGCACGTAGTCGCCTTGCCAGACAAAGTGCAACAAGCACAGTGCCAGGATGCTCACGATGAGCGGGCGACGGACCGGTTTCGGTAACAGGCCGACAATGCGCGGCTTACCGTTGCTTATCCAGGGAAATCTCGCAAAAAGAGCGCCAAGCAGCAGGCCCGCGACAAACCGGCCCGTGCCAAGTTGATCGGCAAATACGCCGACGACCAGGAAACCGGTATAGGCCATCGTCCCGGCCAATGCAAACAGCACGACCAATGCAACCGTGGCCGTTAGCTTGGGCAGGCGAATCGCCGTTCTGACTAAAAAGGGTAGGATTTGTATACTCCTGCAAATTGGGGGGGGGGGGGGCGGAAGACGATTGCAAATTCTAACAGCACTTTCTGGAACATCGCCGCGCAAGCTGACCAGCAGGTCCCGGCACGTAGGCGTGACGCGTCTAGCGCTAAACATCTACATCTGCTGGCCTTCTACAGCCTGGTCGAGTGCCGCTTCGGCCACGTCAAATCGCGCAGCCGTAAACTGCAAACAGGACTGCCAACCGCATGTTTTCTGCGATTGCGCAAACCACGTTCTTACGGTCAGCCAAATAATTTCCTATTGGCCATGCACTGTGCATGCGGGGAGAAAGTATGAAGCGCTACACAATTACGCTAGGGGCAACCACCACGGCGGGCGGCAAGGTCATTTCGGCGTCTAGTAATGGCAGCATCAACGGTTCCCCGATTGCTCTCGAAAACGATTTGGTTTTCTGCCCTGTCTGCAAATCCCAAGGGAAGATACGTTGCATGGAACCACGTATTCCCGAGCTTTGGAACGGCAAAAAAGTGGCATTGGAAGATGACCTTTGCCTCTGCGGATGCCCCGCTCTACCTCGCCTGGTGCCGAATCAGTCTCTCCGATGTCAACAGCTCAGTGCTCCCGGCAAGGGGGACACGTCGACATCTTCCCAACAGGATCCCGTGACACGGAAGAATGATGACAAATTTTTCGACGACAGATTTGTCCTATTTGATGAGGATACCGATAGGCCCATGCCGAACACCGAGTATGCGATACGGCGGGCAAACGGCCAGTTGGAGTTCGGCGTTACGGACGCGGAAGGAAGGACTCATCTGCTTACGACCACGATGGAAGCAGAAACCGTTGACATCTATTCGTGAGGGCTAAATGACGACAACAATCACCTCTCCTTCCGGCCGCCCCCTTCATCATCGTGCGACCAGAAACACGACTCCACGCGAAGATGCCGAAGCAAAGTTGGTGCGTATCAAGCGAAACAAGGAACAGCGATTGGCCGAGATGAGGGAACACCTGAAGAATCCCAACATCAAAGCGTTTCTCAAGGCGGTAGCCGATGCCGAAGGCGGCGGGTATGACTTCAAATACGGTGCGGTGAAAGGAAAGAAAAAAGACCCTTGGCGCTTTACCGACTACTCGACGCACCCAGGTCCTGGGAGCGGTGGCGTGACCACGGCCTCAGGCATGTATCAAATCAACAAAGTCACGTGGCAAGATCACGGTGAACGTCGCATGGGGCTGACGGACTTTACGCCGGAGACGCAAGACCTCATCGCAGTATCAATGCTTCAAGCGCGTAGCGTCATTGATAAAATTAAAGACGGAGACATCGAGGCTGGCCTCTCTCAAGCATCGAAACAATGGGCTGCGCTGCCAGAGGGAAGAGGAAAACCGGGCCGCTACAACCAACCATATGTCGAATTCGATCGCTTCGAGGCGGCATATAAAGCTGCAGGAGGAACGACCAAGTGATTAAGATCGCAATCACACTTACGGTCCTTATAGGCTGCGCTTCGCTCGCGCATGCTGATTCGGCTATGCCACAGGTTGGCGAGAAATTCGTCGAGGCACAGACACGGCTCCACGCGGACGGTTGGAGGGCAGATCCGGGTTCCCATGCTTCCTCTGGCGAATACATGGGACTTGATCGCTTGCTTGTCCAGAGTGGATACCCGGAGGTCGATTACTGCAGTGTCGGAAAGTCCTTTTGCACCCTGCAGTACGTCAAGGGAAAAGCATGTCTGCGTGTGCAGACACAAGGAGAACAAATCAGCGAGATGAAAGTTGAGCGATGGTCCAATGCCTGCCGGGACCGCCGAGCAGACGAACAAACGCATGTGCTACCAGCCGACGTTCGTTATGTCGCGCAATGGAAAAGCGACTGCGAGAAATTCGGGCAGTGTGATGGTTTCGATGCCTATATGCGCGCAGCGAAGAAAAAGTACGCACAAGATGCCGAGGTAATGAGGGTCCTTAACACTTACGAGACATCAGCCGAAATCGGGCCTGGTCCGAATTGGTAAGCCACTTGAGTAAACTTGTGCTCTAATGGTTATGACAACTACGCGGTATTGCGCGTTTTCAACCACCACCTCTAGGAGCAAATGATGGGATTACTCGATCAACTGGCAGGGCAAGTCATCGGTTCGCTGGGCGCCCAGAAGCAGGACTCCGTCTCCCAAAGCGATCTGCTCGGTGGTGTGATGGGCTTGATTAACAATGCCGGCGGCCTGCAAGGTATTTTGCAGCAGCTGCAATCGAGCGGAATCGCCGATCAGGTCGCGTCATGGATCGGCACCGGCGAGAACGTCCCGGTGTCCGGCAACCAGATCGCCGACGCGCTGGGCGCCGACAAGGTCTCCCAGATCGCCCAGCACGCCGGCATCGAACCCGAACACGCCGCCACCGGCCTGGCCCAGTTGCTGCCGCAAATTATCGACAAGCTTACGCCCGGCGGCCAGATACCGCAGAACGAATTGCTGGAGCAAGGTCTAAGTCTACTGCGGGGCAAACTTTTTGGCTAATCGCCAGACCGGCTTTTAAAAATGGACCAGCTATCTGAAAACACGACGAAGTCGCGCGCTGAAAAGTATGGCTGCGTGCGCTCGCCGTATTTGAAGATGAGCAATCGGCCAAATACTGGCTAAACCAGGAAATCAGGTCTCTGGGCGGGGTGACCCCTCTTTCGCTACTGGGCACCCCGGCCGGGGACGAGCTTGTGCTCGATACGCTGGGTCGCATTGAACAAGGGATCGTGTCGTAGCGGCTAACACGAGGGGTACGATCCCCGCCTGCAAAAGCCCATCCATACCGCGGATCGCGCGGCCTGTCGCATGGTCAACCTTGCAACTCCGTCTTGGTCTATCATCGTCTTGTGATTTTTTCATTCTTTCCACAACGATGAGGTCCATATGAAGCGCTACCTGCTGTCCGCCGCCGTGCTCGCCACCATGCTGCCGGTCCACGCCCAGTCCCCGGCACAATCCGACGCGCCCGCGCCGGACGTGCCGCTGATCGAGCGCGCCAAGATCTTCGGCAATCCCAGCAAAACCGGCGGGCGCCTCAGCCCGGACGGCAAGTGGCTGTCGTGGATGGCGCCGCGCGACGGCGTGCTCAACGTGTGGGTGGCGCCGGCCGCCGATCCGGCCAAAGCCCGCGCGCTGACCGAGGAGAAAACGCGGCCCATCCGCACCGCCATCTGGTCGCCCGATTCCAAGCAATTGATGTTCATCCAGGACAAGGGCGGCGACGAGAATTTCCTGCTGTATGGCGTCGATGTCGTCAGCGGCAAGCAAACCAGCCTCACGCCGTTCGAAAAGACCCGCGTGCGGCCCATCGCCTACAGCAACAAGGTCAAGGACCGCGTGCTGATCGGCTTGAACAACCGCGATGCGCGCTGGCATGACGTCTACAGCCTGGAGCTGGCCACCGGCAAACTGACCTTGCTGCTGCAAAACGACGGCTACGCGGGCTTCCTGGCCGACGAGCAGCTGAACCTGCGCGTGGCCGAGAAAGCGCGCCCGGACGGCGGCACCACCTATCTCCGCCTCAAGGACGGCAAGCCCGATGGCGAGCCGCTGGCCGATGTCGGCCTGGACGATTCGCAGACCACCGCGCCGCTGACCTTCACCGCCGACGGCAAGACGCTGTACTGGACCGATTCGCGCGGCCGCAATACCTCTGCGCTGGTGGCGCAGGATGTCGCCACCGGCAAGACCACGATCGTCGCGCAGGACGCAAGGGCCGATATCGCCAACGCCCTGTACGATCCGAAAACCGGCGCGGCCCAGGCCTACAGCGTCGACTACCTCAAGCAGGAATACGTGGCGCTGACACCGGCCCTCAAAGCCGATCTCGACTTCCTGAAGAAGAACATCAAGGGCCAGTTCACCGTGGGCACGCGCACCGAGGCCGACGACAAATGGCTGGTGACTGTCGATTCCGTCACGGCGCCGCCGGCCACCTGGCTGTACGAGCGCAAGGGCAAGCGCCTGACCAAGTTGTACGTGACGCGTCCGGAGCTGGAGGGTGCGCCGCTGGCGCAGATGTATCCGCAGGAGATCAAGTCGCGCGACGGCCTGACCCTGGTGTCCTACCTGACCCTGCCGAAATCGGCCAACGCCAACGACGCGGGCAAACCGGCCAAGCCGGCGCCAATGGTGCTGCTGGTGCACGGCGGCCCGTGGGCGCGCGACGGCTACGGCTACAACGGCTACCACCAGTGGCTCGCCAACCGCGGCTACGCGGTGCTGTCGGTGAACTTCCGCGGCTCGACAGGCTTCGGCAAGAAATTCATTTCGGCCGGCGACCTGCAATGGGGCCGCAAGATGCACGACGACCTGATCGACGCGGTCGACTGGGCCGTCAAGAGCGGCGTCACCACCGCCGACAAGGTCGCCATCATGGGCGGCTCCTACGGCGGCTACGCGACCCTGGCCGGACTGGCGTTCACGCCCACCACGTTCGCGTGCGGAGTCGACATCGTCGGCCCGTCCAACCTGTTCACCTTGCTCAAGACGATCCCGCCGTACTGGGAAGCGGGCAAACAGCAATTCTACAAGCGCATGGGCGACCCGACCACCGAGGAAGGCAAGGCGCTGCTGAAGGAACGCTCGCCGCTCAACTTCGCCGCCAATATCCAGCGGCCACTGCTGATCGGCCAGGGCGCCAACGATCCGCGCGTCAACATCGCCGAGTCGGACCAGATCGTCGAGGCGATGGCGGCCAAGAACATTCCGGTCACCTACGTGGTGTTCCCGGACGAAGGCCACGGCTTCGCGCGCCCGGTCAACAACATCGCCTTCAACGCGGTGACCGAGAACTTCCTGGCCAAGTGCCTGAGCGGGCGCGCCGAGCCGATCGGCAAGGCGCTCAAGACGTCGACCGCGCAAGTCAAGCACGGCGCCGAGTTCGCGCCGGGGTTGAAAGAGGCGCTGGAGTAGCAACGTGGCGCGGCCGCCGGCGCGTCGCTGCTAAACTCGCGATACGCTGGCGGCCAGCGCCAAGGAGCACGACCATGCGCCCTCAACTCGGACTTGTCTGCATCACCCAGTCGAAAGACGTACGTTACCGCATGGTCACGCGCAAGCGCTTGCTGGAATTGTCGCCGGACGGGCAGCGCAAGCTGCTCGACGAGATTTACCGGGACAACATTCAAACCTTCGACAAGGCGTTGCGCTACTGCGAGCGCGAATCGATTTCCCTCTACCGCATCCTGTCCTCGATCTTCCCCTTTGCCGACGAGGATGTCGGGCGCGAAACACTACGCCCTTTGAGCGATGCGTTGGCAGCCTCGGGGCGCTACGCGACCGAGCGCGGCATCCGGCTGGTCATGCATCCCGATCAGTTCGTCGTCCTCAGCTCGGACTCGGCCGGCGTGGTCGCCAACAGCGTCAAGATCCTGCAGATGCACGCGGACATCATGGATCTGCTGCAACAGCCGCGCTCGCCGTGGGCGCTGCTGGAGATCCACGGCGGCAAGGCGGGCCGGGCCGACGCGCTGGTCGAGCGCATCGCCGCGCTGCCGGACGCGATTCGGCTGCGGCTCGGACTGGAAAACGACGAGTACGCATACAGCGCCGCCGAGATCCACGACATTTGCCTGCGCAGCGGCGTGCCGATGGTGTTCGATGCGCATCATCACATCGTGCACGAACGGCTGCCCAGCTACGACGATCCGAGCGTGGCCGAGATGCTGACGAAGGCGCGCGCCACCTGGGCCGACCCGGCGCAGCAACTGGTCCACATCTCCAACGGCCGCGACGGCTTCAACGACCGCCAGCACGCCGATTTGATCGATGTGATGCCGGCCTGCTATGTCCACGCGCCGTATATCGAGATCGAAGCCAAATTCAAGGAAGAAGCGATCCGCAAGCTGCGCGGCTGGCAATCCGGCACCGCCGGGACGGCTCCTTGAGACGGCGATTCCAGGCGGCCGGTGCGCTGCGGGGCCATGGGTTATACTGGTTCCAGGCACCTTCGATACTGATTTCCTCATGAACATGTTCCGCATTCCCGCGAAGAATCATTGTTCGTCCCTGAACGAGGGAGT
Organism: Oxalobacteraceae bacterium OTU3CAMAD1; assembly: GCA_024123915.1. Classification (NCBI taxonomy): domain Bacteria; kingdom Pseudomonadati; phylum Pseudomonadota; class Betaproteobacteria; order Burkholderiales; family Oxalobacteraceae; species Oxalobacteraceae bacterium OTU3CAMAD1. Next base: position 1,297,676 of record CP099650.1, on the reverse strand, counting down.
ATCGCCTGCGGCCGCCCCAACGGCGCGACACTCAGCCGGCCTTTCCCGGGCTCGGTAAGCGCCCGAGAGACCACCCGGTCTTCTTCGCACTGCCGAGCCACCCCACAGTAACAATCTGACACGCGATCGCACGCGGCTTTGCCATGTTCGTCGCACCCCCGCTTTACTGCGACCATTTATCTGGAGCTATCATCATGCAACCAAAAATCATTGTTTCATCGCTCGACGCCGAACGGCTCGAAATCCTGCTCGACGCCCTGCCGCCCGCCGAGGCCGCCGCGCACGAGGGACTGCTGGAGGAGCTTGGCCGCGCCGAGATCGTCGCGCCGCAGGAAATGCCGGCCGGCGTCGTCACCATGAACTCGACCGTGCGCTTCCAGATCGACGCGCCGCGCGAGGAACTGCGCCTGACCTTGGTGTATCCGCGAGACTTGGCCAACACCGCCGATGCGATCTCGATCCTCACGCCGATCGGCAGCGCGCTACTGGGCCTGTCCGTGGGCGACGCCATCGATTGGCCGCGTCCGGACGGGCAACTGGTGCGGGTGCGCATTCTTGAGGTGGTCTATCAACCGGAGCAGGCTGCGGAGCTTGCCCGCTGACAATGCGGCTGATAAACGCTGCGGTGGCGGCTCATACATGGCGGATTACGCTTCGCTAATCCGCCCTACGTGGTTTATTGGCGGAATCTCTCCCCGACAAAAAAAATCCCCGCCGGCTTCAAGCGGGCGGGGATTTTTGCGACTCCCGGCGTGATTACAATGGATTGCCGTCGGCGTCGATCTTGCGCACTTCGCCCAGCTTGAGCTCGCGCACGCCGCTCTCGACCTTGCTCATGTCGCCCACCACCACCCACACCAGCTTGCCCGGCGCGATGGTGCGCGCGGCCAGCGCGTTGGCTTGCTCCGGCGTCATCGCCAGCACCGTGTCGGTGAAGGTGTTGTAGTAGGTCTCCGGCAGCTTGTACTGCAGGATGGTGCTGTAGGCGCCGGCCAGCTGGCCAGCCGTTTCAAACGAGCCCGGCAGCGCGAGGGTTTCGTTGCTCTTGGCCTCGCCCAGTTCGGCGGCGGTGATCGGCTTGGCGCCGGCGATATCGCCATATTCGCGCACCAGTTCCTGCAGCGCCTCCTTGGTCTTGTCGCTCTGCACCGGCGACGTGCTCATGTACAGACGCTGGCCCAGCGCCGGCGACAGGCTGGAGCGCACGCCGTACGACCAGTGCTTGTCCTCGCGCAGGTTCATATTGATGCGCGAGCCGAAGTTGCCACCGAAGATGTTGTTCACCACGCCAAGCTGCACCGCGTCCGGCGAGTTGCGCGGCGGCGCCAGCTGCACGCCGTAGATCACGCTTTGCAGCGCGCCCGGCTTGTCCATCAGGTAGACCACCGGCTTGTCGAGCGGCGCCACCTGGGCGATGTTCTTTTTCGGCGTCTCGCCGGCCTTCCAGCCGCCGAACGCTTTTTCCAGCAGCGGCGTGATCTCGGCCAAGGTGGTGTCGCCCACCACCAGCAAGGTCGCGTTGTTCGGCTTGAACCAGGCCTGGTGATATTTGGCCAGGTCGTCGCGGCCGATGCGGGCGACGGACGCCTCCGTGCCGCTGCCGGTCAGCGGCAGCGAATAGGCGTGGCCCTTGCCGTACACCAGCGACGGAATCACGCGCAAGGCCATCGTCGACGGATTGGCTTTTTCACGCTGGATCGCGGCCAGCTGATCCTTCTTCAAGCGGTCCAGCTCGTTCTGCGCGAAGGCCGGACGCAACAGCACGTCGGCGTAGACGTCCAGCGCCTTCGGCATCGTCGCCTTGAGCGCGTTGAGCTGCACGGAGGCGCCGTCCAGATTGGTGCTGACGGAGAAGTTGGCGCCCAGCGATTCGAATTCCTCGCTGATCTTGGCCGCGCTGCGCGTGGCCGTGCCTTCGTCGAGCATGTTGGTCGCCAGGCTCGCCAGTCCCGGCAACTCCTGCGAGTCGGACGCGTAACCGGCATCGACCATCATCGAGAAGTTGACCACCGGCGCCGCGTGCCGTTCGGCCAGGACCACCTTCAGGCCGTTCGATAAGGTGGCCTTTTGCATAGGCGGCAGGTTCAGCGATTCGGCCTTGCCCAGCGCGGGCGGCTTGCTGCGGTCCAGCTTGGCGGTGGTGGCGAAATTGGTCGCGAACGGTTTGACTTCGAGCACGTAATCGCCATCGTCCAGCCACGCGTTCATCGCCTGCTTGACCTGCGCCGGCGTGGCCGCCTTCACGGCCGCCAGATATTCCTTGTAGCAGTCCGGATTGCCGGTGTAGGTGGTGCAGCTTGCCAGCAAATCGCTCTTGCCGCCGAAGCCGCCGACACGCTCGACGATGCGGGTGTAGGAAGCCAGGATGGCCGTCTTGGCGATCTCCAGCTCGGCGGCAGTCGGGCCGGACTTCATCAGCGCGCGCAATTCCTCGTCGGCGATCGCTTCCATCTTGGCCACATCGGCGCCGGGGCGCGCGGTCAGCACGGCATAAAACTGGCCGGCGATTTCGGAGCTGTTGTTGCCGGCGCTGGCGTCGCTCGCCAGCTGGTCCTTGTAGACCAGGCGCTTGTAGAAGCGTGACGTCTTGCCGCCGCCCAGCACCTGCGCGGCCAGGTCGAGCAGCGGTTCGGTCGCGGTGTGCGCGCCGGGCACGTTCCACACACGGTAGATGCGGCCCTGCGGCACCCGGTCCTCGACCGTTCCGCGATGGGTGCCGGTGCGCTTGGCGATCCATTCTTTATGTTTGGCCAGCGGCGGGCCGGCCGGAATGTCGCCGTAGTACTTCTCGACCTTCTCGCGCGCCTGTTCCGGCGTGATGTCGCCGGCCAGTACCAGCACCACGTTGTTCGGACCGTAGTTGGCCTTGAACCATTCCTGCACGTCGGTCATCGAGGCCGCGTCGAGGTCGGACATCGAACCGATCGTCGTCCACGAATACGGATGGCCGGCCGGCCAGGTGTTCTCGGTCAGCAGCTGGCGCGTCACGCCGTACGGCTGGTTCTCGCCCTGGCGCTTTTCGTTTTGCACGACGCCGCGCTGCAGGTCCAGCTTTTTCTTGTCGAGCACGCCGAGCAGATGGCCCATGCGGTCGCTCTCGGCGAACAGCGCGAAGTCCAGCATCGAGGTCGGCACGTTCTGGAAGTAGTTGGTGCGGTCGGGATTGGTGGTGCCGTTCAGGTCGGTCGCGCCGATCTGCTGCATGGCGTTGATGTAGGTCTTGTTGAAATTATCGCTGCCGCTGAACATCAGGTGTTCGAACAGGTGGGCGAAGCCGGTCTTGCCGGGCTTCTCGTTCTTGGAGCCGACGTGGTACCAGGTGTTGACGGCCACCACCGGCGTCTTGTGGTCCTCGTGGACCAGCAGGGTCAGGCCGTTTTTCAGCACGAACTTGGTGTACGGAATATCGGGAATGGCGATGTCGGACCTGGCCGATTTGGTCGCGGCCGGCTTGGCGGCTTCGGCGGCTTGCACTGCGCTAGCGGCAAGCAGGGCGACGGACATGGCGACGGACGCCGCGATCGTGGTACGGCGGATGGACATGGTCATGCGGTGAGCTCCTGGTTGGGAATGGACCTGCAAAAGCGCGCCGGCACTCTGGCCGGCGCGCAACCATTTTATTGCATTTTAGTTAAACATAAAACTATTTACGCTTCGCCTCCGTCTTGTCGCGGGCGGCGCGGAACTCGGCGTCCGGCGCCCAGTTCGGCCAAGCCTTCGACTCGGCCAGGTCGCGGCCCAGCGAGTACAGCATCCCCAGGTCGTGCGCCATGCCCTTGAACGACCAGTCCGCGCTCCACTCGTCCGACGGCTGGTGGTAGTTGTTGGTGGTGTAGCTCTCCTCGGCCTGCTTGCCGGCCCGCAGCCCACCGTCGACGAAATCATTGCCCGAGCCATAGGAAATGGCCGGCACGCCGCGCTTGGCGAACGGGAAGTGGTCGGAGCGGAAGAAGTAGCCCGCCTCCGGTTTCGGATCGGCCGAGTAGACCAGGTTCCATTCCTTGGCCTTGGCGATCAACTGGTCGAGCAGCTCGACCTTTGCGCTGCCGGAGATGGTGAAGTTGCGCGACACGCCCTGCGGGCTCAACGCGTCCATATTGATCACCCCGACCGTCTGCGCCAGCGGGTACAACGGATTCTGCGCGTAGTATTCCGAGCCCAGCAAGCCCTTCTCCTCGGCCGTCACGGCCAGGAATAGCACGCTGCGCGCGGGCGCCGGCGCCTTGCCGTAGGCGCGCGCCAGTTCCAGCAGCGCGGCCAGGCCGGTGCCGTTGTCGACCGCGCCGTTGTAGATCTTGTCGCCTTTGGCGTTCGGCAAGCCGACACCAAGGTGGTCCCAGTGGCCGCTGTAGATCACGGTCTCGTCTGGCTTGCTGGCGCCGACCATGCGGGCGGCCACGTTTTTAGACGTGATCACCTGCGCGTCGACCGCGTAGTTTGCCGACAAGGTCACGTCCTTCAGCTGCACCGGTTTGAAGTCGCGCGTCTGCGCCAGTTTCTTAAGCGCCTCGAAATCCTGGCCGCCGCGCTTGAACAGGTCGACCGCCAGATCGCGCTGTATCCAGGCCTCCATCGGCGCGTGCGCCTCGGACGGCTTCTTGCGCACGATGTCGTACATCACGTTGGTGTTGGAATTCTTGACCGTCGGCCACCCATACGACGCCGGCGCCGTCTCGTGCACGATGATGGTGCCGAGCGCGCCGCGCTTGGCCATCTCCTCATACTTGTAGGTCCAGCGGCCATAGTAGGTCATGGCCTTGCCGCCAAACTCGCCCTCGCCGGTCTCGAAATCGGGATCGTTGATCAGCACCACCGCCAGCTTGCCCTTCAGGTCCACGCCCTTGAAGTCGTCCCACTTGCGCTCCGGCGCGGTCACGCCGTAGCCGACGAACACCAGCGGCGCGTTCTTGAAGTCGACCATCTTGGCGCCGCTCATCGAGGCGCGCACGGCCAGGTCGTCGCCCTGCTTCAGTTCCTGGCTGCCCTTGGCGTCCTTGACCGACAGCTTGACCGGGCCCTTGATCTCGAAACGGCCCAGCGGCACGTCCTGCGTCCAGCTGCGCTCGCCTTTCTTGCCTTTGACCGGATCGCCGCCCGGCTGCATGCCGGCCGCCTTGAATTGCTCGATCAGATAGTTGACGGTCTTGGTTTCGCCGGCGGTGTTCGGCCCCCGGCCCTCGAATTCGTCGGACGCGAGCACCTTGACGTCTTGCGACAATTTCTGCGGGCTGAATTCGGGACCGGCGGCGGCCTGCGCCAGACCGGCGGCAAGCAAGGCAGTAATGAGCAGCGTGTGTTTCAAGGTAAACCTCCATGGCAAACAGATCGGCAATACTGCCATGAAACCACAAGTACGGCAAACAAACCCGGTACGGCGGGGTCGTACCCCACCGGGTACGACCCCAGGCTGAGCGCCGTGCGGGTTGCTAAGTGAACCGTCGAACAGTAAGCAAGGACCGGCCGGCGCAAACTGATCCTTCCAACACGACCGGAGTATTCCATGCCCGAAGGACCATCGATCGTCATCATGCGCGAGCAGACGGCCGGCTTCATCGGTAAAACCATCGTGCAAGCGAGCGGCAACACCAAGGGTGTCGACATGGCGGCGCTGCGCGGCCAGCCGGTGCTGGACCTGCGCAGCTGGGGCAAGCACTTCCTGATCCAGCTGCCCCACATGGCGCTACGCATCCACCTGCTGATGTTCGGCAGCTACCGCATCAACGAGCGCAAGGACGCGACGCCGCGCCTGAGCCTGGAGTTCGACGATGGCGAGGAGCTGAACTTCTACACCTGCTCGGTCAAGACGATAGAAGGCGAGCTCGACAGCCACTACGACTGGCGCGGCGACGTCATGTCCGACGACTGGTCGGCGTCCGCCGCGCTGAAGAAGCTGCGCGCCGCGCCGGACACCCTCGTGTGCGACGCGCTGCTCGACCAGGACATCTTCGCCGGCGTCGGCAACATCATCAAGAACGAAGTGCTGTTCCGCATCCGCGTCCATCCGCTGTCGACGGTGGGCGCGCTGCCGGCGGCCAAGCTGCGCGAGCTGGTGGCGCAGGCGCGCGAATACAGTTTCGATTTTCTGGAATGGAAGAAAGCCTTCGTGCTCAAGCAGCACTGGCTGGCGCACACCAAGCGCGTCTGCCCGCGCTGCGACCTGCCGTTCCACAAAGGCCATCTGGGCAAGACCAAGCGCCGCAGCTTCTTCTGTCCCAACTGCCAAAAACAGTATCCGCCACCGCTTACGGTGACCGTGAAGGTGCCGGCTAAACCAGCCCGGTCAAATAGTAAACCGCGATCACAAAGAACACCGCCGCCGTCTTGATGATGGTGATGCCGAAGATCTCGCGGTAGGATTGCTTGTGTGTCAGCCCCGTCACCGCCAGCAGCGTGATGACGGCGCCGTTGTGCGGCAAGGTGTCCATGCCGCCGCTGGCCATCGCCACCACGCGGTGCATCACCTCCAGAGGAATCTGCGCCGCCTCGGCCGCCCGGATGAACTGGTCCGACATCGCCGCCAGCGCGATGCTCATGCCGCCCGAGGCCGAACCGGTGATGCCGGCCAGGGTGGTCACCGACACTGCCGCGTTGACCAGCGGATCGGGCACGCTCTTGAGCGCGTGGCTGACGGCGACGAAACCGGGCAGCGCCGCGATGACGCCGCCGAAGCCATACTCGGAGGCCGTGTTCATCGCCGCCAGCAGTGCGCCGCCGACGGCCGCCTTGGTGCCCTCGGCAAAGGCGTCGCGCACCCGCCCGAACGCCGTCACCACCACGAAGATGATGCCCAGCAGCAGCGCCCCCTCCACCGCCCAGATGCCGACCAGCGTCTTGATCGGCGTGGTGATCGTCGCATGCAGGCCGGGCAAGGCGTCGGCGGTAAGCGCGTAGGTTTCGCCATACCAGCCGGGGATCATTTTGGTCAGCGCGAAGTTGACCACGCCCACCAGCAACAGCGGCGCCACCGACAGCAGCGGATGCGGCAGCCCGCGCTGTGGCGTGCCGCCGGCCGCCGCCGGCTTGGCCTTGTCTTCCACGCCGTAACCCTCGCCGGTGGCCATCACCGAGCGGCGCCGCCATTCCAGGAAGGCCAGGCCGGCGGCCAGGGTGGCGATGCCGCCGATCGTGCCCAACCACGGCGCGGCCCAGCCGGTGGTCTTGAAGAACGTGGTCGGGATGATGTTCTGGATTTGCGGCGTGCCCGGCAAGGTGTCCATGGTGAACGAGAACGCGCCCAGGGCGATGGCGCCTGGCATCAGCCGCTTGGGGATGTTGCTCTGACGGTAAAGCTCGGCGGCGAACGGATAGACGGCGAACACCACCACGAAGAGCGATACGCCGCCGTAGGTCAGCAGCGAACACACCAGCACGATGACGGCGTTGGCGCGCGTGCGGCCGATGTAGCGGATCGCCGCGACGACGATGGATTCCGAAAAGCCGGACAGTTCGATCAGCTTGCCGAACACCGCGCCCAGCAGGAACACCGGGAAGTACAGCTTGATGAAGCCGACCATCTTGTCCATGAAGATGCCGCTGAACACCGGCGCCACCGCGCCCGGATCGGTCAGCAGCACCGCGCCGAGCGCGGCCACCGGCGCGAACAGGATCACGCTGTAGCCGCGATAGGCGGCCAGCATCAGGAACAACAGTGCGGCGAGGACGATCAGGAAGGACATGCCGGCTCCTTGCAATATTGGCTTCCGACTATTGTAGAGTTAAATGCAACAGCCCGCCGCCCGCATGCGCCAATCTTCGCCCGCCCCTCCCATCGGACCAGGAAGCGCTTATTTCGGCAGCACCGTCACGCGGCACATCCGGTACGGATACGGCTCCTTGCCGACGGCCGCCTGATGGGTCGCGCAACTGCCGGCATCGAGCTGGAGCCCATATTGCGGCAGCTTTTGCGCCAGCCCTTCGACGGTCGCGCGGTCGAGCGCGGCCAGGTCGAGACGGTACTTGGCCGGCAGATCGAAGGTGCAAGCGCCGTCCGGCAAGTTGCGCACCTCGACCGTGCGCTTGAGCAGCCACGCCAGCTTGCGGCAGCCGGACGGGCTGTCGGTCAGGCCCAGCGCCTGCGCCACGGCCAGCTTGCGCAGGCGCGAGCCGTCGCGGTCATTCTTGCTGGCGGTGAACAGCACATAGTGCGGACCGGCGCGCTCGGCGACGGCCTTCTCGCGCAGCGCATGCCAGGCCGGCGATTCCGGGAAACCGGTGCCGAGCGAAATGATCTTGACGTCGTGCGGGAAGAAGATCGACATCCACCCCGCCGGCGGATTGGGCTGGGCGAGGAAGACGATGCTTTGCGCCGGCGTGGCGAACGCCGGCACCTCGGCGCTAAAGGCGCGCTCGCCCCAGGCCTGATGGCCCCAGTTGGCTATAGGGAATACACCCGCCACCAGCAGCGCCAGCGCCACGCCGGCCAGCCGTTGCCGGGCCGGCGCCAGGTAGCGCCAGACGATCCAGATCATTAGCGGCGCCAGCAGTTCGAGCGGCACCAGATAACGGTAGATGCTGAACATGCGCATCCAGACGACATAGGCGGCGACAAAAAACACCAGGGTGAAGGCGGCGCGCGGATCGAGCGTCGGCGGCGCGGTGTGCGGTTGGCCGCCGTGTTGGCCGGCCCGGGCGCGGCGGCGCAGCAACCAGACCACGACGAACGCCGCCAGCAGCACGTACAGCAGCGGCCACACCGCCAGCTTCATCGGCAACTCGGAGACGCGGCGCGTGTTGAACGCGAAGATGAACGGCCACAGCAGGTTCTCGATCCAGCCGACCGGACGGAAATAGAAGTCGATGACGCCGTTCTCGGTCGCCAGCGGGCTGCGGAAGATGTTATTAAATTGCGGAAATAGCGGATTGCCGAAGGTGTTCCACATCTTGACGAACCACCAGCCGGCCGTCGCCGCGATGCCGCCGAGCACGCCCACGCCGAACACCAGCGCCAGCCGCAAGCGCTGCCACCACGGCAGCGGCACGGTCAGCAAGGCCAGGCACAGCGCCACCGCATAGGTCGCGTTGGTCAACTTCAGTCCGGCGCTCATGCCCATGGCCACGCCGGCGCCGGCCATGGCCAGCACCGTCCCGGCGCGCCAGCGCGGCAGGCCGTCCCAATGGCGCAGCACGATGTACAGCGCGCCGAGCACGAACAGCGCCGTCAGGTTGTCGCCCATTGTATTGCCGAGCTCGCTCAAGAAACCGGGGGCGAACATGCATGCGCCGGCCAGCAGCAGCACCAGGCGCTGGTGCTTGCCGATCAGCTCGCGCGCGATGCCGGCCAGCAGCACGAAATTCAGCCCGTGCAGCGCGCCAAGCACGAAGCCGACCAGCTGCGGCGGCAACCAGCGGTTCAGGAAATAATACGGCAGGTCGATGGTGGGATTGAAATAGGTCTGGAAACCGGACGGCGCCAGATCGACACCGATGCGCCCGTTCATCAGCGCGTGCGCGTTATACAAATGATAGTTGCGCATGTCCCAGCCGTCGTCCTGGCCGTTCAGCACCGACCACAAACCCAGCAGCACGGGCACGATCCAGGCCGCGTGCCAGGCGGCGCGCGGATGGCCCAGAAAAGCGGTGCGGCGGGCGAACCACGCGTCCAGCGCCGTCAGGCGGGCGTTCATGAAGCTCACGGCGCGCCCTCGTCGAACGACGGCCCCGGCTTGGACAGATAGGCGAAGCGCTTTTGCTCGATGCGGCCCTTGGTGACGGCGTCGAGCATGATGCCGCAGGCCAGCAGGATCAGCGCCACCAGCATCAGCGACGCGCACAGCGTGGCCGTCGGCAAGCGCGGCACCAGGCCGGTCTTCAGGTAAGTGGTGACCAACGGCTGGGCCAGGATGATCGACAGCAGCGCGATGAAGAAGGTGCCGATGCCGTAGAAGGCCAGCGGCCGCTCGGACTTGAACAGGCGGAAGATGGTGCCCAGGATGCGCACGCCGTCGCGATAGGTGTTGAGCTTGCTGACCGAGCCTTCCGGACGCGATTTATACGAGGTCGACACCTCGGCCACCGGCATGCGCAGCGCCAGCGCGTGCACGGTCAGCTCGGTCTCGATCTCGAAGCCGGCCGAGTGCGCGGCGAACGATTTGACATAGCGCTGCGAGAACACGCGGTAGCCGGACAGGATGTCGGTGAACGTGCGGCCGAAAATGAACGACACGCAACCGGTCAGCATGGCGTTGCCGAAGCGGTGGCCGGGCCGGTAGGCCTCCTGCTCGGTGCTGACGCGGTTGCCCACGACCATGTCCAGCCCTTCGCTGAACAGCTGCTCGACCAGTTGAGGCGCCACGCTGGCGTCATACGTGTCGTCGCCGTCGACCATCACGTACGCGTCGGCCTCGATGTCGGCGAACATGCGCCGCACCACGCTGCCCTTGCCCTGCGCCGGCACGTTGCGCACGATGGCGCCGGCCTTGCGGGCGATGCGCGCGGTGCCGTCGGTGGAATTGTTGTCGAACACGTAGACCTGCGCCTGCGGCAGGCAGGCGTTGAAATCGCGCACGATGGCGGTGATCGTCAACGCCTCGTTATAGCAAGGCACCAGGATGGCGATGCGCTTATTGCTCAGTTTGTCCATAGGAATGGTGGAATGGTAGCGAAAGAAATCAAGGCCGCCATTATAAGCTTGCGAAAAACAAAACCCTAGTTATTTGCTATTGAGCAATAAGAGACACTGTCGGCGGTGACCATTGGTATCGATTGACGCTCGCGGAACAGGCTGCAATACTGGATCATCGCAGCCCATGCAGGACGCCATGACTGAACTACGAGCCTCGCTCAAGAGCGGTGGCAGGTTCTCGCTGAACTGGAGCTATCTGAATGCCATCGCCAACGGCGTGTCGGCCATCGACCTCGGCGCGCTGGCGTTGCGCAATCTCCACGACGCCCGGCAGTTCGTGCGCGAGTACGGCTTCGACCTGGAGCAGCCGGCCGCCCCCGCGATCATCGCCCGCGCCCACCGCGAGGCGGTCGACTTCCTCGCCTGCACCTTCCTCGCCCCGGCCCAGGCCGGCTTGATCCCCGAGGAGGTCAGCCATCCCGACGATCCGCTGCAATTGCTGGTGTACGCCTCGCTGCGCGGCAACAACGTCGACGTGCGGCGCATGTGGTCGTGCGCCGTGCTCAAGGTCATGCACGGCATCTTTTACATCGACAACAACCTCAAGCTGCGCCACTTCCACGCCATCCGCGAACAGGTGTTCGCCACCCTCGACGAGGTGATCCGGCACGACGGCGACCGCCACTTCCTCACCGACGGCGAGGTCTGCCTGCCGATGCTGCACTACGAGCGCAAGGACAACAAGGGCCGCAAAAGCATCCTGCTCAAGCTGCTGCAAAAGGCCGCCTACCTGGCCGCCGACATCTTCGACCACCTCGGCGTGCGGCTGGTGTTCGCCACCCGCTTCGAATGCCTGCTGGCGCTGCGCAGCCTGCAGCGCGCGCATCTGCTGTCGGTCACCAATGTCGACGCCGAACGCACCCGCAACACCTTGCTGGACCTGGAGGCGGCCAAACAGATCTTCAACAAATACCGCGCCCAGATCGAGCACAGCGACGACTACCCGTACGAACTGCTGCAAACCATGGACGCCGAACTGGCCGATCTGGCAGAGCCGCAGACGCGCTGCGACAACCCGCACAGCGGTAGCGGCTTCAACAGCATCCAGGTGACGGTGCGCAAGATGATCCACGTCCAGCCGGACTATCCCAACATTGGCGCCGTCGCCGACCAGGAATACGACGTCGGCTTTTTCTTCGAGTACGAGATCCAGCTGATGGACCAGGCCAGCTACGAGCGCAGCCTGGCCGGCCCCGCCAGCCACGACGCCTACAAGCGGCGCCAGATCGACACGGCCCGCGCGCGCGTGTTCGGCCGCGACCTGCTGCGCTGGGTGGAGTCGCAATCGCCGCAGTGAGCGGTGCGCCGCGAACGCGTGCGCTGGCCTAACATTGGTTTCCGCAGTAGCAGGAGCCGACTTGTCCAATTTTATGCAACGCCGCGTAGGGCGCTATCTTGCGGCCGCGATGCTGATCGCGGCCTGCTGGCCGGCGTCCAGCCAGGACGCCCCGGCCCGGGTCACCGTCACGGCCACCCGCGATCCGGTCGACAAGTCCTACCGCAAGATGATCGCCGGCGTGGAGCGTTTCGAGCGCAACCGGGCGCTGGCGCCGCAGGCGAGCTTGCGCTTCCAGTTGCTGCCGCGCTTGCCCACCACGCGGCTCGACGGCATCACCCTGCGCGTGGTCGGCGACACCGTCGCGCTGCCCGTGCCCGTCGCGCCCGACCACACCTTCACCCTCGACCGCAACAGCCAGGCGCTGCGCGAAGACGCGGCGCTGATAGCCAGCAGCAAGACCAGTACCTTGACCTGGCGCGCGCAGGTGCGCAGTCCCAACGTGCCTACCGGCATGCGGCGCTTGGGCGACCTGCGGCTCGAATGCCAGGTCGGCGTCGAGGCGGGCCTACTGTCGAACAACGCCACCGTCTTCGCCTGGCTGGGCGAGCTGCTCACCGACCCGGACCGGGTCTGCTCTGGCGCCGACGGCAACTATCTGTTCTTCGCCGAGCGGCCGCTGTTCGGCGTCACGCTGCGCGACGGCGGCCGCACCGAAACATTGCCGTTTTCCGTGCTGTACGCGGGCGGCACGCAAACACCGGACACCCTGCCCTTCTGCGATTGCCAGGTCTTGCTCGATCGCAGCTACTACGCGCCGGTGTGGGACCGCCGCTGGTCCGACGATACCCTGGTGGAATTCGACTACATGGACGACGCGTCGGGCGCGGGCACGGTGCCCGTGGCCGACAGCCACCGCACCACGGCGCAAATGCGCGCCGCGCTCGGCCCGGCGACGACGGTGCGTTTCGACAGCGGCTACCAGGTCTGGCGCTATCAATATCCCAAGGCGAAACCGGAAGACGGCAAGCCCACCCACGCCGAATTCGTTATCCTGTTTGGCCCCGATGGCGGGGCGCGCAAAGCACGATTGAGCGAGCCCTTGTAAAGCGACGGCGATTGGATCATGATGAAATGATGAAAATTTCTCTCCACTCCCGCACCCTTCGTCTTGCCACGGCAAGCCTGTTGATGCTGGCCGCCAGCGCCTGCGGCAGCGCGCCGCCGGCCTCGCCGGCGCCAGGCACACCGACAGCCAACAAGACCGAAGCCCTGTGGAAAAAAATCCAGGCCACCAACGCCGACACCAGCTGCGACACGCAAAGCCAATGCCACACGATAGGCTTCGGGTCGAAGGCCTGCGGCGGCCCCGAGCGCTATATGGCCTGGTCGAGCAAAAACAGCGACGGCGCCGCGCTCAAGGCATTGATCGAGCAACACGCCGCCGCGCGCCGTGCCGACGACGAGCGCGAGCAGATGATGTCGACCTGCTCGATGGTCAGCGACCCCGGCGCCAGCTGCCGCGCCGGCCAATGCACCATCAACGCCACGAGCCCAGGAAACACCACAGATCCACGTAGGGCGGATTAGCGCAGCGTAATCGGCCATGTAAGCGCCGCCAACAAATCATCGAGCACCAAAAACAAAAAACCCGCGAGCCCAACCGGCCTCGCGGGTTTTTCACATCCAAACTACATGCTTAGAAAGCCAGCGCCTCCTTGCTGCGCGAGCCCTTGAACAACGGCAACGGATCGGTGGTGTCGACGTCGATCACCGTCGCTCCCTGCTTGACGCCGCCCAGCAGATAGTTGACCACGCCGACGTGGCGCACGCCAGGCGCCAGACCGGACCAGCTCATGCCCACGCTGGCCGTACCGCCCACCGTGGCCGAGCTCGGCAGAACCACCTTGAAGTTGCCGCCCGTCGAAGGCTGCACCACCCAGCTCGACAACGCGTAAGTGGCCTGGCCGCCGTTCGGACGATAACCGATCACGCAAACGTTGTAGTCGCCAGCGGCCGGAGCCACCATCTGGATGGACTCGTTGGCCGTGTCGCCGCCGCTGCTGAGGATAGGCGTGTTGCCGCGCATGACGATCAGGTCCAGGTCCGAGTCGCCGGGGACGGCGCCGGTCGTGTCCGAATCGAACAGCGAGAAGCGCGCCAGCAGCGTGCCGGCCGGGATCGTCACCGGATGCAGGTTGACGCCGGTCGCGGCGCCCGCCTGGCACAAGGCCGCGTTGCTCAGGCCGGTGTTGGCGGTGGCGATGGAGCGCGTCTCGCGGGTGGCCGGCTGCAGGCCGCCCTTGACCGCGCTCATGGCGCCGGCAAAGCCGGTGCCGACCGTAACGACCTTGCTGCCGGTGGCCGCCTCGCTCACCACGCTGGCCGGGGCCGACAGGCCGGTGCCGCGCGCCGTCAGCGGGCTGCGCACGACATGGGTGCCGTCTTTCCAGGTCAGCGCGCCGTAGGCCCAGGTGTCGAGCGGGGCGCTGGTGCGGGTCAGCTTGACGGTGAAACTGGCCTTGGCGCCAGCCGCCAGCACCAGGGTGGACGGCTGCACCGAGACGTTAAAGCCCGGCAGCGACGCCGTCGCGTTGTAGGTCGCGGTGGTGTTGCCGACGTTGGTGACGGTGCGCGTCATGGTCAGGGTGCCGAGCACGTTCGAGGCCGTCAGCGAGGCCAGGTTCAGGTTGTACGCGGCGATGGGGCCGCCCAACGTGGTGCACTGGGCGGTGGTGTAGATCAAGCCCTGGCCGCACAGGAAGCGCGCGTAGTCGTTCGGCGCGATGTCGTACACCAGGCCGGGATCGGCCGCCGAGTTCGGCGCGATGTGGCCGGCGCCCTGGCCCCAAGGCAAGTTGCCGGCATTGGTGGCGCTGCTGTCCCAGGCGACCTTGCTGGTCAGCCCGTCGCTGAAGGTGTCGGTCGCGCTGGTCATCAGCGCCGACTTGATGGCCGACGGCGTCCAGCTCGGATGCAGCTGCTTGAGCAGCGCGGCCACGCCGACCACGTGCGGCGAGGCCATCGAGGTACCGCTGTAGAAGGCCCAGTCCGACACAGGCGACGGCGAACCGGCGGCGATGGCGTCGCGCTGTTCGCGCGTCAGGTCGGCGGTGACGGCGGCCAGGATGTCGGTGCCCGGCGCCGCCATGTCCGGCTTGAGGATGTTGGCGTTGGCCACGTTCGGACCGCGCGAGGACTGGCCCGACATGATCGGCGCCTGGACCGACGCATCGAAGGTGGCGCGCAAGTTGCCCAGCGAGGCGACCGCCGTGGTCGGATTGGCGGCGATGTAGCCCTTCAGGATGGCGGTGTTTTCCTTGGCGATGTGCACCGTCGAGATCGTGTGCGCCTGGTTGATGATGGTCGTCGCGCCGCCTTCGACGTTGGCGATGACCACGCCGACCGCGCCGGCCACCTTGGCGTTGGCGCTCTTGTTGACCAGAACGTTGCCGCCGCGGTCGCACACCAGGATCTTGCCGGCGACCTTGGCCGGGTCCAGCAGCGGCTCCACGGCGTCGGTCGCGCCGAAGCAACGGTTCAGCTGGACGGGATCGGCGCCCGGCAGGCCGGCGTCCTTGGCCAGCACCAGCGGCGAGGTCGGCGTGTTGGCGTTGCTCGAGGCGCCGGTCAAGGTCGCGCCGCTGCCGGTGACGGCGTCGGCCAGGTAGATGCGGTTGTGGGTCGAGTTGCCGACCGAGGCCAGCCACGGGCTGATGTGGCCGACCGGGGCCGGCGCCGTCGCGGTGGGCCCCTGGTTGCCGGCCGAGGTGGAGACGAACACGCCGGCGGCGGTCGCGCCCAGGAAGGCCTGTTCGGTCGCGTCGGCGAACGAGCCGCCGCCGGCGCTCGAACCGATCGAGAAGTTGATGACGTTGACGCCATCCTTGACCGCCTGGTTGATGGCGGCCACGCTGTTGGACGGCGCGCAACCATTCTTGCCGGTGGCGGCGTCGGTCCAGCACACCTTGTAAGCGGCGATGCGGGCGCGCGGCGCCATGCCGCTGGCCTTGCCCAGGTTCAGGCCGTTGGTCGTCGCGGTCGCACCCGCGTTGCCCGCCGCCGTGCTGGCGGTGTGGCTGCCGTGGCCGCCATGGCCCTCGGTGCCGGCCACCGAATCGCGGGCGGACAGGAATTCGGTCCAGTGCAGTTGCAGGTCGGGCTGCTTGAAGTAGCGCGCGCCGATCAGCTTGTTGTTGCAATTGGCCACGCTGAAGCCCTCGCCGGTGTCGCAGGTGCCCTTCCAGGTGGCCGGCGGCGCGTCGTAGACCACGGTCGAGCCGCTGTGGCTCGGGTTGCCGTTGCCGTCCACGCGGTCGGCAAAGCTCGGGTTCTCCGGCCAGATGCCGCTATCGACGATGCCGACGATGATGTTCTCGCCCGAGGCGCCCTTGCCGCCGAGCTGTTCCCACAGGCCGCCGGGTTTGTCCAGGCCGAGGAAGCTTGGCGTGTAGGTCGTGTCGAGCTGCATCATGGAGTCGGCGGTGATCGCGGCCACGCCGCTGTTTTTCTTGAGCGCGCGCACTTCGTCGTCGGTCAGCATGGCGGCGAAGCCGTTGAAGACGACGTCGTATTTATGGGTGATCTCGGCGGCGCCGATGGTGTTGATGACCGCGTTCTGTTTGGTGTCGAGGTAGTTGATGTAGGCCTGCACGGCGGCGGCGTCGACGTTGAGGCGCTGGCCCTGGGCGGGCATCGTCGCGGCAAGGCCGGCGACTTGACCGGTGTAGGTGGCGACCGGCTTGTCGGTCAGTTGCACGATGTAGGAGCGGCGCACGGACTCGGCGCTGGCCGGACCGGCGCTCGTCAGGGCGGCGGCCAGCAGCAGGACGGCGGCGGAAATAGGACGGAGTTTCATGTGGGGTGTTCCTTGCTCAGGCGTTGATCGAGGCGACGGCGGCTTTGGCTCCCGCCTTGGCGCGGCGGCGCGACAGCAGGCCCACCAAGCCCAGGCCGAGGCCCATCATGGCGTAGGTTTCCGGCTCCGGCACGGGGGCGACAGGGCCGACCGCGCTGATATCGAGGTTGTCAAAGGCGAACTGCGCCTGGTTTTCCGCGCCGGGAAGCAGCTTGTAGCAACCGCCGCTGCCGTCGAACAGGCAGGAACTGATGACCAGGCTGCTCAGGCTGACGTTGCCGAAGGCGCTCAGCGAGTTGGTGACGAACGGCGAGCTGCCCAACGTGTCGAGTAACGGGAAATCGTAGGCGACCGAAATGGTGCCGCCGTCGGCGCGCGTGCCCAGCAGGGTCAGCTGGCCGTACGAGTAGCTGGGCAAGCCGCCAACCGGGGCCAGGAAGGCGTAGTCGATGCTCGACACCTGGAAGGCGGCGTTGTCGCCGCGCGCCACCTTGAGGCTGCCGTCATTGAGACCCATGTAAAAATGGCTGGCGTTGCCGGTCGGGCAGGCCGCGATGACGCACAGATACGGGTCGCTGCCGTCGCCGATGGCGCCGGCCAGACCGGTGCCGTCCGGACCGGCGGCGGGCGTGTCGATCACGGTCATCGTGTAGCCGTTCTCACTCAGGGTCTCGGTGCCGCCGTAGATCGACGGGCCGATGGATTCGAAATCGATTACGCCGGCCATGGCCGGCGTGGCGCTCAACAGCGCAAGGGCGCCGAGGGCGGCGCCGGTTAATTTTTTCAGCTGCGCTTGCTTCAAGTGGTTCATTTCACTGCCCTTTTGATGAAAGTAATGGCGCCGTGGTCCGCCGGACCGATCGCCCGCTGGAACCCCTGTCTACTTTTTGTAGGTAACAATGAATATAAACAAACAACACAATTTGAGTAACTTAAGATTAATAATTATTATTTACTTATCATAATTAATTACCAAATAAAATACTGCTTCCGCTATGGAAGCAATGTCATGGCTATGTCACGGAATTGTGCCGATCTGATCATTTTTCTGTTGTTCTTTTACAAAACCCGCATGCCGAAATTGAAACCATGTAGTCCGGAAAAAGCTCCGCAAACAAAGTAAATTCCGGCATTTGCGTTTTACGTCCTCCTTGCCACGGCCATCGTCCGGCAAAACGCGCGGGCAAAAAAAAAGCCAGCGCAGGGCTGGCTTTTTCACCATAACGGCAACGGCGATTAAAATACTGTCATTGCTTTCTTGATGGCAACACACCGCTCATCTTCCTGATGCCTTACCAAAAGAGAACGTTTGGTGCCGGTCGACAAGTCAGGTAATTTCACAATTGCCGCCTGCAGGCGGCTGACGCTGGCCGGCGTGCAAGTGGCCGGTATCATCGTCTCCGCGTAGGAACGCATGAAGACCGGGCCGGCGGCCTTGTCGACCTGCCCCAGCGTGGCCAAACGCTGCTCCGCGCTGAGCTCGCTGAGGGCGCCCTGGCCGGCCGGATACATGACCTCCATCGCCTGGCGAATCTTCGAGAACGGCAACTTGGTTTGCAGGTCGCCGATGTTGGTCAGCCATTCGGCCTTCACTTTGGCGTCCGGCCGGATCACGCGCGCGGCCAGCGCGGCGGCCTGTCCGCTATCGGATTTGTCGCGCTCCTGCTCGGCAGCCAGCAAGGCTTCGCTGCCCGGATAGGCGAACCGGTTCAGGCGTTCGACGATATCCCAGCGCACATCCTGGCTGATGTTCAGGCCCGGCACCACCAGCTTGCCGCCGAGGATGTCGGCCAGTTGCGTCAGTGCCGGCTGGCTGCTGGCGACGTCGACAAACGTGGCGAACCAGCGGCGCTGGAAATTCTTGTCGGCGCTGGCGGCGGCGGTCGCCTTGAACGCCATCCGTTCCAGCTCCCCGCCCACTTTCGCGCGGTAGACGGCCGCCTGCGGCCCCATATTGTCGAGATAGGCCCTGGACTGCGCCACCTTGGTGAGGAGGTTGCCCAGCAGCGTGTAATCCTTCTCGCCCGGAGCCTGGGTCAGCACGGTGCCCAGGAAGGCGTTGAGCGGCAGCTTGGCGTCGCGCACGCTGTCCCACAGGCTCTGCCACAGCATCGAACGCAGCAACGGATCGGCGACCTTGTTCAGGCTCGATTGCGCGGTGGCGAACGACTTCTTATCCAGCCGGACCTTCGCGTAGCCCCAGTCCTGGTAGTTCGGATACACCAGGTCGGGACATGCCGCGCCCTTGAGTTCCGCCACGGCGGTGGCGCCGCCCTTGTAGGTCACCGCCAGGTTCTTGCTGAGCGACATGCCGTCCTGGCCCAGGTTGAACAGGCCGATCTGCACGCGCTGCTCGCGCAAGGTCGGCATCGCCGCGCTCGGCGCGCTTTGATGCAGACTGAACGATTTGATCTTGCCGCCGGCGCAGCTGAACTCGGCGGCGATGGTGTTCACGCCCGGCTCGTACAACCATTCGCGCGTCCACGGGCCGAGGTCGCGGTTGGCGGCCTGGGCCAGGCTACCGATGAAGTCGTCGAGCTTGGCGTTTTGGTAGGAATACTTGACCAGGTAGTTGTGTACGCCTTGGCGGAACACTTCCTCGCCCAACAGATGGCGCAACTGCTTCAAGGTCGAGGCGCCCTTCGAATAGGTGATCGCGTCGATGTTGTCGAAGGCGTTGGCGGTCGATGGCACCGGCGTTTCGATCGGGTGCGTGGTGACGCGCTGATCCTGCGTGTAGGCTTGCTGCTTGGCGTTGGAATAGAAGCTCTGCCAGGCGTGCGTGAACTCCGTGGCCTCGGCCGTTGCCAGGGTGCCCATGAAGGAGGCGAAGCTTTCGTTGAGCCACAGGCCGTTCCACCATTTCATCGTCACCAGGTCGCCGAACCACTGGTGCGCCATCTCGTGCATGATGACGCCGGCCAGGCTTTCGCGCTGCGCCGCCGTCATCTCATCCTTGTGCAGGAAGGCGCGCTCGGCGAAGGTGATCGCGGCGGCGTTTTCCATCGCGCCGTACAGGAAGTCCGGCACCAGCAGCTGGTCGTATTTCTCGAACTGGTAGGGCACGCCGAAGTACTGGTCGAAGAATTTCAGGCCGCGGCTGGTGTAGCCGAACCAATCCTTGGGCGAGACCTGGGCCGCCACCGACTGGCGCGCGAACAGGCGCATCGGATACGGGCCGCTGTTGTCTTCCCATACCTTGTACGGGCCGGCGTGCATCGAGAAATTGTACGGGCTGAGTTTTTTGCTGCGAGGGAAGGTCCAGCGCTTGCCGCCGTCGACGTCGGTGACGCCGGATTCGCGCATCGTCGACGACACCACCCAGTCGGCCGGCGTGGTGACGGTCACCTGGAAAGTGCCCTTCAGGTCGGGCTGGTCGAACAGCGCGAACATCTGGTGCGCGGCGGCCGGCTCGAAGTGCGAGTACGTGTAGACGCGGCCGTCGACCGGATCGACCATGCGGTGCAGTCCCTCGCCGTTGGTGCTGTGCAAGCGCGTGTAGGCGATGGCGACGGTGTTGCGGCCGGCCTTCAGATCCTGCGGCGCCAAGGTGATGAACCATTGGTTGTATTGCGGCGTGACGGCCTTGCCGTTGACGGTCAGGCTGGTGATGTTCGCCTTGTCGAGGTCGATGGTGAGCGGCTGCGTGGCGTCGCTCAGGTCGAACGTTAAGGTGGTGGTGCCGGAGAAGGTTTCCTTGCCGGTCAGCGCGAACTCGAGCGTGTAGTCGACATTGCCGACGCGCGCCGAGCGGGCGGCGGCGTCCTCTTGCGACAGATAGGCGTTCTCGGCGCGCGGGGCGGTGGTGGTGGCTGCCCTGGCTGCGGTGGCCACGGCAGCGCCATAGGCGAGCACCAGCGCCGCGACGATCATACTTTTTTTCATTTTTGCTTCCTTAAATATGGAAACGCCCGCGACGTTGGCGGGCGTTAGGAATAACCCGCACGGCAGGGCGGGGTCGTACCCTGCGGGTACGACCCCTAAGTGGCGTGGCGCGCGTATCGCTAAAGGCGGGCGGGGTTGGGTTTATTTCTTTAAGTACGTATCCAGCCAATCGATCACCGTGTGATGCCACAGCACCGAGTTGGCCGGCTTGAGCACCCAATGGTTCTCATCCGGGAACACCAGCAGCTTGCTCGGTATGCCCTGGCGCTGCAGCGCCGTGAACGTGCCCAGGCCCTGCGAGGTCGGAATCCGGAAGTCCAGGTCGCCCTGCACCACCAGCATCGGCGTCTTCCACTTCTTCACCTGCAATGCCGGGTTGAACTTCTCGTGCATTTCCGGCACGTCGTAGTACGGACCGCCGTTTTCCCATTCGGTGAACCACAGCTCCTCGGTGGCGTACGCCATGCCGCGCGTGTCGAATACGCCGTCGTGGTTGACGATGCACTTGAAGCCGTCGGACCAGTTGCCTTCGATCCAGTTCATCATGAAGCCGCCGTACGACGCGCCCAGCGCGCAGCTGCGCTCGCGGTCCAGCCACGGGAACTTTTGCACCGCCGCCGCCAAGCCCTTTTGCAAGTCTTCCAGCGGCTTGCCGCCCCAGTCGCCGCTGATCGAATCGGTGAACTTCTGGCCGTAGCCGGTCGAACCGTGAAAATCGATGAACACGGTGGCATAGCCGGCGCCGGCGTACACCTGCGGATTCCAGCGGTAGCTCCACGAGTTGCCGAAGCTGCCCTGCGGGCCGCCGTGCACCAGGAAGGCGATCGGATACTTGACGCCGGGCTTGGCGTCCCACGGCTTCATGACGTGGCCGTAGACGGTCTCGCCGTTGGCGCCGGCGAACGAGAACTGCTCGAACTCGCCGAACTTGACGTCGGCCAGCGCGGCCGCGTTCAGCTCGGTCAGCTGCGCGGCTTTGTCGCCGCTGCCGCCGAGCTTGAATTTGTACAGCTGGGCGCCGGACGACAGGCTGGCCTGCGCCATGACGATGGTGTCGCGCGCGACGTCGAAGCCGCTGACGTAGCCGTTGCCGGTCAGCTTGGCGACCTTGCCGCTGGCGGCGTCGATGCGGAACAGCGGATGCTGGCCGATGTCGTCGGCGGTGGCCAGCAGCGCCTTGCCGTCCGGGGTCCAGCGGTAGTCGGCGATCGAGCGATCCCAGCTGTCGGCGACGGTGCGCTTCTTGCCGCTGGCCACATCGACCAGCACCAGGTGGAAGCGGTCCGCCTCGAAGGTCGGCTTGTCCATCGCCAGGTAGGCCAGGGTCTTGCCGTCGGGCGAGTAGCTGGCCTTGGTGTCCCAGGCCTGGTTGTCGGCGGTCAGATTGGTCGGCGCGCCGCCGGTGGCCGGCACCGTATAGACGTCGAAGTTGGTTGACCACGCCTCGGTCTTGCCGGCGATGCGGGCGGCGAACACCACCGTCTTGCCGTCGGGGCTGAAGCGGTACTCGTCGCGGTCGCCGAACGGCTTGGACGGCACATCACCGTCGAGCGCGCCGCTCAGGCTGACCGGCTGCGCGCTGACCTTGCCGCTGGCGTCAATCGGCGCCGAGTACAGCACGTTGTTGCGCCCGTCCGCCCAGGTATCCCAGTGGCGCACGAACAGCTTGTCGTAGAGCTTGCCGCTGGCCTTGTCCTTGGCCTTGGCGTCCAGACGCGATTTGGTGCAGGCCAGGTCGGCGCAATCGCGGAACACGGCCAGGCTCAGCGCCAGGCGGTCGCCCTGCGGCGACAGGCGGAAGTTGTCGACGTCGATCGCCAAGTCGGTGACCCTGGCCGCCTCGCCGCCGGCCAGCGGCAGCCGCCACACCTGCGACGAGCCGGAACGGGCCGACAGGAAATAGACGGCATCGCCATTGGGCGACCATTCGGGATCGGTGCTGCTGGCGTCGGCCTGGGTCAGGCGCACGGGCGCGGCCTTGGGCGCGCGCAGGTCCAGCATCCACAATTGCGTGTTGCCGCGATTCTTGTCCATATTGGTGGAACGCACGGTGTAGACGACGCGGGTGGCGTCCGGCGACAGCGCGGGGCTTCCGACCCGTTCCATCTTGACCAGGTCTTCCACGGTAAAGCCGCGCGGCGCGGCCATGGCGCTGGAGGCCGCAACAGCGGTCCCAAGCAGCAGCAGGGGTAATCTCATTCGGGGATCTCCGACGTTTTAGAAAAATACCGGCTGGTGGCCGGTCGTCGAGCATCATACCAAGTTCGCGCCACGGCAAGTAAACTGTTACTTTACGCAACTTTAGCGGCAGAGTTTCCGCTAATGTTTCCGCTAATGGTTTTTAGGAAATTCGGAGATGAACTGGCGGAAGCCGGGCGTGTGGCGCGCCTGGGCGATGGCTTGCCAGTAGGCCTCGATTTGCGGCTGGTGCTTTTGGTAGAAGACCTTGTTGACGATCAGGTAGATGGGCGTCGTCTGGAACGGCGCCGGCAGCATTTCGATCTGTCCCCGGTACTTGCGCGCGACCAGCTCGCCGGCCTCCTCGCGCTCGGTCACGACCGCCGCCACCCGCTTGCCCGCCAGTTTGGCGAGCACCTGGTCCACGCTCGAGCCGCTGTCGTCGACCACGATGTCCATCTCGCGCAGCATCGGCATGTGCAGCAGATCCGGCTGCGCGCCCACCGGCTGTCGCCCCAGGCCGATGAAGCGCTGGCCATCCCAGGCCACCGTCCCGCCTTGCCTGCGGAAGACGGAGAAGTTCAACTCGCCGACGCCGCGACCGGGATCGGGCTGCGCGCCCTTCATCGGATAAGCGCCGTAGGCGGTGCGCTCGGGCGTGAAGGCGGCCAGCATGGCGTCGACCTGGCCGTTGCGCAGGCGGTTCATGCATTGCGAGCGGGGCGCGACGAGTTGCCGGATCGCCACCGGCTGCAGCGCCGAGGCGCGCCGCAACAATTCCAGCGACTGGCCGCAACCGTCCGGAAACGTCATGGGCGAGAACGGCTGGTCGAACACGCACAGCGTCATGTCCAGTGGCGCGGTTTGCGCCAGCGACGGCGCCCCCGGCAGCATCGAAGATAGCGCTAGCAATCCGGTCAACACCTTGGATTTGGTACGCACAGTAGATAACCCATATTCACCATCGGTACCCTAACTATATAGTTGGTATTGAGCATTGTCTATCAAACAATAAGTAACTTCCCGCGAAACAACGCTTGACTTACTTAAGACGACCGGTCATATTACGCACATGCCCAAACCTAACGTCAAAGAACAAATCGTCACCGCCGGAATGTCCCTGCTTCACAACAAGGGTTTCAACGCCACCAGTGTGCAAGACATCACCGAGGCGGCCGGGGTGCCGAAGGGTTCGTTCTACAACCATTTCACCAGCAAGGAAGAGCTGGGCGTGGAGGTATTGCAGCGTTATGCCCGACAGGCCGGCGAAATCGGCGCCCTGCTGGGCGAATCGTCGCCGCCGCCGCGGGAATGGCTGCGCGGCTACTTCGGAAAGCTGGTCGAGTCCAACGTGGCGTCGGAATTCAATGCCGGCTGCATGCTGGGCAATTTCAGCACCGAGCTGTCCAACCAGAGCCCGGCGATCCGGCAGACCGCGCGGCAGTCGTTCGCGTCCATGTGCGCGATGCTGGAAGAAGTCATCGCGCAGGGGCAGCGCGACGGCAGCATCGCCAGTGGGCAGCCGGCCAGGGAACTGGCCAATTTCACCGCCGACGCCTGGCAGGGGGCGGTGCTGCGCGCCAAGGCTGAAAAAGACCGCGCGCCGCTGGACCGTTTCGTCGACATGCTGCTGAACCGCATTCTTGTGTGATCGTTTTTTTTCTCCGGTTTTAAGATGACCGGTCATATTGTAACTTGCACTATCAACTCGCACTCTCATTGAAAGGTATCACCATGAACTTCAAAGACTCCGTCGTCCTCGTCACCGGCGCCAATCGCGGCCTGGGCAAAGCCCTGGCCGAAGCCGCCCTCAAAGCCGGCGCCCGCAAGGTCTACGGCGGCGCGCGCAACCCGGCATCGGTCACCCTGCCCGGCGTCACGCCGATCAAGCTGGACGTGACCAGCGCGGCCGACATCGCCGCCGCCGTACAAGCCATTCCCGACCTCACGATTCTGATCAATAACGCCGGCATCTTCAACGGCACGGACCTGACCGGGCCCAACGCCTTGCAGGTGATGCAACAAGAGCTGGACACCAACTTCTTCGGCCCGATGGCGCTGAGCCAGGCCTTCGCGCCGGCGCTAAAGAACAACGGCGGAGGCGCCATCGTCAACGTGCTGTCGGCGCTGGCATGGATCAGCATGCCGGGCACCGGCACCTACAGCGTCTCGAAGGCGGCGGCCTGGGCGTTGACCAACGGCTTGCGCGGCGAACTGCAGGCACAAAAAACACAGGTGCTGGCGGCCCACATGGGTTACATGGACACCGACATGGTGGCCGGCATCGAGGCGGAGAAAACCGCGCCGGCCGAGGTGGCGCGCATCATCGTCGCCGCGCTTGAAAACGGCGACGACGAAGTGCTCGTCGACGACATTTCCAGGCAGGTCAAGCAAGGCCTGGGCGCGCCACGTGGCATCTATCTGGGCGCGCCGCTGGCGGCCTGATTTCGCCGCATCGCAACAAAGCAAGCCGCGCCACAACAGGCGCGGTTTGATACAAAACTTTTTTTGATAGTGACTCATAAACGCCTACACGGCTCAGGAAAATGGGTGCATAATTTCCCACTCAGTCAGGAAGAGCACGCATCAGTAATCACCGGCATGGCAGGTGTATAACGCGTTTTCCCCGCCGGTAATCTTCGAAGTTGGAAGCAGATTTGGCACTTATTATTGCAGCACAATTATTGCTTTTTAACTAGTTGTGAACAATTGTAAATCGACGTTGAATGAGCTGGGCTCAGCGCTAAGGTAAACCCACTGGCCGCGCTGGCCGCAGAGCATTCCTCGCTTGCCGCGCAGCCGAAGTCAGACGAATACGGGAAACGTTATGCTAACTGCCACTTATGTCCTACTGACACTCTCCATCGAACAGAAAAAAGAACGCCACTTCATCTCGCGATTGCTGCAGCATGTACAGTCGATCGCGCGCCGTCCACAGGAGATCGACCCTGTGTTCATCGAGTCCCAGCTCAAGGAGCTGACCAGCTTTGCCGAAGCGCGCCACCAGCGCAAGGTCGAAGCCTGCCTGATGCCCGCCGTGCGCGCGGCCGATTCCAATTGCACCGCGTTGATGAACGACCTCGAAACGCTCAGCCGGCTGGGCAGCGCCATGCTCAACGCCGTGCACAAGTGCCTGCGCCGGGCGATGCGCCGCAGCGCGTCGCAAGGCAAATTCCTGTGCCGCACGATCGACCTGTATTGCCAGAATCTGCTCAAGCGCCTGGACAAGGAAGAACAGGAACTGCTGCCGCTGGCGCAAAAGGTCATCTCCAGCGACGAGTGGTTCGAGATCGGCACCCAATTCCTGGCGCAGGAAGACGGCGACGCCGCCACCAAGCCCGAATTGCGGCCCCGTCGCAACCTGGTCACCATGAACTACAACGCCCGCCCGGCAGTGGCTGGCTCGGCGCGGATCTAACAAACACGTAGGGCGGATTAGCGCAGCGTAATCGGCCATGCATGCGTCATCGGCGGTGCATCGATGGCCGATTACGGCGTTCCGCCTAATCCGCCCTACGTGTCTCCCCGCGTCATCCAATACCCCGTCCACGCGCCACAATGGTGCGCCAGCACATCCTTTGTTGTTTTGAGTTCCCCATTGCGCCAAACGCTTGCCTAAGAATTTAGGCACAGCTAATATCGGCTACATGCAGACCACTCTTGCCCCCGCATCGTGAACCATGGCGCCACGCTTCTGCACCTGCGCGGCGCTGCCGGCATGGATGCAATCTACCGCAAGATCAGCTGGCGCCTGCTGCCGCTGCTGATGCTGTGCTGCGTGGTCGCCTACATCGACCGCGTCAACGTCGATCTCGCGCAGCGCCACATCCAGGACAGCCTCGCCTTCGGCAACCAGGTCTTCGCCTGGGGCGCCGGCGTGTTCTTCTTCGCCTACGCGCTGTTCGCCGTGCCTTGCAACCTGCTGCTGGAAAAACTGGGCACGCGCAAAATCCTGCTGCGCATGATGCTCGGCTGGGGCGCGGCCACCGCCGCCGGCGCCTTCGTGCGCACGCCGCTCGAGTACTACACGATCCGCTTCCTGCTCGGCATGTGCGAAGCGGGCTTCTTCCCCGGCGTGATCCTGTATCTGACGTATTGGTATCCGGCCGCGCGGCGCGCGCGCGTGTTCGCCGTCTTCGCCTCGGCCACGCTGATCGGCGGCATCGTTGCCGGGCCGCTGTCGGGCGCCATGCAGCAGGCGCTACATCTGCACAGCGGCATGCAGGGCTGGCAATGGCTGCTACTGGCGCAAGGCTTGCCGGCCGCGCTGCTCGGCATCGCCGCCTACTTCTATCTCGACGACCATCCCGACGATGCCAAATGGTTATCCGGTTTCGAACAGCAGATGGTCAGGCAGGATTTGAACCGCGATGAAACCGCGCTGGCCAAGGCCGCCGGCATCGACGAGGATGACGAGGACGAGGACGAACCGCCGTCGACCTTCGCCATCATCTGGTCGCTGCTGCGCGATCCGGCCATCTGCCTGCTGGCCCTCGCCAACCTGATGTTGGCCGGCGCCAGCTACGCGCTGGCGCACTGGGTACCGGCGCTGATGCAGCGCTGGGGCGCGGGCGGCCCGCTGCAACCGGGCCTGCTGGCGGCGATACCCGGCATCGTCGGCATCGTCGGCATGATCGCCATCGGCTACGACTCGGACCGCCGGCGCGAACGGCGCGGCCACTTCATCGCTTGCATGGTGCTGGCCGCCGGCGGCCTCGGTCTGGCCATCGCCGCCGACAACGGCCTGGCGTGGTCGCTGGCCGGCCTGTCGCTGGCGTCGCTGGGCATCTCGTCGGCGCTGCCGCTGCTGGTGGCCATCCTCACCGACCTGCTCAACCGCCAGCGCGCCGCCACCGGCATCGCGCTGGTGGGCGGCCTGGCCATGATGGGGGGCGCCGTCGGCCCGGCGTTGAGTGCGCGCGTTCTGGCCTGGGGCGACAGCGCCGCCATGCTCGCCGCGCTGATCGGCATGTACCTGGCGGCGGGACTGATCCTGATGCTGGCGCTGCGCATGGCGCCGCGTCGCGGCGGCCCGGACGCCAAGGCCGGCCTCAGCGACAAGATAGCCCGTAACTGAGTGTTCGGCTAGAATCGTGGACGCGTCGCAATCCGGCGCTCCCGTTCACCCAACCTCAAAGCGAACTATCAATGCGTTTTGTCCTGCCCTTCTCCACCACGCTGGCCGCCACCCTGGCTGCGACACTCACGACACTCACCACCTGCGCGGCCAATGCGGCCGCTCCCACACCGATCACGCTGGACCAGGCGATGGCCCATCCCGACTGGATCGGCAACCCGGTCGAATCGGCATGGTGGGGCTGGGACAGCCGCCAGGTCTACTTCAAGCAAAAGCGCGCCGGCTCGCCGCTGCGCGACACGTTCCAGATCGCCGCCGGCGCTCCGAAGCTGGTGGACGACAAGCAGCTGGCAAACCTCGACAGCGCCGACCCGGTCTACAACCGCGACCACACGCGCGCGATTTTGGTGCGCAACGGCGACCTGTTCGAACGTGACTTGAAAAGCGGCGCGCTGACACAAATCGTGCGCGGCACCACCCCGGCCTTCGATCCGCAATACACCGCCGACGGCGCCGGCGTGCAGTTCCGCGTGGGCAGCGACTGGTTCAGCTGGAGCCGCGCCGAGCGCCTGGTGTCGCCGGTGGCCGTGCTGCGCACCGCCAAGGACCCGGACGCCGCGCCGGACGCCAGCGCGCGCCGCGACCTGCAACTGCGCCTGCTCTCGACCCTGGCGCGCCAGAAGGAAGAGCGCGACGCCCTGCGCGAGCGCCGCAACCATGAACGCGGCGCCGACGCCACCCGCGCCCCGCAGCCGGTCTACCTGGGCGAGAAGGTCGTCATCGACACCAGCGCGCTGTCGCCGGACGGCCGTTATCTGCTGGTGGTCACCAGCGCCAAGGACGGCGACAAGCGCCGCGTCGGCAAAATGCCGAAGTACGTGACCGAATCGGGCTACGAGGAAACCGACGACGAGCGCAAAAGGGTCAGCGACGAAGGCCCGCAGCCGCAGCAACTGAAGCTGGTCGAACTGGCGACGCGCAAGGTGACCGAGCTGTCGTTCGACGCCCTGCCCGGCATCAATGTCGATCCGCTGGCCGAGATGCGCGCAGCGCGCAAGCTCGATCCGCTCAAGGGCAATCGCAGCGTGCGGTTTGAAAGCGGCGACGAATCGATCCGCTGGAGCGACAACGGCAAGCAGGTGGCCATCATGACGCAGGCGATCGACAACAAGGACCGCTGGATCGCCACCGTCGACCTGGCCGGCGCCAAGCTGCAACCGGTACATCGGTTGACCGACGCCGCCTGGGTCAACAACCGTGGCAACGGCTTCGGCTGGCAACCGGACAACAGCACCTTGTGGTACCAGTCGGAGGAAAGCGGCTACGCCCACATCTACCTGCAACCCGCCACCGCAGGCACAGGGATGGCGGCGCGCGCGCTGACCTCGGGCAAATGGGAGGCCAGCAACGTCGAATGGTCGGCCGACGGCAAGACCGCCTACTTCCTGTGCAACCCCAAACTGCCGGGCACCTACGAGGTATGCTCCAGCTCCACGAGCAACGGCACGCTGAAGGAACTGACGTCGCTGGGCGGCGTTGAAAGCTTTACCTTGTCGCCGGACGGCCGCAAGCTGCTGGTGCGCTACTCGACCGCCTACATGCCGGCGCAAATCGCCACCGTCGACAGCAGCGGCGGCGCCGCCAAACAACTGACCGACACCCGCAGCGCCGACTACAAGGCGCGCGAGTGGATCACGCCGCAAATCGTCGCGGTGCCGTCGACCCACGGCGCCGATCCGGTATGGGCCAAGCTGTATCGTCCGGCCACCCTGGAACCGGGCAAAAAATATCCGGTCGTGATGTTCGTGCACGGCGCCGGCTATCTGCAAAATGTCACCCAGCGCTTCCCGGTCTACTTCCGCGAGCAGATGTTCCACAACCTGCTGGTGGAAAAGGGCTACATCGTGCTGGACATGGACTACCGCGCATCGCTCGGCTACGGCCGCAACTGGCGCACCGCGATCTACCGCCAGATGGGCCATCCGGAGCTTGAGGACTACATCGACGGCTTGAACTGGATGGTGGCCAACCACCAGGGCGACGCGAAGAATGTCGGCATCTACGGCGGCAGCTACGGCGGGTTCATGACCTTCATGGCGCTGCTGCGGGCGCCCGACCAGTTCAAGGCCGGCGCCGCGCTGCGTCCCGTCACCGACTGGACCACCTACAACCACGAGTACACCGCCAACATCCTCAACACGCCGGAGCTGGACCCGGAAGCGTACAAGGTGTCGTCGCCGATCGAATACGCCGACAAGCTCAAAGGCCACATCCTGATCGCGCATGGCATGATCGACGATAACGTCTTTTACCAGGACTCGGTGCGCATGGCGCAGCGCTTCATCGAACTGAAGAAGGACAACTGGGAACTGGCTTCCTACCCGCTGGAGCGCCACGCCTACGTGCATGCCGAAAGCTGGTACGACCAATACCGCCGCATCTATCAGCTGTTTGAACGCACGCTCAAAAAGGAGTGACATTGAAACGACTTGCCACCTTGCTGCCGCTGGCAGCGCTGGTTTGCACCCTCGGGGCACCGCTGCACGCGAGCGCGCAGAAAATCGCACCGTCCGCCGCCACCGTCAAGCATCCGGCGTGGACGCGGAGTGCGAACATCTACGAAGTCAATCTTCGCCAGTACAGCAAGGAAGGCACGTTGAACGCCTTCGCCGCCACGCTGCCGCGCCTCAGGCAAATGGGCGTGGACGTGATCTGGCTGATGCCGATCCACCCGATCGGCGAAAAGAACCGCAAGGGCGCGCTGGGAAGCTACTACGCGGTGAAGGACTACCAGGCCGTCAGCCCGGAGTTCGGCAGCATGGACGACCTGCGGCGCATGGTCAAACAGGCGCACGGCCTGGGCATGCACGTGATCCTGGACTGGGTGGGCAACCACACCGCGTGGGACCATCCTTGGACCACTGAGCACGCGGACTGGTACAAGAAGAACGACAAGGGCGAGATCCACGCCGTCAGCTTCAAGAACGACAGCGGCGCCACCGAGGAATGGGCGGACGTCGTCGGCCTGGACTACGGCAACAAGGCGCTGTGGACGGCCATGACGGACGCGATGGCGTTCTGGGTGCGCGAAGCGGGCGTCGACGGCTTCCGCGCCGACGCCGCCGGCATGGTACCGGCCGAGTTCTGGGAGCAGGCGCGCGCGAAACTGGACAAGATCAAACCGGTGTTCATGCTGGCGGAGGCGGACGACCCGGCGCTGCACGGGCGCGCGTTCGACGCCAGCTACGACTGGCAGCTGAACGGCATCATGCAGAAGATCGGCAAGGGCCAGGCCGGCGCCGCCGAGCTCAAAGCGTATGTCGCCAACCCGGCGAAAAGCTACGCGCGCGACGCCTACCGATTGCAGTTCACCAGCAACCACGACATCAACTCGTGGCAAGGCGCGGACAAGGATTTGTACGGCCCCGCAGCCGGCGCGATGGCGGTGCTGAGCTACACCCTGCCCGGCGTACCGCTGGTGTACAACGGCCAGGAAGCGAAGCTGGAGAAGAAGCTGGCATTCTTCGAGAAGGACGCCATCGACTGGAAGACGATCGAGCTGGAAGGCTTCTACGCCGGCCTGAATCAGCTGAAGAAGCAGAATCCGGCGCTATGGAACGGCAAGGCCGGCGGCACGATGCAGGTGCTCGACGTGATCAACGACCAGCTGTTCGCGTTCCGCCGCCAGCAGGGCAAGAATACTGTGCGGGTCATCGTCAATCCGACCGGCGTGCTGCAGAAGTACAAGCTGGCCGGCGACGAAGGCCAGGCCGTCATCAAGCCCTGGCGCTGGCGCATCATCGTCTCGGAGTAAATCGGAAACAAAGCAAAGCCGCCAAGTCAAACTGGCGGCTTCTTTTTTACCACATCAAATCGTCGGGGATCTGGAACGCGGCGTATGGGTCGTCCTCGTCGACCTGGGTGCTGGATTTGTTCACCCGTACCACCAGCGAGGCGTCGCGCTCGGCGATCTTGTCGGCGATCACGCGCGGCACCAATTCCACCACACCGTTCATCACCACGATCACCAGCCGGCCCGCGACCAGGTGCTCGCGCACCGCCGGCGAGACGAAGATCCGTTCGATCTTGGTGCCATGCGTGAAGTTGTACGGGATGTCGCCCTTGCCCTTGTCCTGGCGGTTCTGCCGCACCATCTGCGCGATCTGCGCGACGATGGCCTTCTGGTTGGCGGCGGCGTCGCGCTGGGCGTTCGCTTCGCGCGCGCGCTCGGCGTTCTTGCGCTGCACTTCCAGCGCGGCGATGCGCGCTTCATCGACGGTCTGCTCGCCGGTGCGGCGCTCCACCTTCTTTTGCTTGCTCTTTTCCTGGTTGGCCAGTTTGACCTTGGTCTTGTCGACCAGGCCGGCTTTCAAAAACTGCTCTTGTAACGAGACCATATCGGCTACTCCGTAAATAGGCTCCGCCGCCAGCGCTGCGGCACCGGAACGCGGAAAGACGCTAGCATAGCAAATATGGCGCGGCCACCGACCTTTTCGCCACCGGCCCAATACCGACATTCAGGAGAATAAGATGGTCAACCCCAAAAAAGTCGCCTTCGCGCTTGCCGGCCTGCTGGCCCTGCCCGGGGCGTCGGCCAAGGCGCCGCTGGAGCACTACGGCATGTGCGATGCCTCGGCCGGCATCGCCGTCGACGACGAACATTTCGTCGTCGCCAACGACGAGGACAATATCCTGCGCATCTACCGCAGCGACCGATCGGGCGCGCCGGTGCAAACCTTCGACCTGTCGGACCAGCTGCGCATCACCGGCGAAAAGCTGCGCGAGGCCGACATCGAGGGTGCGGCCCTGATCGGCCGCCGCATCTACTGGATCGCCTCGCACGGCGCCAACAAGAAGGCGCGCGCGCGGCCGGAACGGCGCCAGCTCTTCGCCACCGACATCGGCGGCAAGGGCGACGACCTGACCCTGACGATCGCCGGCACACCCTTCACCGGCCTGCTCGACGCCATCGCCGAGTACCCGCCGTTCCAGAAATACCGGCTGCACGAGGCGGCGCAAATCTCGCCCGAGGATGAAGGCGGGCTGAATATCGAAGGCCTGGCGGCCACGCCCGAGGGCCACCTGCTGATCGGCCTGCGCAGCCCCGTGGTTAACGGCAAGGCGCTGGTGCTGACCTTGAAAAATCCAAACGAGGTGCTGGCGATCGGTGCGGCGGCCAAGGCGCCGGTGTTCGGACCACCGATGGAACTGCCGCTCGACGGCCTGGGCATCCGCAGCATCGACTACGCCGACAAGCTGAAGGCGTTCCTGATCGTCGCCGGGCCGCAGGATTCCGAAGGCGTCTTCAAGCTATACAAGTGGTCGCCGTCGAGCAACGAGGTGCCGACCGCGCTGGCGACCAGCATCGGCAAAGGCCTGCGTCCGGAAGGCCTGTTCTCGCTGGCCGACGGCAAATCGTTCCAGCTGTTGAGCGACGACGGCGACGAAAAAACCGGCGGCGTGCCGTGCAAGGAAGCGCCGCCAGAGCAGCGCAAATTCCGCAGCGTCACCGTCACTCTTTAAGCCCTGAACCCGCATGCGGTCCCCTATACGCATGCCGTACCACTTAGGGGTCGGACCCGCAGGGTCCGACCCCGCCTGGCAGTGCGGGTTAACGGGCCGACACCCTACTCCGTGGCCAGCCGCCTGGCCAGGCGGTACAGGTACTCCTGGCCGTCGTAAAGCGACTTCACGCGGATATGTTCATTGAGGCCATGCGCGCCCGAGCCTTCGGGCCCGTGGAACATGCCGCTGATGCCATAGGTCCAAATGCCGGCGTTGTTGAGGAAGCGGCCGTCGGTGCCGCCCGTCGCCATCGTCGGCACCACCGGCACACCAGGCCACATGGCGTTGCTGATCTCCTCCACTGCCTTCATCAGGGCCGGCGTCAGCGGCGGCATCGGGCTGGTCACGCCCTCGCCGATGCGGGTGATCTTGATCTGGTCGTCGGCCAGCACGCGCTGCAAGGTCGACTGTACCTCGTCGATCGGTTCGCCCGGCAGGATGCGGCAATTGACGGTGGCGCGGGCGCGCTGCGGCAAGGCGTTGTCGGCGTGTCCGGCGTCGACCTTGGTCGCCACGCAAGTGGTGCGCACGGTGGAGTTGTGGCTCGGATGTACCTCGTACAAGCGCTCCAGCGCCGCCTGGTCCGGCGTATCGCCGAGGATCGCCTTCATGTCGGCGGCAACTTGCCCCTTCTCGATGGTCGACATGCGCTCGTAATAAGCGCGCGTGACGTCGGACAGCTTGAACGGGAACGAGAATTGGCCCAGGCGCGACAAGCCGTCGGCCAGGTGGTAGATGGCGTTGTCGCGATACGGCGCCGAGCTGTGGCCGCCCGGATTGGTCACCTCCAGCTGAAAGCTCTGATAGACCTTCTCGCCGGCCTGGATGCCGTGGCGGACCGGCTTGCCGTCCTTGTCCAGCATGCCGCCGCCGCCCTCGTTGAGCGCCAGCTCGGCGTCGATCAGTGGGCGGTGGTGCTTGAGCAGGTATTCGACGCCGTCGAATTTGCTCGGCACCTTTTCCTCGTCGCAGGTCAGCGCCATCACCAGGTCGCGCTTGAGGGCCGGCTTTTCCTTTTTATAGCGGATCATGTTGGCGACGAAAGCCGCCGCCATCGCCTTGTCGTCCGAGGCGCCACGCGCGTAGAACGTCCCGTCCTCCTCAATTAGCTTGAACGGATCGCGGGTCCAGTCCTCGCGCTTTGCCTCTACCACGTCGACGTGGGCCAGCAACAGCAGCGGCTTGGCGCTGCCGTCGCCCTTCAGGCGCGCCACCAGGTTGCCCTTGGCCGGCCCGCCCGGCGGCACTACGATACGCAGGTCGGTGTCCTTGTAGCCGGCCGCCTTGAGGCGCTTGGCCATCTTCGTCACGGCCACCGTGCACGAGCCGACCGAGTCGGTGGTGTTGGTCTCGACCAGCTCCTGATAAATCTCGCGCAGTTGCTTTTGCACCGGCGTCAACGCCGCGCCATGGGCCGCGCCCGCCACCGTCAAACCCGCCGCCAACATCCATGCCGCTCGTCTCATACCGCTCCCGTCCAGTGGATTGCAAAATAGATAGCACAGCGATCAAATTTATACCGCGACATTATTGGTGTCAAGGAAAGTATCCGATAGTCAAGGCTGCGCCGGGGTGCGATTTTCTTGTCCATACTTGTTGTAAGTTCGACTACCCTTCCACGCTATGACTACGAACAACGACGTGCATCGGTCCGCGCCCCTGGAGCTCTGGGGAGGCCTGGAGGCCACCGTCAACCGGGTGCGCGACGACTTCTTCAGCCAGATGGACCAGAACGGCCACGCCGACCGGATCAGCGATATGGACCGCTTCGCATCGCTCGGCATCACCGCGCTGCGCTACCCCGTGCTGTGGGAACTGGTCGCGCCGGACGGCCTCGACAAGGCCGACTGGTCGTGGCCGGACGAGCGCCTGCCGGCCTTGCGCAGTCTCGGCATCGCCCCCATCGCCGGCCTGGTCCACCACGGCAGCGGCCCGCGCGACACCAGCCTGCTCGATCCGGCCTTCCCCGACAAGCTGGCCGCCTACGCCGGCGCCGTCGCCCGCCGCTATCCGTGGCTGGAACACTACACGCCCGTCAACGAACCGTGCACCACCGCGCGCTTTTGCGCGCTGTACGGGCTGTGGTATCCGCACGAACGCAGCGACCGCGCCTTCGTGCGCGCGCTGCTCAACCAGTGCAAGGGCACGGTGCTGGCCATGCAGGCGATCCGCGCCGTCAACCCGCGCGCCCGGCTGATCCAGACGGACGACCTCGGCAAAACCTACAGCACGCCGGAGATGGCGGCGCAGGCGCAGTTCTACAACGACCGCCGCTGGCTGCCGTGGGACCTGCTGTGCGGCATGGTCGGGCCGGACCACGCGCTGTGGCGCTATCTGCGCGACAGCGGCGCCTCCGCCGACGAGCTGCAGTGGTTCCGCGACAACCAGTGCCCGCCGGACGTCATCGGCATCAATTACTACATCACCAGCGAGCGCTGGCTCGACCATCGGGCCGAGCACTACCCGCCTCAGGACGTCGGCCCGGACGGCTACGCCGACGTGGTCGCCGCCCGTGCGCTGGCCACCCCGCGCCCCGGCATCGGCCCGCTGCTGCAAGAGGCCTGGGACCGCTACGGCCTGCCGCTGGCCGTCACCGAGGCCCACATCGACGCCAACCGCGAAGACCAGCTGCGCTGGCTGCTGGAAATCTGGCAGGCCGCGCAGCAAGTGCGGCGGGACGGCGTCGACATGCGCGCCGTCACCGTATGGTCGCTGCTCGGCTCGTTCGACTGGAACTGCCTGGTCACCGAGCGCAAGGGCTATTACGAAAACGGCCCCTACGACCTGCGCGGTCCCGAGCCGAGGCCGACCGCGCTGGCCACCCTGATGCGCGAGCTGGCGACCGGCCGCACACCGTCGAGCCCGGTACTGCAAGGGCTGGGGTGGTGGCGCCGGCCGCAGCGCCTGGTGTGTCCGCCGATGCCGTTCGGGCCGGCGCTGGTGCCCGAGATCGTCGCGCCCGCCGAGCCGGGGCGGCCCATCCTGATCAGCGGCGCCAGCGGCACCCTGGGCGGCGCCTTCGCCCGCCTGTGCGCCGAGCGCCACCTGGCCTGCCACGTGCTGACGCGGCAGGAAATGGACATCGCCGACCCCGCCTCGGTGGACGCCGCCATCCGCCGCTACCGGCCGTGGGCCATCGTCAACGCCGGCGGCTATGTCCGCGTGCAGCGGGCCGAGCAGGACGCCGAACGCTGCCTGCGCGAAAACGCCCAGGGGCCGGTGGTCCTGGCGACCGCCTGCGCCCGCCACGCGATCGAGCTGCTGAGCTTTTCCAGCGACCTGGTATTCGACGGCAGCAAGGGCGGCCCGTATCTGGAAAGCGACCCGGTGGCCCCGCTCAACGTCTACGGCCAGAGCAAGGCCGAGGCCGAGCAGCGCGTGCTGGCGGTCCACCCGCGCGCGCTGATGGTGCGCACCAGCGCCTTCTTCGGACCGTGGGACAAGCACAATTTCGTCACGCGGGCGCTGAGGACGTTGGCGGCCGGCCAGCCGTTCACCGCCGCGAGCGACCTGATCGTCTCGCCGACGTACGTGCCGGACCTGGTCGACACCTGCCTCGACCTGCTGATCGACGGCGAGGCCGGCATCTGGCACCTGAGCAGCGGCAGCGCGCTGAGCTGGGCGGAGCTGGCGCGGCGCGCGGCAGACCTGGCCGGGGTGCCGACGGCCCGGCTGCTGGCGCGTCCGGCCACCACGCTGGACATGGGCGCCGCCCACCCCGTTTTCAGCGCGCTGGGCAGCGAACGGGGCCAGCTGATGCCGCCGCTGGACGACGCGCTGGGGCGCTATCTGGCGGCGCTGGAGGGGGGACTTGGCGAATCCAGACAGGACTGCTACAATAGCGCGCCTTGGCCTGGTAGCTCAGTTGGTAGAGCAGAGGATTGAAAATCCTTGTGTCGGTGGTTCGATTCCGCCCCGGGCCACCAAGAATTCAACAGAAACGCCACCTTCGGGTGGCGTTTTTGTTTTTACAACTCCCGGATAGCCTATGCCCTCGCGTAAAAAGCTCATTGGCGTCGCGCTTGCCATCGTCGCCCTGCTGGTTGCCGCCATGGTCCTCCGACACGAGAAAATCGACCCGCCGCCGGCGACCGCGTTACCGGCGCCACAGCCGGCCGCTGCGGCCCAGGCTCCGGCCAAGCCGTCAGCCGAGAGGGCAGACGAAGTAGAAACGACTTATATACAGACGCTGAGGGGACGCGATTTTCTCCTTCGTGTCAGCGTCAATGGTAACGACAGCTATCGCAACGTGGAAGTCAGCATGGATGACGGCCAGCCGGTCAATTTGCTGGGAACGCTCGACGACCAGACCGGAAAATTGGAGAACACCACGTTCAGCCCCAACGATCACTTCAAGCTCGTCAAACTAATTCCCGGCGATGACCGCGAGCAGATCGTCTGCGAGGGCAGTGCATACCTCAGTCGCGGCGAAGGGTTGTTGGATACCTATACCGTGTACCGAATCGATGGCGACCGTCTGCAGGAACTGATGAGTGTGATCACGCGGCGCGATCGAGAGGAAGGCAACGGCCCTCCAGCACAAAAGCTGGATGCCCGTATCGAGCCGGCCACGCAGGATGGACAATCCGCCTTTATCTATCGTGTCACGGCGGGCGAGGGACCGGAGCGAACTATTGTTTTCGTCTGGAACGGTAAACGGTTTGAGGACGCCAGCGGCGCCTACGAGAAAATCCGCGAAGAGTACCAGCCATAGCAAGTTCAGACATACCGCAAGCTAAGTAAGCGGCTTGCGCGAGATGCGGCCGAAAACGGCGGGCGTGAGCACGGCGCAGCCGTCACGGGTTCTGCTCGACCAGATGATCGATCAGCGCGCGCACCTTTTGGGGCAAGTGACGGGTGGGCGAATAGACCGCGTTCACCGTGCGGTCGGCATAGGTGCCGGTCAGGCGCCAGTCGGAGAACAGGCGCACCAGGGCGCCGGACCCAATGGCCGGGGCGGCGATGAAGTCGGGAAGGATGCCGATGCCGGCACCGCCCTCGACCAGGGAGAGCCGGGCCATGCTGCTCTTGACCTTGACCGGCCCGTCGATCACCACCGTCAGCGCTTCATCGCCACGCGCCATGCCGAGTTGATTGCGCTGCGCGCCGAAACCGAGTTGAATACACCGATGCTGTGACAGGTGCGCCGGTTCGCCGGGCGTGCCGTGCGCTGTCAAATACGATGGCGACGCAACGATCACGTAGGCCACCTGGCAAATCGGCCGCGCCACCACGCCCGGCGCCAGGGTGGCCGGGATCGCCACCCGAATGCCCAGGTCGACGCCCTCCTCGGCCAGATCGACCACCCGATCGGTCAATTCAATTTCCACCTTGACGTCCGGCCACCGGCTCAAAAAGGCGGGCAACTGGCGGGCCAGCCAGATATCGCCATACACCGTCGGGGCGCTGATGCGCAAGGTTCCCGTCGGATGGGTGGCGTAGCGTCCCGCCTGCGCTTCGACGTCACGCGCGGCGCTGGCGATGCGGGCGCAATCGGCATACACCTCGGCCCCCATTTCGGTCAAGGACAGCGAGCGCGTGGTGCGGTTGAGCAGGCGTTGCCCCAGGTGCTCTTCCAACCGGCCCACGGAGCGGCTCACCGCCGACGCGGTCATGCCCAATTGGCGCCCGGCGGCGGCAAAGCCGCTGTGGTCGACCACCTTGGCGAATACCACCATTTCAGGAAGCAGTTTCATCGATTATTAGTGATTCCCAGGAACTAGTCTATGCACGCGCAGGCCAATTGTTACCGGCGGAGAATGATTCTACCATTAACTTATTGACAGCTTTTAGACCGGGGAGATGAAGATGAAGATCGCAAAACGTATCGCCAAGTGGCTCCGCCGGGTTCTCGGCCCGTCACAGAGCGATCCGGCCGAGCTGCTGGACCAGCACAGGTCAGGTCGCCGTGCGCCGCGTTGGGTGACGCTGCGTTAGCGGTGTGATGCGCGCCAGGAAGGAAGCGATTCGCGGGAGCCAGTCCCCAGTCTTAACTAGGATTGATATAAATATCCAACTTGCCATGGTCATCGCCATCGTGATCGGATGCATTCAAAAATCGCTGTAGTTGCTCGGCAGCGGTTCCCTCTTCCTCGACCCGACGCGCATATTGTTCCAGCGCTTCGCGATTATCCAGCGTCCAACGAGTGCAGTCATCATACCCGCCTGGCGGCACCCATCCATCCGGCGACTGCACGATTTGTGACGATACGGGGGAAACAGACGCCTCTACGGGAACCGGAATCAGTTCCAATCGCCCCCCTGGATGGGCGATGACGTCAAACGTCCTTCCCGCGTATTTCTTGCCCAACGATATCAGGCCGCTGGCGCCGACTTCCTTCAACATATAGGTCTCCAAATGTTCATGTCATGATGCCACATGAACCTGGCGAGGGTCATGCCTGCGCGTCCACGCCCTATTGGGCCGTCGCCTTCAGCGCCTGGCGCCGCATCAGCCAGGCGAACAGCAAACCGCCCGCATACATCAGCACGCCGTACAGCGCGCCGGGCACCGCCATCTGGTCCTGCTTCAGGACGGTGCTGGCGATCACCATGGCCAAGGTCGCGTTCTGGACCGACGTCTCGATGCCGAGCGTGACCGACTGCTGTCGCGACAGGCGCGCGAGCCGGGCCACGCCGAAACCGATCGCCAGCATCAGCAAGTTCAGCGAAATGGCGAACGGCGCCAGGGTGCCGAAGTTGTCGCGCAGCGCCGCCCAGTTCTTCGACACCGCGCCCAGCACGATGATGATGAACAGCACCGTGGCGATCCTGGTCGCGACCGGCTCGATGCGCAAGGCTCGCGCCGTCCATTGATGGCGCACGAACATGCCGATCGCCACCGGCAGGCCCAGCATGATGAAGATTTGCGCCATCATCATCCCCGCCGGCGCGCGCACCGTCTGCGCCGACCCGGCGAAGTGGTCCAGCGCGAACGCCACGATCAGCGGCAAGGTGAAGATGGTCAACACGCTCGCGACGGCGGTGAAGCTCAGCGCCAGGGCCACGTCGCCGCGCGCCAGGTAGGTTAGCAGATTGGAGGTGGTGCCGGTCGGACTTGCCGCGAGGATCATGAACCCGACCGCGAACACGCCGGCCATGCCGCTGACCTTGATCATGGCGAAGCAGACCAGCGGCAGCAGGATGAAATGGCAGACCACCCCGACCAGCAGGGCGCGCGGCTGGCGCACGATGCGGCCGAAGTCGGCGGGTGTCAGGCCCAGTCCCAGCGAAAACATGATGAGAGCCAGCGATAGCGGCAGCAGCAACGATGAGAACAGATCTCCTTGCACGCGTTTCTCCAGTAAAGGTTGAATGACGATAACGGAGCGACATCATACTGCGTTTTAGTGTTGCAATCTCAGTATTATTACAGGCAATTTTAGTTTCCTGAGAGGAAAATTACTGTAAAATAGATAAGCCCTCAAAGAGGGGCAACTCCACTAGAAACCGGCGCTCGATTTCGAGTCGCCTACATATTCACCATCACTTGGGTAACTCAACAATGAAAATCGTTCCATTCCTCGTTATCGCCGCATCGTTCCTCGTCACCGGATGTGCTTCGGTGAACATGGCGCCGAAAGAAGAATCCGCCAAAGCAAAACAGTTCAACCCGCCCAGCGCGAACAATGCCGGTCTCTACGTCTACCGCAACAGCTTTGTCGGAAAAGTACTGAAGAAGGATATCTGGGTCGATGGCAAGTGCCTCGGCGAAAGCGCGCCGGACGTGTTCTTCTACACCGAGGTAGCAGGCGGTAAGAGCATCAAGGTGTCCACCGAATCCGAATTCTCGCCGAACGACCTGGTGCTGAACGTCGATTCCGGCAAAAACTACTTCGTCCGTCAATACATCAAGATGGGCGCTTTCGTCGGCGGCGCGGGCGTTGAACTGATTCCTGAGCAGCAAGGCAAGACCGACGTTGCGAAGCTTGAAATGGCTAAAGCCGGCAATTGCAGCGGTGCCAAGTAACAGGCGGTGTGAGCCTTTACACTGCGCCACCCTCGTCGGGCGCGCACTGCGCGCTCGACTACCGAAGCACGACCAGCTTGGTTTTTTTGCCGGCGCGGTAGGTGGAAACGGTCAGCGCGCCATCCCGTATATCGCCGTTGGCATCGAAGCGAATGGTGCCGGTCAGGCCGGGATACTGGATCTGGCGCAGCACCGGCAGGAACTTGACCGGGTCCGTCGAGCCGGCTTGCCTCATGGCCGCCGCCACCGTCATCGTGGCGTCGTAGGCGTGCGGGGCATAGGTCTGGATATCGCTGCGGAAGCGCGCGTGAAAGCGGGCCACGAAATCGGCCACGGCTTTTTCGTGCGCGGCATCGATGCCGCCGGCCTCGGCGCAGTAGACGGCGTCGTCGCGCAAGTTCCCGCCTGCGAGCGTGGGCAGCGCTTCGGTGCAGATGCCATCACCGCCCATGAAAGGCAGTGACATGCCGAGCGCCTTCATCTGGCGCAACACGCCCCCGGCGGTGGCGTCCATGCCGCCGAAGAACACCAGATCCGGTTTCCTGGCGCGGATGCGGGTCAGAATGGCGCTGAAATCGCTGGCCTTGGCGGTGGTGAATTCGCGGCCGATGATTTTCAGACCCGGCACACTAGCCTCGGCGCTTTTGATGAACTCGTCCGCCACGCCCTGTCCGTAGGCGGAGCGGTCGTCGATGACGGCAATCCGGCGCGCGCCCAGTTCGTTGACCGCGTAGCGGCCCAGCGAGCGTCCCAGCATGTTGTCGTTGGCCACCACGCGAAACGCGCCGGCGAATTTCTGCCGGGTGTACGCGGGGGTGGTGGCGGAAGGCGAGATCTGCACGACGCCGGCGGCGTTGTAGATGCGCGAGGCGGGCACGGTGGTGCCGGAGTTGGCGTGGCCGACGACCGCCTTCACGCCAGCGTCGACCAGTTTCTGCGCCACGGCCGTACCCTGTTTCGGATCGGCCGCGTCATCCTCGCTTTGCATGACGAAGACCGCCTTGCGGCCGCCGATGGTGACGCCACGGGCGTTCAAATCCTCGATTGCCAGCGCCACGCCATTTTCCATCGCCTTGCCCAGATGCGCGATCTCGCCAGACAGCGGCCCCGCCACGCCGATCTTGACCACATCCTGCGCCATGACGGCGCAGCTCCACAGGCCGGCAAGCATAAGGGAAAGAATGCGCGTCATTGCGGCTCCAGAGGATGAGTGAAGCACGCATTCTAGCAACCCGGCAACCATCAGGCCCATCGTGTCCGACCGAAGTTATTCCCCGGCTTGGTCTTTGCTCTAGAATGATGACATTTCCATCACTATACGGGCGAGCTATGAAACGGGTGATCTTCAATCAAAAAGGTGGTGTGGGCAAGTCGACGATCGCGGTGAACCTCGCGGCCATCGCGGCCAGC
Organism: Oxalobacteraceae bacterium OTU3CAMAD1; assembly: GCA_024123915.1. Taxonomy (NCBI): domain Bacteria; kingdom Pseudomonadati; phylum Pseudomonadota; class Betaproteobacteria; order Burkholderiales; family Oxalobacteraceae; species Oxalobacteraceae bacterium OTU3CAMAD1. The sequence continues at coordinate 1,254,837 of CP099650.1, read as the reverse complement.
CAGGGAAAGCGGACGCTACTGATCGATATCGACCCGCAATGCAATTCCAGCCGCTACGTGCTGGGCGCTGCGGCGCGCGACGTGTCGCCGACCTTGGGCGCCTACTTCGAACAAGTGCTCAGCTTCAGCCAGTTCGCCCAGCCGCCGGGCCATTATGTCCACCCGACGCCGTTCGACAACCTGTCGGTGATCGTGGCCCACCCCGAACTGGGCGACCTGCAATCGAAGCTGGAATCACGCAACAAGATCTACAAGCTGCGCGATCTGCTGCGCGAACTGGGCAAGGAGTACGACGAAATCTTTGTCGACACGCCGCCCGCCTACAACTTCTTCAGCCAGTCCGCCCTGATCGCCGCCGACAGCTGCCTGATCCCGTTCGACTGCGACGATTTCTCACGCCAGGCCCTGTACACGCTGATCAATAACATCAAGGAGATCAAGGCCGACCACAACGCCGACCTGGACATCGAGGGCATCGTGGTCAACCAATTTCAACCCCGGGCATTGCTGCCGCAGCGCATGGTCGAACAGCTGAAGGAGGAAGGCTTGCCGGTATTCGACAACAAGCTGTCGAGCTCGATCCGCATCCGCGAATCGCACGAGCGCAACCTGCCCATGATCCACCTCGACCGCAACCACAAGCTCAGCCAGGAGTACCTGGCGCTGTACGGCGAGTTGCGGTCCGCCTGAGCCGCGTCCGCGCGCGGGACGAGCGCCACCATTTTTTAGCCGCGTCTATACTGGTTTCGCAGCGCCACGCATCAACTGACGATAGATATTATTGAAAGGAGCCAGCATGCAAACCACATGGATTCTCGCCGCCAATGCGGGCAGGGCAAGGTTGTTCGCCGAGTCCGACCCGGCCAAGCCATTACAGGAAATCGAAGACATGATCAATCCGGCCGTGCGTCTGCGCGTGCTGGAGACGGAGTCGGACAAAATCGGCCCGACCGCCGCGACCAACAGCGGCCACAACATCGGAGGGACCCAGGGTGTCGGATTCGCGCACAACGGCAAGGTCGGCGCCCCCAACAAGGCCTACCAGCCGGCGCACACACCCGCCGAGCAGGAGGCCGAGCAATTTGCCAAGGATATTTCCAACTACCTGTTGAAAGGGCATCAGGAAGGGCGCTTCGACCAACTGGTCGTCTCCGCCTCACCGCAGTTCCTCGGCGCGCTGCGGTCATTTATGGATCCGCACGTCAAGGCGCTGATTAAGAACGAATTCCACAAGGATTACACCCATTCGAGCGCGCACCAGCTGCGCGAGCAGCTGCAAGCACGGCAGGCCGACACGGGATAAGCCGCCGCGATGGCGACCGTACGGACGGCGACCGCTAACGCGCCGCGCCGCGCTCTTCCGCGCTATCGATCAACCCGCGCAGAAACATCAGGATCAACCGTCCCGCCGGATCGGGCCGGGTTCCCCCGGCCTGTAGCGCCAGCCCGTGCGCCAGCGCCATGAAGGCGGCGGCCAGCTCCTCCGGTTCGGCCGGCGGCGTGCGTCCCAGGGTCGCGAACAGCTTGCCGACCACGCCGCCGAGCCTGGCCCGGTGCGCATCCCACACCGTCTGGTACTTGGCCGCGAACGTCGGGCTGCGGTTGGCGTGCAGCTGCAATTCGATCGACAGCATGGACCAGCTGGCGTCGCGGTTGAGGGTGGCCGCCCACGATTCCAGCTCCGCGAATAGCTGTTCGGGCGCGCGCCCGTCGCTTTCCATGACTGCGGAAAGCTGCGCGCCCTCGGCCTCCATATGCCCTTTCAGCAATTCCAACAGCACGTCCTCCTTGCTGGCGAAGTTCGAGTAGAACGCGCCCTGCGAGTAGCCGGCGCCATCGGCGATATCGCGGATCGAGGTTCCGCCATAGCCGCGCTCGACAAACAGCTGGCGCGCGGTCTCGATCAGACGCGCGCGGGTCTGTGCCTGGCTTTCCTCGCGGCTCAACCGCTTTCTCGGTGTCGATTCAGTCATGGCGGCACGATATCACACGAACTCCAGATAGCGCAAAATCCAGATATCAATTGACATCTGGATTTCCATCCGTCAAACTAGATTTCAACTGAACTTTGAAATCTATTCGACATGAAAAATAGCCCCACACTGAAAACCGCCTTCGTCACCGGCGCCACCGGACTGCTCGGCAACAACCTGGTACGCGAACTGGTCTGGCGCGGCGTCGCCGTCAAGGCGCTGGTGCGTTCGTTCGACAAGGGCCGGCAACAATTCGCGGAGCTGGCGGGAGTCGAGCTGGTGGTGGGCGACATGGCCGATGTGCCCGCCTTCGCCGCCAAGCTGCAAGGATGCGACGTCGTGTTTCACACAGCGGCCTTCTTTCGGGACAACTACAAGGGCGGCAGCCACTGGCAGGAACTCAAACGCATCAATGTCGATGGCACCGAAGCGCTGATCGAACAGGCCTATGCCGCCGGCGTCCGGCGTTTCGTCCAGACCTCGTCGATCGGCGTGCTCAATGGCGAGCCGGGCGCACCCATCGACGAAACCTGCCTGCGCGCGCTGGGCGACGCCGACGATTATTACCGCAGCAAGATCCTGGCCGATCACGCCGTGCTGCGTTTCCTGACGCGCCACCCGGACATGCATGCCAGCCTCGTGCTGCCCGGCTGGATGTGGGGGCCGGCCGACATCGGCCCGACCTCCTCCGGACAATTCGTCAACGACGTCGTGCGCGGTAAATTGCCGGGTCTGGTGCCCGGCAGTTTTTCGGTGGTCGACGCGCGCGACGTGGCGCAGGCGCATCTCGCGGCGGCGCTGCAAGGGCAGCGCGGAGAGCGCTATCTGGCGGCGGGACGCCACATGACGATGCGCCAACTGGTGCCGTTGCTGGGCAAGATCGCCAACGTCAAAACGCCTACGCGCGCCTTGCCTTTGCCGCTGTTGTACGCGCTGGCGGCGGTGCAGGAAATGTACGCACGGATCAGCGGCCGGCCCGTCCTGCTCAGCATGGCCACCGTGCGGCTGATGGTCAAGGAAGCCGGGCGCACCCATTTCAACCACAGCAAGAGCGAGCGCGAACTGGCACTGAAGTTCAGGCCGCTTGAACAAACCGTCGCCGACACCGTGAATTGGTATCGCAACAACGGCTGGTGCTGACGCGGGCGCGGCCGACCGCCGCTGTCCTATAGATACCGACACTAAAAACGGCGAGTGTCAGCGTCCGCGCCCGTAAGCAGTGGGCGTTTGGCCGAAGGTCCGCTTGAACACGCTGATGAAGGCGCTCGCGCTGGAATAGCCCAGGTCGAAGGCGACAGCCTGCACCGGCATACCCTCGGCAAGCATCTCCAGCGACCGCATCAATCTGGCCCGCTGCCGCCAGGCGGTAAAATTAAATCCGGTCTCGGCGACGAAACGCCGGCTCAAGGTGCGCGCGCCGATGGCCGCCCAAGCGGCCCAGCTGTCCAGGTCGCGATCGTCGGCCGGGTCCTTGATCAGTGCCTGGGCGATTTTTTGTAGCCGCGCATCCGTGGGCAGCGGCAGGCCGAAGGGCTCGACCGGCAGGGTCCTGATCTCGTCGAGGATGACTTCCGCGATGCGCCGCTTTTGCTCGCTCCACGCCCCTTCCGGCCAAGTGCTAGCGCGCAGCACCGCTTCCCTCAGCAGGCCCGAGGTGCGGATCGTGCAAGGTTGCCGGGGTAAATCATGACACGCTTCCTCCGCGATGTACGCGCTCCAGCCGTGAAACGGCCCATGCGACCGCCCCGAGTGGAGATGATGCGGCGGCAGCCACACCGCGTGGATCGCCGGCACGATCCAGACACCGGTCTCCACTCCGACGGACAACAGCCCCTGCATCGACGCGAACAACTGGCCCCGGGAATGCCGGTGCGCCTCGGTGACCAGTTCTTCCTCCTGGCTCCCCTCGGCGACGAACAGCACCGGGCCTTCCGAGGAATTGCTGGCATGGCGATTGATGGATATCTTGGGCATGGCCGCATTTTGACATTGAATGGCACCAATGGTGTACAGCCGCCACTAAAATCGTTTTAATCTGGAGCCTTGAGTAACCAGGGAGCCAGACCATGAGCACAGCCGGCGATTTACCAGAAACCACAGACAAGACAGCCATCAACCACGCGACCGTCGACCTCGAGGCCCTGTACGCCCCGCCCTCGGAGATGATCCAGAAAGCGGTACTGGACCACCTGGTCGATTTCCACCTGGAGTATCTGAACGCGGCGACGTTCTTTTGCCTGGCCACGGGCAGCGAACAAGGGCTGGACGCGTCGCCGCGCGGCGGGCCCGCCGGATTCGTGCATGCGCTCGATGCGCACACGGTGGCCTTCGCCGATTGGCCGGGCAACAACCGCATCGAGTCGCTGCGCAACCTCCAACAGGACGGCCGCCTCGGCATGTTGTTCATCTTCCCGGGACTGGAGATTTTTATGCGCATAAACGGCAGGGGGGAGCTGTCGACAGATCCGGCATTGCTGGCGCGGCTGTCCGAAGGCGAGCGCCTGCCGAAGACCGCGACCGTGGTCCGCATCGATCAAGTGCTGCTCCACTGCGGCAAGGCCGTCAACCGCGCGAAACTATGGCGCGCCGATTCGCAGCTTGCTCCCGCCGCATTGCCGAGTATTGGCAAGATAATCGCCGCGCTCGGCAAACGCGATCATGCCCAAGCGACTATGGACGACGCGCAGATCGAACAGATCAACCAGCACTACGATCATTCGGTACGGCACGATCTGTACTAGCCGTACTTAGCTCGCCGCGCCCTTCCTGGTGATGACCACCTCCAGATACTCGGCCGGCGCGACCAGCGACGACGGCCCGGCGATGTTCACCCGCTCCAGCAGGTCGAGCAGATCGCGTTCGAGCGCCTGCCGGCCTGGCGGGTCGAGCGCGGCGAAGGCCTTGTACGTCGGGCCGTAGTAGTCGCGGAAGACCTGCAACCAATGCTGCGGGGAAGCGTAGCGGAAGTTGAACCTCCTGGACGCGATGTCGATGCGTTCGGCCTGGTCGCCGAACAAGTCGCGCAGGTGCGCCTCCGTCCCCCACAGCAGCGGCGACTGCACGCCGGCCGGCGGCGGCACATGCGCGCCGACCACCTTGAAGAGCTGGCCGATGACGCCGGCCGGCGTCCAGTTGGCCAGCCCGATGCGGCCGCCGCCGCGCACCACGCGCAGCATCTCGCCGGCGGTGCGCGCATGGTCGGGGGCGAACATGGCGCCGAACGTCGACAGCGCGACATCGAACGCGCCATCGGCGAACGGCAGGTCTTCGGCGTCGGCCTCGCGGAACTCGACCTCCAGCCCCTCGGCGGCGGCGCGCACCCGCCCCTTCTCCAGCAAGGCCGGCACATAATCGGTGGACGTCACCCTGGCGAAGCGGCGCGCCGCCGCCAGGGTGGCGTTGCCGTTGCCGGCGGCGATGTCAATCACCTTTTCGCCGGCGCGCAGATCGACCGCCTCGGCCAGCGACTCGCCGACGATCTGCAGCGTGACGCCGACCACGGCGAAATCGCCGCTGGCCCAGGTCGCCTGCTGCCGCTGCTTGACGGCGGCGAGGTCCGGCGTGGTGGTGGAATTGGATGCGCTCATCGTGGCCTCCCTGCGTAAATCCTGTTTGACACGGGGCGGCCGGGCGCGTTCCGTGCGCGCCGACACAATGCCAAATTCCGCCGCGCCGATATCCGATTCGATATGTCAGCTGGTGGAAATTTCATTGGACCGGCGCGCCGGATCGGCCTACCGTCGCCCAACAACCCCGTTCCGACGAGAGAATAATATGAAGAGACTACTTACCGCCCTGAGCCTCGCGGCCGGCGCGCAGCTGTGCGTTGCCGCCACGCTTTCCCCGTCCACCCCGGCCCCGGTCAAGCTGACCGTCGACGCGGCCAAGGTCCAGGGGCCGATGACGCCGATCTGGGCCTGGTTCGGCTACGACGAACCCAACTACACCACCGCGCCCAACGGCAAGAAGCTGCTCAGCGATATCGCCGCGCTGAGCCCGGTCCCGGTGTATGTGCGCGCCCACAACCTGATGACCTCGGGCGACGGCAGTTACGCGCTCAAGTGGGGTTCCACCGATATGTACAGCGAGGACAAGGACGGCAAGCCGGTCTACAACTGGACCATCGTCGACCAGATCTTCGATACCTATATCGAGCGCGGCATGAAGCCGCTGGCGCAGATCGGCTTCATGCCGCAGGCGCTGTCGCAGCGTCCGCACCCTTATCAGCACCAGTGGAAGCCGGGCACGCGCTATGAGGAAATCATGACCGGCTGGGCCACGCCGCCCAACGACTACGACAAGTGGTCCGAGCTGATCTACCAATGGGTCAAGCACAGCGTGGCGCGCTACGGGCAGAAGGAAGTGGAGAGCTGGTACTGGGAAGTGTGGAACGAGCCGGACGGGCACTACCTGATCGCGCCGGACACCAAGCTCGAATACTTCAAGATGTACGACTACGCCGCCGACGCCGTCAAGCGCGCGCTGCCGACGGCGCGCATGGGCGGACCGCACACGGCCGGCGCGGGACGCTTCATGGACGATTTCCTGGAGCACGCCCTGCGCGGCAAGAACTACGCGACCGGCAAGACCGGCTCGCCGCTGGACTTCGTCGCCTTCCACGCCAAGGGCTCGCCCAAGCTGGTCGACGGCATGGTGCGCATGGGCATGAACATGCATTTCAAGCGCCTCGACGAGGGCTTCGCGCTGGTGGAGAAATATCCCGAGCTCAAAGGCGTTCCAGTGATCATCGGCGAATCCGATCCCGAAGGCTGCGCCGCCTGCGGCATGCAGACCAATCCGGAAAACGCCTACCGCAACGGCACCCTGTATTCGAGCTATACGGCGGCCTCGATCGCGCGCGAGTTCGATCTGGCGGCCAGGCGCGGCGTCAATCTGATCGGCGCCGTCAACTGGTCGTTCGAGTTCGAAGACCAGCCCTGGTTCGCCGGTTTCCGCGACCTCGCCACCAACGGCGTCAACAAGCCGGTGCTGAATGTGTTCCGCATGTTCGGCATGATGAAGGGCGAGCGGGTGGCGGTCGGCGGCGACCGGGCCTACGACGCGGCGCGCATCATGGCCGACGGCGTGCGCGGCCCGCGCACCGACATCAACGCGCTGGCGACCCGGGACAAAAACAGCATCGCGGTGATGGTGTGGAACTACCACGACGACGACGTCATCGACGCCGGCTCGCCGGTGGAACTGCGCATCGCCGGCATTCCCGCCAAGCAGGTGCGGCTGCGCCATTTCCGCGTCGACAACGACACCAGCAATTCCTACACCGCATGGAAGCGCATGGGCAAGCCGGCCAATCCGACACCGGCGCAAATCGCCGAGCTCCAGAAAGCCAGCGAACTGGCGCAAGTAGGCGCCACGTCGACGGTAAAAACGCAAAACGGTAGCGCCCTGGTAAAGATGCAACTGCCGCGCCAGGCCGTATCCCTGGTCATCCTCAGTTACAAGTGACATCTTCCACGGAACCACGTAGGGCGGATTAGGCGGTACGCCGTAATCGGCCATGCGTGCGTCGTTGACGGCGCATGCATTGGCCGATTACGCTTCGCTAATCCGCCCTACGTGATTTAGACGAATGCCTACGCACGCCGTAATCCGCCATGCATGCGCCGCCGACGGCGCATGCGTCCACACGAAACCGGCGACCTAGTTCGCGATCACGAACGGCCACCCATCCGCAGTGAAGCCGAGCGGATTGATACCCAAGGTCGCCGCGCCGCCGTTATTGCCATCGTAATAGTGATAAACGAAGGTCGGCCGGTTGTTGTTGCCCGCATCGGTGAACACGCTGCCGCCGCCGGGACCGATCACATTGCCGTGGGTGCTGAGCAGAATCGTGCCCCCGCCCGAGGTCAGCGGCACACCGCCGCGATCGACATACGGTCCGGTCACGCTGGTCGAGCGGCCCACGATCGTGCGGTACAGCGAGTCGGCCCTGCAGCAGGGGTTGATCGGCGCGAAGAAGTAGTAA